>NZ_JBQSWR010000027.1:0-417 GCF_052377405.1 Corynebacterium sp. AOP40-9SA-29 | reverse complement strand
ACCGCCGACGCCTGATGTTCAGCCCGAGCAGCACGCTGTCGACGATGAACCCAACAATCGGCCGGACCTGTTCACCGACCAGTTCCGCCAGGCGCTCAGCGACGCCAACGATCATGGCAATGCCGGGAGCGAGTATCGATCGGCGGTCGCTGATCTGCAGAACCTCGTCAACGCTGCCGCCTCAGGTCAAGGCGTGAAGCTCCTCGACCCCACACCCGGTCGTGACGATCCGCTATCAGAACCAGACCCCTACGGTGTCGAACACTACGATCACCGTGCCGACGAAGAAGGGGTGCAGATCGCCTTCTGGAATATCGACGGCGCCAATGGCGTACTCGACACCCGGGAGATGCTGACTGCCGACGGGCAAGCAGTACTCAACGCCGCGCTCGATGCCGGCCCCGGCGTGACGTTCGA
>NZ_JBQSWR010000026.1:0-586 GCF_052377405.1 Corynebacterium sp. AOP40-9SA-29 | reverse complement strand
CTTCCCGACCTGCCCTACGACTACGACGCCCTCGAGCCGCACATCTCCGCCGAGATCATGCAGCTCCACCACGACAAGCACCACGCGACCTACGTCGCCGGCGCCAACACCGCCCTCGAGGCCCTCGAGAAGGCCCGCGAGGAAGGCACCAACCCCGACCAGATCCGCGCGCTGTCGAAGAACCTCGCGTTCAACCTGGGTGGCCACACCAACCACTCCATCTTCTGGAAGAACCTCTCCCCCAACGGCGGCGGCGAGCCCACCGGCGAGCTGGCCGAGGCCATCACCCGCGACTTCGGCTCCTTCGACAAGTTCAAGGACCAGTTCTCCTCCGCAGCCCTGGGCCTCTACGGTTCCGGCTGGGCCGTGCTGGGTTATGACCACATCGCCGGACGCCTCGTTGTCGAGCAGCTCACCGACCAGCAGGGCAACACCTCGATCAATCTCACCCCGCTGCTGATGCTCGACATGTGGGAGCACGCCTTCTACCTGCAGTACAAGAACGTCAAGCCGGACTACGTCAAGGCCGTCTGGAACGTGTTCAACTGGGACGACGTCGCCGAGCGCTTCGCCGCCGCCAAGAACT
>NZ_JBQSWR010000025.1:0-592 GCF_052377405.1 Corynebacterium sp. AOP40-9SA-29 | reverse complement strand
AAGCACCACCGACCGCGCGTCACCGGCGTTCGAGGTGGCGACGTTGAAGCCAATCACCGGCGACATCGTCGTCGACGACAACGCGGTCCAACCCGTCCAGGTCTTATGCTCGCGCAACTCGTCGAGATAGAGCATGTTCACCGTCTTGCCACGACCGGCGTTCCGATCCAGGCCGGCGATCCGGTACACCCCGCTACGCGAGCGCAGCGCCTCGAAACCGTGCGCGTTGGAGGTACGCTTCATTCGCTTACGCAGCTTCGGGTGAGCCTCGCACTCGTCACGGACCTCCTCCCACAGCTCAAACGCATCGTTCTTCGTCTGCGCCGCGCCGAGGATGTACGGCAGCCGCTTGCGGAACAGCGCCCACTTCAACAGCACCTTCGCCCAGTGCGTCTTGCCGTTCTGCCGGGCGACCAACACGAGGATCGTCTTGAACCGCAGCAACTCCTCGCCCCACAGCTCCGGCTGATCCGGGTACTGCGCCCGGATCCGCTCAGCCGGCAGCAACTCCAGCGCGTGGATCGACAGCCACTCCTGCCACTCAGTCAGCGGCTCGCGCAAGACGTTCTTCGCGAACCAGATCACGTCGAAA
>NZ_JBQSWR010000024.1:0-592 GCF_052377405.1 Corynebacterium sp. AOP40-9SA-29 | reverse complement strand
CAGCACCACCGACCTCGCGTCACCAGCATTCGACGTGGCGACGTTGAAGCCGATCACCGGCGACATCGTCGTCGACGACAACGCCGTCCAGCCGGTCCAGGTCTTATGCTCGCGCAACTCGTCGAGGTAGAGCATGTTCACCGTCTTGCCACGACCGGCATTGCGGTCCAGGCCGGCGATCCGGTACACCCCGGTACGCGAGCGCAGGGCCTCGAAGCCGTGCGCGTTGGAGGTCCGCTTCATCCGCTTACGAAGCTTCGGGTGAGCCTCGCACTCGTCGCGAACCTCCTCCCACAACTCGAACGCATCGTTCTTCGTCTGCGCCGCGCCGAGAATGTACGGCAACTTCTTCCGGAACAGCGCCCACTTCAGCAGCACCTTCGCCCAGTGCGTCTTGCCGTTCTGCCTGGCCACGAGCACGAGGATCGTCTTGAACCGCAGCAGCTCCTGGTCCCACAGCTCGGGCTGGTCCGGGTACTGCGCCCTGATCCGCTCCGGCGGCAGCAGCTCCAGCGCGTGGATCGACAGCCACTCCTGCCACTCCGTCAGCGGCTCGTTCAGGACGTGCTTGGCGAACCAGATGACGTCGAAG
>NZ_JBQSWR010000023.1:0-910 GCF_052377405.1 Corynebacterium sp. AOP40-9SA-29 | reverse complement strand
TAATCAAGGGGACGCCGTCGCGGCTGAAGTAAAGGGTACAACACCAGATTGCCAAGAAGCAAACAGCGCGTAAACGGCCCGTTCCGGACCTCCCAGCCAACACACCCACCGGACAAGCACTCTGTGCTCGCTCCCAGCGCGTCGCTGACTCGACATAATCTACACACCACCCCACACCCACACAACTTCGCTGGTCACAGCGTCGTTCTCTCTTGTTCACCGCAACCGCCGTAACCGTTGCCCTCCCTGACCCGGACGACACGCTCTCGCCCGACACCATGACCCCAACCCGCTGTCCCCACTCCCTACTCCCGAGCGAGAATCATCCGTCCCCGCCAGCTCTCGGCAACTAGCTCCGAACCGAAGGTCCACCCAACACTTCCGACCCGGAGCCGGCGAATCCTCTCCAGCCATTCCACCTCGAGTAAGAATCTTCACCTCCAGCAGCGGACACCGCCACGACCACCGCCGGCCCGGCCGCCGACGCTGATCTCGTCTCATGCCGAGGCTCCAGGTTCACGCCGTGCATGGAAGACCCGCAGGATAGTGGCCCACCACCGCGAAGACGATGGCCGAGGACATAGAGCCGGAGCTGCCGGGAACGCCTCCCCAACACCAACAATCATCGACAACAGAGAGCCAGCCGGCTAACTCCAGAACTACCCCGCGGATGCCGGCCCGCTTATCCACAGAGGACGGACGTGTTGGCCCGAGGCCCCCAAAGACGATGCCCCGCGCCGTCTCTGCCTGCCCACGAGGACATCACTGCCAGGACCAACCAGCAGCATGAAGCCACAAAGTAAGTGGGGCGAGGATCGAGCAAGGAATCCGCGAACTACCCGGTTCGCCCATCCCCCACGCGATCCTCGCCCCGACCCCACCGAAGCCCCGGCGCACATCCCCCAACACA
>NZ_JBQSWR010000021.1:0-2059 GCF_052377405.1 Corynebacterium sp. AOP40-9SA-29 | reverse complement strand
CGCAGTATGCGTACCCGCTGCATCAACGCGATCAACTCGGACCAGACCGACGCGGTCACCGTCGGGATCTTCGAGTGGTCGGCGCACCCGGACCTGTCGATAGACGACCGCGAGGGGTGGGCGCAGGCCAACCCGGACCTGGGACACGGCCGCATGACCGAGCGAGACGTATCCGCAGAGAGGGAGGGAAAAGAGGATGACGAGTTCCGCACCGAGAACCTGTGCCAGTGGGTCGAGTCCCTCGACCCGGGCAAGATCGCCCCAGAGCTGTGGGACTCGCTCGCGGATCCAGACTCCCGCCCCGCCGCCGACGCGCCGATCTTCTGCGGTGTCGACGTCGCCACCGAGGGAACTCACGCGCACATCGTCATCGCCGCCCAGCGGCCTGACGGTCGGTGGCACGTCGAGGTCGTCGCGTCCCGCGCCGGCTACCGGTGGGTTCCCTACTGGCTGAATGCCCGCCGCGGGACGTGGTTCTCCGGAACCGTTGGCCTGCAGGTGAAGGGCAGCCCGTCGAACGCGCTGGCCCCACTGCTGCGCGACTCCGGCATCGACGTCGCCGAGTGGCAGGGCACCGACATGACGTCGAGTGTGCTGGGCTTCTTCACCTCGATCCAGGAGCGCACCGTGCGCTGGCTGGGCCGGGACCCGGAGACCCCGACCACGCCGACACTGCTGGAGTCCGCCGCCATCGGCGTCAAGGACCGTAAGAGCGGCGACACGTTCATCTGGGACCGCGAGAAGTCCACCGGCGACGTCACCCCGTTCGTGGCGGGGAATATCGCCTGGTGGATGGGGAACCGCACGACAGACACCTTCGTCTCGGCCTACTCCGACGACGACTGGGACGACATTGAGGACTCGGACGACGAGTCCCTCGACGACTTCGACGATGACGATCTGCTGATCGTGTGAGGAGGCCCGCATGGGATTTCTGGAGCGATTCGGCCTGACCCGCGCACCGTTGCGCGCCCCCGAGCCGGACGAGCTGGCCGCGCCGATCTTCGCCTCGCTGGCCCGCGACATCGACAAGATGGGCGTCGAGCAGCTGTGGCGAGAACAGCCGCATCTGCGGACGGTCACGGACTTCATCGCCCGAAACGTCGCGTCGGTGAACCTGCACGCCTTCCGTCGGGACTCCGACGGCGGCCGGGAGCGTATCCGCGGCGAGCAGGTCTCGCGTCTGATGAAGAAGTGCTCGCCGAGCATGCTGACCTACGACCTGATCTACCGGTCTCTGATGGACTTGAGCCTGTACGACGAGTTCATCTGGCTGGTCGACACTGACCGCGTCGGGGAGTGGCGGATCACCCCAATCTCACCGACCTGGCAGATCACCTACCGGTGGCACGACGCCTGGACGATGAAGTCGATGATCATGGCGGATCCGTCCACCGGCGAGCACGTCGAGATCCCGGCGGAGAAGGTCGTCCGGGTCCACGGCTACGACCCGTTCACGATGAAGCGGGGCGCATCGCCGGTCGACGCGCTGAAGGACACGCTGCGCGAGCAGCTCGAGGCGGCGGCGTACCGGTCATCGCTGTGGACCTCTGGCGCGCGAATCGGCGGGGTGATCACCCGTCCGGCTGGGACCAGCTGGGATGCGAAGGCACGCCGGCGGTTCAAGGCGGCGTGGCAGTCGCAGTACACCGGCCGCGGGTCGGGGACTGGTGGCACGCCGATCCTCGAGGACGGCATGGACTACAAGCCCAGCCACTTGAAGGCGCAGGACGAGCAGGTCGTCGACATGACGAAGTTGTCGCTGCAGACCGTCGCCAGCGTCTACCACGTCAATCCCACGCAGGTCGGGCTGCTCGACAACGCGAACTACAGCAACGTCAGGGAGTTCCGCCGCTCGCTGTACGGCGACAGCCTCGGCCCGCAGATCAAGCGGATCGAGGACGCGCTGAACCAGTGGGCGTTGCCGATCCTCGGGGCCGGCGACGACGTCTACGTCGAGTTCAACCTCGAAGAGAAGCTGCGCGCGTCCTTCGAGGAGAAGGCGGCGGTCACCTCGACCGCCGTCGGCGCACCGTGGATGACCGTCAACGAGGCCCGC
>NZ_JBQSWR010000020.1:0-2278 GCF_052377405.1 Corynebacterium sp. AOP40-9SA-29 | reverse complement strand
GCGCTGGTGGGGTGGTCCGCCGGCGGGGAGGTACGCCGGCGGGCGAGGTAGGGATATGGGGCAAGATCTTCGGTGACGACATCGCCGCATCGGCAATGATCGATCAGCTGGTGCACGATGCTGAAGTTTGTCGCTGTCCGGGAGTTGATATCGGACCCGGGCTCGGCGTGAACTGATGGGCGCCGCTGCCGGGCAGGAAGCCGGCATGCGCGTATACATCGTTTCTTGATCTACGTACTTGAACCGTCGGGGGCATTTTCCAGACGTCGCTACGGGGTCAATTTTCACCCGCAGTTGACAGGGACATCGTCTCCGCCGGCCTCGAAGTTCTCTCGTCCTTCTTGTGGTCACCACCGGGGTGATGCTTTTGATCCAGCAGGCTGGCTTTTGGCCCTTGACCGGTGGCCCTTGACCGGTGGTCCTTGCCGTTGCTGTTGACGCGCTCTCAGTCAGTAGTTTTCCTCCGGCCAGTGTTGTGCTCTCCGAGGCGGGGAGTGTTTAGAAGATCCAATAGACACCGTGTCAGCGGTGCGGGGCCCGCTGAACGGGCGGAATGGCCGCCCCATGAAAGATTCGGGTCAGCCGAGGATAGGATTTCTTGCATGGACATCTGGGAGTACTGGGGCCACTGTTCGGACAACCATGGGCTAGCACAAGCCCAATTGACGGAGGTTTCCATTCCGGAGGCACTGGCAACCGCCATGCGCGGGTCGAAGAATTTCCTGTGGGAGTACGTGGGGACTTGCATTGAGACTAGGGCCCAGACCCAGACACGTACGAAGTTCCAATGCGCAACCGCTCCAACGCAAGGAAACTGGCGGGTGACTTACGAGGGGCGTATGCGTGCCGAGGGGTTCAACGACACCTCAGACCACCTGGACGCCACAGGCGGCGAGGAGAGTCGTGATCCGTTCACCCCCGGGGTATTCTCCTCGAGCCCTGCTCGCCTTGCCTTCTATCATTCGTTGTCGGTGTGGGGAAGCCTTACAGACTACGACGACGCTGCGTTCCGGCCCACTAGGGCCTGGATATGCAGCCGGCGGTTCCTCTTCTTCACGTTCGAATCCCGCGACCCGCGGCTGGGTGATCCCCCAGAGTCGTCAATGATCATCGATCTCGCGTTTCGGTCGGCTATCTACCTGTCTCTGTCCCACGATGCCGAGTCGCGAACCACAATGTTCATCTCGGAGGCCCGTCGCCTCGGCGATCCGAAGTCGCACAAGTTCAACATCACCTACGTGTAGAGGTCCAGCGGGAGGGAGATACACCACTTCCCAGGACTTGACCAGATTCATCTCGAACTCGACGGGTGGGACGTAGCTAAGCGCGGAGTGGAAACGCCGACGGTCGTACCCGCGACTCAATCCAGTTCGCCACAGCGTGCTTCGCCTCGACCCGGGTGGGCCACTTATGTCGGTCGTAAAACTGAAGTCTTCGGTGTCGCCTTCCCACTTTGAAGCCATCGCGTTGTCTCAGCACACGCCTGTACGGCATATCGACTGCCGCGCCTTCAGGTCTTGACACACGGAGACGTCGCTGTTGTTGGCGCCGGTCGTCCGCGTAGGTGGTACCGCAGGTCCGAATAGTCGGTACCGCCACGCGGCTATCCCGAGAGACAGTCTCGGTTGTATTTCCGATGGGGAGGGATCTGGGACTCGGTGACTCACTCTGCTGCGCCGACCTATCCCCAGAACCCGGCAGACGCGCGGGCCTGATCGTGGCTAGCCTTCCACGAGCCCACCTCCCCAGCCCGCCCCAGTGGGTATGGTGCGCCGGCCGTTCAACAATCGATTCCGCTGGGGCGTTGTCAGTCATTGTCCATGTAACGAGACCCCTGATCCCGAGCGGTACCAGCTGAACGGACTAGCGATACCACCTACCAGGATCGCCGGTCCCCACAAGGGATAAGCGTCCTTCGCCGCTGTGACGGAGATCCGGGTGCGTCGGTAAGCCTGTGCTTGGGAGTCGTAACTGAGGGTAGCGGGGTGGGGAACGGTGCCGAGCGAGTTCGTGTCGATTGGGCCCGGGAGGGCAACGGTTCCGGGGGCTGCGGTGAACAAGAGAGAGAACGACGCTGTGACCAGCGAAGTTGTGTGGGTGCGGGGTGGTGTGTAGATTATGTCGAGTCAGCGACGCGCTGGAGGCGAGCACAGAGTGCTTGCCCGGTGGGTGTGTTGGCTGGGAGGTTCCCGAGTGGGGCCGTTTACGCGCTGTTTGCTTCTTGGCAATCTGGTGTTGTACCCTTTACTTCAGCCGCGACGGCGTTCCCTTGATTCTT
>NZ_JBQSWR010000019.1:0-3451 GCF_052377405.1 Corynebacterium sp. AOP40-9SA-29 | reverse complement strand
GACGAACTGCGGGAGGCGGTGTCCGGGCTGCCGGTGGAGTCCAAGCTGAAGCACCAGATCGGCTCCCTCGCTGATCGTGTGGAAGAGATGGAGGAGCGCACCCGCCAGGCAGAGTCGTACGCCGGTGAATACCACCAGGCGATCCGCGAGCGCGACGAGGCCCGCGCCGAGGTGGAACGGCTGACCGCCCAGGTCGCCCGCCAGCAGCAACTTCTCGAACTCAACGGCGTCCCCCGTGACACGGTCGTCCTCCCGGACGCAGGGAGCACTCCCGCCCTGCCAGACCCCGCCGACGTGCCCGCAGGCGAACCGTGGCTTGTGCGTGACGACCAGGGGCTGTGCCTGGGCCTGCGCTGTGACCCGGACGACCGAAAACAGCCGTGGTGCCTACTCCGTGTGCACAACGGGACCATGAGGTGGCGCACCGACGCCGACGTGACTCTCATCCGGCCGGTGAACATCTCAGGGCTCAACCCCGAGGAGACAGCATGACCTACATCGACGACGGGATTCAGGTAGTGGACGACCTCGAATGGAACGTAGTGCGCGGCGGCGACGATCCCTCCGTCCACGACATCGTCGAAGCCCTGGACGCTGCCGGTCGCCTCATGCCCGACCTTCCCGCCGGGGTCCGGGACAACGACGGGGCGCTGGTATGGAAATTGTCCGACGACCCACACACCGAGATGTGGCTGGATGAAGACGAGCACGGCCAACTCTGCATGGGCTGCCACGGGATCGACGAGTACCTCCGCCGCGGTGCCGACCCCGTCCGAATGAAAGCAGTCGCCCTTGCTCTGCTCGCCGCAGCCAACTATGCCGAGGAGCACCAGAAAATGATCCCGCATCGATTCGAAGTCGAACACGTACTTCTTAACCTGGGGATGACCTACCAAGAAGTGGAACATCTCCTCGACCAGGAACTGCCTACTCCCCAGTGGCCGAAGTACACCGTAACCACTCGCACCCACGAGATCGGCGCTTGCGTGGTTATGGAGGTCGCCACCAACCTCGGCCACGAGAAGCGCTCCATGACCAGGACCATCCACCAGGACTTCCTCACATTAGGTCGTGTGTCCCTTGAGGACGTCGAGAAATGGTGCGTCCGTGACATCGCCGCAGATATGGCAGACAAGGCCGAACGAGTAGAGGAGGCAGGGGAGTGAGCGGCACGATCAGCGGGCTGCTCGGCATCCTTGCTGGAGCCGCGTGCGTGTGGGGCTTCTACCTCCTCACCGAGTGGCGCGAGCAGCGGGCACGCAAGCGCCACCGGCTGCGACCCGAGCCGAGCGCAGGTCCGCACGTCGCCGGAACCATCGGCGGGGTCGAGACCCCCACCGAGGATCCCTTCGTCACCGGCGTTTACCTGCCCTCTATCCCTGATCCCCGACCCCAGCCCTGGTACCGCATCCGCTATCGGCCAGGCATCGGAGCATGGGCGATCTACGAGTGGAAGCCCGAGTGGGTGTACAACCCGAGCGCGTACGCCGGAGGGCCATTGCCCGGCGAGTGGGTGATGAAAACCCTGCTCCCGACAGGACACGCCGCCATCAGCCTCATCAACCAGAGCCCCGCCACCGAGCGGGACTAACCGACTAGGAGCCGCGAATGACGACACCGGACGAATTGCGCACCATCCTCCAGCGCCTCGCCGGCTACTGCGCCGCGATCGAGGATGACCTGCACGACAGCGCGTACCCCGCCGCCGCGTCCTCCAACGCGGGGGCTGCGCCGGTCGGACCCAAGGGCAAACCCCCGTGCTCGATCGTCGACCTGGACTACATCATCGAAGACGTCGCGCCGATCATCCGCGGGTGGTGCACCGCCCTGCAGAAAGACGGGCACCGCACCGGCCTGCCCGTCGGACAACCGCTCAACGTGTGGGTCGCGTGGCTCGCCCGACACCGCGATACCCTCCTCGCCATGCCGTGGGCCGACGACGCCGTCGACGAACTCGCCGACCTCGCCCGACAATTGGGGGAGAGGTTGCACCCGCCGGAGCCCAACACCGGCAAGGTCAGTGACTACCCCACGGTGGCCGAACTCGCCACGGCTGTGGGGTGCACCCCGCAGGCGATGCACAAGCGCCTGGAGCGCAAGGGCATTCGCCCCATTCGCGTGATCGCAGGGGAGAACGTCTACGAACGCGCGGCGCTTGACCAGGTGGTGAGGTGACCTGTCCAAACCTGTGTTACGCTTTGCGTAGCGTGAACTGACCCCGGCCAGTCTTTCTCCCCTCACAGGGCGACAGGGACTGGACCGGGGTTCAGTCATGCACGGGCGGTAGTCCGGTCTGATTGTGGGGATTAGTCCAGTGAGGCACCAGCCACGCACACACGCGGCTGGTGTCGATCTGCATCAGTCCCCACCCCCACCAAGCAGAGGAGACACCATGGCAGTGAAGGTCATCACCTCGAACCCAAACTTCGCTGGCAACAACGACGTGTACCAAGGTACCGACGAGTTCGCCGAGGACAACGGACTGCTGATCGTCTCCGACAAGGACACCCGCATCATCGCCATCTACAACCGTGGCTGCTGGGACTCCGTCCTCGTCGTGCCCGACCGCGCCGATGGCTGACCAATGGAGCGACCGGGCAGGTAAAGATCTCGCCCGGAGGTACAAGGCACACAGCCGAGAGCTCGGCCTGGTCTGCTGGCTGTGTCACCAGCCCATCGACTACGACGCCGCGGCCCAGACCTCCGAGGCCTTCGAGCCCGACCACGTCATCCCGCGCACCGTCGCCCCGGAACTCGCCCTCGACTGGGATAATCTTCGCCCGTCTCACTGCTCGTGCAACCGCTCCCGTGGCCCGCGTGCCGTGCCCCTGCCGATCGGCCCGCAGACCCGCGCCTGGTAGCCGCCCGCGCCGCAGCCGTGCCGCACCCGTGAAGCCCCACCCCCGTGCCGCACCTGTGAAGCCCCGCAGGGGAGGGGGGCAAAAATCACGAGACCGAAATCCGACGGCCGGTGACATGGGGTGGAGTGGCCTCTCTCTCCGAAACCGAAGGGGGGTCGCGCGCGGAAAGAGGGGTCACCCCACAGAGAGGAGGTCGGCATGCCCGACATCGAACCGGCCTACGAGGTCGCCGGCACCGAGCCGGTCACCAGCCGCATGCGCGCGGCCGTGCGCCGCTCCATCGAGCTGGCCGACCACCTGGAAGACACCGACGCCGGAGACATCGCCCTGGCCTACGAACTCGCCGACGTCATCGACACCGCCGTGGACTCGGGGAACCCAGAGATGATCCACCGGGCCTCGTGCGTGCCGATGCCGACGCTGCACAAGATCCTGACGTCGCTGGGGCTGAACCCGGAGGGGCGGAAGAACCTCGGCCTCGACGGCGAGGACGACGACGAGGACTGGTGACGCATGGCGGTGGTGGGAGCAACGGCCCCGCGCCTGTACACCCCGCCGCTACGTGAGCTCACCGAGGAAACCTCGTGGGG
>NZ_JBQSWR010000018.1:0-3595 GCF_052377405.1 Corynebacterium sp. AOP40-9SA-29 | reverse complement strand
TGTTGAATCCGGGTGGAGATTATGTCTGGATCATCGTTTGTTTAGTCGCATGGCTTTATGTGGTGTCGGCGAGGGTTGTTTGGTTTTGTTGCGGTGTTGGGTGTCTGGAGCAGCATGCTCCTTTTTGTGGGCGCTTGTTGGTGGTGCTGTCGTGCTTGGTTGTGCGGTGGTTGCTTGCTGCGGGTGTCGTGTTGTTTGAGAACTGTATAGTGGACGCGAGTATCTTCTTTATTTTATGCAATTTTTGTAGAGTCATCTTTTTGTTTTAGTGTTGTCTGTGAAGGGCGCACGGTGGATGCCTTGGCACAATGAGCCGATGAAGGACGTGAGAGGCTGCGAAATGCCTCGGGGAGTTGCCAACTGAGCGTTGATCCGAGGATGTCCGAATGGGGAAACCCGGCCGTGGTTATGCACGGTCACCCACTGGTGAATGTATAGCTGGTGTGGAGGGAACGCGGGGAAGTGAAACATCTCAGTACCCGTAGGAGAAGAAAACAATAGTGATTCCGAGAGTAGCGGCGAGCGAAATCGGATGGTGGCTAAACTTCATGTGTGTGATACCTGACAGGGGTTGCATGTGGGGTGTTGTGGGGTCTTGTGTGGTGGGTCTGTCAGCCTGCCGCCTGTGCGCGTGGTGTTAGCGGAAGTGGTTTGGAATGGCCTGCCGTAGACGGTGAGAGTCCGGTACGTGAAAGCATCGTGTGTGTGGGTTGCGAGTGTCCCCGAGTAGCAGCGGGCTCGTGGAATCTGCTGTGAATCTGCCGGGACCACCCGGTAAGCCTGAATACTTGTTGTGACCGATAGCGGATTAGTACCGTGAGGGAATGGTGAAAAGTACCCCGGGAGGGGAGTGAAATAGTACCTGAAACCGTGTGCCTACAATCCGTCAGAGCCTCCTTGTGGGGTGATGGCGTGCCTTTTGAAGAATGAGCCTGCGAGTCAGCGGCACGTCGCGAGGTTAACCCGTGTGGGGTAGCCGTAGCGAAAGCGAATACTAACTAGTGTGTTGTTAGTGGCGTGTCCTGGACCCGAAGCGGGGTGATCTACCCATGGCCAGTGTGAAGCGACGGTAAGACGTCGTGGAGGCGCGAACCCACTTAGGTTGAAAACTGAGGGGATGAGTTGTGGGTAGGGGTGAAAGGCCAATCAAACTCCGTGATAGCTGGTTCTCCCCGAAATGCATTTAGGTGCAGCGTCGTGTGTTTCTTGCCGGAGGTAGAGCTACTGGTTGGTTTAGCGGGACTACCATCTTAGCGACATCAGCCAAACTCCGAATGCCGGTAAGTGAGAGCGCGGCAGTGAGACTGCGGGGGATAAGCTTCGTGGTCGAGAGGGAAACAGCCCAGATCGCCGGCTAAGGCCCCTAAGGGTGTACTAAGTGGAAAAGGATGTGGGATCGCGAAGACAGCCAGGAGGTTGGCTTAGAAGCAGCCATCCTTGAAAGAGTGCGTAATAGCTCACTGGTCGAGTGGTTCTGCGCCGACAATGTAGTGGGGCTCAAGTACACCGCCGAAGCCGCGGAACTCACATCTTTTGGTGTGGGTTGGTAGGGGAGCGTCGTGTAGCGAGTGAAGGTGCGGGGTGACCCAGTGCTGGACGCTATGCGAGTGAGAATGCAGGCATGAGTAGCGAATGATGAGTGAGAACCTCATCCGCCGGATGACCAAGGGTTCCTGGGTCAAGTTAATCTTCCCAGGGTGAGTCGGGGCCTAAGGCGAGGCCGACAGGCGTAGTCGATGGATAACGGGTTGATATTCCCGTACCCGTGTGTGTGCGACCATGGTGAATCAGCGATACTAACTGCCCTGAAGCATGGTGTGGGTCACTTTGTGGCCCTCGTTGTGTGGATGCGTGGGACCTGAGCTGGTAGTAGCCAAGTGATGGGGTGACGCAGGAAGGTAGCCGAGCCACTTATTGGATTGTGGTGTAAGCGTGTGGCCCGAGCCCTAGGTAAATCCGGGGTTCATTATGGGTGAGGCGTGATGCGTACCCGTTTGCGGGGATGTCGGTGATCCTATGCTGTCGAGAAAAGCCTCTAGCGATGTGCACATTCGGCCCGTACCCCAAACCGACACAGGTGGTCAGGTAGAGAATACTAAGGCGATCGGGTGAACTGTGGTTAAGGAACTCGGCAAAATGCCCCCGTAACTTCGGGAGAAGGGGGGCCCGTGCTGGTGATCGATCTTTACGGTTGTGAGCTGGTGTGGGTCGCAGAGGATAGAGGGAAGCGACTGTTTACTAAAAACACAGGTCCGTGCGAAGACGGTAAGTCGATGTATACGGACTGACGCCTGCCCGGTGCTGGAAGGTTAAGAGGACCTGTTAGGACCTTTTTGGTTCGAAGCGGAGAATTTAAGCCCCAGTAAACGGCGGTGGTAACTATAACCATCCTAAGGTAGCGAAATTCCTTGTCGGGTAAGTTCCGACCTGCACGAATGGCGTAACGACTTCCCTGCTGTCTCAACCACAGGCCCGGCGAAATTGCAGTACGAGTAAAGATGCTCGTTACGCGCGGCAGGACGAAAAGACCCCGGGACCTTCACTATAGCTTGGTATTGGTGTTCGGTTCGGTTTGTGTAGGATAGGTGGGAGACTGTGAAGCGGCCACGCTAGTGGTTGTGGAGTCGTTGTTGAAATACCACTCTGATCGTGCTGGATATCTGAACCTCGGCCCATGATCTGGGTTAGGGACAGTGCCTGGTGGGTAGTTTAACTGGGGCGGTTGCCTCCCAAAGAGTAACGGAGGCGCCCAAAGGTTCCCTCAGCCTGGTTGGTAATCAGGTGTTGAGTGTAAGTGCACAAGGGAGCTTGACTGTGAGACTGACAGGTCGAGCAGGTACGAAAGTAGGGACTAGTGATCCGGCACCGGCTTGTGGAAGCGGTGTCGCTCAACGGATAAAAGGTACCCCGGGGATAACAGGCTGATCTTCCCCAAGAGTCCATATCGACGGGATGGTTTGGCACCTCGATGTCGGCTCGTCGCATCCTGGGGCTGGAGTTGGTCCCAAGGGTTGGGCTGTTCGCCCATTAAAGCGGCACGCGAGCTGGGTTTAGAACGTCGTGAGACAGTTCGGTCTCTATCCGCCGTGCGCGTTGAAACTTGAGAAAGGCTGACCCTAGTACGAGAGGACCGGGTTGGACATACCTCTGGTGGGCCAGTTGTCACGCCCGTGGCATGGCTGGTTGGCTACGTATGGGAGGGATAACCGCTGAAAGCATCTAAGCGGGAAGCCTGTTTCGAGATGAGGTTTCGTTTGAGGTTCCCTGTAGACTACGGGGTTGATAGGCCGGATCTGGACAGCATGTGAGTGTTGGAGGTGACCGGTACTAATTGACCGAGGATAACATTAGTTAACGTAACGAGTGATTCTGCTGTGTAAGATTTGTTGATTCGCGTCCATTGTGCAGTGTCTGGAACGACACAGCACACCACCTTGGTTGGTGGGTGTGTGTTTTGTTCTGTTGTGTTTGTCGGTGGTTTTAGCGGCGGGGTCACGCCCGGTCCCTTTCCGAACCCGGAAGCTAAGCCTGCCTGCGCCGATGGTACTGCACCCGGGAGGGTGTGGGAGAGTAGGTCGCCGCCGGCATTAAACGT
>NZ_JBQSWR010000017.1:0-11356 GCF_052377405.1 Corynebacterium sp. AOP40-9SA-29 | reverse complement strand
AACGTGACGTCCTAACGTGACGCGCTAGTGTGACGTCCTGAACGGACCGCACCCACGGCCCCGCACTCCCCGCACCGGGGAGGGCGGGGCCTTCGTGGTTCCACGACTAGGATGGTCACCGTGGGCAAGAAGAAGAACAGCACCGGCACCGGCAGCACCCCGGCCACCCTCGCATTGGAGAAGGCGGGGACCACCTTCACGGTCCACACCTTCACCCACACCCCCGGGGTCACCGACTTCGGCGGGGAGGCCGCCAGCGCCCTCGGCGACGTGGAGCCCGACCGGATCTGCAAGACCCTCCTGGTCAGTCTCGACGGCGGCCCGCTGAACGGGAGACTCGCGGTCACCGTGGTCCCGGTGACGATGACCCTGGACCTCAAGGCCGTGGCCCACGCCTTCGGCGCGAAGAAGGCGACCATGGCCGACCCGTCCGCCGCGGAGCGCTCCACCGGCTACGTCGTCGGTGGGATCAGCCCGATCGGCCAAAAGAAGCTGCTGGACACGGTGGTCGATGACGGCACCCAGGATCACCCCACCATCTTCGTCTCGGGCGGACGCCGCGGCCTGGACATCGAGATCGCCCCGGCCGACCTGGTCGACGTGCTCGGCGCGCGGTTCGCCCCCGTTGCCCGGCGCTGACCCCACACTGACGCCACACTGACCCCCAGAAGTATTACCACTTTTCGGCGGCGGCATTTTCACTGACCTGGGGTTTTGTTCTCAGGCGCCCCGGAAAAGTGGTAACACTTTCACGCCCCGCTACCCGCAGGTCACCCCGGTGGCGTGCACCGGGCAGTAGCCGCCCGGATTCTTGTCCAGGTACTGCTGGTGCTCGTCCTCGGCCAGGTAGTACTCCCCGGACGGGGTCTCCGACAGCAGCGAGACCTCCGTGGTGATCTCGCCGAAGCCGGCCTCCGCCAGCTTCTCGCCGTAGGACGCGACCTCCGCCGCGGCCACCTCACGCTGCTGCGGGGTCACCGCGTAGATCACCGAACGGTACTGGGAGCCCACGTCGTTGCCCTGCCGGTCGCCCTGGGTGGGGTCGTGGTTCTCCAGGCCGGTGCGGATCACGGTGCGCAGGTCCACCCGGGCCGGGTCGAAGACCACCTCCACGACCTCGGAATGACCGGTGCGTCCGGTGCAGACTTCCCGGTAGGTGGGGTTGGTGGTGTAGCCGCCGGCGTAGCCGACCGAGGTGGACTCCACCCCGTCGAGCTGCCAGAACAGTTTCTCTGCACCCCAGAAGCAGCCCAGGCCGAGGATCACGTGCTCCTGACCATCCTTCCACGGGCCGGTGATGGGGGTGCCCAGCACGGTGTGCGGACGCGGGTTCTCCAGCACGGGGTGGCGTCCCCCGGCCAGGGCGGTGTCGGCGGTCGGACGGTCGGCGCGGAAAGGGCCGGACTGGGCGGCATTCATGGCGAGGATGCGGTCGAGGAAGTTCATACCCTGTCCAACGGACGGGACAGCGCAGGGATTCCCGGCGCGCCTCGACGCAGCCAGGTCCGCACAGCGGCGGTGGCGAAGCAGTCGTCGGCGTTGTAGCGCTCCAGGGTGCGCTGCGCCGCCGAAGCAGCCGTGCTTTCTGCGCCGACGGCGACCTCGAAGAGGTCCACCGCCACGCGCCCGTCCACGTCGTGCTGGCTGAAGGTGAAGCCGGCGAGCGGGGCGACTGCCTTGAGCCCCAGTGAGGAGTTGGCGGCGATGGCCGCGCCCACCAGGGCGAAGACGTCGACCCATTCGTCGGACGCCAGGAAGGCGTTCACCTCCTCCAGCGTGGGCATCACCGCCTCACCGCCGGCGGGCAGGGGGTACGCGGTGCCGCCGTAGCGTCCTGCGTAGTGCCGGAGCCAGTGGTTCTCGCCCTGCTGGGAGTAGCAGTACACCCGGCAGGGCCGTCCGTCGCGCGCCGCGGCGGCGCGGCGCGCCGTCAACCAGGTCCAGAAGGACGCGACGTGGCGTCCTGCGTCCCCGTCGCGGCTGAAGTCGGTGAAGGAGCGGTATACCGACCCGTCGAACGTGCCCCACAGAAAAGTGCCGCGGCTGGGGTGCGCCTCCATGTCCACGTCGATCTCCACGGCGTCGGCGAGTTCCTCGCCCATGGGACTCTCCCCGTCGACGAGGTGCGCGGGCATGCGGAAGGTGTGGCCGCACCACAGATCGGTGCGCACCATCCACCGTCGCATGGGCCGGCGCAGGTAGCCGACGCCCGCCAGCCAGGCGGTGGCCAGTGCGGAGGTCTCCCCGGCGTCCGCGTGGGCCAGGCCCGCCAGCGTGTCGATACCGCGGTCACGCCAGCGCTGCGCCCGGTCGCCCGGCAGCATGAGGCTGAGATCCCCGGTGCGCAGCAAGCGGGCGCGGCAATGATTGTGGAACTCGCAGGTCCCGCACTCGCGCACCCGCGTGGGCTCGGCCGGCACCGGCGCCTCCAAGGCGCGCATCAGCCCCGGCACCACGCGCTCGGCCGGGATGACCAGGCAGGACGCCAACCCCGCGCCGATGAAACCGACGTCGCCGGACGCCACGCCCAGCGCGTCCAGCAGCGTGTGCGCCACCGCCACCTTCTGCGAGTCCACCGGGGTGCTGCGGTGCTTCATGGCCACCGGCACCGGACGCGCCAGCCCCAGGACGCTGAGGTCGACGGTGCGCACCCCGGTGCCGCGGGGGGCGCGCCCCTGCGGGCGCGACGACGGAGCCCCGACCGTGTGGGAGGTGACGGTGACCGGCATATACGTCATCGAGGTCGTTGGGCCGGCCGCGTCGTCGGTACGCACCAGCAGGTCTGCATCGCAGGCCAGGGCATCGTCGGCCAGCCGGGCACCGACGATGAGGCGGGTGCCCGCGGCGATCGCCTCCAGCGTCTGTTCCTCGGCGGTGGCGTCGTCGACAACCTCCACCTTGGTCGGCACGAGGCGCTCCCCGAAGCGCGGCTGCGTGGGTAATGCCGCTGCCACCGCCTCGCGCCGTAGCCGCGCCCGGTAGCGTGCGAGCGTGTGCTCCGCCACCGAGAACACCGTGCGCTCCGGAGACAGGCGTCCCGAGGTGACGGCACGGCTGAGCACCCGCCGGTGACGGCAGCCCGTCAGGTCCGACGGGGTGACGGGTGCCGCGAGCCCCACGGAACCCTCGGGTCCCGCGGAACTGTTGCCCTGATACGCCCACATACCGCCCCATACTATTGAGTAGACTGGCACGGAGAAAACGGCAGCAACGGCAACCACGATAGGTACGGGAGAACAACGACCATGGGAATTCTCAGCTCGGCACGGCGGCGCCGCCACGAAAAGCGGGCAAGCTACAAGGCCGCGAAGGTCCAGGCCCGCACCGAGGCACGCGAGACCGCCAAACTCGACAGGAAAAAGCAGGATTACCTGGAGAAGATGGCACGCAAGGTCCGTAAGCAGGAGTCCCAGGACCTCAAGGCAGAGCGCAAGCACGATGCGAAGCTGGCGCAGGCCACCGTGGAACAGATCAAGGCCGGCCGGTTCAACGCTAAAACGGTGCTGCGCTACACCGGCGCACTGCGCGTTCTTCTGCCCGTCGCCATCCCGCTGGTGTATCGGGCAGCCACCCAGCTTTCCCAGCGTTCGGCAGGCACTGGCCGTGGCACAACCGCCGAGTTCTCCAACTTTGTCGGTGTCGGTGCCCCGCAGCGCGCCCGGATCGCCGAGCTTCGCACTCGTATCGAACGCGGAAATGTTCCCGATGGTTTCGCCAAGGACGCCAACGCCCGGCTCGATGAGTTGGAGAATTCACTCGACAATGCCTCGGGAATGTCGGACTCCCAGACGAGTAACCTCACCTCCAGTGTCTCCACGGAACTAGATCTGCTGGAGCGGCAGTACGCGGAGAAAGTTTAACGTTCCCCTCCTCACGCCCCCATAAGTAAAAGATCAACTTATACCCGTCGGGGAATGGCAGAGACTGGTGGGGACTAGCAGAGGATGACAATTAGTGCACGAATGGACTACACTTCCGGGCAATGGCACCTTCACATGCCACATATTCGCGACATAAAAGCGCACACGCCCGAAGGGAAGTAACAGAAACCATGGCACGCAAGGAAGTCACCCAGTTCTTCGATGACCTCGACAACACCCCGCTCACTGCGGATGAGGTCAACGTTGTTGAATTCACCTACAAGGGTTCCACCTACGTTCTGGACCTCTCCGAGGAGAACGCCCAGAAGTTCGCTGACACCGTTGAGCCCTACATCGCCGCCGGCACCAAGGTCACCCGCGTCCGCGGCCGTGGCCGCCCGGCAAGCACCACCGGCAAGTCCGATTCGGGCCGTAACCGCCGCATCCGCGAGTGGGCACGGGACAACGACCTGACCGTCTCCACCCGCGGCCAGATCGCCCGCGAGGTCATCGACGCCTACGAGGCCGCCAACCCCTCGGACCGCTAAGGACCGCTAGATTCTGGCGGGGGCTTCGCCCCTGTCACAGCATCCCGGCCTCACGCGCCGCCGCGACTGCGGAGGTGCGTGAACGCACTCCCAATTTGTCGTAGACATGGGCGAGATGCGATTTCACCGTGGCTTCGGAGAGGAAAAGATCCGCTCCGATGTCACGGTTCGACTTTCCGAGGGAAACAGCGTGAAGGACCTCGAGTTCGCGGGCGGACAACGTTGTCGCCGGATCCTTCTCCCGGTCACGTAACCGGTGAGCCACCGCCCCGGACAGTGCTTCCGCCCCCTGCGCGGCCGAACGCACACCACTGATGAGTTCAGCCGGTGGTGAATCCTTCAACAGGTATCCCACTGCGCCGGCTTCCACCGCCCCGAGGATTTCCACGTCCGTGTCGTAGTTCGTGACGACCAACACATTCGGCGGGTCTGCAAGTGTGCGAATCCGTTCCGTGGCCTGAGCGCCTGTCTCCAACTCCCGGCCGGCCGCACCCGCGCCGAAACGTAGATCCATAAGGACCACATCCACTCCGGGGCCATCTTTGGCAAGGTCAGCTACCGCGCGTACCGCCGAATCAGCGGAATCGACTTCTCCGACGATGTCGATGTCCTCCGCGCTCTCCAGGACGGCGCGCAGGCCCATTCTCACGATTTCATGGTCGTCCGCCAACAGGACACGGATCATTCGTTTTCCTCCAGTGCCGGCATTGTTGAATCCATCCTACAATTCCTCCCGGTCGTGGTGCCCCCAATAATCAGGGCTGCAGCGGCACTTCGACGGCGATGGCCGTGCCCGACCCCGGCGCGGTCTCCACGACCACACTGCCGCCGAGATCACTGACCCTCCGACGCATCGTCGACAGACCAATGTGGCCTTCCCCGGCGCGCTCGGCCAACGTGGACTCCACCTCCGCCAGGTCGAAACCCGCGCCGTCGTCCACCACGTCGAGTCGCACCGCATCCGGGTTCACCGTGAGGGTGACCCGCGCCCGCGACGCCCCCGAGTGCTGCCGGACGTTCGCCACCGCCGATTGCGCCACTCGCAGCAGTACGGTCTCCACCGCCACCGGCAGGCGCGTCTCGGCACTGCGGCCGCCGCGGCCAGCGCCGGTACCGCCCGCTGCCTCCGGCCTGCCGTCCGCCCTGCCGTCCATTTCGGCGTCCACCCCGATCTCCAGCCCGTCGCCGGACGCCGCGACCGCCAGCCGCCGCAGCGCGTCCACCAGTGACCCGTCCTGGAGTCCCGAGGGCTGCAGCGCCGCGATCATCGCCCGGGTCTCGCGGAGGCTGCCGGCGGCCACGTCGCGGGCAAGCAGAAGCTTCTCGACCGGCGGCTCCAAAGCGTCCGGAGCCCCCGGAGCGTCCCCCAGTATCCCTGTGGCCCCTGTGCCCCCATGCGCCCGCACGTCGCGCTCGGCGGCGTGCAGCAGCATCTGGATGCTCGACAGCCCCTGTGCGACCGTGTCGTGGATCTCGTGCGCGAGACGTTCACGCTCCTCCACCACCCCGGCCGCACGCTCCGACTCCGCCAGCAACCCCCGTGTGCGCACCAGCTCGTCGATGAGCCGCCGCCGGTCCTCACTGACCACGTAGAGGCCCTCGACGGTCACTCCGATGGCCACAGCGACCAGCCCCGAGAGCACGGGGCCGAGGACCGCACCGGTCGACGGGCCCGCCACCGCCACCGAGAGGCCCGCGGCCACGACCGTCACCACCGCCGTCGCCGTGACCCCCCACCACAACGGCAGCAGATACAGGTACAGCGCGAACAGCGCCAAGGCCAGGTACGACGCCGTCGCCTCCTGCACCGCCAGCAGGATCCACAACACGGTCAACGCCGTCAGCCACGTCACCCGCCCGGGCAGCGCCGCCGGCACCGGACGCGACAGCCCCGCCGCCGCGAGCAGGCCGAACGGCACCGCCGTGACCGCCACCAACGTCGGCGGGCCGTCCCCGCGTCCTGCCGCCGACCAGACCGTGACCGCCAGAAGAAGGCCCACGAGGATGGCGATGCCACCGCGCATCAGCACCGAATCCCGTACCGCGACGTCGTTGTCCATGGGAACACAGTATCCTCGACACGTGGAGTTCATCGAGTACCCGGTATCCGCAGTGATGAAACTGTGGCACATGGCGCTGACCGCCATGGGCGTCGCTGACGCCACCGCATGGACCGCCTCGATCGCACTGCTGGTGCTCACCGTGCGGCTCTTCCTCGTCCCGTTTGCCTACCGCGCCTACCGTTCCACGCGCGTGCTGGTGAATCTTCGCCCGGCGCTGCACGCCCTCGACGAGGAATACCGCAACCGGCTCAGCCAGCCCGAACGCCGCGAACTGCTGAAAAAACGCCGCGAACTGCAACTCGCCAACGGCTATCGGGTGCGCGACGGTTGCGTGCCCGCCCTGATCCAGATCCCGTTCTTCATCGGCCTGTACCGCATCCTGCTGCAGGTCGCCCGGCCCACGGACCTGGAGGCCGCGTCCCACCCCGGCATCGGCGCGCTCAGCGGCGACGATGTGGCGCACTTCCTCGACGCCGACATCCTCGGCGTCCCGCTCGCCGCGTACTCCACGATGACGGACGAGCAGTTCGCCTTCCTCGGCATCACCAGTTCCGAGGTGTTCACCTTCGCCCTGCCGTTGTGCATCACCGCGTCGGTATTCACCACGCTGAACATGGCGTATTCGATCTACCGCAATTGGCTGACGCTCGACGAGAACAACGGCACCTCCCGTGCCCTGTTCAAGATGCTGTTCTTCCTGGCCCCGGTGGCGATCCTGGTGCCGATCGTCTTCGGCCTCGCGGGCCCCGCCCCCGCGGCGATCATGTGCTACTGGGTGATGAACAACCTGTGGACCATGACGCAGAACATCAGCCTCCACCTCGTCCTCGACCGCAAGGTGCCATACTCCGAGGAGTTCCGCGCCCACCGCGCCGAGGTCGGTGCGGCGCGCAAGGCCCGACGCGCCGAGATCAAGGACGCCGGACGCTCCCTCCGCGAGCGCTCCCGCGCGCGCAGCGCCCGCATCAAGGAGCTGGACGCGACGCTGCATCGTTCCTCCCTGACGTCGGTACGTGACGATGCCACCGCCGAGCGCGACCGCCTCGTCGCCGAGGAGACCGCCGACCAGGAGTCGACGGAGAAGATCCTCAAGCGCGAGAAGCTGGAACGAGCCGCACGACGCACTCGCCAGCGCGAACTGCAACGCCAGGCCATCGCCGCAAAGAAGGCGGCGAAGAAAGCCGGGGCGACTGGGGATGCTGAGGTTGCCGGGGATGCCAAGGACGTTGACGGCGCGGAAGCTGCCGACTCCGGTACGCCTGCCGCCGCTCACGCCGCCGAAGAGACGGAAGCCCCCGCACCTTCAGCCCCCAGTGCACCCTCCGCTTCCAGTGGAGGCCGACACCGTCTGCCCGAACCGGACGAGGACGATGATCCCCGCCCCTACCAGGGCCGCCACCGGCTCAACCGGTAACGCCGGTCAGATCCGCAGAGGGGCAGAGCCCCTCGCAGCCGAGGCCGCGGCTTCCCCGGCTTAGATCGAGTACATCATTGGAGCCGTGTAGAGCATCTGCTTTGCGAGCTCACGGGCAGTCTCCAGCGGGGTGACAGTACGGTTCATCTTCGCCCCGGCGATACCGCCGTCGAGGAACACCATCAGCTGGTCGGCCAAGGTGCGGGAGGCGTAGCCGAACTTCTCGGTGAGCAGGTCCGCCATCGTGTCACGACACCAACGGCGATGCTCGAGGGCGGCGGCGCGGATGCGGTGCTCGCTGTCCGTGTCCGGCCGCGGGTACTCGCTCGCAGCATTCTGAAAGTGCGAGCCACGGAAGTGCTCCCCCGGCTGCTCGGCGATGCACATGTCGAAGAACGCAAGGATACGGTCCTCGGGCTTCGGCCGGTCCTCGCACATCTTCTCCCAGCGCTCACGCCACCCCTTGTCGAGCTCCTCGATGTAGGCCACCACGAGGTTGTCCTTGGAGCCGAACAGGGAGTAGAGACTGGCCTTCGCCACGTCCGCGTCGCGCAGGATGCGGTCGATACCGATCACGCGGATGCCCTCGGTGGTGAACAGGTGCGTCGCACTGCCCAGCAGACGCTGACGCGGCCCCGGACGGTTACGGCGACGTGACGACGCCGGCTTAGACTTCGCCGTGCCCCCAGCCTTCGTCGCCTTCTTCGCCTTGGACGGGGACGCACCACTGCCGTCGGTCGTCGTGGAACCGGTGCCGGCCATGTCGTCCCTCCATGAGTACGGATTCGTTCTGTGGGCGGAAACAATCCCGCCGTTCCTGCAGTATTTTACACACGCCGGTGCCGTCGCCGACAGACTGGCGGCGACGGCACCGGGCTCGTCCGAGAGGCGTACTACTTCTCGGTGGGGCGCACGACCATCATCGGGCAGGGCGCGTACTGCAGCAATGCACGCGAGGTGGATCCCAGCAGCATTCCGCGGAAACCGCCACGACCGTGGGAGCCCAAAACGAGCAGCTGCGCATCATCCGCGTTGTCCTTCAGGACCTGGATCGGGCGGTCGCGCTCCACGACCTCCTCGACGGTGACCTCGGGGTACTTCTCCCGCATCGATGCCAGTTCGTCCTGCAGGATCTTGCGCTCCTGGGCGGACATGGCGTCCAACTGACTCTGCACGGCTGCCAGGCCGACGAGGCTGGTCTGCACCTGGGCGTCCGCCCAGCTGTGGACCGCACGCAGCGTAGCACCGCGCGCGTCCGCCTCGCGGAAAGCGTAATCGAGCGCCTTGCGGGAGATGTCGGAGCCGTCGACACCGACGACGACCGGTCCGTACTTGTTCTCTACGGTGACGTCGTTGTCCTTACGCACAACCACGACAGGGCAGGACGCGTGGGAGACGACCGCGGAGGAGACAGAGCCCAGCACCAGGCCGGAAAGACCGCCGAGACCACGGGAACCCATGACCACGATGTCGGCTTCCTCCGACAGCTGCAGCAGCAGGTCAATCGGGGTTGCCTCGCCAATGTAGTAACTGACCTCGATGTTCTCGTCGAAGCCCTTGACGATCTCGCGAGCGTCGTTAATCTTCTCCATCGCCTCCTCCTCGAGCTGGTCGTACAGCTCCTGAGGCGGAATCATGCCGTCGGCGTACATGAACTGGGGCATGGTGTAGGCCGTGACGAGCTTCAACGGAGCGTTGCGCTTGGCTGCCGCATTGGCGGCCCAGGCGACGGCCGCGGCCCCTGCATCCGAGCCGTCCACGGCGACGACGATTTCATTGGTGGCCTTGGCATCCGACATCTCGGAACCCCTTTCAGGTCGGTGACTTCCAACAACCTCCATTGTCCCCCCATATGAGGTTCACCGCAGAAAACCTCCCATTCAGGGGTGGGTACCCGGGGTAACGGGTGATGGTGACGGGGGTGGGTATACTCGGCACCGACACCGAGCGGTCGTCACAGTGACGAACCAGGTCAAGCCTCCTGTGTTAGGCCCCTGCACCCGGCGCACCCGGGGAGTTGCTCGGGAAGAAGAGCTCGTAGATGAATTCCACGGCACCCAGCACGGCCTGACCGATGGTTGTCTGCAGGAAGTCGACGATCTGAGAAGTATCCATGGACAGGAGCATAGCCTGCGTAATCCACCGCTCCCAATAGTGGACGGGCTCAACCCGTCACGGGTGAAGGTCGACGCCGAGGGCACCGCCGGTGCCATCGTGCACCACCTCATCGCCAGCCAGCAGCACCACGATCCGACCGACGACGCTACGGCGATCGCCGCCCGGTTTGCCGAGGGCAAGGTCCGCCTGGACGACGGAAGCGCTCTCAGGCCCGAGGACACGGTTCCCGCCGGAGAATTCCTCTGGTTCTACCGACGCCCCGCGCCGGAGCGCCCCGTCCCCGGCACGCTGACAGAACTCCACCGCAGTTCCCGTCTGCTCGTCGTGGACAAGCCGCCTTTTATGTCGACCCTGCCACGCGGCCAGCACATCACCGAAACAGCGGTCGTCCGTGCCCGCCGACAATTCGGCATTGACTCCCTCTCACCGGCCCATCGGCTGGACAGATTGACCAGAGGCGTCCTGCTGTTCACCACGCGCCAGGACGTACGCGGTGCCTACCAGCGCCTCTTCGAGGCCCGGGAGGTTCGCAAGACCTACGAGGCGGTGACCGGTGTCCCCGACGGGTGGGCCGAGATTTTGGCGGACGCGTCGGCAACCAACGGGGAGCGGCCGCTGCTTCCCGTGCCTGCCGGCGCATTCGCAGCGGGCAGCACCGCCGGGTTGCACGCGGCCCCGAGCGCCGATGAACCCTGGGTTCTCCGTCATCACATGGTAAAACTCCGTGGGCGCATGGCTACCTACCTGACGCAGGACCCGCCGAATGCGGAAACTCGGGTGACGGGAGTGCGCTTAGTCCGCCCCGCGGGGACGGCGGAGACGCCTGAAGGCGCTGCGCGCTTACGTCTCGTCTGGACCTTGGAGCCCCACAGTGGGCGCACGCACCAGTTGCGTGTGAATATGAGGCTCTTCGGCGTACCGATTGTCTCCGACCCGTTGTACGGGGAGCTCAGCGATGCCGCGCTATGGGATGTGGATGAGCCGATGCCGTTCGTCCCAGCCGTCGCCGACGAAGATTTCAGTCGCCCGATGGGACTGACGGCCGTCACGATGAGGTTCGTCGATCCGTACTCGGGGGAACCGCAGGAGTTTCGCACGTCCTACCGTGCTGAGGCCTTCTGAGAAGACTCGTGGGCCTGGTATCGCAATGGCGTTGCACCCTCGAACTCTGAGGGGCGTGCTTGCGCGCGCTGGGGAAGCTCGATCGTGACCGGCATCCGACGTAGTCGACGAATTGCGGGTACCAAGTTGGACCTGGAGACTCTGAGTAGTCCAACTCAACGCTCCCAGGTCCAACTTGGTACCCGCTCAACCTGACCCCCTTCGCGCCGACGCGCACCACCCCCAACAGTG
>NZ_JBQSWR010000016.1:0-24467 GCF_052377405.1 Corynebacterium sp. AOP40-9SA-29 | reverse complement strand
GGCATGAACAACATGCCGGGCATCGAGGGTGGTGACGAGCTCGCCCGTCCGATGAATACCTCGTTCGGCGATGACGTGCAGGACGGCGTTCGGGACGACGAGCCGGGGGAGGAGGACTCATGATCACGATCATCTCCATCGGCAAGAAGTACGAGCAGGCGCAGCCCTGCGATATCCACATCGATGCCACGCAATGGCCGACTCCGCCGCCCGGGCACCGCAAGCTCGACGGCCGCCACGGCGTCATCCAGACCAGCGTGCTCACTCGAAACCCGGTGCTGTTCTCGTATCTCCTGCTGGCGGCGCAGTTCGCGCAGCGGCTCGCCAGGGATCAGGACCAGGTCACCGTCGTCGTCGAGTGTGTGGAGGGTATTCACCGCTCTGTCGCTGGTGCCGAGGCTCTGCTGGCCTATGTCACCGAGTTGGGGGAGGAGGCCACGGTGTTTCATCGGGATCTGGGGAGGCGGTCGTCATGACGATCCATGTCGTCGTCGGCCCACCGGCCTCCGGAAAGTCCACGTTCGTCGAGCAGAACGCTCCGCCGGGCACGCCGCGGTTCGACTTCGATCGGGTCGCCGACACTGTCGCCGGTGACGAGGTGAAGCACGACGCGCCGCAGGCTGTCGTGGACGCCGTCCTGGCGATGCGACGGGGCCTGATGGGCTGGGCGCTGGATGCCGAGACCACCGTCGGCGAGCTGTGGCTGATCAACGCCAGGCCGACCGACAGCACCATCGCCGCCCTCGCGGGCGCAGGGGCGACCTTCCACCTCTGCGACCCCGGCGTGGACGAGTGCATAGCCCGCGCCGAGCGTGAGGGCAGACCAGACCACACCATCGACCGGATCAGGTCGTGGTACGACAATCCGCCGGACCTGCCGGGGGAGAAAGGGGGTGAGGCCATGCGAGTCAAGGACATGACCGTGCAGGTCAAAGCCGACGACACCGACGGGGGCGGCGAATTCTCCGCCTACGCCTCGGTGTTCGACAACATCGACAGCTACGGCGACGTCATCCGCAAGGGCGCATTCGCCAAGACGCTGGAGGACTGGGAGTCCAGCGGCAACACCATGCCGCTGCTCTACGGGCACAACTTCTCCGATCCGTTCAGCAACATCGGCTCGATCATCAAGGCGGAGGAGGACGATCACGGGCTGAAGATCAGCGCGAAGATCGACCTCGACAATCCGACCGGCGCCCAGGTCTACCGCCTGCTCAAGGAGAAGCGACTGAGCCAGATGTCCTTCGCCTTCGACGTGAAGGAAGGCGGCTTCGCCGAGGCAGACGGCACCGACGTCTACGAGCTGCGGGAGCTCACGCTCTACGAGTGCTCCGTCGTGCCGATCGGCGCGAACCAGGAGACCGAGATCCTCGCCGTCAAGGCGATGGCCCGCTACCTCGACGCTGCCAGCAAGGGAGCCGTCGACCAATTCCGCCAGGCGCTGTCACCGCCTGGTGACAGCAAGACCGACACCAACCCCGAGACCCCGGAGGACGCCAAGTCCCCGGGGTCTTCGCATGCCGAGGACTCGGACGAGTCCACGGATCACGCTGGCCGAGCCCGCTGGGCGAAGGCCCAAATCGCACTCCTAGAAAGGACCACACGATGAACCTTCGTGAACAGCGCGATGCCGCCGCTAAGGCCGCGCGCGACCTCAACGCCAAGCACGGCGACAACATGACCGACGAGGTCTTCGCCGAACTGAAGGGCCACCTGGAAGACGTCGATCGTCTCGACGCTGATCTGGAGAAGGCAGCGGACCGCTCTGCCGCCATGGACAAGGTCAAGTCCCTGAACCTCGACGGCGGTGCCGACGGACGCAAGGGCGGCGACGAGCCGGCCGCGAAGTCGCTGGGCGCGCACTTCGTGAAGTCGTCCCGCGACCGGCTGACCGATCAGGCGTCCGGTCGTCGGATGGAGTTCTCCGCCCCGGAGTTCGACGGCACCAAGGCCGCCGACGACCCGCACAAGACCGCCAACCTGAGCGACGAGTTCAACACGCTCTACGGCACCCAGGTTCAGCGCGGCATTGTCAACGCTCGCCGCGAGCGCCTCGTCGCCGCTGACCTCATGGGTGCCGCCACCGTCACCCTCCCGACGATCAAGTATCTCGTCGAGAAGGCAAAGCGCATGATCGAGGGCGCGCCGGCCACCGTCGCCGAGGGTGACCGCAAGCCGTACGTCCGGTTCGACGAGTTCGACGTCGTCACCGAGTCGCTGTCTAAGATCGCCGCTCTGACGAAGTTGTCCGACGAGATGATCGCGGACTACGGCTTCGTCGCTGACTGGATCAACCAGCAGTTGATCTACGAGCTGTCTGTGGTCGAGGAGGAGCAGTTGCTCCGTGGCGACGGCACCGGCTCCAACCTCACCGGGCTGCTTAACCGCGACGGGCTGCAGACCTTCGACATCGACACCGACGACACCGGCGACCAGTTCGACGGGCTGTTCCGTGCGACCCAGAAGATCCCGGCGGCTACGAACCTCGTGGCGGACGCGTTCATGGTCAACCCGCTGGACTACGCCGAGATGCGGCTGCACAAGGACGACAACAAGCAGTACGTCGCTGGTGGCCCGTTCTCCACCGGCCAGTACGGTGTCGGCGGCGTGCTCGTCGACCCGGCTGTCTGGGGTCTGCGAACCGTGTCGACCAACGCTGTGCCGCAGGGCCGCTACGTCCTCGGTGCGTTCCGCCAGGGTGCGACCGTTCTGCGTAAGGGCGGGCTGCGCGTCGACTCCACCAACACCAACGACGTCGACTTCGAGCACAACCTGGTCACGCTGCGCGCCGAGGAGCGCCTGGGCCTGATGGTCCCGGTGCCCGCTGCCTTCGTCACCGGACAGCTCGGCTCCACCACCGGCGGCGGAGAGGGTGACGGCCAGGGGGAATCCTGACGCCGGGCGCTATGACGCTACCCGGCGCTGGGACTGTGCCCACGGCCAAGTCCAAGTCCAAGAAGAAGTAGGAGGCCACCATGGCTGAGTACGACGGAACCACGTTCCGTAACGACGACCCCGACACCCCGCTCGAGGCATCCGTCCTCAACGACTGGAACGCCGCCACCGTCGACCACGGCAAGCGGATCGAGACCATCGAGAACGCCGACCCACCCAACGACGGTGAGGACGGGCAGGACGGCAGCGACGCCGCCAACCCTTTCACCGACGACGAGGTCACCGTACTCAAGGCTCTCGCCGCAGAATCAGGCGACGACGGTGCCGACGGTGGCGAGTCCGGTGAGTAATCGCAGGCTCTACCGCCTCGACCTGCCCGGCGGCAGTCACGTCTACCGCTACCTCACCGCCGAAGACGCCGCCCGGGACTACCCCGACGCCGTCCTCGACAACACCGAGAAAGCCCACGTCCCGATCAACGAGGCCTGGTCCCCGGAGACGAAATAGGAGGTGATGCCGATGCCCGACCACGGCATCACCCCCGACCACGTCGCCAACGTCACCAAACAGACCGCCACCGAAGAGCAGATCGACCGGGCAGTAGCCTCCGTCCGGTCCCTCTGCGGCTGGCACGTCTGGCCCACCCGCACCGACACACTCCGCCTCGACACCGCCGGCGACACCCTCCTCACCCTGCCCACCCTGCAGGTCGAGGACATCACCGCCGTACGCATCCACGGCACACCCACCACCGCCTACACCTGGTCCACCGACGGACTCCTCGAACTCCCGCGCCACCGCGCCGGGCTGGGGGCACTGGAGGTGGAGCTCCGGCACGGCTATGACCGTCCGGCGGACCTGATCGGCGTGGTCGTGCAGATGATCGGCCGGGCGGCACGCCCTGCCGAGCAGATGCAGGTGGGCGGTATCTCGGTCGGGGCGGCGCAGGGGGTCACCCCACAGTCGTCGGAGTGGCGAGTGCTCGGAGCGTACGAGCTGGGGGCCGAGCCGTGATTTTCAGCGAGCAGGTCACCATCGTGCGCCCGGGCCGCAAGCGCGGCGACTACGGCGGCTGGGAGGACGACTGGGACACCCCGACGGAGATTCCCGTCGAGTACCCGGTGTCCGTGCAGCCGCAGGCGTCGCAGGCCGAGGAGACAACCACAGACCGTGCGGTCACCGACTCCTACCGCCTGTTCACCCCGCCGCCACACCAGCTGCCCGAGGACGTCGTCTCCGGCGACCGTCTCCGGGTCGACTCGTGGGGGATCACGCTGATCTTCGACGGCAACCCCCTGCGATGGCGCACCCAGATCCTGCCGCACACCGAGGCCGACCTCGTCCTCGTGCGCGGCGTACGGAAGTGAGGGACTCATGCCCGACAACAACGTTGCCCTGGACGCTGACGATATTTTCGCCCAGGTCAACCAGTCCACCCAGCTGCGTGCTGGTGTGCGGAAGGTGGCGACGAAGGTCGCTGCCGAAGCTCGCCGGACGACAGCGAAAGAGGGCGGCGACGCGACGATCACCCTGCGTGAGTCACCGCTGCCCAACGGGCGGTACTCGATGGATGTCGTCTCCGACTCCACCGACGAGGAGTACGGCTCCACCGAGGCCAAGCGCATCCGTGCGCTGCGCTCGGCAGCCCGGAGGAATACGCGATGACTGACCCGCTGAAGTGGGTGATCGGCATCGTCGGGGCCAACGTCGGCGACGACATCTGGGTCGCCGACCGCATGCCTCGACCCAACGAACTCGAGGAGAACCTGCCGGCAGTGTCGATCGACCTGCTGCCCAGCTCCGAGAGGTCTGCCTGGGGAGGATTCGGCGGCCCGGTGATGGAGGGCATCGCCCTCGACATCGACGTCGTCGCACAGTCCCGCGCCGACGCCGTCCCGGTCGCCGACAAGGTCCGGGAAATCTTGCACGCCCTACCGCACATTGAGGGGTCCGCGGTCAGCTCCGTGGAGTGCCCCCGATTCGCCACCCGCCCTGACATCTCGCCGTACGTGCGGCGCATCGGTGTCGAGGCAACCATCATGACCCGCTCGTAAGCGGGACTAACCCAAGGAGGAACCATGGCAGAGCAGTCTGCACTCGAAGGCTTCAAGGCCGCAGCCGCCCGCGTCGGAGTCACCGGCTCCATGCGCGTCGCCCCGCTGGGCACCAAGCCCAAGACGGACCTGAAGTCGAAGTACGACACCGACATCTACCGCAACCTCGGCTACCTGTCCCCGGACGGCGTGACGATCAACTTCGACGAGTCCACCCAGGAGTACATCCCCTGGCAGGAGATGACCGCGATCCGTCGCGACATCACCCAGTCCGTCAAGACCGTCCAGGTCACCTTGTGGCAGTTCACCAGGGACAACGCCGCGCTGTACTTCGGCGTCCCCGGTGGCGACATCGTCGTCAACGAGGAAGGCGACGCCTGGTACTTCGACGAGGGCGGCGTGCCTGAGTTCGAGCACCAGCAGGTCATCCTCGACGTCGTCGACAACAACAAGGCGATGAAGCTGACGATGTACGACGCGCAGGTCACCGAGCGTTCCGGTCTGACGATCAAGCGCGACGAGATGATCGGCCTGCAGATCACCCTGTCCGGCTACCCGGCAGGCCCGGAGTACGCCTCCGCAGGCGAGGACGGCAAGTCCCTGGAGGGCAAGACCAACCGCTGGCTGTTCTCCAACTCCTGGTCCGCCGATGGTCCCGGCGACGACGTCAACGGCGGCGACGACGGCGAGCCCGTTGAGGGCCAGACCCTCGCCAGCAACCTCACCGTGCCTAGCACGGAACTGACCCCGTCCAAGTGACGGCCCGGCCCCGGGAGGGACACCTGGCAGATCCGCCCGGGGCCGTACCTTTCTTCACCCCGTAAAGGGATCTGCCACCCCAAACTTCCATCCTGAAAGGATCTGCCACCATGACCTTCGACATGACCGAGCTCGTCGATCAGAAGACCGAGGCCACCGGCGTCGACGGAAACTGCATCGACTTCAACTTCCGCGCCACCGAGGGCGAGCACAAGGGCGAGGTGTTCAACTTCATCGTCCCCGACCCCACCATGCTCACCGACGAGCAGCAGGAGGAGCTCGCCGAGCTGCCGAACTTCGCCGTCGACATCGCCGCCTGGTACCTCGGCGACGAGCAGTACGACAAGTTCCGTGACCTCGGCGGACAGTCCTGGATGGTCCGCGACATGCTGCAGAGCATCGCTGAGGAGCGCCAGGCCAAGGACGCAGCAGGACGCCCTACACGGCCGAATCGCTCCTCGCGCCGAGCCCGGAAGCGGTAGAGGCCGCCTGCGAGGCGACGTACGGGTGGGATGTCGTCGGAGCCTACTGGCGCGGCGAGATCACCCTACGCAAGCTGCGCGTGCTGGTGACCCACCTACCGCAGGACTCACCAGCCCGGTGGCACGCCTCTGACGATCGTCCCTGGTCGCAGAACGACGCGCTGCTCTGGCAGCTCTACGGTGCAACCCTTCGCACCAACGTTAATCTCGCCCGCCTCGGTGGCAACAAGAAAGCCGTCATGCCGTGGGACGAGCAGCCGAAGTTCCCCTGGCGCAAGCCCGATAACCCCAACTCCCAGACGCTGGGTGGGGTTTCGGCGGAGCGCCAGGACGAAGCGATCGAGTACCTGCTCGGTCTCGACGAATAGGAGGCCACCATGTCGTCAGTCTGGGTCCCGATCCTGCCGTCCCTCAAGGGCTTCACGCAGAAGATCGAGGGCGAAGCACGCAGCGCGTCCCAGCGTGGCGGCAAGGTCGCCACCGACGAATTCGGCAAAGCCGGTGAGTCCTCCGGCAAGGCCATGGCCGACGGGCTCAAACGCCAGCAGGCCCTGGTCTCTAGTGCGTCAAAGACCGTCGGCGACGCTCGCAAGGCCGAGGCCAATGCCTCCGGCGCTGTGCGTACCGCCGAGCTGGAGCTGCAGCGTCTACGTGACCGTGGTGACGCCTCCGCCGCCAAGATCGCCAAGGCTGAAGAGGACCTCGCCGACAAGAAACGTCGCGCGGAAACCGCCGGCACACGGCTGAACCGGGCAGAGGAGGAGCTCGCCACCGTCCGCGACGGTGGCGAGGCATCCTCCCGCAAACTAATCTCTGCCGAAGACCGTGTCGTCGACGCCCGCAACAAGGTCGAGAAAGCCGCCGGTGAGGTCCGGGTCACCGAGCTGCGCGTCAACGAGGCACGCGAGAAAGCGGAGACCCGGGCAACGTCGCTGCAGGCAGCCGAGGACAACCTCGCCACCGCGCGCGAGACCTACGGTGAGGACTCCAAGGAAGCGGCGGCCGCAGAGCGTCAGGTCGAAACTGCGCGTAAGCAGTCCGAGACCGCCGCCAAGGGCGTGGTCGACGCTGAGAACACGATGGCGAAGAAGAAGGGTGAGCTGCAGACCGCCACCGAGGGGGTCGAGTCCGCTTCGCTGAGTCAGAAGGCTGTGCAGGAGGATCTCACCGTGGCGGTGGATGACTCCGCGGAGTCGATGGAGGCTGCGGAGAAGTCCGCGGAGTCTTTCGGTAGCACTCTCGACAAGTCGGCCCTCGCCGTCGGCGGACTCGCGGCTGCCGCCGGCGGGGCCCTGGTCGCCATGGGTGTTGAATTCGATGATGCTTTCCGCACCATCCGCGTCGGAACCGGTGCCAGCGGTGAGGCCTTCGAGGGACTCAAGGAGTCAGCCCTATCCGTCGCTGACACCGTCCCGGCGATGGACGGCGGAATGTCGCAGATCTCCGAGACTCTCGCTGACCTGAATACCCGGCTCGGACTGACGGACGAGCCGCTGGAGACCATGACGGGGCAGATGGTCGCCCTGTCGAACCTCGGTGTCGATGCTGATATCGACGCCGTGAGTAAGGCGATGAATGGTTTCGGCATCGAAGCCGCAGATATGCCTGCTGCCCTCGACGAGCTGTTCCAGGTATCCCAGGCCACGGGCCTGTCGGTCACGGACCTCGCCAACTCCGCAGCGAAAGCCGGACCGCAGCTCCGCGGATTCGGCTTCACCATGCAGGACTCCGCGGCCCTGGTCGGCCAGATGGACAAGGCGGGCCTCGACGCCGACGGCACCCTGCAGCGGCTCTCCCGGGCGATGGCGGAGTTCGCCTCCGAGGGTCGCGACGCGCCCGAGGCTCTGAAAGAGACGATCAGCAGCATCGACGACTTCATCGCATCCGGCGACGAAGCTGGCGCGATGAACCTCGCCGCCGACTTGTTCGGCACCCGAGGGGCCGCTCAATTCGTCGATGCTGTCAAGACCGGCACCCTGTCAGTCGACGACTTCATGGCGGCCACCGGAGCCACCGAGGACACCATCCTCGGCGTCTCCGAGGAGACCCGCACCATGGGCGAAAGCTTCCAGCTGCTCAAGCAGAAGAGCGCGAACGCCCTGCAGCCGATCGCCTCCCAGCTCGTCGACGCGCTGATCCCGGCCATCGAGACCGGTGCCCAGAAGCTCGAGGAGTTCATGGGCTGGATCCAGGACAACCAGGGCCTGGTCACCGGGCTCGCTGTCGGTGTCGGCGCGGCAGCAGCAGCCTTCGTCACCTGGCGAGGAGCAGTCGCAGCAGTGACTCTGGGGCAGAAAGCCTTTGCCACCGCCACAGCCCTGTCCACCAAGGGCATCAAGGGCATGAATACAGCGATGAAGGCGAATGTGATCGGACTGATCGCCACCGCCATCATTGGACTAATCTCCGGACTGACCTGGTTCTTCACCCAGACCGAGCTCGGCCAGGAAATTTGGCAGGGCTTCATGGATGTCCTCTCCGGAGCCTGGGAGTGGTTGACCGGGGTATTCGGCCCCGTATTCTCCTGGCTCGGCGAGACCGTCTCGTCCGTCTGGGAGGGGATCAAGACCGGCTGGGACTTCCTCTGGGAAGCCATCCAGACAGCCTGGACCAGTGTCATCAAGCCCGTGCTCGACGCCTTCATGACCGCAGGCCAGGTCCTCTTCGCCATCGTCGGAACCGCCGTCCTCGCACCCCTGATGATCGCCTGGAACCTCCTGTCCTCGGCGATCGAATGGGGCTGGAACACCCTGATCAAACCAGCCTGGGACGCCCTGCAAACCGCCGCGACCTGGATGTGGGAATCCGTCCTGCAACCTGTCTTCGGCTGGATCGGATCGGCCTGGGAGGGGCTAACCTCCGGCATCGCCTGGTGGTGGGAGAACGTCACCAAGCCCGCGTGGGAGCAGCTGCAGAACGCGGCTACTTGGATGTGGGAAGTCGTCCTGTCGCCGGTCTTCGGCTGGATCTCTGCCGGGTGGCAGGCCATGTCCGACGGAATCAAGTGGGTCTACGACTCGATCATCAAGCCCACCTGGGACGCCCTCGGCAATGCCCTGTCCTGGCTGAACGACCATGTCATTCAGCCGGTGCTGGGCTGGATTCAGGACCGGTGGGACGACATGGGTGCCGGAATCCAGTGGGTGAAGGACACCGTCATCCAACCCGTGTTCGACTCCATCGCAACCGGTCTCGACGTCCTGAAGGGTGTATTCGAGACTGCCGTCGACGGTATCGGCACCGCCTGGGATGGCCTGAAACGTGCGGCCGCAGCACCGGTGAAATTCGTCATCGAGAAGGTCTGGAATGACGGCATCAGGAAGGCTTGGAACGCCATTGGCGGCCTGATCGGTCTCGACGAAGTTGAACCGTTCGAGCCGGACTGGCTCGGTGACTACGCCACCGGCACTAGCAGTATTGTGCCGGGGGAGCGGTCGGTCGGTCGAGACAATATGGACTTCGTCTCGACCGACGGTCGCTACGGCATCAGCCTGGCCGGTCAGGAGGGCATCGCCCACCAGCACGTCGTCGACGGCATCGGCAGGTCGAACTGGGACCACCTCAACCAGGTCGGCCGCACCCGCGGTGCGGCGGCTGTGCGTGAGGAGCTCGGCAGCTTCGCCACCGGCGGAATCGTCGGTCCGATTGACCTCGGTAGCTTCGCCGAGGGCGGTACACTGCAGCGGAACCCCGGCGCAGAAGTCACCACTGACATCCAGCGGTCGATGGAACGCGCCGTCGCTGCCGCATTCCCCAACCAGATCATTACCTCTGGTACCCGGTATGAAGATGTCGGCTCCGGCTATGACAACCACATGGCCGGTCGTGCTCTGGACTTTGCGGCAGACCAGGCTCTCGCCAGCTGGATCGCCAAGGAATACCCGCAATCCGCCGAGCTGTTCTGGGACCCGGGCCCCAACCTCAAGAATGGGGCCCCGACCGGTGCGATCGGCGGACACTCCGACCACGTCCACTGGGCCATGGCCTCGATGGTCGACCCCTACACCGGCGACGTCGTCTCTGCCGACGGCCCCGGCGGAGGCGGGGGAGGTGGCGGCAACTGGCTGTACAACAAGGCCAAGGGTTTCTGGGACAAGTTCACCGACCCCATCACCGGTCTCATCGATGGTGCGATGTCCACCTTCGGAGATACGAAGTTCGCCGAGATTCCCGGCGCCTTCTTCGACTCCACGAAGGACAAGGTCTTCAACTGGATCATGGACAAGATCCCGTTCGCCAGCGGCCCCGACTCCGGGAGCGGGCCTGGATCACTCGGCGGCGGCGTTGAACAGTGGCGCTCAATGGTCGAGATGGTTCTCGCAGACCAGGGCCGGTCAGCTGGGCTGACCGACACCGTCCTGCGCCGCATGGACCAGGAGTCCACGGGTGATCCCGGAGCCATCAATGAGTGGGACTCCAACGCCCAGCAGGGGTGGCCGACCAAGGGGCTCATGCAGATGCGTGATGACACGTTCATGTCCTGGGCGGAGCCAGGCCATACCGACATCTGGAATCCGGAGGACAACCTGCGATCCTCCCTGCGCTACACCGAAGCCACCTACGGCTCCGTCGAAGCCGGCTACAACAAGGCCGGCGGATACGACGCTGGCGGGTGGCTCGACCCGATGCAGGGACTCCAGGCTGTCTACAACCACTCCGGTGAACCCGAGCCGGTGCTCACCGGGCAGCAGTGGCGAGACGTCAAGGGAAACCTCGACTTCGCGCTCGCCGTCGCACCGTCCGCCGAGTCCTGGGAGCGCATCGCCGAGGAGCTCACCGCTGCTTTCAACGGCGGCGATTGGGGCTATGGCGAGCTCGCCACGATCCTCGGCGACGAGCACGCCGAGCAGCTCGTCACTGACGTTGCCGCGATCCGCGGCAGCATCGAGGACGAGCTGCTCGACTTCTTCGGACTGTCGGGCACATGGATGGCTGACCCCTCGCAGCTTGACATCTCCTGGGAGACCCCCGGCGATGACAGCGAGACCGACGACGATGACGACCGCAACGACGGGGCCGACGTCTCGTCCGACGGCCCCGACGACGACTTCATGGCAAACCCCGCCGCCGGAGTCGCCGCGGTCAACGACTCCCTCGTCGGAGACGTCCCCGCAGAGAACGCCAGCCAGGCGTCCGCCAGCGAGGTCTCCTCCGACAGCGACAGAGTCACCCTCGACCGCGACATGGTCGTCAACATCGTCATGGAGAACGTCCAGACCATGGACCCCGACGAGATCGCCCGCGAAACCGCACGCGAGGCACGCCGCGCACTCGCAGCGTTCCGCTTCTAGCTCCAAGGAGGTACCTGGATGCTCGGCATCAACCGCTCGGCAGTCCTCGTCTGGATCGCCCCCGACGGCCGCCAGCTCCACCTCGCCGGCGGAGCAGACCAACGCCGCGAGGGCGTCTCCCTCGACGAGGGCCTGGACGGCGTCGGCGGCATTGAAGCCTCGCCCGCATTCGAGGCCGCCATCACCCAGATCGGCGAAACCGTCGCCGGGTGGGAGCACGGCCACGGCGAGGTTGACCTCCCCATCACCATCCTCGGCAAGACGCCGGCAGACATGCAGGCAATCCGCGAGGACCTCAAGCGGATGTTCCCGCTCGGTCGCGCCGGGTGGCTGGCGGTCAACTCGCCGGTGACGGGGTGGCGGTGGCTGCGGTGCTACCGACGCTCCATGAAGCCCGGATTGAACAAGTCGCCGTACCTGACGTCCACGATGCATCTGGACCTCGTCCTGATCGCCGAGGACCCCAGGGCAGAGACCGCACCGGTTACGTCACAGTGGCGAAACTCCGGCGACCAGGGCAAGGGGAACCTCTGGGTCACTGGGGGCGACGAATGGCCGGCATGGCCGACTCTCGTCGTCCACGGCCCCGGGCAGGTGACTCTGTCGATGTCCGGGGAGAAGATCTGCCTGCCGCACCTCGACGCCGGGGAGCGGGCCCTGCTCCAGACCGACCCCGCCCGCTCCGTCATGCGCTCCATCGCCGCCGACGGCACGTCGACCAACCGCTGGCCCGACGTCGAGGGCTATCTCTCCCAACCGATCCCGGCCGGGGAGATGACCCGCGTCGGCGTCCGCGTCACCGACGGCAACCGCGATACCTCGGTGCTGGCGCACACCCGCATCCACATGGAAGGGCTGCTGTGAATCTCACCGACTCGCTGCACGATCTGCTGTCCTCCGACAACGCCGAGCGCGATCGCTTCACCGCCCCCGAGCCACACATCCAGTTCTGGACCGGCAAGGGGCGGCTCAAACTCTGGTCACCCTGCACCAACGCGATCGACTGGAACTTCGACGAGAAAGACCTCGAGCACGGGTCGTGCAGCTTCAAGTTGCCCGCCGACGACAACTGGACCGAGTACTTCGAGGGCCTGGACCGCTACCTCGCCAGGCTGGTCACTTTCGACTGGCCTGGCGGCTACCGTCCCGCCTTCGTGCTCACCAGCTACCGCCGCGTGCGCATCGGCAAGCGCACATGGTTCGAGGTCACCGGCTCCACCCTCACCGCCTACCTCTCCGCGGTTCACCTGTGGGCCAACCCGCTCATGCCGCCGGAGGTGCAGATCTCCGGGGCCTGGCGAGCCATCGGCCCGGCGTCCACCTCCTGGAAAACAGCGCTGACCCTCAACCTCGTGCGCCTGCAGGCCAATACCTGGTCCATCCCGGTCCGCGATCCGTTCGCTCCGGGGTCGTGGGACCTGGTGCGCAACGCGCTGCACCCCATCATGATCAACCCTCGCCGCGTCGGCCTGTTCGACACCTCGGGGTGGATCATGGCCGAGTGGTGCATGGAGACCGCCTGGGACGCCGCGGTGGAGATCGCCGAGGCGCAGGGCATGTCGGTGCGCTGCGACCTGTGGCTGCCCGGTGACGCCCAGCCGTTCCCGGAGTGGATGACGCTCACCGAGCCCCGCATCATCGTCGACATGGTCCCCAGCGCCCGGGACATCAACTTCACCGGCACGTTCGTCGACGGGCTGATCCGCGAGGCCATCAAGATCGCCGACGACGCCTTCAGCTGGATCACCTACCCGCTGCTGGAGCCCACAGGCATCATGGACCGCCTGGAGGATCGCCAGGAGTTGCGGATCCCGCTGTACCGGTCGGGGGAGTGGTCGCCGGCCACCCAGGCCGACGAGGTCACCCACCTACCGCAGGCCACCCGCGCCACCGTCGGCGGCAAGAGCCCCGGTTGGCTGAACGGCCTGGTCGCCACGACCGTCGGCGCGGGTGTCTCCGCCATCGGCGCTGCGGTCGGGCTGCCCGGCCTGCGCATCGGTTTCCTCGAGGAGCTCGCGCAGAACCGCCTGTTCGCCTACCACTCGGTCGAGAACCTGGACCTCGCCCGCGAGGCCGGCGACTGGCGGCTGCGCGAGCGCTTCGCAGGGTCGCAGACCACCGCACTGTCGCTGCAGGCAGGCGAGGCGGCGAAATCCACGCTGCACGAGACCCGCGGCTGGGTCTCCCACGAGATCCAGGTCGCTAACGGCGCACCCTATTTCCTCGGGAAGCACCTGCTGCTCGGCATGCCCGTGGCCGTCGAGCGCGAGGACTCCTCCATCGGCGTAGACACCCTCACCGGCGTCTCCGCCTCCGGCGGCCGCGGCGCCACGACCGTCACCCTCACCGTCGCCAGCCCGGAGGAGTCCGAGCCCGGCCTGTACGCACTCAAGAAGATCAGGAAGTCTAACGGATGGATCAATCGACTCGCACTGCAGAACTAGTCGCCGACCAGGTCGACTCGCTCGCCCGGTTCCTCACCGCCGCGCCGCTGCCGAATGACACGGTCGCGGACATGCCCCCGGAGATCGCCCGGATGCTCGCCGAGTCCATCGTGCGGTGGGAGCACGGCGAGATTCGCCGAGACGGCACGTGGCAGCCCATTGGTGAGGTCACCACCGACCCCGAGGTCGGCGACGTCCGCGCCGAGGTCACCGGCGACGGCACCATCATCAAGCTCACACACATCCCGACCGGGGCGACCGTCCTCGGCGAAACGCCCTCCCGGGCATGGACAGATCTACGCAGAAAGGTGGCCGACCATGGCAGCGAAACGCCAGTCGATCAGTGAGGAATTCATCGAGCGGATCAACGCCGACCTCGATATCTTCGGCATCAAGGCTGACCCCTCACAGCCACCGATGACCGAGACCTACCTGCACGTCCGCCGCCGACAGGACGGCTCCGCCGGGAATGCCCGGCTCGCACTGCCCGCATTCCAGGGCGAGAAGGGCGACCCCGGCGAGCCGGTGGTGCACCAGGGTGACCGCACTAGCGCGCAGCTCGCAGCGCTGCGTGAGGCGCTCGACCACAGGCACCGCAACTGGGCCTTCCGCAACACAGACAACAACGACATGTACGTCTGGAACGGCAGCACGTTCATCGTCTACGAGAACGCTTTCGGCGCGGAGGGGGAGCAGGGCCCGCCGCCCGAGCTGTGGCCCGGTACCGTCACCATCGAGGGGTACGGCGAACTCGACGACACCCTTGGTGTCCGCATCCGCGGGTCCGACGGCTCCTACACCGTCGGACTTGACCTGCCGAAGCTCCCCAAGGGCGATCCCGGCGACCAGGGCCCGCCCGGCGGCATCTACACCAGCCCCGACATCGACGGCGGCCCCACCGACGGACAGATCCTCGTCCACGACGGCGAGACCGGCAAGATGGTCTGGCGCGACGGCTACCTCGGCCCCCAGCTCTACAGCGTGCCCCCGTCCGCCTTCGGCGACTGGTCCGCCGGCATCTCCGCCTCCCGCCACCACATCACCACCGTCACCATCCCCGCCCAGCCCTTCCGCTACCGCCTGGACTTCTCCGGCGGCGTCGAGGTCTCCTCCATCATCGGACAGACCATCGACGTCCAGGTCCTCGCCGACGACCCCGACAACGGCACCCTCGTCGGCTGCGCCTGGGGCTCCATGGAAGCCACCGGATGGATCCACCAGCGATTCGACGCCTTCCACGACATCCCCGTCACCCCCGAATCCACCGGCCTGCGCGCCGGGGTCGTCGAGGCAGGCACAGAGGTGGAGCTCCATGTGGTCGCCGTGAAGTCCGCCGGGCTCGGCACAGGCTGGCGGGTCGCATCCTCGGGGCGCTCGAATCTGCAGGTGAAGGTGGAGAGGATGTCCGGATGACGTTCTACCGCACCCCGCAGCGGCAGAGCTTCGACGCCAACATCTTCGAGGAGTCCATGGTCGACTACGGCGAGCAGGTCGCCGTCCAGGAAGACCTCGGAGCAATCGGCGGCATGCTCGGCTACGGCAACATCTACCACTACCCGAACTTCAACGATCTCCCCGGCGGCACCTACATGACCGGCAGCGCCGAACAGGTCGTCGGGATCAGCGGGAACCGCTCGTCGTTCCCCGGCGTCGGAGTGTCAGCTGAGCAGAACTCAAACGACTACTGGGGTCTGCGGATCCTCGACGCCGGGGTCTGGAAGGTCACGGTGAACTTCCGGTGTACACCGGCATCCGGGGACACCTGGTTCCAGGTGAGCACGACCCACGACCCGAAGTACGCCTCGGCAGATACCGCGAACCGCCGGACGATCGCCTACGGCAACTTCAGCGACGTCATCGTCTCCAACGCCGGCGGCGAGCTCGTCGTCCCCATCGCCATGGGCTCAGGCAGCTGGACCAAGGGGGAGATGAAGATGACGATGTACCGCATCGACGGCGGAACCAGCAGCTTCTCCCAGAACAATCTCCGGAAATGAGGTCGCTATGAGCATCCGCCACGAAATGATCACCGGCAGGTGGACCCTCCTGGTCGAGGACTCCCACGCCGACGACGACGCCTACCTCGACGAGGTCCCCCTCACCGGCACGGTCACCTTCACCCCAGTCTGGCCCGACGGCGTCGTCGCCGCCCCCGCCGGAGGGGACGACGAGCCGCTACGCCTGGTCGCCACCCAGCCCGTGACCGCGCTCGTCGCCGACGGCATCCTCACCGACCTACAGGGCCGCGAAGGCCAGCCCCTGCCCGTCCAGATCGGCGAGGTCGAGCTGTGGTGGCGGGCCCGCTTCAACGTCGCCTACCAGGGCATCGAGGTCCCTCTCAACCCCCTACTCGTCGACGCGACCGAGGGGCCCGTCGAACTCTCGACGCTGTTCTCCGCCAAAGGCTACCCCGACGACGACCTCTCCGGCCTCGAATCCATCCGCGCCACAGTGCGCCGGCAGGCCCGCGAAGTCGCCAACGCCCTGGACCTCGTCAACCGCGCCGCGGCGAGCGTAGAAGACCTCGAGCGCCGCGCGGAGGAAGCAATCCGTCAGGCCGAGGAGTACCTCCGACAGGTCAAAGGCCTAATCGACGACGCCGAGTCGATCCGCAGGTCCACCGGCGAGATCCGCGACGAGGTCCACGACTGGTACGAGCAGCTCTCCACCGACACCCAACTGATCATCGACGCCGTCAACGGACACGTCGACAGCATCGCCTCCGGGGTCACCGCCGACGCCGACCGGGCAAAACAGGAAGCAGACCGCGCCGGGGACGCCGCGCGCGTCGAGGTCACCCGACAGATCTCGGACGTCGTCGACGGCGCGCCGGAGGACCTGGACACGCTGCGAGAGCTCGCCGAGTACGCCTCCGAGAACCGGGACATGCTCGACCAGGTCAACGAGGCTATCGCCAACAAGGCCGCCAAGGACCACGGCCATGAGATCACCGGCATCGATGGGCTCAAGGACGCCCTCGACGGCAAGGTCAACACCGTCACGGATGGGGCCCGCCTGTACGGCACCACCGTCGCCGGCAGCCAGACCCGCCTGCAGTACTCCAGCCAGGTCACCCCCGGCACCGTGGCATACCGGGCCACCAGTGGCGCGACGCTCTCCGCCGGTGACCCGACCGGCGCCGACCACCTCACCACGAAGCGCTACGTCGACGCCGCGGTACCGACGATCGTCGTGGTTGACGCCATGCCAGACACCCCGGACGCCACAACGATCTACCTCGTGAGGGAGCCGGAATGAGCATCATTGTCGACGGCCGCACCATCAGCGAGGTGTACGCCGGGCCGGAGAAGATCCGTGAGGTCTACCGCGGCGCGGACCTGGTGTGGTCGGCCCGCGCTGGTTCGCGCATGGGCTACCAGTGGGAGCGCGCCCGCACGAACCCGCTGCGGATCCTGTTCATCGGTTCGTCGACGATCCAGGGGCACGGCGTCGCCTGGTCGGAGGGGCTGGTCTACCAGCTCACCGGCTACCTCGCGTCGCACCTGCCCGGGGTTGAGGCCACGGCGATGGTCAAGGGAACCACCGGCACCTACCCCGCGCCGGGAGGTGCAGGCTTCCACTTCCTCAACGCTGGCGTCGGCGGGACGACGGCGAACAACTACTACGGCAACGACCGCACAGCGATCGTGCAGAGCTACCAGCCGCACATCGTCGTGCACATGGTCGGCTCCAACGACTACAGCCTGCAGCGGCCCCTGAACGACTACCGCGACGACCTGGTCGCCGTGACCAACAACGTCCTGCGCAACGCCATCAGCGGCGACACACGACAGCTGTTCATCCACGCGCCGCGGCGGGAGGATGTCGACGACAACGCAGTGGAAAACACCTGGGCTGACTACGGCCGGGTGCTGCGCGAGGTCGCCGAGGACACGACCCGAGCGGAGTTCCTCGACGCCGGGGCACTGTTCGACCAGGCTCGCGGCTCCAAGGATGTGTTCGCCAGTGACCGCGTCCATCTCAACGAGCGAGGCAACAGCCTGCTCGCCGCGGTCATTAGCGAGTGGTGGGGCCTGGACGCCCACGAGGACGAGACGATCTACGGCTTCGACGCCGGCGAGTGGGACCACCTCGCCAACGGCACCCGCATGTCCAGCTTCACCCCGGAGGGTGTGCTGCAGGCAGGCACGAGCATGACCGCCTCCGGCGACTACCGCCCGACGCTCTGGAACTCCACCGGCGGCCGCTTCCTCGACTTCACCGGCAGCAACCGGAAGATGGAGACCAGCGACTGGGGCGGAGTCCACGCGGCCCCGCTGACGGTCTACGCCGTCCTCGACGCCCTCACCCGCGACGGCTCGACCGGCTCGCAGGCCCTGTTCTCCCGGTCCGGGGCAGACTCCGGCTACCTGTGGGCCTGGTACGACCAGCCGGCCGGGCTGATGAAAGCCGCCAGCTCGTCCGCCCTTTCGCCCGGCGTGCCGATCGCCGGCGACCTGCTGACCGAGCCGCTGGTGCTCGCGATCAGTTTCCTGCCGTCGGGGCACTCCCGCATCCACCTCAACAGCCTGTCGGGGCAGCACCTCGCCGTGCAGTCGCCGGACGCAAGCATGGGACCGTGGATGCGCTCGCTCAAGATCGGAACCAACGCTGGCGAGAGCCAGTGGGCACAGATGTCGGTGCGCGAGATGTGGTGGCACCACGGCGCAGACCTCGACACCGTCCAGGCCCGCATCACCGCCCTCGCCGACAAGCACAAGATCCCGGTTACCACCCGTGTCTCCGACTGGTCCGAAACCTCCTCGGCAGCGGGCATCGACGACACCGTCCCGGACTGGGCCGACACCGTCGAAGTCGTCGCCGTGGGAGCAGGCGGTGGTGGCGCAGGAGGCGGCCTCATATCCACCGGTGACGGCGGCCGGGCCGGATCATGGGGCCACAGCAGTATCCAGGTCACCGGCGGGGAGTCCTTGAGTGCCCGCCCGGGGCTCGGAGGCTCTGGCGGGTCAACGGACTCCAGCAATGGGACAGCAGGTGTTGCCGCAACCGTGCGTATCGGCGGGCAGGAGGTCCTGAGCGCTTCCGGCGGCGGACCGGGCACCAGCACCAACGGCAACAATCCGGGACGAGCTGCGGGACACTACACCGCCTTCGGACGCAGCTTCGCCGGCGGTGGCAGCGCCAGCAACGGACAGGGCGGACGTCCTCCCGGCGGCGGTGGCGGCCCCGGAGCTCCACGAAACTCCGGGATGCCCGGAGCCCAAGGACGTGTCTGGTGGCGCTTCGTCGCCCACTAACCCCTCAACCCAACCAACCCCCGGTAACCCACCGGGGGTTTTCTCATGCCCTGAAAGGGGTGACGCATGGCTACAGTCATTGATTTCAGCGCCGGATTCCCGTCCGGTAAGGCGATCAAGGCCGCTGGGCACATCGGTGTGGTGTCCTATATCAGTCCGCCGCGTGAGTCGTGGATGAAGGCCAAGCCACTCACCAAGGCCAAGGTCGACGAGTACCGCGCCGCTGGTCTGCGTATCGCCACGGTGTGGCAGTACGGCGGGGCCGATAACCCCGACGCCATGCGCGGCGCTGCCGGCGGTCGGGACGACGCCCAGGCGGCCAAGAAGAAGCTCGACGAGATCGGCATGCCCGACGCCCCGGTGTTCTTCGCCGTCGACTTCGACATCAGCCTGCAGCAGTGGAACGGCACCGCGGTCAACTACTTCCGTGCCGCGGTCGAGGTCCTGGGCCGCGACCGGGTCGGCATCTACGGACACAGCAAGGTCGTGCACTGGGCGATGGAGGACGGCGTCGTCGCCGTCGTCGAGCCGGGCCGCGTGCTCGGCTGGGTCACCAAGTCGTGGTCCGAAGGCGTCACCGGCTCGGACTACGCCGTGCTATACCAGCGCGAGCACAACGTGGCCGGCCCCGACGGCATCCAGATCGACGTCAACGACGCCTACCACCGCGACTGGTCGTCCACCCCGGGCGACAGTGGCGCCCCGTCGGCCCCGGCGGTCGCCGGGGACTTCAAGCAGGGCGTGATGCGCTCCTGGTCGAAGTGCGAGGCATGGGTCACCAAGCTCATGAACAAGCACACCACCCCTGGCCGCGGCGGAAAGCAGATCAAGTACATCGTGAGGCACCACAATGCCGGCATCCTGTCGATCGACCAGATCTGGGACGTGTGGCAGCAACGGCAGGCCAGCGCGCACTACCAGGTCGACCGGTTCGGCATGGTCGGTCAGCTCGTCTGGGACTCCGATACCGCCTGGCACGCCGCCGACACCGTGCGGAATCAAGAGAGCATCGGCATCGAGCACGCCAACAGCGGGGGAGCGAACCTCGACTGGCCGATCTCCGACGCCACGATCGAGGAAGGCGCCCACCTCGCCGCCGCACTGTGCCTCAAGCACGGCCTGGGCCGCCCGGTGTTCGGTCGGAACATCCGCGACCACCTGGAGACCGGAGCCACATCGTGCCCGTTCCACCTCGCCGACGGCGGGAAGTACCACCGCAAGTGGATGGAGCGGGCGCAGTACTGGTACGACGCGATGCGCAGTGCCACCACCGAAACCCCGAAGGAGACACCCGTGACCGACTACTCGAGGCTGCTACTCGACCAGATCGCCGGGCCCGGCCGGACACCCGACGGCGCGCCGTCGTTCGCCGGATGGGACATCGACTCGATCATCGCCGCCGGCAAGAAGAAGCTGCGCGAAACCGGGGGCTGCACCGTCCCCGAGATGATCGCCATCGTCGGCGAGGACAAGCTCCGCGCCATCATCGCAGAAGGGACACAGTCATGACCAACACCGAGAAGAAGACCAACTGGGACGACCCGAAAGTCCGCCGTAAGGCCCTGTACGCCGGGGCGGTCGCCCTCGGCGTGGTCCTGGCGGGCATTGGCCTGATCGACCCCGACCAGATCGACGCCACCGCCCAGCGAGTCCTCGACGTCGGCGGGCCCCTGCTGTCCCTGGTTGGCATCAAGGCATTCCGCAACGTCGACGCCCCGGCCAAGGAAGTCGAGGCCGAGCGGTCCAAGGCCCGGGAGGAAGCCCGCACCGAAGCACTTGCCGAGGCTCGAGCAGAGGCGGAGAAGATGCTGTCGCAGGTCCGGTCCGAGGCCCTCTCGTCCGCCAACCAGGTCGGTGACATCCTCGCCGCCAAGCTCGACGAGCTGCCAGAGTCCGTCCGCAGCAGGGTGGCCGAGGGAATCAAGGCCGTCTACGACCGGCCCTATGGCCGCCACGACATCGACGCCGAGGCCCCGGAGCCCGAGCGCGACCCGGCGGGCCCGGGACGCTACCCGGGGGCGTGATCGTCATGCCTATCGACCACCTGCCCAAGCGGCTACGAGGCCCGGCGGAGCGGCTGCGGTGCGCGATGATGACCGACGGCACCGGACTGGTCCTGCTCGGCATCGGCTGCCTACTGCGGGGGATCGCGTTCTGGGACTCCGAGCCGACCGACCACCCCGCCGAGAACTTCCTCGGCATGGACCTGTGGGCACTGATCTGGCTCACCCTGGCCGTCCTCTGCTTCGTCGGGGCGACCCGCACCGGCAGCCGAGTGCACTTGTGGGCCTACGCAGCGTCCCTCGGACTGCACGCTGGGTGGGGCGCTTCACTGCTTGGTGCGGGGCTCTGGTTGACCGCGTCGTGGTACTGGCTGTTCGCCGCCGCGATCGCGTGGTCCGTGTGGCGCGGGTCCCGCCTTGAGCTACGAATACGGGAGGTACGCGAATGATGGATTTGGCCTCCGACGCGATCCGGTACGTCGCGCCAGCGCTGATCGCCGGAATCGTCACGCTCGCGATGGCACGGCTGGGCAAGGGTGACAAGGGCGAGCCCGCCGACCCGACGCTCCCGGAGTCTGCTGTCCAGCACTACCAGCAGTTCGTCGACCAGATGAATGACTTCACGGGCATGCAGATCAAGGAGTTGAAGCGGCTACACAGGGCCAGCGTCGAGCGCGTGGACCGTTTGGAGAAGCGGGTGAGCGTGCTGGAGTCGAAGTACCGTGCCGCACTCGACTTCATCCGCACTCTGATCCGTCGGCATCCGGACTCGTCTGACGATATCCCTGCCGAGATCCGGCACGACCTGTAGCGTCATCCGTGGCGGGGGAGCCACCGGGGCCGCCTCGCCAGGGGCGAGCGCCGTGGGCACCCCCGTGCCCACGTGCAGCTCCCCGACCTACCGCTACACCCGCGTCCCCTCGTGATACTCGCGGCACTCTGGGCATCGGCACCCGCCACGCCATCCGGCCGCCCTGCCGTGATTTACATCTGGCCGTCCCTCCATCAGGGCGGCGTCGACCCTCTCGGCGAAGCCCGAGTCCGCCTTTCGCCAGCGGGTGATCGCCTGCCACGACACCCCTGCCGCCTCCAGCGCATCCTGGTACGGCGGCCCGGACGCCAGGCCCTCCACGAGGATGCCCTCGCGCTCCGACCACCATGCGGCCCGCTGCCGACGGCGACGCCTGCCGGTGTCCTCGCTGTGTGCGGCGCGGCACTCCCCACATGTGCACCCCGCCGCCCACCGGTCAGCGGTGCCGTGCTGCGAGCTAATGCCCCGTTCCTGGCCCCGGTTCTCGATGGTCCTGTCCGCATCCTCGATCTCCTCGGCACTCCACGGCGGGGCGGGGAGTCGGCCGCCCCGCACCCAGTTGCGGACCGTGGCTGGCGCGATACCGAGGAGCTGCCCCGCCCGGCGGTAGGTCTGGATCATCTCGGTCATGGGACCCACTGTACCCCGTACCAACGGGGATTGTCCGACGAGCGCACCCTTAGGCGTGCAGCTCCCCACTGGCCCCTGCCGTCCTGGTGCCGGCAGGGGCTTTTTCATGGAGTCAGCCTCAAACACGTGGTGCTGCCGAGATAGGGATAGCAGGTTCACTTTCTGGGGAGCTCAAGCTTCGTCAGGTGTGCAGCACCGAGGGTTGCCACGACCACGGACGGTACAAGAATCAGGGGATTCTCCCCGTTCGTGGTGATCAGCCAGTATGACAAGGCACCGAAAGCGACCCCGATAAGGAGTAGGGCAAGGTTGACGGCGTCAAGCTTGCGGCGGGGCTCATGTCGCGGAGTCGTTGTCACCTCGGTTCCTCCTGTGATGTTCGACGCTGAGAACAGTCCATTTGGTACTGTTCCGTCCGTTCTTCTTGATCCTATCCTCCCTGATGCGGACCCAGAAGAAGTCAGCCCGACTAATTGCAAGGCCATCGGCGACGCTCTTGAGGAACCCTTCATCTTCCACAGTCGCCTTGCGGGTTTTCCCCCCGATCTTGACCTTCCACTGCTCCGGGTTGTCAAAGTCGATGGCGGACATCTGTGCTTCGCCTTCGAAGAACTCCTGGAACTCTTCAATCTCGTCGGTGGGGTACGCGGCTTCGAAGTCCTCCTTACCCAGTGAAGCGACAACGGTGGGGGCGTCATCCTCGTCAGTGTCGTACTGACTCGTGGAAGGCGCCGAGACCTCGAGTGCTGTCACCCGCTCGTCATCCAGTGGCTTCATGATCTTGTGGAGTCGCTGCTTCGTCCGCCGAGGGTACTTGTTGAGTGCCTCCCACGTGTCGCGGGAGACCTCCTGGGCGGTCTTGTCCTGCCACTTGATCAGGATGTTATCGTTTCCGAGCTCTTCGATGTCCGCCACCTTGGTTCGCACAGACTTAGTTGCGAGAGCAAAGACCCCGGCCAGCGCCGGGCCTACCGTTGTGCTGGTGACGGGGTGTGACTCGATGCTCTCCACGACCGTCCGAACGACTTCGATCACGAATGATCCCTCTTCGGCGGGTTTGACGTAGACGACGGACTCGCCGACGGTGTCCGAGTCGTGGAAGACGCCTGCCTTGTCGAGATCCTTAGTGAACTCCGACAGTCCAGCGAGAACCTCGGATACGTGCAGAGCACGGAGCTCGTGAAGATCGTGTCCTTCTCCGCCCTCTCCCGCGAATCGAAGGACCATTGAATCGAAGGTGTTCTCGGGGCGCTCGTTGTCCATGGGAGCACCATACCGGAGCAAGAAGAGGGTACTACAAGAAACCTAAACGCCTGTTAGCCCCCCGGGGGTAACGGGGCATTTCGGGGCGAGGGTTGTATCTCGCCGGCTCTCATAGTTGGCCCCACCGTCTCCGCGATGGTGGGGGCTTTTCGTGTGTCCAGGGCACCCCGCGTAGGCGTCCCGTGCCCGGCGCCAGCTCCCGTCCATCCCGCATCCATCCCGCAAAAACTTGCGCTTAGGGCGTGCCATGCGGTGCAGGGCGTGCCATGCGGTGCGGCTGACCTGCGGTAACGCTTTGACCAGCGGAGGCGGTCGCTTCAAGGAGAAGCGCTGAGCTTCTAGGCCCTAACCGGCCTGTGACTGGCCCCGGCCTGCACCTCCCCGTTCGCGGGGGAGTGTGGGACGGGGCTTTTCTCGCGTCATGGCCTGGTGGCCGGCGGTAGGTCGGGGGCCTGGTACCAAGTTGGACCTGGAAGCGTTGAGTTGGCCAACTCAACACTCCCAGGTCCAACTTGGTACCCCTCATGTCCGGGGAGAGGGGCCAAGATCGAGCGTGGGGTTTTTGTACCCGCCGGTT
>NZ_JBQSWR010000015.1:0-29476 GCF_052377405.1 Corynebacterium sp. AOP40-9SA-29 | reverse complement strand
CGTGCGCGTGGGTCTTGTTGCCGGCGCCGGAACGGCTGACCTCGTTGCCTGGGGGCCCGGTGATATTCTCGACGGGACCAATCACCAGCTTCCCAGGAGACACTGATGACGACGCCCGGCGATGACAGCAACGAAAACGGCGGCAACGGCAGCAACGGCAACAACGGCAGCAACGGCAACAACGGCAACAACGGTAACGGCGAGTACCGGCCGAACCGGTGGAGCAACCCCAGCGACGGCTCGGCCGCCAGTTCCAGCGCGGGCTCCAGCGCAGCTTCGAACCCGAACCCGGGTGCCTTCCCCTCGTTCGGTGCCCAGCCGCAGGCGGGGGACGACTCCTACGCCTACGGCGCGCACGCCGCACCGTCCGGCCCCGGGCAGGGCGCGGGTGCCAGCCAGGACTCGTTCTTCTCCGCGCTGTTCGACTTCAGCTTCACCCGCTACGCCACCCCGTCGATCATCAAGTTCGCCTACGCGCTGGGCTTCGCCTTCATCGCGCTGATGTGGGTGGGTTATGTGCTCTTCGCGCTGTTCGTCCCCGTCAATGAGTTCGGGGTGGGCGGCCTCTTCCTGGGCCTGTTCGGGATCATCATCCTCACCGTCGGCATGCTGTTCATGCTGATGTCTTTGCGCATGATGCTGGAGTTCTATCTCTCCAATATCCGTATCGCGCAGTCGGCGCAGGCGATCGACCAGCGTCTGCTGGAGCGCGACGACCGCTCCACCGGCCGACACTGACGGCGTCCGGCCGCGATAGGCCTCGATAGACCACAACCTTCGGACCAGTCGTACACTGGTCAGCATGTCCAGAAGCCCTCGTCCTCAGTACCGGGACGAGGGTTTTGTGGTGCGCACCCACAAGCTGGGAGAAGCGGACCTCATCGTGGTGCTGCTGACCCGTGAGCACGGCCTGGTCCGCGCGGTGGCCAAGGGCGTCCGACGCTCGAAGTCGCGTTTCGGCGCCCGACTCGACCGGTTCTGCCTGGTCAACGTGCAGGTCTATCCGGGGCGCAACCGATCGAAGCCGGATGGTGGCCTGGCGAACGTCACCGACGCCGTCACCGTGCACACCTACGCCCCGCAGGTCAGCGCGGACGTCGACCGGTTCTACGCCGGCGTGGCGATGCTGGAGGTCGCCGAGCTGACGGTGCAGGGGTCGGGGGAGGACGCCGCGCACGTCGTCGACCTGCTCGACGAGTCGCTCGCCGCACTCGCCGCACCGGACGCCGCACCGGATGCCCAACAGATCCCGCCGCGGACGCAGGCGGACCGGTTCGTCCTGCGCGCATTGGGGATGGCCGGCTGGGCGCCGAGCCTGGTGGACTGCGCGCAGTGCGGGCGTCCGGGCCCGCACCGGGCGTTCCACCCGCTGGCGGGTGGGGCGGTCTGTACGTCGTGTCGTCCTTCTGGGGCGTTCACGCCGCCGGCGCAGGCGGTGCGGGTGCTGTGGCTGCTCTCGCGCGGGCTCCCGCGCGACCTGGCGGAAGTCGCCGCGGCGCCCGACGGGGCCCGGGTGCTGGGTATCGCCCATGAGCTGCTGGTGTCGCATGTGCGCAATCAGACAGAGACCCCGTGCCGAGCTTTCTCGTCCCTGTGAGTTGCGGTCTGGCACAATATTGGGCGTGAGTAGACCTGAGATCCCCGCCGAGTTCATTCCCCGCCACGTCGCCATCGTGATGGACGGCAACGGTCGGTGGGCGCAGGAGCGGGGGCTGCAACGCACCGAGGGGCACAAGCGGGGCGAGGATGTGCTGATGGACATCGTCGACGAGTGCCTGGCGCTCGGGGTCGGTTACCTGTCGGCGTATGCGTTCTCCACGGAAAACTGGCGACGCAGTGCCGACGAGGTGCGCTTCCTCATGGGTTTCAACCGGGACGTGTTGCGTCGGCGTCGTGATGAGCTGGACGCCAAGGGCGTGCGCGTGGTGTGGGCGGGGCGTCGGCCGCGGCTGTGGCGTTCGGTCATCTCCGAGCTGCAGAAGGCGGAGGAGCAGACGAAGGACAACACCCGGCTGACGCTGGTGATGTGCGTGAACTACGGGGGACGCGCCGAGATCACCGACGCCACCCGCGCCATCGCCGAGGAGGTCGCCGCCGGGCGGATGAAGCCGCGCGAGATCTCGGACAAGACCCTGTCGGCCTATATGAACGATCCCGGCATGCCGGACGTGGACCTGTTCCTGCGCCCCTCCGGCGAGCAGCGTACGTCGAACTTCCTGCCGTGGCAGTCGGTGTACGCCGAAATGGTCTACCAGGACGTGCTCTTCCCGGACTTCACCCCGGAGCACCTGCAGGCCGCCGTGCTGGAGTACGCAAAACGTGACCGACGGTTCGGGGGCGTGAAATGACCGAGCAGGACGCTGCGCAGGACGCTGCGCAGGACGCCGCGCAGGACGCTGCGCCGACGCGCCAGCAGCTCACCCGCTGGCGTCGCTACCTCGCCGACGAGCGCGCAGAGGGCGCGGTCTACCGTGAGCTCGCCCGCAAGCGGACCGGGGAGGAGCGTGAGATTCTGCTGGCGATTGCCGAGGCGGAGTCGCGGCACGAGGAGTACTGGCGCGAACGGCTCGGCGACGATGTCGGACTGCCGCGCAAGGCAGGGGTGAACACTCGGCTGATGGCGTGGATGGCGCGTCGGTTCGGGTCGGTGTTCGTGCTGGCACTGTTGCAGTCGGCGGAGTCGCGCAACCACTATCTTTCCGACGCGGACGCCACTGAGCAGATGGCGGCGGACGAGGCGATCCACGCCGAGGTGGTGCGTGGTCTGGCCGCCCGGGGGCGGGCGAAGATGTCCGGCGACTTCCGCGCGGCGATCTTCGGGGCGAACGACGGTCTGGTGTCGAACCTCGCCCTGCTGCTCGGCATGTACGGCGCGGGTGCGGGGCAGGCGACGATGCTGACCGCCGGTATCGCCGGGCTGCTGTCAGGAGCCTTGTCGATGGCGGCGGGGGAGTACGTCTCGGTGACGAGCCAGAAGGAACTGCTCGAGGCATCCACCCCGGATCCGAGCGCGAGCACGGCCGTGCCGAAGCTGGACGTGGACCGCAATGAGCTGGAGCTGGTCTACCGTGCCCGTGGTATGGATTCCGAGGCCGCCGGACGCAAGGCGCGTGAGGTATTCGCCGAGATCGCCCGCCTCGAGGTCATTAAGGACTCAGCAGATGCCGCTGAGGTGGAGTTCGACGCAGACGTCGACGTGGATGTGGACGTCGATGTGGACGTCGACGCCGAGGCTGTCGAAGAGGCGGAATCCAGCGGGTCGGGCCTGTCGGCGGCGGTGTCGAGTTTCCTGTGCTTCGGCGTCGGCGCGCTGGTGCCGGTAGTCCCGCTGATCTTCGGAATGGTCGGACTGTCCTCGATCGTGGTGGCGTGCGTCCTGGTGGGCATCGTCCTGCTGGTGACCGGCGCGCTGGTCGGGCTGCTGTCGGGGATGTCGCCGTGGAAGCGGGCGCTGCGTCAGCTGGCGATTGGGCTGGGTGCCGCGGCCGCGACATTCGCGCTGGGTACGTTGTTCGACGTCGCGGCGATGTAGCTGGTCCTAGAGGCGGGTCCGGGCCGGCCGTCAGTTATGCCGCTGACTCTTTGCGCAGTCGGCGCATAGCCCGAAGACATCGGCGGTGTGCCCGGTCATCACGAAGCCATGCTGCTGGGCGACCTCGGCAGCCCAGCGTTCCACCGGCCCACCGTCGATCTCCACGGCCTTGCGGCAGGACGTGCAGACCAGGTGATGATGGTGGTGCACGGAGCTGCAACTGCGGTAGAGCATCTCCCCGCTGTCGTCCTGCAGCGTATCGATCATGCCCTGGGTATTGAGCTGCTGGAGGGTGCGGTACACCGTCGTCAGACCGACCTTGTGCCCGCGCTCGGTGAGGGTGGCGTGGATGTCCTGTGCGCTGGCGAACGTCGTCATCCCGTCGAGGGTGTCGACTACGGCGGCACGCTGACGGGTGTTTCGTTGTCCGATCTGAGGTGTGTTCATCGTGACCCCAGCCTAACCGTTCGCGCCTGCGGGCGGGGAGGAAAACAAGCGCATCCGCGACATTCAGGGCGCCGGGGAAGCACCGGGGAAGACCCGGGGAGGTGACCGGCAGTCACCGTGGAAATTGCAGGTGAGCATGGTTTGTCCGAGGTAGTTGTGTCGGACTTGACAGGGGTGGCTGGACACCCGTAAATTAAGGCCAGTTCCCCAGGGATGGCTTGTCCCCCCCCTAAGTCCGTCCCACCAAACGGGGAACAAGGCCCCATCCTCTTCGGAGGACAGCGTGGCCGGGACCCGCGATAACCCCCCCCTTCGCGGGTCCTTTTTAATGCCTAAATGTGGCCGGTGCTTACCGGTGGTGGGGAGGTGCGGACCCGCCGGGTGCCTCCACGCGGTGTCCCCGGTATCATGGGCGTGATTGTCTGAACGACCGTCTATTCCACCGTCTTTTCGAGGAGTGCCCGGAGCCCATGGCCGCAAGTAACATCGAGACCGTCGTCAACCTCTGCAAGCGCAGGGGACTGGTGTTCCCTGCAGGTGAGATCTACGGCGGTACGCGCTCCGCCTGGGACTACGGTCCCCTGGGCGTGGAGCTCAAGGAGAACATCAAGCGTCAGTGGTGGCGTCACATGGTGACCTCCCGCAAGGACGTCGTCGGTGTCGACACCTCCATCATCCAGCCCACGCAGGTGTGGGAGGCCTCCGGCCACGTGGAGGTCTTCTCTGACCCGCTGGTGGAGTCGCTGTACACCCACAAGCGCTACCGTGCCGATCACCTCCTGGAAGCCTACGAGGAGAAGCACGGCCACGAGGCCCCCAACGGCCTGGCGGACATCAACGACCCGGTCACCGGCCAGCCCGGCAAGTGGACCGAGCCGCGGGAGTTCTCCGGCCTGCTGAAGACCTACCTTGGTCCGGTGGACGACAAGGAAGGCCTGCACTACCTGCGTCCGGAGACCGCCCAGGGCATCTTCATCAACTTCAAGAACGTGATGGGCGCGTCCCGTCAGAAGCCGCCCTTCGGCATCGCCAACACCGGTAAGTCGTTCCGCAACGAGATCACGCCGGGCAACTTCATCTTCCGTACCCGCGAGTTCGAGCAGATGGAGATGGAGTTCTTCGTCAAGCCGGGCGAGGACGAGGAATGGCACCAGACCTGGATCGACGACCGGTTCAACTGGTACGTCAACCTGGGTATTGACCCGGAGAACCTGCGTCTGTTCGAGCACCCGAAGGAGAAGCTGTCCCACTACTCCAAGCGCACCGTGGACGTGGAGTACGCCTTCAACTTCGCCGGTTCGAAGTGGGGCGAGCTCGAGGGCGTCGCCAACCGCACCGACTACGACCTGAAGACTCACGCCGAGCACTCCGGTGAGGACTTGAGCTTCTTCGACCAGGAGTCGGGCGAGCGGTGGATCCCTTACTGCATCGAGCCGGCCGCGGGCCTGGGTCGTGCGATGATGGCCTTCCTCGTCGACGCCTACTTCGAGGACGAGGCGCCGAACACGAAGGGCGGCGTCGACAAGCGCACCGTCCTGCGCCTGGATCGTCGTCTGGCACCGGTGAAGGTCGCCGTCCTGCCGCTGTCGAAGAAGGAGACGCTGACCCCGACGGCCGAGAAGGTCGCCGAGGAGCTGCGTGGCCTGTGGAACGTCGATTACGACGTCTCCGGTGCCATCGGGCGTCGCTACCGTCGTCAGGACGAGATCGGCACGCCGTTCTGCGTCACCGTTGACTTCGACTCCCTGGAGGACAACGCGGTCACCGTGCGCGAGCGCGACACCATGTCCCAGGAGCGTGTCAGCATGGACAAGCTGCAGGGCTACCTCGCCGAGCGCCTCGCCGGCTGCTAGACGGAGGACAAATCCCCTTATGCCGAACCCTGATATCCGCTGGACGGTCCCGTCCGACGGTCACACCTTCCCGATCTACGCCGGGCTGCCCAGCGACATGGACCGGGTCGGCGAGTACTCCGTGGAGCGCGACGTCGCGTCGATCCGCTTCGGCGGCGACACCTGGCAGCTCGAGGCGGACGAGGGGCCGCGGATGACGGCGACGACGGGTGAATCCACCGGATCGCAGGTGTTCACCGCCGTGGGGGACGCCAAGACCTTCGGCGCGTCCAAGAACGTCAGCTGCGTTGCCGATCGGCACCGCGTGCTGATTCACGCGGAGTCGAAGAAGGAATTCGTGCTGTTCAAGGCTCCGGAGGATCCGGATGAGCCGCTGGACCTGGCGAATGCGAAGAAGATCGGCCAGTTCAGTTCGGAGAACGGCGGGTTGAAGAACGTGCACGTCTCTTTCGTGGGGTCGGGTAAGCGGCTCCCGTTGGACGTTCAGGTGTTCCTGTCGTGGGTGGCACGGCACGCGATGGAAACCCGGGTGCTGTCGACCACCTGGCGGCTGTCGATCTTCCTGATCGTGCTGATCCCGTTCCTGGTGCTCTACTTCCTCGGGTTCCTCTGAGGCTTTAGCGGAAGACGTCTCTAGCGGACGACACGAAACCGGGCGCAGATCAGCGCCCGGTTTCTCATTGTCTCCACGAGTTCCATCTCGAGGCGACGGGGGAGCAGGGGAGCGCCGGATCCGAGGGTGACGGGGGCGTACTGGATCCACACCTCGTCGAGGAGGCCGGCGTCGGCGAACTGTCCGGCGAGGTCCCCGCCGCCGACGATCCACAGGTCCTTGTCACCGGCGGCGGCCGTCATCGCCGCGTGCACCTCGGCCACCGGATCCTGGGTGAAGCGGATGTCCGCGGTCTTTACGTCGGGGAGGTCACGGTGGGTGAAGACCCAGGTCGGCGCGCTGTAGGGCCAGTCGTCGGCGTTGGCCAGCAGCCATTCGTAGGTGGTGGCGCCCATGGCGAGCGCGCCGATCCCCTCGGTGAACCGCTCGGGGGACATCGGCCCGTCCCAGTCGAAGTCCTGGGACGTCAGCCAGTCCAGTGAGTGCTCGGCGGTGGCCATGAACCCGTCGAGACTGGACGCGGTGAAATAGTGGGTGGTCATGGGGTCGAGGGTAGTCGGGTACTCCGGTGGCCTTAGAAGCTGCCGAAGTCGCCGCCTCCACCGAAGCCGCCCCCGCCACCTCCGCCGAAGCCACCGCCCCCGCCGCCGAAGCCTCCGCCGAACCCACCATTGCCGCTCAGCAGGGAACCGAGCACGACGCCGGCGACGAGGTTTCCGCCTCCGCCGCCACCGCGGCCGTAGTAGTTGTTGCGGCGGTTGTATTCCTCGATGTCACGGCGGGCCAGCTGGGAAGCCTGGCGGGCCAGGGCATTGGCCTGTTGCGCCGCAGTGAAGGCGGCGCGGGGCTTGGTGTCGCGCTGTTGGTGCGCGGCGTCCAGGGCCTGACCAGCCGACTGTGCGGCGGACCTAGCCTCCACACCGATCATGCGTCCACGGGTGTGGATGGTGTCCTCGACGGCACGCAGGTGATTGGTGGCGTCGGCAATGGTGCGGTCCACCATCCCGAGGGTGCGCTGGTAGTTGTTCTCCGCCCCGCGGGCCTCGTCGAGCTGGATATCCAGTTCACCGTCGGCGTCCAGCAGCTCGGAGTAGGTGCCCAGCGGGTCTTTGTCACCCTTTTCACGTGCCGCGGCGAGCGCGGTCTTCGCCCGCTCCACCGCCTTGCCCAGTTCCGCGCGGTCGATCTCGGCGTTGCTCGCGGCCAGGTGAGTGGCCTCCGTGATCTCCTCGTCGACCTCCTGGATGAGCGAGTCGAGACTGGCCTGCGCTTCGTGGAGCTGGGATTCAGCGTGCTCCACGGCAGAGAGCTGACTGTCCGCCTGCTTGATCGCCAGGTGTGCGGAACCGGCGGCGTCGATGAGCTCGCCCTGCTGGCCGGCCGGCAGGTTCAGCAGTTCACGGGCACGCGTGATCGCCTGCTCGGCCTCGGTGATCTCTGCCTCGGCGATGTCGGGGTTGTCTGCCACGGATTCCAGCAGTTCCGGGTCGACCTTGGTCGACAGGTTTTCCAGGATCTCCCTGGACCGCGGGATGCGCGAACGCAGTTCAACAGTCTGCTGGAAGAACTTCTCGACGATCTCGGGGGCGTCGATCAGCTTCTCGCGCAGGGTGGCGAAACGCTCGGCCTGCTCGTCGAGGTTGTCGTCGGCGGTGCCGCAGGAGGAGATGATGTCGATCAGCTGGGCGCGCTCCTCGTGCTCACCGTTGAACAGGCCGTTCTGCAGCCGCTGGTGGGTGTCGTAGGCGCGCGCGAGCGCCTTCTTCGAGACCTCCAGGGCCTTGCGCAGGTCGCGGGTCCGCTCCTCACCGAACTCCGCCTCAGCGGTGTCGAGCTCCTGGTGGCCCTTGCGGATCGACTCGTCGGTGCTGTGCAGTTCCTCGCTGGCCAGCGTGCGCAGCACGTGGGTGGGCTGCTGGGACAGGTCGTCGGTGTTGTCGGGGGTGATCGTACGGGCGGACTCCAGCTGCTCGGCCTCGTTCTCGTGCTTCTTCTTGCGCGAGTACCAGATAGCTCCGCCGGCACCGCCGACCACGACCACGGCAGCAGCGCCGCCCCAGGCGTAGGTGGAGGCTGGGGTGACGTCGGCGACGACGTCGGCGATTGCCTGGCCGCCGGAAGCCCAACCGTCGCCCATGCTGCTACGGATCGCTGAGTTCACGTCCTCCGTGACACTGTCGGGGACACTCGTCCCGGGCGAGGTGGCGAAGTTCCTCTCTTGCGTGTCAATGACCACGACGAGAGTGTCGTTGGCAGGTCTCTGTGTACGCAGTTCCTCGGCATAGTTGTCCAGGTCCGTCGGTGCCGAGTCGGTGTACACCAGGTACGCCCTGACCCCGGTCTCGGACGGCCCGTCGGCGAGGGTCTCCTCGATGGAACTGCGCTCGGAATCGGAGAGCACGCCCGCCTGGTCCACGACCTGGGAGTCCAGGGTGATGTCGGTGGAGGTGTCGGAGTCCGTGGCGGTGCCCTGTGCGAGCACGGTCGTCGCAGCGTCCTGTGTCACGTCCTGCGCAGGTGCCGCGGCAGCGGAACCGGCCCCCAGTCCCAGTCCCAGACCGGCCCCTGCCACCCCCGCGACGGCGACCGAGGCGGCGAAGCGCCGGAGTCGGACGGAAGGGGAGGGCCGGGGAAGATTCCGGGAGTGATTCGCAGCATACATGCATCCCACAATAACGAAATCCGCGAACTCGGGTGCGTAGTCTTAGGCGCATGAACGGCAGAACCTTGGGCAGCACCGCAGGACGTACCGCCGGTGCGGGCATACGTGGACTGATCTACATGGTCGTCGGCACGGTCGTCATTGCGATCGTCCTCACGCTCGCCACGGCGGCGCACGTCTGGGCGTACGCCCGGCAGGACGACCGGACGCAGGCGGACACGATCCTCGTCCTCGGCGCGGCACAGTACAACGGCACCCCGTCGCAGTGGTTCGCTGCCCGTCTCGACCACGCCGTGGACCTCTACGAGGAGGGGGTGTCCGCGCACATCACCACCATCGGTGGCAAGCTCGAGGGCGACGTGTACACCGAGGCCGAGGCCGGCGCGGACTACCTGCGCGAGCAGGGCGTGCCGGACGAGGCGATCACCGAGATCAACGAGGGTGCCGACACCCTGGGGTCGGCCGAGGCCTTCGCCCCGGTCGCCGAGGAGAACGGGTGGGACCGCGTGCTGGTCGTCACCGACCCGAACCACTCGCTGCGTGCCACGAGCATGGTCGGCGACCAGGGGGTCGACGCACACGCCTCGCCGACGAGGCAGGGCCCGGCGGTGTCGAGCCGCAAGGAGCAGCTGGACGCGATCATCCACGAGACTGGTGGGCTGATGTACTACCGGGCGACCGAGGAAGGCGGCGGTGACTACACCGTCGACGAAGACTGAACTGACCAGCACTGAGATTAGGGAGCAGGACCACCGTGCAACGATACGGCTACACCGCCCATGACCTGGACCGGATCATCGGGGTGCCGGGCAAGTCGCTCGGTGTCGACGGCGCGGTGCCCGACGCCCGCGACGACTTCGACCGCGATCGTGCACGCGTGCTGCACAGTGCGGCGCTGCGGCGTCTGGCGGACAAGACGCAGGTCGTGGGGCCCGGCTCCGGCGACACCCCGCGTACGCGGCTCACACACTCCCTCGAGGTCGGCCAGATCTCCCGCGGCATCGGCAAGACCCTGGGCGTGGACCCTGACCTCGCCGACCTCGCGGGGCTGACGCACGACATCGGCCACCCGCCGTACGGGCACAACGGCGAGCGCGCACTCGACGAGGCCGCGGCGTCCTGCGGCGGTTTCGAGGGTAACGCGCAGACCCTGCGCATCCTCGTGCGCCTGGAACCGAAGACCGTCGGGCCGGACGGACGCAGCTACGGGCTGAACCTCACGCGTGCGTCGCTGGACGCCGCCTGCAAGTACCCGTGGGGGCCGACGGCGCCCGACGGGACGCGGCGTCGCAAGTACTCCTGCTACACCGACGACCTGGAGGTGCTGTCCTGGATCCGTGAGGGCGCCCCGGAGGGACGCAAGTGCCTCGAGGCCCAGATCATGGACTGGGCCGACGACGTCGCCTACTCGGTGCACGACGTGGAGGACGGCATCGTCTCCGGACGCATCAGCATGAACGTGCTGTGGGACCTCGTGGAACTCGCCGCGCTGGCGGAGAAGGGTGCGCGCGCCTTCGGCGGCGACCCCGAGGAGTTGCTGGACGCTGCGGACCGCCTGCGTCGCATGCCGCCGATCGCGCGCGCCGCGGACTTCCACGGCACCCTCCAGGACCTCGCCGCGCTCAAGGGCCTGACCAGTGAACTGGTCAGCCGGTTCGTTACCGCCGCGGTGACCGCCACGCGGCAGGCGCACCTGTCGGACGGTGCCGAAGACGGTGCCGGGGCGTCCGGCGATCACCGTGTCCCGCTGGGGCGCTACGCCGCCGACCTGGCGATCCCGGCGGAAGTGAAGGCCGAGGTCGTGCTGCTGAAGTCCCTGGCGGTGCTCTACGTCATGGACGAGGGACGCCACCTGGCAGACCAGGAGCGCCAGCGCGACCGCATCTTCCGCGTCACCAACTACCTCACGCAGGGCGCGCCAGGCAGTCTGGACCTGCTGTTTCGTCCGTGGTGGGAGGCGGCGGCGTCGGACGCCGACCGTCTGCGCGTGGTCATCGACCAGGTCGCCTCACTGACCGAGGCGCGTCTGGAACGGCTGGACCGTTCGGCCTCGGCGATCAGCGCCGCCTGGGGCTAATGCGGGGGCTCAGCCGTCAGTCTTCGGCGTCGGGGATGGCGCAGAAGCTCTCGTAGTGATCGGCGGTGTAATACCAGACGTCCGGGTCGGTGTCCGTGCCGCCGCCGACGACGATGCGCCTGGCCCCACGGTGGTCCAGGCCGGGGGTGGTGACGGTGTACTCGCGGTAGTAGTCGCCGGATTCCTCGGGCAGCACGCCCTCGTAATTGCCGAAGTGTTTGCCGTCGTGGTCGGGGTGGGCGAAGGTCCCGTCGCCGAGGATGGTGTCGATGACCTCGTCGGCATCCTCGGGCAGGGACGCGACCGCGCAGGTGTCGGCCTCGCTGCTGGAGCTGCTGCTGTTGTCGCTGCCGTTGTCATCGGTGACGGCGTCGATGCCGAAGTAGCCGGCGACGAGGACGATCGCAGCGCCGGCGAGACTGCCGAGGACTTTGTTATTCGATGTAGCCACGGTGGTCAGTAGACCACATCGGACCAGATCCGGTGTATGTGCGGCGGGTTTGGCGCGGGTGGCTATCATGGTCGCATGGCACGAGGGCGGATTCCGGACACCGACATCGCCGCGATCAGGGAGCAGACCCCGATCGAGGAGGTGGTGGGCGAGTACGTCCAGCTCACCCCGGGTGGTGTGGACTCGATGAAGGGGCTCAGTCCGTTCAAGGACGAGAAGACTCCGTCCTTCCACGTGCGGCCCAACAAGGGCTACTTCCACTGCTTCGCCACCGGCGAGGGCGGGGACGTCTTCAGCTTCCTGATGAAGATGGAGCACGTCACCTTCCCGGAGGCCGTCGAGCAGTGCGCCGAGCGCATCGGCTTCCGTATTAACTACGAGGGCGGTGGCCCGGTGAACCGGGTCGAGCCGGGGACCCGGCAGCGGCTGGTGGCGGCGAACCGCGCGGCCCACGAGTTCTACATGGAGCGGTTCAAGGATCCGGAGGACGCCGGGGCGGAGACCGCGAGGGCGTTCCTGCGCGACCGCGGGTTCGACGGCGAGATCGTGGACACTTTCGGCTGCGGGTACGCCCCCGCCGGGTGGGACACGCTCACCAAGCACCTGTTGCGCCGCGGTTTCGAGTTCAAGGAACTTGAGGATGCCGGCCTGAGCCGGATGGGCAACCGTGGTCCGATCGACCGCTTCCACCGTCGGCTGCTGTGGCCGATCCGTTCGGTCGCCGGCGATGTGATCGGTTTCGGCGCGCGCAAACTCTTCGAGGACGACAACCTCGGCAAGTACATGAACACCCCCGAGACGCTGCTGTACAAGAAGTCGAAGGTGCTCTTCGGCATCGACCTGGCCAAGAAGTCCATCGCCTCGGACCACCAGGCCGTGGTGGTGGAGGGCTACACCGACGTGATGGCGATGCACGCTGCGGGCGTGCCGACCGCCGTCGCCGCCTGCGGTACCGCCTTCGGTGAGGACCACCTGCAGATGCTGCGTCGGTTCATGGTGGACGACCAGTTCTTCCGCGGCGAGATCATCTACACCTTCGACGGCGACGAGGCCGGCCAGAAGGCCGCGCTGCGCGCCTTCGAGGGCGACCAGAAGTTCACCGGACGCAGTTATGTCTCCGTCGCCCCGGACGGGATGGACCCCTGTGACGTGCGCATGGAGAAGGGCGATGCGGCGGTGCGCGAGGTCGTCGCCGACCGGATCCCCATGTTCGAGTTCGTCATCCGCACGGTGATCCGCGGCTACGACACCCACCACATCGACGGCCGCGTGGAGGCCATGCGCCGGATCGTCCCGGTGCTCGCCGGCATTCGGGACGACGCCCTGCGTGACGAGTACGCCCGCCAGGCCGCCGGCTGGCTGAGTTGGCCGGACCCCACCGAGATCGTCAGCCAGGTGCGTGCCGAGGCGGCGAAGGGACGCCGCGGCAGCCAGGGCCCGGAACTCAAGGAGGGCGTGGCGCGTCTGGCGCGCCGCTCCGCCGAGGCGGAGAAGGCCGGCACGGCCGCCGGGTCGAACGTGACCTCGATGCTGAGCCGTCCGGACCCATCCGACATGTACCTGGAGCCCGCCCGCGAGGTGCTCAAGCTGATGCTGCAGGAGCCGGAGTTGGTGGGTTCGGACGCCGACGGGCTGCTGCCGGACTCCTTCGAGCACCCCACCTATGTGGCCGTGGCCTCGGCGCTCGCCGCGGCCGGCGGGGTCGGCTCCGTGGGAGAGGGAGGACGCCACGACGCCGGCGCCGACTGGATCGACGCGGTCACCTCCGCCACCGATGACGTGATGTGCCGCGCGGTGATCAGTGAACTGGCCGTGGAGGTGCCGCGGTGTGAGCGTGACCGGCTGCAGTTCTACGCCGGTGCGGTAGTCGCCCGGATGGAGGAGCGCTGGGTCGGCATGGAGATCGCCGAGCTGAAGTCACGGATGCAGCGCATGCGCCCGGACCAGGGCGGGGCGAAGAAGCAGGAGTACAACAACACCTTCGCCGACCTCATGGCGCTGGAGAAATACCGACGCACCCTGCAGGAACAGGCGCAGAGTTACGGTGACCTGCGCGGTTAACCCCGTCGGCGGGTGAACTTGCCCGCCCGCCCCTTGGCGGCGGCGCCCGAGCCGTCCTGCTCACTGACGGGGCGGCCCTTGGCATCGCGCATGCGCGACTGCTCGGCCTCCACGAAGATGTCCTCCTCGTATTCGGCGGCGTCGTTCTCGAGGACGTCCAGCTCCTCGATTCCGTTGGCGCCGTTCACTCCGCGCACGTCGCGGAGTTCGCGCATGCGCGGCTCAGGGTCGATCCGGTCGGCCAGGGCCTTGCGTCCGGCCTGGACGGCGCGACGCGTTGCCGGGGAGTTGACCGCAGCCTCGTAGCCGCGCCGGATCTGCTCGTAGCGGCGGCGTCCGGCCTTGGTGCCGAAGACGTATCCGGCGGCGGCTCCGATGACCAGCTGGATCATGAAAATTCTCTCCTGGTGCGTACTGGGGGCAGGACGGGCAAGGTGATGTTCGATCCCCACCCTACCCCGTGGACCGGACGCGACCGTGCGGAATCATCCGTATCCTCGTGGGCACCATAGAGTCACGGATTTTAGGAGAGCAGCCAAGTGAGTACAACGGTCAAGGGAGTCATCGCGCGCGGCAAGGGTGCCGAGGTGGAGTTGGTGGACGTGGTCGTCCCGGATCCCGGTGCCAATGATGTGGTCGTGCGGGTGCAGTCCTGCGGCGTCTGCCACACCGACCTGGCCTACCGCGACGGCGGGATCAGCGACGACTACCCGTTCCTGCTCGGCCACGAGGCCGCCGGCATCGTGGAGACCGTCGGTGAGGACGTTACCCACGTTGCCGAAGGCGACTTCGTGGTGCTGAACTGGCGCGCGGTGTGCGGGGAGTGCCGGGCGTGCAAGAAGGGTGAGCCGAAGTACTGCTTCGATACCTTCAATGCCTCCCAGAAGATGACGCTTACCGATGGCACGGAGCTGGAGCCGGCGCTGGGCATCGGTGCCTTCGCGGAGAAGACCCTGGTTCACGAGGGTCAGTGCACGAAGGTCAACCCGCAGGCCGATCCTTCGGCGGTGGGCCTGCTGGGCTGCGGTGTGATGGCCGGGCTGGGTGCTGCGGTCAACACCGGTGAGATCAAGCGTGGCGAGACCGTGGCCGTCATCGGTGCCGGTGGTGTCGGTATGGCCGCCATCGCCGGGGCGAAGCTCGCTGGGGCGACCACGATCATCGCCGTGGACCTGTCGGAGGCGAAGCTGGAGCGGGCCCTGACGTTCGGGGCGACGCACACGATCAACCCGTCCGATCTGTCCGGCGAAGGCACCGGGGAGGACCAGCCGGTGGTGAAGGCCGTGCACGAGATCCTCGGCGGTGTCGGTGCGGACGTGGTGGTTGACGCGGTCGGTCTGCCGGCGACGTTCACCCAGGCGTTCTACATGCGTGACCTCGCCGGACGTGTGGTGCTGGTCGGTGTGCCGACCCCGGAGATGACCCTGGAGCTGCCGTTCCTGGATGTGTTCGCTCGCGGTGGGGCGGTGAAGTCCTCCTGGTACGGCGATTGCCTGCCGGAGCGTGACTTCCCGATGTACACCGAGCTGTACCTGCAGGACCGTTTCCCGCTGGGCGACTTCGTTGATGACCGGGTGGGCATCAACGATGTCGAGGCGGCGTTCGAGAAGATGAAGCAGGGTTCGGTGCTGCGATCGGTGGTGGAACTGTGAACGCGCAGGGATCGACCGGGAGCACAGGGAGCACAGGCAGTTCGGGTACCGGGCTGCGCATCGACAGGGTGGTGACCCACGGGGTCTTCGCTCTGGACGGTGGTGAGTGGGAGGTCGACAACAACATCTGGGTCATCGGTGACGATGACGAGGTGGTCGTTGTTGACGCCGCGCATGACGCCGATGCGATCGTCGACGCCGTCGGGGATAGGACGGTGCGTGGGGTGATCTGCACGCACGCGCACAATGACCATGTGACGGTGGCCCCGGAGTTGGCGGAGCGCCTGGATACGCAGATCCATGTGCACCCGGGTGACCAGATGCTGTGGAACCAGACCCACCCTGGTGTGGAGCACGAGGATCTGGCCGACGGCCAGGTCTTTGATGTCGCCGGCACCCGGCTGCGGGTCATCAATACGCCGGGACATTCGCCGGGGTCGTGCTGCCTGTACCTGCCGGAGGCGAAGGTGTTGCTCAGTGGTGACACGATGTTCGCCGGTGGTCCTGGGGCCACGGGACGCTCGTTCAGTGACTTCGATACGATCGTCGAGTCCTTGCGGTCGAAGGTGCTGACGTTGCCGGGAGAGACTGAGGTGTACACCGGCCACGGTGACGCGACGTCGATCGGTGACGAGGCTCCGCACCTGGAGGAGTGGATCGCCCGAGGCTATTGATCGACATACCCCATAGGGGTATTGTCGATGTGGAAAGAAACATCTGAATGAAGGAGCAGGACGTGCCGGAGAACCTGGTGACCGACGATGCTGTGGTGAGCGCTAGTGCCGGTACTGACGCCGTTGCTGACGCCGACAAGGGCGGGTGCGGTTGTGGTACCCACGCCTCCGAGGAGGACGGTGTGCACGGCTACAGCGCGGACAAGAAGCGCTACCTTGCCCGGCTGAAGCGGATCGAGGGGCAGGTCCGTGGCCTGCACCGTATGGTGGATGAGGACACGTACTGCATCGATGTCCTCACCCAGGTGTCGGCGGTGCAGTCTGCCCTCAAGGGTGTTGCCTTGGCCCTGCTGGACGATCACATGCAGCACTGTGTGCTGCACGCCGCACAGCAGGGTGAGGAAGAGGCCATGGAGAAGCTCGACGAGGTCTCCGCGGCCGTCGGGCGGCTGCTGAAGTAGGGGAGAGGGCTAACTACTAGCCGGCTACTGCATCATCTCTGCGGAGCACTGCTCCGTCCAGCCTGAGGTTCCGTCCGTGAAGAAGGACGTTCCTGTCTCATGGAGCTGGGGGTCGCCACAGCTGGCGATCTGCTTGTCCAAGACCCGGGGATGATCAACTCCCGGGGCGCCTGTGAATCCGATGACCGGGTCGTCCGTTGCGGCCTCGGGCACTGGCGCTGCTTCGGGTGCCGCGGGTTCATTCGCGGGAGCGGGGTCGGCGGCTGGATCTGTGGCCGTCTCGGCGGCATTCTCGGCAGCATTGCCGTCACCGGTCGCACCCGGGGTGGGCTCTGGACCCGATCCCTCGTGCTCGGGCGCTTCTCCCAGCTTGTCGAGTTGGATCATGGTCGGTGCCTCATCATCGGGTGCGGAGGCTTCCTTAAACTTGAAGGTCAGGGGCTCACGATCTTCAGGGATGAGGAAGACCCAGGTCATGTCGGTGTCGAATCCGGCGCCGAGGTTGCTATTGCACTCGGGGTTGCCTGGAATGTCGTAGAGCGCATCGATCGGCTGGTAGAGGGAGCTGTCCCTGACCTGCATTGCCACCCTTACCCAGCTGCCGGTGGACCGACAGCTGAGGTCCATGTCTCCGGTGGTGTCATTGACGACGGTGGTCTCGATGACCACGTACTTCCCTCCGTCCCGGGCAGCCTGGTCTTCGGTGGGGCGCGCCTGGTCGGTGCGCCAGCTGCCGTCCGTGTAGGTCTGGATGACGTCGGTCTCGTAGGCGTTATTCACCGTTACCGTGGCACCGTTTCCTTCCACCGCGACCCCCATGCCCGGGGTCTTAACTTGCGAGGTAGTCGCGGGAGAGGAGTCGGCGCTTGACTCGTCGGAGTTGCCTGCGCATCCGGCAAGGGTCAGGGCGGCGGTGGCGGCGAGTGCGACGACCAGCCGCGCACGCCGGCGAAGGGGCGGTTGGAAGGACATGGGTTGGGCTCTCCTCTGCAGGTGGCCACCGGGTACTACTGGTGGCAAAAGAAACTGTCAGGGGACAACTTAGCCTGAGAGTCGGACACAGGTTTCTCTGGGGTTCCGCAGTGTTCGAATCATGATGACGGATGTGGCGCGTTCACGTCGGCCTTCAGATTGTCGAGAGGTTGACCTCGTGTGGGCTCGATGCAGGCCGAGACGAGGAGACGGCACGCGCTCTGGGGTGAGCGCGTGCCGTCTGAATTGCTGTTTCCTTTGGTGGGGCCAGCGGGGCTTGAACCCGCGACCAGCGGATTATGAGTCCGCGGCTCTAACCAACTGAGCTATAGCCCCGTCGAGACATTTAAGCACACAGCAGTAGTTGCTCCGAGCACGTCCCCCTCGGTCGCCAGCGGGTTCTGGCGACCGGGTGGGGATGTGCCGCGGGAGCATTGCGATCGGCACTGTAACTGCAGGTGAATGCACTGATTTGATCCTTCGCGCCGCGCTCTGTAAAGTTCCATTCCGTTGCAGGGCAGAGCAAGCCCCGCCGACATAATCCTCCATAGCTCAATGGCAGAGCATTCGACTGTTAATCGAAGGGTTGCTGGTTCGAGTCCAGCTGGAGGAGCATCTAACCCCAGGTAGTTCGACCGATGGTCGTGCCACCTGGGGTTCTTCGTTTAGTTGCTCGGCTCAGCCCAACCGGTGGGGATCCAGGTTGACGGAACCAGCAACTCCTACTGGTCTGCCCCAGTAGTCTCGTCGTTGTCACGTTGAACTAGGACCTCGCTCCGGCGGGGTACCGCTCTTGTCTCCGGAGGCTCACCGTTTCTTCCTTCATTCGATCCTTGTTCCTCGCTCTGGGCGCGGGCATCGCCCTGGCCGTGGTCACTGTTGTGACGTACACAGACGTACTTCCCGGGGCGGCGGTACTCAGTCAGATCTTCGGACTCACTTGGCTCTGGAGCTGGTGGGGCTATCTCGTTGTTCGCCTGGTCGACCGGCAATCCCGACCACTTGCTGCTGCGGTGCTCGGCGCAGCCTCCACCGGAATCGCAGGCGCGGCCTACTACCCGGTACAGCTGGCACTAGGCACGCGGGAGGACTTCCCAGTCGAACCTCTTGTGTTCTGGACCGTCACGGGTGTGGCCGTGGGATGCGTGACCGGGCTGTGCGCCGGCCTCCAACGTTCACCACGCCCACTTGCTGCCGTCGGCGCCGTCGGTGTTGTTCTGGTCTCCAGCTTCGGATTGTGGATTACGGCGCCGGGGCTGATCGGACCGGCGAGTATCGAGACCCCTCCGGAGAAGATCGTCGCGCTGGTAGTGATGATCATCCTTCATGTGCTCTTGGTCTTGTGGGTGCTCGCAGGCCTTCTCCGGCGCAGCCCCGCTGAACGTGAGTTGGATCCACTCAGCGCGTGAGTCCATTCGGCCCTGTTCCAGGCCTGTGCGCTGTGCATATACTGGACCTCCCGCCTAAGGAGCGTCGTCATGCCTGTCAGAACCGTCAGTATGAGTCCGGAGACCTCGAGCATCGAGATCATCGGCGACTACCCCGTCTCCCCGTCCCGCCTCTGGAACGCCTACGCGGACCCCTCACAGCTCGAACGATTCTGGGGACCACCGACCTACCCCGCCACCGTGGTGCGCAATGACATGGCCGTCGGCGGCCGCACGCACTACTACATGACCGGTCCGGAGGGGGACACCTCCCACGGGTACTGGTCCTTCACCGAGGTCCACGCGCCACACTCCTTCGTGGTGACGGACGGTTTCGCCGACGAGTCCGGCAACCCCAACACCGACGCCCCGGAAATGACGATGTCCTTCCGGTTCGACGCCACGGACGAGGGCGCGACGGTGACCATGGTGACCTCCTTCGCCAGCTCCGAGGACATGGACAAACTCGTCGGCATGGGCATGGCGGAAGGGCTGGAGGCAGCGATGGGGCTGCTGGACGGCGTCCTCGCCGACCCAGACTCCGCCGCGCCCGGGACCGGGACGCAGCTGACGGTCATCTCCGATACCGTCGTGCGCATCACCCGGGTGCTGGCCGGCGACGTGCAGCACGCCTGGCGGGCGCACCACGATGCCGACGTCCTGCGCCGGTGGCAGTTGGGCCCGGACGGCTGGTCGATGCCCGTGTGTGAAGTCTCCAGCACCGTCGGGGACACCTACCGCTTCGGATGGCAGCAGGACGCCGCGCCGGACGCTACACCGGATGCCGAGCCCGCCCCGGCGTTCGGCTTCACCGGCGAGGTCCTGGAGGCCGAAGAACCTTACCGCGCGGTCACCACCGAGATGATGACCGACGGGGAAGGCACGCCCGTGCCGGACGGTCCGGTGCCCCGCAATGAACTGTCTCTGGTCCCGGTGGCGGAGGGCACGTTGCTCACGCTGCTGATCACTTACCCGGGCGTGGCGGCCCGGGACATGATCCTCGGCACCGGCATGGTCGACGGCATGGAGACGAGCTACGCCCGCCTGGATCAGCTGGAGGTCTGAAGCGCGTCCCACAGGTCGTCGTTGAAGCCGGCCCAGCGTTCCTTCGCCCACGGGCCGAAGGCGCGGTCGGTCAGCACCACGGCGGCGCGTCCGCTTGCGCGGTGGAACCACAGGAAGGTGCCGGACTGACCGAAGTGCCCGGCCACGTCCTGCGGCATCGAGGACCCCACCCAGTGCGGTGACTTGGTGCCGTGGATCTCCACGCCCAGCCCCCAGGGGCACGGTGTCTGGCGACCATAGCCCGGCACGATGCCGTCCAGGTCGTCGAACTGTGCGGTGAGCGCCTCGTCCCAGGTCTGTCCGGAGATCAGGGTGGGGGAGAGGAATTCGGCGGCGATGCGTGTCATCGCCGACACGGTGGCGCTGAAACCGTGTCCGGCGGACCCGGAGAGGTCCAGGTCAGCCTCCGGGATACCCAGCGGATCGCAGATCGCGGCGCGCGTGTAGTCCACGAAGTCGATGCCGGTGGCAGACACGAGATCGGCGAGGATCTCGTAGCCGGCTGAAGAATAGATCCGACGCGACCGTGCGGGCTTCTCGCGCCCCCGCGAGCTCATACCTACGCCGGAGGCGTGGCTGAGAAGTTCACGCACGGTGGCGTCGGACGGACCGTCGATCGTCGTGCCGTATTCGGCGATGACGTCGGCGACGGTGTCGTCGAGGGCGAAGGCGCCCTCTTCGACGGCGATCAGGACGCTGTAGGCGGTGATCAGTTTGCTCACGCTGGCCAGCGGGAACAACCGGTCGGCATCCCCGTGGGTGGCCGTGCCGCCCGGGGCGAGGACGCCGGCGGCGACGTTGTCGACCGGCCAGGCGTCCACCGCGGCGAGGATATCGGCGCTCGCGGCGTCCTGCGCTGCCATGGGCCTACTCGTCCGTGGTGGAGCGGGACTCCACGAACCGGACGATGTCGCGCACGGTGCGCGCGGAGTCGAGGTCCTCCTCCTCGACGCGCACGCCGAAGGCATCCTCGATGCGGATGGCGATGTCGATGCGCGAGACCGAGTCGATGTGGAGGTCGTCGACCAGGTCGCTGTCGGCGCTGATCTCCTCGACATCGACGCCGGTGGCGTCCTCGATGATCATGGAGATCCTGGTCACCGGGTCGACCGAGGCACTGCGGGCGTTGCGCGCGGGGCGTGACCCCTTCGCGGCATCGTCAGCAGGTTCCCCGCCGAGCTTCTCGGCGAGCTTGTCTCGGGCATCCGGTGAAATCTCCACGGACATCCACCTTTCTAAAGGGTCGTGCGGTCCCGTCACTGTCGGGGACCACTTTACCAATCAGGTGGATGGAACCCGCTTGCGCCTGCTTAGGCCAGATCAGGCCAGATTAGGCCTTAGTGGGGTCGGTCAGGTTCAGTTCCTCGGCGGCGTCGTTGACGTCGTCCCAGGAGACCTTGCCCTCGCGTGCCAGCGAGGAGAGCACGGCGACCACGATCGACTCGGCATCCGAGTTGAAGAAGCGGCGTGCCGCGGCGCGGGTGTCGGAGAAGCCGAACCCGTCGCAACCCAGGGTGGTGTAGTCGCCGGGGACGTAGGCGCGGATCTGCTCGGGCAGGTCCGCGGCGAAGTCGGAGACACCGATGAACGGGCCGGTGGCCTTGTCCAGAACCTCGGTGACGAACGGCTTCGTGGTCTCCGCCGACGGGTGGCGCAGGGCCTCGCGCGACAGCGCGGCACCCTCACGGGCCAGCTCGGTCCAGGACGTCACCGAGTACAGCGACACGTTGACGTCGAACTTCTCGCGCAGCATCTCCTTGGCGCGGATCGCCTCGGTCACACCCACGCCGGACGCCAGGATGTTGGCGACCAGGTCGGTCTCCGGTGCGGCGCCGATGTCGCCGGCGGACTGCTCGCCGGTGCCGATCAGACGGTCGGCCGGGGAGTAGAGGTAGATGCCCTTGAGCAGGCCATCGACGTCCAGGTTCTCCGGCACGGCCGGCTGGTGGATCGGCTCGTTGTAGGCGGTGAGGTAGTAGATCACGTTCTCGCCCTGGCCGTCCTTGCCGGCACCCTCGCCGTACATGCGCTGGATGCCGTCGCGCAGGATGTAGCCGATCTCGAAGCCGAAGGCGGGGTCCCAGGCCACGACGGCCGGGTTGGTCGCCGCGAGCAGCAGGGAGTGGCCGTCCATGTGCTGCAGGCCCTCGCCGGTCAGCGTGGTGCGTCCTGCGGTGGCGCCGATGAGGAAGCCGCGCGCCATCTGGTCGGCGGCGGCCCAGATGCCGTCGCCGGTGCGCTGGAAGCCGAACATCGCGTAGAAGATGTACAGCGGGATCATCGGCTCGCCGTGGGTCGCGTAGGACGTGGCGGCGGCGGTGAACGAGGCGATGGAGCCGGCCTCGTTGATGCCCTCGTGCAGGATCTGGCCGGAGGTGGCCTCCTTGTAGGACAGCATCAGGTCAGCATCCACCGGCGTGTAGTTCTGGCCGTGGTTGTTGTAGATCTTCAGCGTCGGGAACCAGGAGTCCATACCGAAGGTGCGGGCCTCGTCCGGGATGATCGGCACGAGGCGCTTCTTGATCTCCGGATCGCGCATCAGGTCCTTGAGCGCGCGGACGAGCGCCATGGTCGTGGCGACCTCCTGCTTGCCGGAGCCCTTCAGGACGCTGCGGACGCCGTCCTTGACCTCGGGGACCTTCAGCGGCGTGTAGGAGTTGCGGCGCTCCGGCACGGCACCGCCGAGCTCTTCGCGACGCTCGAGCATGTACCGGACCTCCGGGGAATCCGGACCGGGGTTGAAGTACGGGGGGAGGTACGGGTCCTTCTCCAGCTCCTCATCGGAGATCGGGATCTCCTGCTTGGTGCGGAACTGCTTGAGGTCCTCCAGCGCCAGCTTCTTCATCTGGTGGGTGGCGTTGCGGCCCTCGAAGTTGTGGCCGAGACCGTAGCCCTTGATGGTGTGGGCCAGGATGACCGTCGGCTGGTCCTTGGTCTCCAGGGCACGCTTGTAGGCGGCGTAGATCTTGCGGTAGTCGTGGCCGCCGCGGCGCAGGGCGAAGATCTCCTCGTCGGTCATGTCCTCGACGAGCTTGGCGGTCTCCGGGTTCTGCTCGAAGAAGTACTTGCGGACGTAGCCGCCGTCCTTGGCCTTGAAGGTCTGGTAGTCGCCGTCCGGCGTGGTGTTCATGACGTTGACCAGGTCACCGTCCTTGTCCTTGGCGAGCAGGTCATCCCACTCGCGGGCCCAGACGACCTTGATGACGTTCCAGCCGGCACCGCGGAAGAAGCTCTCGAGCTCCTGGATGATCTTGGTGTTGCCGCGGACCGGGCCGTCGAGGCGCTGCAGGTTGCAGTTCACCACGAAGGTCAGGTTGTCGAGGTTGTAGAGGGCGGCCTGCTGGATGAGGCCGCGGGACTCCGGCTCGTCCATCTCGCCGTCGCCGAGGAACGCCCAGGTGTGCTGCTGGGAGGTGTCCTTGATGCCACGGTCGTTGAGGTATCGGTCGAAGCGCGCCTGGTAGATGGCGTTCATCGGGCCCAGGCCCATCGACACGGTGGGGTGCTCCCAGAAGTCGGGCATGCCGTGGGGGTGGGGGTAGCTGGGCATGCCGATGCCGGGCTTGCTCTTCTCCTGGCGGAAGGCGTCCATCTCCTCCTCGGAGAGGCGGCCCTCGAGGAAGGCGCGGGCGTAGATGCCGGGGGAGGCGTGGCCCTGGAAGAACACGTGGTCGCCGCCGCCGGCGTGGTCCTTGCCGCGGAAGAAGTGGTTGAAGCCGACCTCGTAGAGGGCTGCGGCGGAGGCGTAGGACGAGATGTGCCCGCCCACGCCGATCTCGGGACGCTGGGCGCGGTGGACCATCACCGCGGCGTTCCAGCGGATCCAGCGGCGGTAGCGCTTCTCCATGTCCTCGTCACCGGGGAACTCCGGTTCCATGGTGGTGGGGATGGTGTTCACGTAGTCCGTGGATAGCAGCGGGGGCATGGGGACGCGCTTGGCGGAGGCGCGCTCCAGCAGGCGCAGCATCAGGTAACGGGCGCGGTCCGGGCCCGCGTCGCCGAGGAGGCCGTCGAGGGAGTCCATCCACTCCTGGGTCTCGTCGGGGTCGGAGTCCCGGAGATAGGACGCGACACCATCACGGATGGTGCTGAAATTGCTGTCCGACTTGTCGGACTTGGGTGACCTGCTGGACGCAGATGTCATGACGCTCCTCCTGGGTACGGGAAAGGACTTGGCCCGCAGTCCTGGACTGCGGCTGCGGGGGCCTGTCGACGGTCTGTCATTGTTCGATACTACGGAAGACCGGGGTAGGTATTTCCAGTGCGATGCCGGGTAAGTTGGCCCACCGCCTAGCCATGACCAGATACTTCCCCTACTATGCAGGGGAGATCAGTGCCTTGATCTGCGGGTGTCGCGCCAAGCGCGGCCGGCGCGGGCTCAGGGCAGTGCCCGAATGGTGAAATACGCCACTCGGGGGATCGTCACGAAGCACCCTCCTTGGGGGTGCAAGAAGTAATGGCACCAGAAATATTTGAGGAAAGGTCAGGGAACCGCAAGTGGGAGACGCCTCCGGCGCAGCAGTGCACGAAGGACAGGACTGGGCAGAGTTGTTGGACGTGTCCAACGGCCAGATCGTGCAGGAGCTCGGTTGGGACGAAGACGCCGACAGCTCCATCAGTGAGGGACTCGAGGAGATCATCGGAGAGGCTCTTCTCGACGAGGAGACCGACGAGATGGTCGACGTCGTCCTGCTGTGGTGGCGCCACGATGACGGCGACCTCGTCGACGGACTCGTCGATGCGACGCGGAACCTGGGGGAGTCGGGCCGTATCTGGCTGCTGACCCCGGCCGCTGGCACACCGGGGACGGTGGAGCCGGGCGAGATCGCTGAGTCGGCTCAGGTTGCCGGCCTCGTGCAGACGATCTCGACGCGCCTCGGCGCCTGGCAGGGGGCCTGTCTGGTCCCTGGCGGCACGAAGCGCTAGAGTTCTAGAAGTTCCCGACGATCGGTCCAGGAGTGGCCGCGTGGGAATACGCGCATTTAGCTCAGTTGGGAGAGCAGCTGGTTTACACCCAGCAGGTCGGCGGTTCGAGCCCGTCAGTGCGCACGACTATTGACCAGGCCTGACGATGACGTCGGTGCCTGGTTTTCGCATGGGCAGGGCCTGGGTGACTACATTTTGACTACATTCTGCGGAAGTCATCGCCTGCTGCGGCGTCTTCGGGTTCGTCCCCGACCGGATCGCCAGCGAAGCGAACTTCTGCCGCACCTGGTGCGGGGGCGAGGGCGATCGCGCCGGTACCTGCAGTCGCTCGGTGGAGAATGCTCTGGTGGCTGGACAGGGTCTCGGTTCCTTCCCGGGCGTGCGGTGTAGCGTCTGGCGGCGCCGCATCACTCACTCGGGTTCTCCTGGGAAACTGCGTGAGTGACACTAAAAGTAGAGGCGGTCATTGAAAGGGCGGGGGCCCAGGAGTCGGTCGTCGACAGCTCGCCGGCCGAAGGAATCCGTGGGTCGAGAAGTGGCTCAGAGTGAGCCCTGCGTGAGCGAGGAGAGTGAGCCGAGGGAACCTGAAGGAGGGCCGGTCGGGGGTACATCCGGACCGTTGTCCTCGTCGCCGGTGGCGGTAACCCTGGCCGATGTCCAGCCTCCGATGTGGTAGTTGTCGGGACCGTCTGCCTTACTGTTGGTCGTCAACTGGTACGTCGTACCGGCGGGGTCGGCTGTGCCGCTGGCTGTGCACAAGGTCAGGGTGAGAGTGAACGTCACCGTTGATGTGCTTGCCTCGGCCGGGACGGTGAAAGTAGTCCACATCTGGTTTACCTGAGGGGGTGAGTACACCGCATAGAAGGTGCCGAGTTCGTCGCCGGTGCTGTCGTCGACGAAGCTGGCGGACAGTGGCAGCATCGTGGAATCGGTGGACGTGCAGAACTGCATCGTCGGGGACAAGTTTGCTCGGATTTCGCCCTGGTAGTCCCCCTCCGAGATGGCAGGGCCTGGGAGGGTGATCCTCCAGTCGATTGCTGCACCTGTCGGGATGTCCGTCCCCAGGATCGTGTGCGGTGTCGTGCTTATCGTGCCCACGCCTGTGGGGGTACTCGTCGGCGCCGCCGCCGCCGCCGCTGCCGCTGCACCTGTGATGACAGATGCCGCGAGTAGCGCGGCTGTCGACAGTGCCGTCCACGTACGGCGTCCTGATGTCCTTGTGGTCATGGTCCCGGTCCTTCCCGGTGGGTGGCGGGATCGGAGAATGCGGTGCCGCCGGCGGAGTCCTAACTTCAGGGTACTTCTACGAGGGAAAGCAACGGGCGCCCCGAAAAATAGGGGCATCACCGTCATGTGCTGGTGAAACGACGGCGGTAGTCGCTCGGAGTCGTCCCCGCCTCGGCACGCAGACGTGTCCGCAACGTCGCCCCTGTACCGAAGTCGACTCTCTGCGCAATCGTGTCGACCGTCAGGTCGGTGGACTCCAGCAACTCCTGGCACCGGCGAACCCGTTCCCGAGCCAGCCACCGGGCAGGGGAGAGGCCCGTCTCCTCGGCGAAGCGACGGGCGAACGTACGGGGACTCATCCGCGCATGCCCAGCGAGCTGGCCCACGGTCAGACGCCGGTCCAGTCTCTCCAACGCCCAGTGCTGCGTCGCCGTCGTGCCGGCACCGCTCTGCGACGGAGACGGCCAGTTGATGAACTGGGACTGGTCGCCGTCGCGGTGCGGTGGATTCACACAGTGACGCGCGACCTCATTGGCTACCCGCCACCCTGCGTCAGCGCCCACCACATGGAGACACCGGTCCAATCCGGCGGACCGGCCCGCCGACGTCAGCACCCGGCTCTCGTCGAAGAACAACGCGGTCTCTTCCAACCGCACCAGCGGGTAGAGACGACGGAACTGTGCCGCGGTCTGCCAGTGCGTCGTCGCCCGTAGTCCGTCTAGAAACCCCGCTGCGGCGAGGCCGAACGCGCCCGTGCACAACGACACCACCCGGGCGCGGTCCGGAATACGTGCAAAGGCCGCACGGGCCGCCGGGTCCAGGATCCCCTCCCGACGCAGACTGCGACGCAGAGTCCCCGGGACGACGACCGTGTCTGCGGTCTCCAGCGCATCAAGCTCTGCACCGCAGGCCAGCGCGACCCCGTCGGCGCACTCGGCCGGACCCGGATCCGCCGAACATACGGACACCCGGTAGAGCTTCTCCCCGGCGGCGTTGCGGGGAGTGCCGGACACGAGCGGGGGGTGTCCCTATGTAGGTTGTCAACCTGGCAAGGCTTCGAACACGCGGACGTTGACGGTGTGCCCGGCGGTTGGGGGCGCACTGTGTTTTGTCAATTTTTCGTCGGCAAAGAGGACAACGAAACACCAACACCGTGGACACGGTTTTCAGCACAATGGACACCACCACCGCGTCCACCGGCGTGGTGGTGAACGTCAGTCTGTGGCCGAGTAGGGCGTCCTCGAACTCCCGGAGGAACGGTGTCATCCGGGCGTGGGGGAGGTAGTGGCGCAGTGGTCGTGGATGATGCCGTGACTGTCCATGGTGCTGCGAAGTCCTCCACCGAGGGGAGGAGGCAGCCTCCACTCCCGTGACCTCCAGTTCCCCCTGGGCGAGGACTAGCGCTGCGGCCAGACCGTTGGGGCCGGACCCGACGACGGTGGCGACATAATGTGCAAGTCGCACTAGACACCCCCGACGAAATTTGCGAAAATTTCGGTTATGAACGCCGTAGTACAGTCCACCGCTGTCGAAACCATCCTCCCGGAAGACGCCGATTCCGCTCAGATCCTGAGCCTTGTGGAGGCTCTGGAGGCGCGCGGTGAAACGGTTGAGGCCCAGCCGGTCATTGTCACCGCCGACGGGGTGCGGCATGAGATCCCCCAAGGTCTTGCCGATGTCCTTGTCACGGTGGCGAAGGCGCTCGCTCTCAATCAGGGGGTGTCGATCGTTCCGCGGCACCGACTGCTCACCACTCAGGAGGGGGCGGACATGCTCAACATCTCGCGTCCGACCTTCATCAAGATTCTGGAGGAGGGTACGGTGCCGTTCGAGATGCGAGGCAGCCACCGGCGGATCCGCCTACAGAGTGTTCTCGACTACCAGAAGTCACTGAAGGCACAGCGTGCCGAGGCTCTGGACCTGATGCAGCAGCAAGGGAGGGAAGACGGGATCTACGACGTCCTCAACGCGGTCATGGATGAGGACTGAGGCCGGTGTTCACAGTTGTACTCGACGCGTGTGTGATCCTTCCCGCCGGTCTCAATGACACGATTCTTCGCCTTGCCGAAGCGGACAGCTTTGGGGTCCGTTGGTCAGCGATGATTATGGAGGAAGTCCGGCGGAACATGGTGGGGACGAAGTTCAACATTCCAGAAGAAGCTGCCGACAGGCGACTCGCGGCGATGCGGGCGGCCTTCCCGTTCGCTGAGGTTACCGGCTATGAGGCACTCATACCTGTGATGGACAACGACGAGAAGGATCGGCACGTCCTCGCCGCAGCTGTGCGATCAGAAGCGAATACCATAGTCACCAGGAACCTCAAGGATTTTCCGGATGTCAGTCTGGCTCCCTGGGGTATCGAGGCGGTTCATCCCGACCAGTTCCTCCTGAACCAGTTGGATCTGGAAGCGAAGAAGGTACTGGCAGTCCTGAAGCGGCAGGTGGAGCAGAACCGCTACCCTCCTCAGACTGCTGAGGAGCTTTTTGCGGTTCTGCGCAAGTGCGGGGTACCGGACTTCGCTGAGGAACTCAGCAGACTTTGGTGACGTTCGCGCTGAATATGTGACTACCGGATCCGACTGGCCGACCAATTGCGCCCAGGACGTGCACCGGGCCACGAAATCCTCGAATCCGAGAAGGTAGCCGAATCTCGTATTCTCGAAGCAGTCCTCAGACATTAGTCTGTTGACCAGCGCCTCTGCGGCGAACTTCTTCTCGATGACGATGGCATCCTAGTCTCCGCCCTGGTGTTTTCCTTCAATTACCTAGTGGATTCCGGATGAGTCCACGGCGATGAAATCCGGACAGTAGCGGTGGCCTTCGCGGTAGCTGATGTAGGCGTTGTCCCGTTGGTACAGTCGGTTCCACGAGAAAATGTCTGGGGACTTGTCCAGCAGCCCCGCAATGAGGTACTCGCCCCGATAGGAGTCGAAGCAGGCGGCCGAGAAGAGGCTCTTGGTCCACCCTCCGTAGTACCGGAACAATCACCGGCTCGAGCTGCGTCAGCAGTCGGAGCACACGCGTGTATGAGTCGATGCTCTGCCGGATCAACCTCTTGGCGGCCTGCTGTGCGGAGAAGAGTGCTAGCGCGGTCCAGTCAGTGATTCCGGAGAAGTCCATGAGCATCCTGGCGATGCGTGACGCCTGAACCCGGTTGCGCTTGACCATCGGCACCATCTGGTTCTGCAGGATCGAGCGGGTCAGTTCTCTTTGGGCATCTTCCTCCAGAACGGGAAGCGAGCGGACCTTGATCTGGTCCAGAGACTTGAGTCCGAGTTTGCGCCGTTGGCGTGGGGTGAAGACAATTTCCTGGCGATCGAGAGCATCATCCGAACCACCGACCTGTGCCGCAGCCGGGCGAATGTCCGCCCCCTAG
>NZ_JBQSWR010000014.1:0-31760 GCF_052377405.1 Corynebacterium sp. AOP40-9SA-29 | reverse complement strand
CTTCGTTTGTTACGCTATTGAGTTCTCAAACAACACACGCACACGCAGCACTGACAACAACCGATCCGGTCGGTATCTCGCTTCGTGGCAGACCCTGTACTCTACAACCTCGCCGCTCTGCTGTGCAAATCGGCCGGTCGGCGCCGCATCCTCCAGGAAGGAAGCGAACTTCGTGTAGATCATCAGGCCCGTTTTCCTGCCGCATTCTCTGCGGTGTCGGTCGCTCTGACTCGCATAAACCTACACAGGACGACCGGCACACACAAAGCGCCTGGTCACAGCACTCAGTGCCGTGAATGCCGACCTTCGCCGGCCGTCACCCGCTCCACCGTGGCTCCGAGATCCACCAGCTTCTCCACGAAGCCGGGGTACCCGCGGTCGATGTGGAAGACGTCGTTGACCTGAGTCACGCCGTCCGAACACAGCCCGGCGAGCACCAGGCCGGCACCGGCCCGGATGTCCGAGGACCACACGGGTGCCGAACTCAGCTCTTCCACTCCCCTGATGCTCACGTGGTGACCGTCGATGGTCATATCGGCTCCCAGTCGAGTCATCTCGTCGACGAAGCGGAAGCGCGACTCGAAGATATTCTCCGTGATCACGCTCATCCCCGCGCTCACCGCACACAGCGCGATCGCCATCGGCTGCAGGTCCGTGGGGAATCCGGGGAAGGGCAGCGTCTGGTAGTCCACGGCGGTCGGCCGCTCGTCCTGCGTGACACGGAAGCCGGTCGGGTAGGTCTCCACCTTCGCCCCGGCGAGCTTCAGCTTTTCCAGCACCAGGTGCAGGTGCGCCGGGTCGATGCCGCCAACGGTGATGTCGCCGCGCGTCATCGCCGCGGCGTAAGCCCAGGTGCCCGCCACGATCCGGTCGCCCACGACCTCGTGCTCCACCGGCTTAAGCTTGTCCACACCGGTCACGGTGATGGTATTGCTCCCCTCCCCCTCCAGGTTCGCGCCCATGTCGCGCAGCATGTGGCAGAGGTCCACGATCTCGGGCTCACGCGCGGCGTTGTCCAGGACGGTCACGCCCTCGGCCAGCACCGCGGCAGTCAGGATGTTCTCCGTGGCGCCGACGGAGGGGAAGTCGAGCATGATCTTCGCTCCGGTCAGCCGCTCGGTCTCGGTGACCACGCAACCGTGCTCGATTCGGGTCTTCGCGCCCAGGCGCTCCAGCCCCGACTGGTGCATGTCGAGAGGACGGCTGCCGATCGCGTCGCCACCGGGCAGGGCGACAACGGCGCGGTGGCACCGCGCGGTCAGGGGCCCGAGGACGCAGACCGAGGCGCGGAACTGCCGCACCGCGTCGATGTCGGCGTTCGGCGAGATCTCCGCCGGGGTGTGGATGGTGACGGTCCCCCCGTCGAGCTCCACCTCACATCCCAGGCCCCGCAGGACGTCAGCCATGTAGGGCACGTCGGCGATGTCGGGACAATTCCGCAGGACGGTCGTCCCCTCTGCCAGCAATGCCGCGGACATGAGCTTGAGGACGCTGTTCTTGGCGCCGTCCACACGGACCGAACCGTCGAGACGGGCACCACCAGTTACGAGGAAATGATCTTTCACCCCTCACATCCTACCTACGGATCAGGGAAGTGCACCGATCCTGCGGGCCGCGTTGACTGCCTCGTAGCGGGTGTGCGCGCCGAGCTTGCGCATCACCGAGCGCAGGTAGCTCTTCACCGTCTCGGCACCGATGCCCATCTCGTCGGCCGCCTCCACGTTGGTGTGCCCCAGGGCGACGCAGGCGAGCACGTCGAGCTCGCGGGCAGAGAGCTTCGTGGTCTGCTTGACCCGCACCGGGCTGACCATCTGGTCGCAGAGGATCTCCAGGTCACGGCGGATCTCGTCGTCCACGACGCGGTTGGCGAGCATGCGCAGGCGCGAGTGGGTCGCGCGGACCTGCTCCCACTCCGCACCCGTCATCGCGCGCGGCGGCTTCGCCGAGCTCTCGCGGGACGCACCGCCGTCGGTGCGTCGCATGGCGATGTTCACGGCCAGGTCCTGTTCCAGGACGCGGGCGGTCATCGTGACCTCTTCGAGGACCTTGTCCCCCATGCGCACCGGCGAATGCACGCCGGCGTACAGGACGCCGCGCATATCGCGTCCGACGATCACGGGCACGGCGACGATGGAGTGCAGTCCCTCGTCGCGTACCGGGCGGTCGTACTCGTGGGAGATCGACTTGGCCCGTGCGTAGTCGGAGACACCGACCGGACGCCGGGTCGCCATGACCCGGCCGCCGACGCCCTGGCCGGAGTCGATGGTGAGGTTGTTGAGTGCGGGGGTTCGCAGCCCCACCCACTGGTTGATCACCATGCGTCCGTCCGGCTGGCACGACCCGAACATTGTGACGGGGATTCCCGTCGAGTTCTTCAGGGACGACAGCGCTGAACGAATGGCGTCGTCATCATCTCGGTGACGCAGCTGCTCCACGGCGCACCTTTCTGTTGTGATCGGAGGTCACCCCCCGATCAGGTCACACCCGAGTGCGGGGGAACGCGGGCTTTACAGGGTCCGAGTATAGAAAATTCAGCGGATTCCCCCAAAACCTGCAGGTCTAGAAGACCACCCTCCCCATCGGGGGGCTTATACCCACCCCCGCGAACAAAAGGGGGATACCCCCGATTCCCTACCTACCCGCCAGCCGGACGATCCGGTCCAGGCCGCTGTCGACGGTCTTGTCCCCGCTGTCCACGAGCTTGCGGGCGATCTTTCCGCCGAGCAGCGGAATCCCCACCTCCGCGATGATCTCGGCGTCCACATGGACCGACTCCTCGCCGTCCCGGGTGTAGGCCATCACGACGGTCATCGTGCCCATCCCTTTAGGCAGCGGTGTGACGGTGGTCGAGGTGAATCCGTCGTCGACGATCGCGGTGACGTCCGTGGTCTGCTCCATGGCAAACCCCGGGCTCCCGTCGTCCTTCTGGCGCGCGGCGACGACGCGGGCGCGCACGCCGCCGTCGGCGTCCTGCTCCCGTTCGGCCTCGGTGACCACGAGTTTCGAGGTCGATGCGTCGTCCACGGTCAGCAGGTACTCCTCGGAGGACGCCACCGCGTGGACCTTCTCCAGGGGCAACTCGATCGTCCTGGTTAGCTCTACGCTCTTGGCCATATCAGCGGTGCTTCCACTCGGGCTTGCGCTTCTCGACGAAGGCGGACATGCCCTCCTTCTGGTCTTCGGTGGCGAACAGCCCCCAGAAGGCCTCGCGCTCCTGGCGCATCCCCTCAGTCAGGGGCGTGTTCAGCGCGGCGTCGACCGCCTCGGTCGCTGCGGCGAGCGCAACCGCGGACTGTGCCGCGACGGTGTCAGCGACGGTGGCGACCTCGTCGAGGAAGCCGTCCGCCGGCAGTACCCGGGACACCAGGCCGGAACGCTCGGCCTCTTCGACACCCATCATGCGCCCGGTGAGGATGAGGTCCATCGCCTTGTACTTGCCCACCGCGCGGGTCAGGCGCTGCGTGCCACCCATGCCCGGGATCACGCCGAGGGTGATCTCCGGCTGGCCGAACTTCGCCTTCTCACTGGCCAGGATGATGTCGCCCATCATCGCCAGTTCGCAACCGCCGCCGAGGGCGAAGCCGGAGACCGCGGTGATGATCGGGGTCTGCACGGTGGTGACGCGTTCCCACATGGCGTAAAAGCGCGTGAGTTTGATGTCCGGCCAGGTCTGGTCCTTCATCTGGGTGATGTCGGCCCCGGCGGCGAATGCCTTCTCCGAGCCGGTGATCACGATCGCGCGCACGGAGGTATCGGCGTCGAAGGCCTCGAGGGCACCGACGACTTCCTCCATCACCGTCTGGTTCAGGGCGTTGAGCGCTTTAGGACGGTTCAGCGTGATGGTGGCGACGGCGCCGTCGGCGCCTCCCGTCGCCGTCGTGATGGTCTCGTAGGACGGTGCATTCTGCTGTGCTGGCTGATCACTCATGCACCCGATTGTGTCACAGCCGGGTACCCCTGCGCCCCGGTTCAGCAGGCCGTCACCCATGGCGACGCACGTTGACATTGTGTAGACTGGCCCCGGTATACAGACAGACCGATCGGTCTGTTGGACTGAGGGACACGAAAGGACCATTCACCAGCATGGCTAAGATCTACGAGAACATCACCGACCTGATCGGCAACACCCCCCTGGTGAAGCTGAACAAGCTTACCGAGGGGCTGCCCGGCACCGTCGCGGTGAAGCTCGAGTCCGCCAATCCGGGAAACTCCGTCAAGGACCGCATCGGCGTCGCGATCATCGAGGCCGCCGAGAAGGACGGCACGCTGAAGCCCGGCGGCACCATCGTCGAGGCGACCTCCGGTAACACCGGTATCGCCCTGGCCACCGTCGGTGCCGCCCGCGGTTACAAGGTCATCCTGACCATGCCGGAGTCGATGTCCCTGGAGCGTCGCATCATGCTGCGCGCGCTCGGTGCCGAGCTCGTCCTCACCCCGCCGCCGGCCGGCATGCAGGGTGCCGTGGACAAGGCCAATGAGATCGTGGAGTCCACCGAGAACGCCGTGCTGGCCCGTCAGTTCGCCAACCCGGCCAACCCCGAGGTCCACTACAAGACCACCGGCCCGGAGATCTGGGAGGACACCGACGGCAAGGTCGACGTCTTCATCGCCGGTGTGGGCACAGGCGGCACCATCTCCGGTGCCGGCAAGTACCTCAAGGAGCAGAGCGACTCGGTGCGCATCGTCGGTGTGGAGCCCAAGGACTCCCCGCTGCTGACCGAGGGCACCTTCGGGCCGCACAAGATCCAGGGCATCGGCACCAACTTCTTCCCGGACAACCTGAACAAGGACATCCTGGACGATGTGTACGATGCCTCCATCGAAGACTCGGTGAAGTACGCCCGCGAGCTCGCCGCCAAGGAAGGCATCCTCGTCGGCATCTCCACCGGTGCGAACATCTGGGCCGCCCTGGAGGAGGCCAAGAAGCCGGAGAACGAGGGCAAGCTGATCGTGGCCGTCGTCGCCGACTTCGGTGAGCGCTACGTCTCCACCCTCCTGTTCGACGACCTGCGCGACTAGTCAGGAGCACGGTCGGCGCGCACCGCGCCCGACCCCTCACGGCCCCGACGCACGGAAACGTCCGTATCATCAGGTGTTATCACGCCTGTACGGACGCGCCCCGGCGCCGGGGCCGTTTCGCGTGCCGCGGCTTGTCACGGCCTGTCATCGCCCCGGCACACCGACGTCAAGAAAAGAACGAGAAGAAGGAGGACTCCACCGGTGAGTCTGCTGAGCACCATGAAGGAAGACCTGGACAACGCCAGGACGCACGACCCTGCCGCCCGCGGCGACCTGGAGAACGCGCTGGTGTACTCCGGGCTGCACGCGATCTGGAGCCACCGGGTCTCCAACCGGCTGTGGCGTCGCGGTGCGAAGGGCCCGGCCCGCATCCTGAGCCAGTTCACCCGCTTCCTCACCGGCATCGAGATCCACCCCGGCGCCACCATCGGGCGTAGGTTCTTCATCGACCACGGCATGGGCGTGGTCATCGGTGAGACCACCGAGATCGGCGACGACGTGATGCTCTACCACGGGGTCACCCTCGGCGGCTCCGAGCTGGTGCAGCGTAAGCGCCACCCCACCATCGGCGACGGGGTGATGGTCGGTGCCGGCGCGAAGGTCCTCGGCCCGATCACCATCGGTGCCCGCTCGGCGATCGGCGCGAACTCGGTGGTCACCAAGGACGCCCCGGAGGACTCCATCCTCATCGGCGCGCCGGCGAAGGTCCGTCACCGCAAGGCCGACGAGCGCACCCCCCTGGTCGACCCGGCGGGCTACGTCAACGATATGCAGAACAACATCTAGCGCACCCTATCTAGCGCACCAGGTCCTGGTAGGCGGGGTTCTTGGCGATGAACCCCTCCACCGCCGAGCAGGACGCCAGGACGCCGAATCCCTCGGCGCGGGTGGCGTCCAACGCGGCGGAGATCAGCGGGGACGACAGCCCCCGACCGCGAAAGCGCGGGTCGATGACGGTGTGGTTGAAGTCTCGTACGGCACCGACCTGCACGTACTCGGCGACGCCGGCGGTGTCCCCGTCGACCTGCAGGACGTAGCGCGCACCGTCAACGTCGTGGGTGACTGTGAGGTTGCCGGAGTTTTCAGTACTCATGGCCCCGAGTGTAACCCCGCCCCCGCCTACGCGACATCCCCCTCGGGTGACTTCACCGAGGGGGATGTTGACTGTGCCCAGACCAGGGATCGAACCAGGGACCTTACACTTTTCAGGCGTACGCTCTACCAACTGAGCTATCTGGGCAAGAAAGCCCGGAGGAAAACCTTCGGACGATCTAGCGACCCTGACGAGACTTGAACTCGCGACCTCCGCCGTGACAGGGCGGCGCGCTAACCAACTGCGCCACAGGGCCGTGCAATACCAGCGGTCTGGCCGGAGCCGATCGCTGTGCACGATGGGATACTGTACACAGCGTCCCCACAATCAGACAAATGCACCGGTCAGGCGAATATTCCGGCGAGCAGTGCATCGCTGCGCTCCTGCCCCGCCGGATCGGACGCTCCCCCGGTCACCAGGATCTCGGATGCCCCGGTGCGCGCGGCCAGGGCGTGCAGCGCCGCCGAGACGTCCTCGGCGGTGCCGTACACCGTGTTTTCCAACGCCCGGTCCACGCGCCGGCGCTGCTGTGCGGTCAGCTCCGCCTCGTCGAGCTCCGCCACGGGACGCAGCGGCATGAAGGCACCGGTACTGCGCGACATCACCTGCGCCCACACTTCCGGCAGGACGAGGTCGCGTGCGGCCTCCCGGGTGGGCGCGACGGCCACAGTGCGCGACACGATCACCTCCTGCGCCGCGTCCTCTCCCCCACGATCCACCCGCCCCGGGTCCGGCCCGCCGAGGATCACCCCGAGGCCGTGGTGGGACGCCAGGGCCAGGCTGTGCGGGGAGCCACCGGTGAGTAGGTACACCGGTGGGGCGGTGGCGAGCGCAGGACGCATCGTCACCTCAGGCGCCTCAGGCGCGTGCGTGCCGTCAGCGCCGCCGCGCAGGTAGCCCAGCACCTCGGCGAGGTCGTCGGCGAAGCCCTCGCGCGCCGTCGCGGCGTCCTGCGGTTGGCGCAGTGCCCGGCGCACCGCGCCGGTGAAGCCGACGGAGGACCCCAGGCCGATGTCGACGCGTCCGGGGAACAGTGCGGCCAGCACGGCGGCCTGTTCGGCGACGACGATCGGCGCATGATCGGGCACCATGATGCCGGCGGTGCCGATGCGCACGGTGGACGTCGCCTGGCCGACGGCGGCGGCCAACACCCCAGGGGCGCTGCCGGCAATGCCGGGCACGCCGTGGTGTTCGGCGACGAGGAAGCGGTGGTAGCCGAGCGCCTCGGCGCGTCCTGCACGCTCGACCACGCGGCGCAGCGCCGTAGCGTCCGGCGTCCCGTCGACGGTGTTGGCGCGGTCGAGCAGGGAGTATCGCATATCCCCCACCCTAGAGACCTGCGCGCACGCAAACAGCGGGCGCACACCGTGATGGTGTGCGCCCGCTGTTGACTTGCGACCCTGACGAGACTTGAACTCGCGACCTCCGCCGTGACAGGGCGGCGCGCTAACCAACTGCGCCACAGGGCCATTATCTTGTTGTACGGAAGACGAATCGTAGAAGAACCGGTCTCACGCAGTACTCCCAACGGGATTCGAACCCGTGTTGCCGCCGTGAAAGGGCGGAGTCCTAGGCCACTAGACGATGGGAGCCCTACCTCAAGCAGAATCGACCACGGAGAATCCCGTAACCGTTCCTGTTCGGCAGCCCGTTTAGAATAAACTACCGACCGCCCAAACTCCAACACGGGGAAGAAGCAGCACGTCAGGACGTGTTTCTAGGGGTAGTCGCGCGCACCGAAGATGGCCGTACCCACGCGCACACACGTCGCACCCTCCGCAATCGCCGTGCGGAAGTCCCCGGACATGCCCATCGACAGCTCGGTCAGCAGCGCCGGGTCGACCACGGCGTCTGCCCGAGCGGTCTCCAGGATGCCGCGGAGCTGGGCGAAGCAGCGCCGTACCTCCTGCTCCTCGCCGGTATTGGTGGCCACGGTCATAAACCCGCGCACGCGCAACCGGTCGCAGCCGGCGGCGGCGTCGAGGATCGCCGGGACGTCCTGCGGGTCCGCCCCTGTCTTCGCCTCCTCGCCGGAGGTATTGACCTGCACCAACACGTCGAGCGTGCGGTCGGCGGTGGCCAGTCGGCGCTGCAGCGCCTCGGCCAGCCGCACGGAGTCCAGCGCCTGGAACTCGTGGGCGTGCTCGGCGACGAGTTTGGCCTTGTTGGTCTGCAGGTGGCCGATGGCGATCCACCGCACGGGCAGGTCGGCCATCTCCACGGCCTTGCGCTGGACCTCCTGGGGCTTGTTCTCGGCGAACTCGTGCATGCCGGCGTCCACGGCGTGGCGCAGCCGGTCGACGGGCACGGTCTTGCTGACCGGCAGCAGACGCACCGCGGCCGGATCGCGTCCGGCGGCCAGCGCAGCGGCGTCGACCTGGGCACGCACCTCGGCGACGGCCTCGCGCAGCGCCCGGACGTCCTGATTCTCGCCGTCTGCATTCACGGTATCCATGGCGTCCAGACTATCGGACGCGATCAGCGGCGCTCAGTGGCAGTCAGTCGCGATCAGTCACACAGCCGCAACACGGGAGCGGCCTTGACCACGGTCTCGTCGTACTCACCGTCCGGGCTGGACTGGGCGACGACGGCCCCGCCGACGCCGTAGGTCAGGCGTGCTGCTCCGTGTTCGGCGCCGTGTTCGGCCACCAGCGTGCGGATCACCACGGACAGGTCGACCGCCCCGTCGAGCGAGAGATAACCCACCGCACCGGAGTACACGCCGCGCGGGCCGTCCTCGAGCTCGTCGAGGATGCGCATCGTGCGCTCCTTCGGCGCCCCGGTCATCGACCCGGGCGGGAAGGCGGCGCGCACGGCGTCGAGCCCATCGCGTCCGGCGGCAAGGTCTGCGGTGACGGTGCTGACCAGTTGGTGGACGGTGGCGTAGCTCTCCACGGCGAAGAGTTCCGGCACCTCCACGGTGCCGGGTGCGGCGACGCGTCCCAGATCATGACGCACCAGGTCGACAATCATGAGGTTCTCGGCGCGATCCTTCTCACTGGCGCGCAACTCGGCGCGGATGCGGTCGTCGTGCGCGGCATCGGTGCCGACCGGCCGGGTCCCCTTGATCGGGGAGGACGTGACGCGTCCATCCGCGTTCACGCTGAGGAAGCGTTCCGGCGAGGTCGACATCACCGTCACCCCCGGCAGGCGCAGGTAGGCACCGAAGGGGGCAGGATTGTCGGCGCGCAGTCGACGGTAGAGGCCCAGCGTGTCCGGCGTCCCCTGCCCTGATGTGACCTCGAGAGTGGTGGTCAGGCAGGCCTCGTAGGTTTCCCCGGCGGTGATCAGCCGCTGGATCTCGCGCACCTTGGCGGTGTAGTCGGCGCGCCCGTGCAGGGTCACCGCCACCGCGCAGGACGCTCCGGACGCCGCGGCGTCCTGCGATCTCTGCGCGTCCTGCGCGTCTTGCACCTCGCGCACGACACCGGCGACGTGGTCCTGCCACGCGGCGTCCTGCGCGCCGTCGAGGGTGAGCAGGTGCGCCTGCGCGGTCTCGTGGTCGATGACGATGGCGCGTTCGAGCAGGACGAGGCCGGCGTCCGGGATGCGGGCGGCGTGGCGAGTGGTCGCCCCCTCCCCGACCGCGCAGTCCGCCTTGAGCCCATAGCCGAGGTAGCCGACCCAGCCGAGGCGGAATCCGCAGCCGGGCACGGACGCGGAGTCGCCGGTGATCCGGCGTCGGGCGAGGTCGCCGCGCAGCCAGGTGAAGATGTCGGTCTCCACGGATTCGGCGCCGTCGCCGGAATCCGCGTCGCACACGGTCACCGTCGCCGGAGCGTCCTGCCCGCTAGCGACGGCGGTAACGCTGGTGCGCGAAGCGCCCATCACGCTGAAGCGGGCGCGCGGATCGTTCTCCCGGTTGCCGTCGAGCCAGACGCACTGGGTCGAGGTATCGTTGATACGCCCGTACAAACGCTCGAAGAGTTCCCCGGAAAAGGCCCGCGTATCCCGGACACTCAGGGCGATGACCCGACTTTTTACGGTGCGTGCGCGGCCGTGCGTGCGGGTCAGGGCGGCGAAGTTGGCGAAGATCGCCCGGCCGTGGCCGGAGAGCACCGACTCGGGGTGGAACTGCACACCCCACAGCAGGTCATCGACGACGCTGATGCCCATCACCACCCCGTCGGGGCCGTCGGCATGAGCGGTGACCGTCATGCCCGACGGGACGTCCGACACCGCCAGGGAGTGATAACGCACCACGTCGACGGGGGTGGGCAGGCCGTGGAAGAGGTCGCGGCCGTCGTGCTCGACCGCGCTGACCCGCCCGTGTATCGGTTCGGGCGCGGGGCCCACCGTCGCGCCATACATGTGCGCGATGAGCTGGTGGCCGAGGCAGATGCCCAGCACCGGAATGCCGGACGCCACGGCGGCGCGCACCACCTCGGGACAGATGCCGACGTCCTCGGGGATGAGCGGGGTGCCCGGCCCCGGGGAGATGACGACGTTGTCCACGGAGGCCAGCAGCTCGCGGCCCTCGGCGTCCCACCGGTCCCAGTCATTCGGGACGACCACCGGTTCGACCCCATTCACCCTGGTCAGGTCGTGGACGAGATTCCAGGTGAAGGAGTCGTGGTTGTCGACCAGCAAGGTTCGGAGCGGTGTGTGGAGAGACGTGCTGTTCACCGGAGTCACCTTACCGTCCGGGCCCCGGTGGGCCGGGGTCAGGCGAGAGAGAGGACGAGCTTCTCCATCTCCTCTTCCCAATCCTCCGGGGCGGTGCCCTCGGGGGCGGCGAGGCAGTCGCGCATGCCGCCGGAGATCGCCTTCACCCCGGCGCGGTCGAGCGCGCGGGAGACGGCGGCGAGCTGGGTGACGATGTCGCGGCACTCACGGTCGTTCTCGATCATCGTGATGACGCCGTCGAGCTGGCCGCGGGCGCGCCGTAGCCGCTTGAGCACGGCATCGGACGTGGGGTCGGTAAGTTTCACTGGAGGCTCCTGGAGAGTTCGGATCTTGTGAGGGGACCCGGTCAGTGTACCCGGAGCGGGGGCTACCTCCGCACCATCGTGAACAAAACTCGAACGGTAGACTACTCTCACACCACTTGTCTTTTGGGAGAGAAACTATGACCGAGCAGGAGCCGGCCGGCGATCCCGGCACGGACATCCAACTGATCAAGGACGACAGGGGAATCGCCGTCATCGGCTCCCCCGACCTCGTTCAGAGCTTTCTCGACAAGACGGGGCTCAGCGCCACAGGGCATCCCTCCCGGCCATTAAGGTCCGGGGCGTCGACGATGTCCGGCATCCTGAACGTGGGTTCAGAGATCTCCGCAAATTCGGGCCGATGGCTCCCGCTCACCAAAGAGTCCGCGGCCTTGGTGAAGAGGGCTCCCCTCGTCACCAACTCGACGACCGGGAATCTTCACGCCACCGTTCGTGCGAGCAATGGGCAGTTCCTGAAGAACCTGGAGTTCGTCCGCACCCCCACATCCCTGTTGACGAACCCCGCAGCATTGTCGAACGCTGCCGCCCTGATGACCCAGTTGGCCATGTCCCAGATGATGGACGAGATCACCGACTATCTGAAGACGATCGACAAGAAGCTCGATGACGTCCTACAGTCCTTCAATGACTCGGTCCTCTCCCAGCTCTATGGAGTCAGTGATGTCATTGACGATGCCATGGCGGTCCGTGAGTCGGTCGGCTCAGTCTCGGAGACCACCTGGTCGAAAGTCCACACCGCATCCATGACTATTGCCAGCACCCGCAACTACGCACTGCGCCGGCTTACCGCGCTCGCCGATGCCCTTGATGACACCTCCGACCTCGGCGACCTGGTGTCGAGCGCGAAGGCCATCGAGACCTCGGTCCAGGACTGGCTGACGGTCTTGGTCAACTGCATCCAATTGCAAGAGGCGGTCGATATTCTCGAACTCGACCGGGTGATGGGGGCATCACCTGACGATCTGAACAAACACCGGATCGGTCTGGAAACCGCGCGTAGCCAGCGGTGGGACCGCATGGGCGATAGCCTCAATCACCTTCTCACCAGGATGGACGGGGCGCTCTCCCGAGCCAATGAGAGCGTTCTCTTCCGGCCACTTCCGCCGAGAAGAATCCTGCGTTCGACGGATCTGGTGACTGAGCATGTCGTCGAGTTCCAGGAACAGCTTGGACTCGAGTCCCACCGAGACCACCATGAAGCACGCAAATGGCGCTCAGCGGTGGGGGATGTGAAGGACAACGCCGTCGGATTCGCCGCGGATACGTCCGTCCGCTTCAAGCGGAGCTTCGCGGCGTTCCGGGAACCGGTTGCCAACCCCTCCGGCGAGCGATCCGAAGACACCGCCGAAGGATAGGGTTCTACCTCCGGCGCTACTCAGCGCCCTCCCCGGCCAGTCGAAGCCAGGTGCGCACCACCGTGTCCGGGGTCAGCGACATTGATTCGATCCCCTGCTCCACCAGCCATTCGGCCAGGTCAGGATGGTCGGACGGGCCCTGCCCGCAGATGCCCACGTACTTGCCGCGCTCCACGCAGGTGCGGATCACCGAGCCGGTGACCTTGAGCACTGCGGGATTCCGCTCATCGAAATCATGGGCCACCAGGTCGGAGTCGCGGTCCACGCCGAGCACGAGCTGGGTCATGTCGTTGGAGCCGATGGAGAACCCGTCGACGTGGTCGAGGAACTCCTCGGCGAGCAGGTAGTTCGACGGCACCTCGCACATCATCACCACCTGCAGCCCGGCGCCGCCGGCGCCGTTCGCGTCGGACGCACCGGTCGCCCCTTCTCCGCGCACCAGCCCGTGGGACGCCATGACGTCCAGCACGTCCTGCAGTTCCTCCACGGTGCGCACGAACGGCACCATCACCCGGACGTTGGCCAGGCCCATGTCCTCGCGCACACGCCGCAGCGCCTCGCACTCCATGGCGAAGCACTCGCGGAAGTCCTCGGAGACGTAGCGCGCGGCACCGCGGTAGCCGATCATCGGGTTCTCCTCGTGCGGCTCGAAGAGTTCACCGGCGACGAGGTTGGCGTACTCATTGGACTTGAAGTCCGACAGCCGCACGATCACCGGCTTCGGGTCGAAGGCGGCGGCGATAGTCGCCACGCCCTCCACGACGCGCCGGATGAAGAACTCCTTCGGCGACGGGTAGGCGGCGGTGCTGGCGTCGACCTCGGCGCGCAGTGCGTCCGGCAGGGTGTCGCGTTCCAGCAGGGCGCGCGGGTGCACCCCGATCTGCCGGTTGATGATGAACTCCATGCGCGCCAGGCCCACGCCCGCGTTCGGCAGGGAGGAGAAGGAGAACGCCTGGTCGGGGGTGGCGACGTTCATCATCAGTTTCGTCGGGATCTGCGGCATCGCGTCCAGCCGCGTCTCCTTCTCCTCGAAGGGCACCGCACCGCGGTACACCCGGCCGGTGTCGCCCTCGGCGCAGGAGACGGTGACCTGCTCGCCGTCGGGCAGCACGGCGGTGGCGTCACCGGTGCCGACGATGGCGGGGATGCCGAGCTCGCGGGCGATGATCGCGGCGTGGCAGGTGCGTCCGCCGCGGTTGGTGATAATCGCCGAGGCGCGTTTCATCACCGGCTCCCAGTCCGGGTCGGTGATCTCGGCGACGAGCACGTCGCCGGTGCACATGGCATCCATGTCACGCACCGAGCGCAGGACGCGCACCGGGCCGCTGCCCACCCGCTGGCCGATGGACCGTCCCTCGACGAGTACCTCGGCGGCGTCGGCGGCGCCGCGGTCGACCTCGAAACGGGTGAGGACCTGGCCGGCCTCACCGCGCCGGGAGACCACGGTCTCGGGGCGGGCCTGCAGGATGTACAGCTTGCCGTCCACCCCGTCGCGTCCCCACTCGATGTCCATCGGCCGGCCGTAGTGGTCCTCGATGGCGATGGCGTGGCGGGCGAGTTCGGTGACCTCGTCATCGTCGATGGAGAAGCGCACGCGCTGCTCCGGCGCCACGTCCTCCCAGCGGGTGGCGGACTCCAGGCCAGTACCCGCGGCGTAGCGCATCGCCACGGCCTTCTCCCCCACCGTGCGCGACAGCACGGCGTCCACGCCGGTGCGTCCTGCGCGGACCGCCGGCTTGGAGACGTAGAACTCGTCCGGATTCACCGCGCCCTGCACCACCGCCTCCCCGAGACCATAGGAAGAGGTCACGAACACCGCGCGGTCGAACCCGGACTCGGTGTCCACGGTGAACATCACGCCGGACGCACCGACGTCGGTGCGCACCATGCGCTGCACGCCGGCCGACAGGGCGACGTCGGCGTGGATGAATCCGTGGTGCACCCGGTAGGAGATCGCCCGGTCGTTGTACAGGGAGGCGAAGACGGCCTTGACGGCCTCCAGGACGTTGTCGATGCCGCCGATGTTGAGGAAGGTTTCCTGCTGACCAGCGAAGGACGCATCGGGCAAGTCCTCTGCCGTGGCGCTGGAGCGCACCGCCCAGGTGACGTCGTCGGGCAGCGGGTCGGCAGCGACGAGTTCCTCATAGGCGTCGCGGATGTCGCGCTCGAGGTTCTGCGGGAAAGGCTGGGCGAGGATCCATCCGCGGATCTGCTCGCCGCGGCGGGAGAGTTCGGCGACGTCGTCGGTGTCGAGATCCTCGAGGACCTCCGCGATGCGACTGTCGAGGCCGTCGACGGCGAGGAAGTCGCGGAAGGCGTCGGCAGTGGTGGCGAAGCCGCCGGGGACGCGCACGCCGGCGTCGGCGAGGTTGACGACCATCTCACCGAGGGAGGCGTTCTTGCCGCCGACCTGGGCGACGTCGCCCATGCCGATCTCGGTGAACCAGAGGATGGAGAGTGACTGCCTGGTCATGGTGTGGGTTCCTGTTCTGGGAGGGTTCTTCAGGGGTTGCGTAGGTTCATCCGGGTGAGGATGACGCTGGACATCTCCTCCACGCTCATGGCGTGGGAGTCGATGTAGGGGATGCGGTGGGACTTGTAGAGACGTTCGGCCTGGCGCAGTTCCGCCCGGCACCGTGTGGCACTGGCGTAGCTGCTGCCGGGCCGGCGTTCGCCACGGACCTGGCTGAGGCGTTGCACGGTGGTGGTCAGCCCGAAGAGCCGGTCGCGGTGAGGCGCGACGGCGTCGGGCAGGCTTCCGGGGGTGTCGTCCTCGGTCAGCGGGTAGTTGGCCACCCGCAGTCCGTGCTGCAACGCCAGGTACATCGCGGTGGGGGTCTTCCCGCAGCGTGACGGGGCGAGGATGATCAGGTCGGCACGGTCGAGGCCGCGGAAACTGGCGGCGTCGTCGTGTTCGATGGTGTACTCCACGGCGTTGATACGGTCGTGGTAACGCCCCAAATCGCCGACCCGGTGGTACTCGGTGGCCGCGCCGGTGCGCGGCTCACCCAGCAATCCCTCCAGGTGACTCAGGTGCGCACCGAGCAGGTCGATGACCTCACCGGACGCGCCGGACACGATATCGGCAACCTCCGCGTCGCGGATCGTGACGAATACGATCGGCGGCAGGACGTCGCCCTCGCTGCGGTCCTCGGCGATGACGGTCACGGCACGCGCCGCGGCCTCCACGGAATCGACGAAGGGCAGGACGCGGCGACGGAAACTGAAGGCGGGGAACTGGGCGAGCAGGGCGTTGCCCTGGGTCTCGGCGGTGATGCCGGTGCTGTCGGACACGAAGAAGACGGGCCGTTCCGCCATGTCCCCACCTCCTGTGTAGTTCGGTGCACACCGTACGGCACCACCTGTGAGACCACCCGACACTAACACCGGGATTTGTCCCCATGTCTGCTTTCACCCCCGCTTAGGTGCACTGTGAACGTAACGTTCCCGTGCCGCGGGTCGGTCGCACCATATGCAGGGCCTTGCATCAGCACGATCACCACCACGACCGAGACCTCCGGACAAGGAGACAGATCATGTACCTCCGGAACACCTCCAAGATCCAGCCCCACCAGACCTGTAGCCCCCGCCGCCCCCGTGCTCTCGCGCTCACCACCGCGGCCCTCCTCGCCCTCGGCGGGATGGGTGTCGTACAAGCAGCACCGGCAATAGCCGCAGAGCCCACAGTCACCGTCGCTGAACCGATGGCCGCGTCTACTCCCTCGGCACCATCCCCCGAGCAGGCGGTCCGCATCGCCGCGGAGCGCACACCCGCCACCGCCCTCGGCCCGTGGAGCGAGACGGGCGCCGACACCAGCACCTACGATCCCACCCTGCCGCTGTCCGCGATCGTCCTCTCCATCGACGGCGCGACCGGCAGTTCACCTCAGCAGGTCGCCCTGTTCGACCACGGGGTCTACATCGGCACCACCGTGACGGACAGCTACCCCTTCCAGCACGTGAGCCGGGTCGCCGACAACATCATCCGAGTCGACTACCGGTTCCTGCTCCCCGGTGACGCCAACGCTGCCCCGAGTGGATCGGCGACCTCGCACTTCATCCTCTACCCGCAAAGTGTCGAGCACACCGGAGCCCTGCCGCCCCGCGGCGCAGTGCCGCCGGCTGTCTGACGGCAGGCACCCCTACCCGCGGCGTTCGACGGCCAGGGCTGACATGCTTCCACTGTAGCCAGCCAGGTGACCAACTCCCCTCTCCTGCCGGGGCCGCGCGGTGGGAGCAGGACGCCCCGGCGCAATGTCTGCAAACCTGCGCGCTGACTGGCAGAGCTGCGCCCGAAATGCAGAGATTGCGCCGGTGCCGCATTGGAGCGCAGTTCCCGACCATCCCGATCGCCCCCTCACCACGGCCCGGGTAGCCGCTCCCCCGTCGCGACAGAGAACCCCGGCCGTCGAAGTGATCGACAACCGGGGTTCCACTGTGGGCCCTGTGGGGCTCGAACCCACGACCTGCGGATTAAAAGTCCGTAGCTCTACCAACTGAGCTAAAGGCCCGCATACGCACCCCACGTGTGAGGTGCGTCCTAGAGTCTAGTGCATGTCCGGATGGTGCCGGAAACCTACCCCGGCACAGTTTCCCGTAGTGGCAGCTTGAGCCCTCAGGTCGGATCTCGGCCTGAGAATCGACCTAAGGGCTCAAGGTGCCGCGGCGGACGCGAGGTGGTGCACCGCACCCGGTGCACACAACCCCCGCGGCGAGCCGGATGCTACTTGCGCATCGAACCGGTCTCGAGGAAACGGGTGTGGAACTCGAAGGCCTTGGTCAGATCGTGCGGGGTCTGCTGGAACTTCGACTTGGAGGCTGCCTCCACGTACTCCTCCAGCAGCGGCTGGTAGGACGGGTCGGCAATCGCGATCATCTTCTTCACACGGTCACGCGGTGCCAGGCCACGCAGGTCGGCGAAGCCGTTCTCCGTGATGACGACCATGGCGTCGTGCTCGTGGTGGTCGATGTGGGAGGCGAAGGGCACGATGGCGGAGATGTCGCCGCCCTTGGCCACCGACGGGCTGATGAAGGAAGAGATGAAGGCGTTGCGGGTGAAGTCACCCGAGCCGCCGATACCGTTCATCACGCGCGAGCCGGACACGTTGGTGGAGTTGATGTTGCCGTAGATGTCGGCTTCGATCATGCCGTTGGTGGCGATCAGGCCGAGTCGACGGATGACCTCGGGGTGGTTGGATACCTGCTGCGGGCGCAGGATGATGTTCTCGCGGTACTTCGCAGCCTCCGCGTTCATCTTCTCTGCGTACTCCGGGGACAGGGAGAACGAGGTGGCCGAGGCGACGGTCATCTTGCCGGCGTCGATCAGGTCGACCATGCCGTCCTGGATGACCTCGGTGTAGGCGGTGATGTTCTCGAACTTGGAGTCCAGCAGGCCGGCCATCACGGCGTTGGGCACGTTACCGACACCCGACTGCATGATGTAACGGTCGTAGGACAGGCGGCCGGCGGCGACCTCGCCCTCCAGGAAGTCCAGGAAGTGGCCGGCGATCTTCTTCGACGTCTCATCCGCCGGGGTGAAGGGGGCGTTGCGGTCGGGGGCGTCGGTCTCGACGATCGCGACGATCTTGCTGGTGTCGAACTCCATGGCGGTGCCACCGATACGGTCACCGGGGGAGGTGATGTTGATCGGGGTGCGCTGCCCGGCCGGCTCGATGCGGTAGATGTCGTGCATGCCCTCGAGGTCGCGGGACTGCCAGTCGTTGACCTCGATGATCACCTTGTCGGCGGCGTCGATGAACTCGAGGTTGTTGCCCACTGCCGAGGACGGGACCACGGTGCCGTCCTCACGGATGGCGACGGCCTCGATGATGGCAACGTTGAACTTGCCGAAGAAGCCCTCCTGGACCTGCTTGCCCAGGTGGGACAGGTGGATGTCCCAGTACTTCGCCTCGCCGGCGTTGATCTGCCCACGCAGGACCGGATCGGAGTTGTAGGGGGTGCGGAAGCTGATGGCGTTGGCCTCGGCGAGGACGCCGTCGCAGTCGACCGCGGTGGATGCGCCGGTGAACAGCTCGATCTGGAACTCGTCGCCCCGGTCGTGTGCGGCCTTGGCCCGCTCCGCGATGGCGGTGGGGAGGACCTTCGGGTAGCCGGCGCCGGTGAAGCCGGAGGTCCCGACCTTGTCGCCGTTGTTGACGAATTCAGCGGCCTCCTGGGCCGACATGACCTTCGACTTCAGTCCGGTGTGGGCGATGCGCTCAGACACTCTTTCTCCTCATGTTTGTCCCGTTGTTTTCGGAATTATCTCTGCAAATATCACGATTGTTTCTGTAGCAAACGTGACCTCTGCCACCATTGATAGCACAACAGCGCCGTACGACGGCAGTTCGCAGTCACGTGCGGGTGTGACCGCACACAGCCGATTGTAGTGACCGTTCAGATCACAGAACTTTGCACCTCCCCCACCATGGTGTGAGAATCGGGGGGTGATCACCACCTCAACCACACCCGCCCTGTCCATCGGACGTTTCAACCTGGACTCACCCGTCGTCCTGGCACCGATGGCCGGCGTCACCAACGTCGCCTTCCGCACCCTGTGCCGCGAGCAGGAGCGCGAGCGCATGGGCAGCGTCGCCGGGCTCTACGTGTGCGAGATGGTCACGGCCCGCGCCCTGGTGGAGCGCAATCCGAAGACGATGCACATGACCACCTTCGCCGCCGACGAAGATCCGCGCAGCCTGCAGCTCTATACGACCGATCCGGAGTACACCTACAAGGCCGCGCGCATGATCGCCGAGGAGGACCTCGCCGATCACATCGACATGAACTTCGGCTGCCCCGTCCCCAAGGTCACCCGCCGCGGCGGCGGCTCGGCGCTGCCCTTCAAGCGTCGTCTCTACGCCTCGATCGTGCGCGCGGCGGTCAAGGGCGTGCAGGACGCAGGACGTCCTGAGATCCCGGTCACGGTGAAGTTCCGCGTCGGCATCGACGACGACCACCACACCCACCTCGACGCCGGACGCATCGCCGCCGACGAGGGCGCGGCGGCCGTCGCCTGCCACGGCCGCACCGCCGCGCAGCGCTACTCCGGCACCGCGAGCTGGGATGAGATCGCCCGACTCGTCGAGCACATGGACGGCACCGGCGTGCCGGTGCTCGGCAATGGCGACATTTTCAAGGCGTCGGACGCCGCGGCGATGATGGAACACACCGGCTGCGACGGCGTCGTCGTGGGACGCGGCTGCCTGGGTCGCCCGTGGCTGTTCGCCGAACTGTCGGCGAACCTGCGCGGACTGCCCGTGCCGGCCGAGCCGACCCTGGCGGAGGTGTGCCGGATCATCATGCGACACGCTGAACTGCTCTCCGCCCACGAGGGCGAGCAGTACGGCGTGCGCGAGATGCGCAAGCACATGGCCTGGTACATGCGCGGTTTTCCCGCCGGCGGGGACGTGCGCCGCCAGCTGTCCCAGATCACCGATCTGGAGTCGCTGCGCCGCGTCCTGGACCCGATGTGGGAGTCGACGGCCACCGCCGTGGACGCCGACGGGGCACGAGGACGCCAGGGCTCACCCGGCAAGGTCGCCCTGCCGGACCGCTGGCTGGACGATCCCGAGGATCTGACCAGCACCGTTGCCGAAGATCCCGAGGCCGACGGGGCAGCACTCAACGGCGGTTAATAACTTTTTGGAACGTACGCTCTGTTCACCAAGCAGAACGCGCGTACCGCCCGTACACTGGCGCCATGCGCACCGTGTACCAGGAACAGATGCGGATCTTCGCCCATGAGCTCGCACTCATGGCCGACCAGGTCCGACAGATGATGTCTCAGGCGTGTGATGCCCTGTTCAACCAGGACATCGACACCGCCGAGCAGGTTCTCAGCTCCGTCACCGCCATCGAGGATCTCCGACAGAGTGCGGAGTCCCGCTCCTTCGAGCTGCTCGCACTGGAAGGTCCCGTGGCACGCGACCTCCGCCAGGTCGTCTCCGGCACCTACATCGTCGAGGACCTGGCCCGCATGGCCACCCTCGCGGTGCATATCGCCCGCACCTCGCGGCGTCGGCACCCGGAGTCGGCCGTCCCGGAGATCACCCAGCCCTACTTCCGCGAGATGGCCCGCCTGGTCGACGGCATCGGCGAGAAGCTGCACGATGTCCTGGTGACCTATGACCCGGAGAAGGCCATGGAGCTCGCCCTCGATGACGACGCCGTCGACGACCTCCACGAGCACATGTTCCACATCACCGGCAAGAAGGAGTGGCCCTACCCGGTCTCCGCCGCGGTGGACGTGACCCTGCTGTCCCGCTTCTTCGAGCGCTACTCCGATCACGCGGTGAACATCGGCACCCGCGTGGTGTACCTCGCCACCGGCAAGCGTCCCCAGGAGTACGAGGTGTCCCGGCGCTCCGAGGAGCAGCAGGAGACCATGCGCGAGCAGTTCGACGAGATCCGTCGCCGCTACGGCGCCGACCCGTTCTAAAGGGCCTCCTCCCCCACGTTCACGCGCGAACAACCCCCCAGGTCGGTGTTACCGACCTGGGGGGTTGTTCGTTCGGGGTGCTGTCAGTCCTGTGCGGTGAGTGCGGCCAACGCCGCGAGCGCCGCATCCGCCAGCACCTCCGGGGACTGCGCGGCGTCCACCCGTACCCCGGCCTCATCAGCACGTAGCCGTTCCAGCTCGGCGTACTGCGCGGTGAGCACCTCCTCATCCGGGTATTCTCCGGTGCGCTTCAGCGAGCGCTCCCGGATCACGTCGGCGGTGCCGTGCACATGCACGAAGAACACGAAGCCCTCGGCCTCGCGGAAGATGTCGCGTGCGCGGCGACCCAGCCCCAGGCTCACCACCACGGTGGAGTTCCCTTGCTGCGCCTGCTCCGTGAGCCAGTCGCGGATGGAGTACGCCCACGGCAGGCGTTCCTCCGGTGTCAGGAAGCCGCCGGCCCCCATCCGGCTGCGGACCTCCTCGGGCTGCAGCCCCTCCGCCGTCGCCCCGGTGAACCCGGTGCGCTGCTGCAGCTCTGCGGCCAGCGGAGCCTTACCGCTGCCGCTCACCCCCATCAGGACGATATGTACCGGTGCCATCACCGACTCCTTTCACTTTCCCCCACTCTGGCACAGAACCGCCGTCGGGGGTGGGTGTGGGGAATCTAGCCGAAGCGTCCGGAGATGTAGTCCTCGGTCTCCTTGCGCTCCGGGCTCTCGAAGATCTTCTTCGTCGGGCCCACCTCCACCAGTTTGCCGGGCTTGCCCGTGGCCTCCAGGGAGTAGAACGCGGTCTGGTCGGACACGCGCGCGGCCTGCTGCATATTGTGGGTGACGATCACGATGGTGAACTCCTCCTTCAACTCGTGGATGAGGTCCTCCACCGCCAGCGTCGAGATCGGGTCCAGTGCCGAGCACGGCTCATCCATGAGCAGCACCTCCGGCTCCACCGCGATCGCGCGGGCGATACACAGACGCTGCTGCTGACCGCCGGAGAGTCCGCCGCCGGGCTTGTCGAGGCGGTCCTTGACCTCCTCCCACAAGTTCGCCGAACGCAGCGACTTCTCGGCGACCTCGCGCAACTTCTTCTTGTTCTTCTCGCCGGCGAGTTTCAGCCCGGCGATCACGTTCTCCTCGATGGACATTGTGGGGAAAGGATTGGCCTTCTGGAACACCATGCCGATGGTGTTGCGCACGCCCACGGGGTCGATGTTGCGGCCGTAGATGTTCTCGCCGTCCAGCAGGACGTCGCCCTCCACGTAGGCGCCCGGGATGACCTCGTGCATACGGTTCAGCGTGCGCAGGACGGTGGACTTGCCGCAACCGGACGGGCCGATGAAGGCCGTCACGGAGCGCGGCGGAACCTCCAGGTTGACGTCCTTCACCGCGTGGAAGTCCCCGTAGTAGATGTTCACGTCGTGCAGGTCGAGGCGTTTGGCCATGGTCTATTTCCTTAGCTGGGTTTCTAGCTGGTCTCTAGCTGGACTTGATCGAGAACTTGTTGGAGATGAACCGCGCCCCGATGTTCAGTGCGCCGATCAGGACCACGAGGGTCAGGGCCGCGCCCCACAGGCGCAGCAGCACCTCGTCGCTGGCCTGCAGCTTGTACATCTCCAGCATGAACAGGGGCAGCGAACTCTGGTTGCCGTCGAAGACATTCCAGTTGATCACCGGGGTCGCGCCGACGAGGATCAGCACGGGGGCGGACTCGCCCATCACGCGGGCCACGGCGAGCATCACACCGGTGACAATGCCGGACAGGGCGGTGGGCAGCACGATACGCACGATCGTCTTCCACTTGGGCACGCCCAGGGCGTAGGCCGCCTCGCGCAGGTCCATCGGAACGATGCGCAGCATCTCCTCGGTGTTGCGCACGATCACCGGCACCATCAGCAGCACCAGCGACAGCGACACGGCGAAGCCCGAACGCTCGAAGCCGAACATGGTAATCCACAGGGCGTAGACGAACAGGGCCGCCACGATAGAGGGCACACCGGTGAGGATGTCGACCATGAACGTGGTGGTGCGTCCCAGCCAGCCACCGCGGGAGTATTCCACGAGGTAGACGGCGGTGAAGATACCGACGGGCACGGAGATCACGGTGGTCACCGCGACCTGGGTCAGCGTGCCGATCACGGCGTGCACGATACCGCCGCCGGCGACGTTGGAGAGCTGGCCGAACATGTCGTAGACCCACCAGTCCACGCTCAGCAGGGCGGGGATGCCGCGCTGCACAAGCACGAACAGCACCCACACCAGCGGAAGGATCGCCAGGCCCATGGTCGCGTAGATGACCACGGTGGCCAGCACGTTGCGGGCCTTACGGCTGGTGGAGATGTCGGTGAAACCGCTCGGCGCCAGTGCAGAGTGCGGTCGGTTGTCGAGCTCGGTGGGGTCAGTGGGCACAGACGTGGCCATCGCAGTCGTCCTTTCCGCTACTTGGTGTTGTTGACCAGCGACCGGGCGGCGGCGTTGACCAGGAAGGTCAGCACGAACAGCACCAGTCCGGCGGCGATATAGGCGCCGGCCTTGAGGTCGTCGTTGAATTCGGGGGCGGCGTTGGCAATGGCGGTGGCGAAGGTCGTGCCGCCGTCCATCAATGATCCGCGGAAGCCGGGTGCCGAGGCGATGACCATGTACAGCGCCATCGTCTCACCGAGCGCGCGGCCCAGGCCGAGCATCGCGCCGGAGATGTAGCCGGACCTGCCGAATGGCAGCACGGTCATGCGCACCACCTCCCAGCGCGTCGCGCCGAGGGCGAGGGCTGCTTCGATCTGACCGCGCGGGGTCTGTACGAACACCTCGCGGGCCGTGGCGGCGATGATCGGCAGGATCATGATCGCCAGGACGATGCCACCGGTGAAGATGTTGCGGCTGGTGGAGAACGCCGGTGAGGTGCCCTGCTCCCAGTCGAAGAGGATGAACCCGCCGGCCCAACCGGTGAGCCACGTGTAGAACCCACCGAGCGCTGGGCCGAGCACCTGCATGCCCCAGATGCCGAAGACGATGGACGGCACCGCGGCGAGCAGGTCGATGACGAATCCCAGCGGACGAACCGCCCGCTTCGGGCAGTAGTTCGACAGGAACACGGCAATGCCCAGGGCCACGGGCATGGCGATCAGCAACGCCAGCACCGAGACCATCACGGTGGTGAAGAACATGTTCGGGATCCCGAACTGCATCCACCCGCCCTCATTGGAACCGTGGTTCAGGTCCCAGCGGTCACCGTAGGTGAAGAAGCTGAAGAATCCGTCGCGCTCCCGCGACAGCGCGGGAATCGCCTGCAGCAGCAGGAACAGGCCGATGGCACCGATGATGACGGTGATCAGACCGGCGGCACCGGTCGACAGCGCCTCGAAGACGCGGTCTCCGGTGCGCTTCACCGGGCTCTCGGAACTGCGGCGGGACGCGCCGGACGCGCTGGCGGTGCCGGACGCGCCGGACGCCGCGGCGTCCTGCGTCGTGCCGTCCTGCTCGCCGTTCGGCGCCGCAGGCGTCTCGGGATCCGTCTCGGGGTGGGAGTTGGTCATGCTACTGCAGCGCGTCCACGGCGGTCTCGAGCTTCTCCTTGAAGGAACCGCTCAGCGGGATGTAGCCGGACTCCTCGAGCTGGTCGTTCTGGTTGTCGAGGATGGTGTGCAGGAAGTCCTTGACCTGTGCGGCGGTGTCCTCGTCGTAGCCGGCGGAGCAGACGATCTCGTAGGTCGTCAGCGCCAGCGGGTAGGCACCCTCCTCCTGCATGGAGAACAGGGCCTCGGAGTCCACGACCAGGTCATTGCCCTCACCGGAGAAGGCGACCTCGTCGAGGGCCTTGTTCACCGTCTCGGCGGTGAGCTCGGTCGGGCCAGCACCGAAGTCGAGGTTGGCGATGCCCAGGTCGTTGGCGGTGGCGAAACCGGACTCCACATAGGTGATCGAGCCGTTGGTGGCCTTGACCTGGTCGGCCACACCCGAGGAACCCTGCGCACCGGAACCGACGCGGGTGGGGAAGGTCTTGCCCTCGTCCTCCCACAGGCCATCGGTGGCGGTCTTCAGGAAGGACTGGAAGTTATCGGAGGTGCCGGACTCCTCGGCGCGGTAGAGCACGTCGATGGGCATGTCGGGAAGGTCCACGCCCTCGTTCTCGGCGGCGATGGCCTCGTCGTTCCAGTTGCGGATGTCGCCCTTGAAGATCTTGGCGACAGTATCCACCGACAGGTTCAAATCATCGACACCGTCGAGGTGGAACGCCACTGCGACCGGGCCGACGACCATCGGCAGGTGCCAGGCGGGGTTATCCTCGCAACGCTCCGCGGCGGCCGCAGCCTGCTCCTCGTCGAGGGCAGAGTCGGAACCGCCGAAGTCGACCTGGTTGGCGATGAACTGCTTCTGGCCCGCACCGGAACCGGTGGCGTTGTACGCCAGCACGGCACCGGGGACGGCGGAGGAGTAGGCAACGCCGAACTGCTCCATCGCCTTCTGCTGGGAGCTGGCGCCCTCGCCGCGGAGCTCGCCCTGGGCGTCGGAGAGCTCATAGGAGCTGTCGGTCGAAGCACCGTCCCCGTCACCGGAGTTGGAGTTCGAGCAACCGGTCAGGACGAGCGAGCCGGCGGCGACGGTCGCTGCCGCAGCGGTCAGGGTGCGGCGGCGGGAGGTCGAGATCTTCACAGTGGGTAGTCCTTACACATGCGTTGTGGGTTGACGACGCACCGTACGTTAGCCACCGATGGTGGACGTAAGACTCCCTGAAGGTGAACGGAAGATGAATATATTTACACCATGCCGCGGTAGACCACATCGCGGTGCACGACCTCGAAACCGAGACGACGATAGGTCGCCACCGCCGGGGCATTGTCGCCCTCCACGTACAGGTCAACGGCCTGCGCTCCCCCATCGAGTAGGTAGCCCACCCCGACCAGGGTGATCGGTCCGCCGAGCCCGCGGCCACGCGCGGCATCCGCCAGACACACCACGTACACCTCGCCGTGCGGGTCGCCGTCCGGACGTTTCGTCCAGTGGAACCCCAGGCACTCCTCCCCATCGAAGAGGAAGAGGACGCCGGCGGGGTCGAACCAGTCGGCCTTCCGTGCCTCATCCAGCGCGCCCTGCTCCCAGCCGCCCTGCTCCGGGTGCCAGGCGAAGGCCTCGTTATTGACGCGCAGCCACTCGGTGTCGACATGCTCGGCACCAAAGGCCTGCGCCGCCGCGGTGTAATCGAGGACCTGCAGGCCCTCCTCCTCGACGGTGGCCAGCGCCTTGTCACGTCCGGCGAGTAGTTCCGCGCGGCGCTCGTCACCGGAACAGTCGACCGACATCTTCAGTAGTTCGCGAGTGGTGCGCGCACCCCTCCCGTCGGCGAACCCCTTCGCCGACTCCAGATCCCCGTGCGACCAGACGCTGAGCTGACGCTCCACGTCGATGTGCCGGGCGATCTCGCTCAGCATGCCGGTCGCCACGCCGCGCCGCCGCGCGTCCGGACGTACCGCCAGTTCGGCGACATAGGACGAATTGACGGAGACCACGCCGACGATTGATTTCTCCCCACCTTCTGCGACCTCGGCGATGAGGTGGCGGTAGCCCTCCACCCCGTCCAGCGAGCGCAGGAACGCCTCGCTGTAGGCGGGGACGCCGTCGGCGTCCTCCACCGCGGCGAGCAGCGCGTCGATGCCCGCGCGCAGCGGTGCGTCCTGCGCGGGAACGAATTCGCGGTGTACGGGGTTCAACGTGCCCTTGTCCGGTGTCTGATCGGTCTCGTTCGTGCTCATCGTCGTCCTCTCCTCGGAACAAATCGGAGGCTAATTCGGGGCTGTCTCAGGCCCCGTCGAGTTCCACTGCCTTGTACCCCACGTTACGCACCGTGGCGATGACCTTCTCGTACTCGTGACCGAGCTTGGCGCGCAGGCGACGCACATGTACGTCCACGGTGCGCGTGCCGCCGAAGTAGTCGTAGCCCCACACGTCCTGCAGCAACTGCTCGCGGCTGAACACGCGACCGGCGTGCTTGACCAGGAAGTACAGCAGCTCGAACTCCTTGTACGTCAGGTCCAGCGGCCGGCCCTCCACCCGGGCGACGTAGGTGACCTCATCGACGATCAGCCCGCCGATCGTGGCGACCTGGCTGTCCTCGGCCTCCTCGACGGGCACTGGACGGCGAGTCATCAGCATGCGCAGACGCGCATCGACCTCGGTGGGGGTGGCCGAGGGGAGGAGGAAGTCGTCCACCGCCCAGGAGCCGTCCAGCGCGATCACGCTGGTCTCCTCGATGGCCACGGACACCGGCAGCGTGGGGTACGCCGCGGCCACGGAACGGCACAGGTCGCGCGCACCGAGCAGGTTGGCACCGGTGACGTCGATCATCACCACCTCGGCCCCGCTGATCTCCTTCACCGAAGACGGTGCGGGACGCAGGATGGCCACCTCATGGGACAGCAGTGCCAGCGACGGAAGCACCTCTGAAACGTCGTCCTTGTCAGAGAGCACGGTCAGTTTCACGGCCGTCGTCCTTCCTTCGGTGTGACTTCGCCGGAACCGTTGCGTCCCGGCACCGTCACCACTTTACACCGGCCGGACCTGCATAATCTCGGTGACCGATCCCCGCAACAGCCTTGAAACGTATCCGTAACATTCCGCCCATTCGGCCCCACCCCCGCCGCTTTGTATGCTGGGGCGGTGACCGAGACCACCGAAACCCCCGCCTCAGGACAGGACGCAGGACGCCGCGAGCGGCGTCAGGGTCGCAGCCCGCGCCGCCGCGCGGTCACCGTCCTGCTCGTCGTGGTCGCCGTCCTCGCCGCCACCGTGGGCGTGGCCGTCGTCGCCGACAGTCTGGTGGCCGCGCGGGTGGAGAAGAAGATCTCCGACCGCATCTTCGAGGAAGCCAACCTCGCCACCCCGCCGCACGTGCAGGTGACCGGCACCCCGTACCTGGCGGCGGTGTTCACCCACGAGGTGCCGTCGATCCAGGTGGAGTCCACCGATGTGGAGATCCCCGGCTTCGGCCGCGTGACTGTGTCGTCGTCCGCCACGAAGATCACCCTCGGCAAGGACGCGGTGCTCTCTGGCGACTTCACCGACGCTCCCGCCCAGGAAGTCTTCACCCGCGTGCAGATGGACACCGTGGAACTCGGCGAACGCATGGGCATCGATGATCTCGGACTGGCCTCGCAGGACAACTCCTCGCCCACCGGCGGCTGGGAAACCGAAGGCTATCTCTCCGGCACCCCCGACGGGCTGTCCGCGGAAGATACGGGACGCTACGAGGTCGGCGTCCGGCTGCGTGTGTGGCAGGGCGACGTGTACCTCACCCCCACCGAGATCACCGACACCCCGCACGCCACCGCCCCGGAGGACCTCGACGAGGAGCTCACCGAGCAGGTGCTCGACGCCTTCACTCTGGAGATGCCCGGGGAGAATCTGCCGTTCCGCAGTCCGCCGCGGCGCGTATACACCGCCGGCGGCACCCTGTTCATCGAGGCGGAGCAGAACTTCACGCGGGTCAGCGTGGCCGACCTGGCACCGAGCTCCGGACCGCTGGACGAGGACGAGCAGGCCGGGCTGTAGTTCCCCGCTCGGGGTGACCGGTACGCTGTGAGACATGAGTAGCGAGAACCCCATTTCCGGTAACGAGGCCGTCGCCCGCGCGGAAGAGCTGTCCAAGCAGACCGCCGGACGCAACATCCCCACCCTCGGTGACCTGCCCGTCGCCGAAGACACCGCCAACCTGCGCCAGGGCCCGAACCTGCACGACGGGCTGCTGGCCCTGCTGCCGCTGGTCGGCGTGTGGCGTGGCACCGGCCGCGCCAACCCCATCGGCGGGTCCGAGGATTACGCCTTCGGCCAACAGATCGTGTTCGCCCACGACGGCGAGAACTACATCAGCTACAGTTCGCGCATCTGGCGTCTCGACGACGACGGCGAGGCCACCGGCCAGGACATCCGGGAGACCGGTTTCCTGCGCATCAGCGACAACGACGACATCGAGTTCCTCACCGTGCACAGCACCGGTGTGGTTGAGGTGATGTACGGTCGCCCGCGCAATGAGCGCGCCTGGGAGCTGGAGAGCGCCTCCACGCTGGCCTCGGAGACCGGCCCGCGCAACTTCGGCCCCGGCAAGCGCCTCTACGGCCTGATGCCGAACAACAACCTCGGCTGGGTCGACGAGCGCGCCGAGAACGGTGGCGACGGGGAACTGACCCCGTGGATGTCCGCCGAGCTCACCCGCGTGATCGGTTAATCACCGGTTAACTACCGGTTTTCTAGCGGGTCGCGGCCTCCACGGCGAGCGCCTCGACCTCATCGGCCTGCTCCGGACGCGGCAGCGTCCGCCCGTCGATCTCGGTGACCCGGGCGTGGATGCGCACCGAGGACACCAGCCACACCCCGTCGGCGGCCCGCAGGTCCGCCACGGTCAATGGCTCGTGCGCCACGTCCCAACCGCGCTCGGCGGCCAGCGCGAACAGCGAGGCCTGCGTGGTGCCGGGTAGGACGCCGGCCTGCTGCGTCGGCGTCACCATCGTGCGCCCCGTCACCGCGACGACGGTGGACGTGGGCCCCTCCAAGACGCGGTCGTCGTCGCCAATGAAGATCACATCGTCCAGCCCCTGGGACGCCGCATGGCGCAAGGCGGCCATGTTCATCGCATAGGACAACGTCTTCGCCCCGACCAACGCCCACGGCGAGTCCTCGGAGACGCTCAGGCTGAAACCACGGTGCGCGGTCATCACCCGCACTCCGTCACGGCGCTGACGCACCGCGCTGGCGGACTCCCCGCTGATCGTCACCCACCCGGTGCTCTCCCCGGTGGATTCGCGTCCGCGCGAGTACATCCACCGCAGCGCGGCCTCCCCGCCGCCCTGGTCCTCCCAGGAGGACAGGGCCATGTCGGTGGCCTGCAGCCAGCGGTCAACGTCCGGTGCGGGCAGATCCAGCAGAGCCGCCCCACGCACAAAGCGGTCACGGTGCAGATCCAGGTTGCGCACGCGTCCGGAACGCACCATGAGGGTCTCGAAAATGCCGTCGCCGCGGCGTGCGGCGAGGTCGTCGAGGTGGATCACCGGCACCGTGGGGTCGATCAACTGCGGCGGGGCGTCGGACGCCGGACGCACGTCCACCGCCACGTCCCGTGTCTTTTCTGTGGTGCTGTCGGTGCTCATGGCGACCAGTCTAGATGCCGTGTGCCTGACAAGAAGGGCACTTCGGTACTAGGGTGGGGTACGTGAGTCAGACGCACAGCCCCCTGGCCGACCACGTCCCAGGGGCAAGCACGGAAGACGGTTCAGGTCTCGACACGCTCCGGCCCCACCTGGCGGCCACTGCGCGGCACTATGGCAGGCCGCTGATCGAGCAGTCGATGGTGGACGACGGAGACACCGGCCTCATTGATGGCTGGTCACACTCCCCCATCCTGGTCACGGGCCCAGAAGCGGCCACCTGGCTGAACAATCTCATCTCCCAGAAGGTCGACGCGATCAGCGTCGGCCAGACCACCAGCGGCCTGCTGCTGGACATCCAGGGACGCGTGGAGCACGCCTTCGGCATCGCCGCGGTCGACGCCGACACCCTCCTGCTGGACGCCCCCGGCGACTCCGACCCCGCCACCCTGGCCGACTTCCTGTCGAAGATGGTTTTCTGGGCTCAGGTGGAGGTCACCACGCCGGAACTGGCCCTGATCAGCGTGATCAACCCGGCGTCCTCCCCCGCCACGCAGGCGGGCACCGGCGTGCCGGACGGTCTGGACGCGCTGGACGGTAGCGCAGCGTCCAGCGTCCGGTACTGGACGACACGCACCCTCGGCGGCCACGCCGTGACCGACATCTGGGTCGACGCATCGGCGGTGACGCAGGTGTGGGACGCCCTGACGTCCACCGGAGCGCGCCCCGTCGGCGGGTGGGCGGCGGACGCCCTACGCATCCGCGACCGCCAGCCGCTGCTCGGCATCGACACCGACGAACGCCTCATCCCACACGAGGTGCCCGGCTTCATCGGCGGCGACACCCCCAGCGCGCACGGTGCCACCCAGCTCGCCCGCGCGGACGACGGGCCCACGTCCTCCGCGGTGCACCTGAACAAAGGGTGCTACCGGGGGCAGGAGACGGTGTCGCGCGTGCACAACCTGGGACGCCCGCCGCGCCAGCTCGTGGTGCTGCAGCTCGACGGTTCGGGTCACTCCCTGCCAGAGGTCGGCGCGGCGGTCACCGCCGGTGGACGCAGCGTGGGACGCATCGGGTTGACCGTGCAGGACGCTGACGAGGGACCGATTGCCCTGGCGCTGGTGAAACGCCAGGTCATCGAGAAACTCGCGGCCGACCGGGAATCCGGGGAGAACAAGACCCCACCGCTGAACGTGGACGGGGTCGACGCGGCCGTGGACCCCGACGACATCGTCGTCGACAACACGGTACGACCCGGCCGCGCGGCAGTGAACCGGCTGAAGGGAAAAATCTGACCGGCGTTCACCTGCGAATACGATGCTGAGGGTTCATTCGGGGCGGGTCTGTTTCTGACAACTGCGCCCTCACCCGCTATGGTGGGGACAGAACAGAATCACTGAAAGATGCGAGAGCAGCTCAAATCCCTGGCTGCTCCATTGACAACCCGAGGGGGTCAGGCCATGGGTCGCGGCCGTGCCAAGGCAAAGCAAACCAAGGTTGCCCGTCAGCTCAAGTACAGCTCTCCAGACATGGATCTCGAGAGTCTCCAGCGTGAGCTGTCCACTGAGAGTGGGCATTCCACCGAGGACGATTACGAGGAGTGGGACGACTGGAGCGCCGAGGAGGACGAAGGCCGCTGACGGTCATCTCCGTCCCCTCCCCGCAGTGAACGCCGGTGCCCGGGCCCGGTCCACGTCATGAACCAATGACGCGGACGGGCCCGGTCGCCGGTTTTCGCATGCCCGAGACAAGCACCGGACAGACACCGGACAAA
>NZ_JBQSWR010000013.1:0-48635 GCF_052377405.1 Corynebacterium sp. AOP40-9SA-29 | reverse complement strand
GAAGTGAAGGTGTGTGGTTGGAGCAGTCGCTAGTCGACTTCTCCGACCACACACTTTTTTTATGCAGTTTTTCGGACACGGTCCCATCCACGGCCTCTCAACCCCGGTTGGACTCCGTGGCCACCTGACCTAGAATCGGTCAGGAATCACATCACCAGGAAGAGGTAGTCAGATGAGCGAGTCCTCCGGCGGCAGCGGTTACCGCGGCAACGGTCGTGGCGGCCAAGGAAACCGGCAGGGCCAGGGTGGCCGTGGAGGCTACGGCTCAGGCCGCGACGGATCCCGCGGCAACGACCGCGGCGGCTACCGCGGTCGTGACAACGACAATCGTGGTGAGCGTCGTGACGATCGGGGTGGCTACCGCGGTCGCGACAACGACAACCGTGGTGAGCGTCGTGACGATCGGGGCGGTTACCGCGGTCGCAACAACGACAACCGCGGGGAGCGCCGCGACAGCCGCGGCGGCCAGGGTGGCGGCGATCGCCGTTACGGCTCCCGTCCCAACCGTGGTGGGCAGAACCAGGGTGACGACCGTCGCCGCGACCGTCATAACGGCCCTATGCGTTCGGGCTACCGCGAGGAGCGTATTTCCCAGCGCAACCAGGAACCCGAGATCCCTTCGGATGTCAGCCCGAAGGAACTCGACCCCGGTATCCGCCAGGAGCTGCGCAGCCTGTCGAAGGACAACGCGGACCAGGTTGCTGGCCACCTCGTCATGGCAGCGGCCCTGATGGACAAGGACCCCGAGCAGGCTCTCGCCCACGCACGCGCCGCCAAGGACCGCGGCGGTCGTGTCCCGATCACCCGCGAGACCCTCGGTATCGCCGCCTACCACGCCGGTAACTGGAAGGAGGCGCTGACCGAACTGCGCGCCTCCCGCCGTATGGCCGGTGGTCCCGGCCTCCTCGCCGTCATGGCCGACTGTGAGCGTGGCCTCGGCCACCCGGACAAGGCCGTCGAACTCGGACGCAGCCCGGAAGCCGGCGAACTCGACCCCGAGGGTCGCGCCGAGCTGGCCATCGTCGTCTCTGGTGCCCAGCACGACCTGGGTGATCTCGACGCCGCCCTGGCCGCCCTGCAGCCGGAGTCGGAGTCCACTGACCTCCCTGCCGTGACGGCCCTGCGCGTGACCTACGCCTACGCCGACGCGCTCCTTGCTACCGGCGACACCGCTGGTGCACGCGAGTGGTTCGAGCGTGCCGTGGAAATGGATACCGAGAACGTCCTCGACTCCGAGGACCGCCTCCGCGAGCTCGGGAAAGCCTGAGCCATGGCGGGACTGCAGCTCCTGGACGACTACGACGTCCTGCTCGCCGACCTCGACGGCACCGTCTTCCGTGGCGGGGAGCCCGTCGAGGGTGCCCACGAGGCGCTCGATGGTCGGCAGGTCGTGTACATCACCAACAACGCCTCCCGGTCGCCCGTGCAGGTCGCCGATCACTTGAACTCCCTTGGCTTTTCCGCCGAAGCGTCCCAGGTGCTCACTTCTGCGCAGGCCGGCTGTGCGTTGGCCAATGACATCCTCAGTGAGCAGGGTGTGCCGCTCGAGGGACGTCGGGCCTACGTCGTGGGGGCGGAATCCTTCCGCGGTCTCGCCCGGGACGCCGGCTTCACCGTCGTCGACAGTGCTGACGGCGCCGATGGTGAGGAAGGTGCACCCCACGTCGTCCTGCACGGCCACAGTCCCGACAACGGTTGGCCGACGCTTTCCGAGGCAGCACTGTGCATTCAGCGTGGTGCGATTTACGTCGCCTCGAACATGGACACCACCCTGCCGTCGGAACGCGGTTTCCTCGTCGGCAATGGTTCCCTGGTTGCGGCTGTGGTCAGTGCCACCGGTGTGACCCCGCGCAGCGCAGGCAAGCCGCTGCCGGAGATGTTCCGGCGCGCCGTGGCGGAGTCCGGTGCCACCCGTCCGCTGGCAGTCGGCGATCGGCTCGACACCGACATCGCCGGCGGCAACGCTGCCGGCCTCGACAGCCTCTGCGTGCTCACCGGTGTGGCCACCCACACCGAGCTGCTGGGCACGTCCTACCGTCCTACGTTCATTGCCGCGAACCTGCGCGACCACCTCGACGGCTGGTCCGCCGAGGCGGTCGCCGAGGGTGACGGGGTGCAGGTCATCGTGCACGCGGGCGAGACCGGCGACGTTGAGGTTATGGCCGCTGAGGCCGTTGCCGTCGCCGCGCCGGTGGTGTGGGCGGAGCTCGACGCCGGACGCGACCTGCAGGACATCGCGGTCGTCGCCGCCGATGGTGACCACGCTGCAGCGTCCTCCCTGGAGGCGTGGCGGTGAACCCCGGCGACCTGGCGAAGCAGACCCCGACCCCCGGTACCGGCATCTTCGACGCCGACACCCTCGTTGCCGAAGTCGATGCCCTGTTGGCGTCCGACGCCGAGGGTACCGAGGAGGCGGGGCTGCTCGAACAGGCGCACCGACTGATCAACGACGCCCTGGAGGGCCGCTGAGCATGCCGAAGGCGAACAAGGGCCGGCGTCTCCAACGACTGGACGCAGAACTGGTCAAGCGCAAGGACGCCCGTTCCCGCGAGCACGCCCGCGAGATGATCCTCGCCGGTCGCGTCAGCGTCAACGGGATGCGCGCCTCCAAGCCGGCCACCGGTGTCGACGGGGACGTCTCCATCCGCGTCACCGAGAGCGACGACGACCGGTGGGCGTCCCGCGGGGCGCATAAGCTCCTCGGCGCGCTCGCCGCCTTCGAGGCCGACGGCCTCGATTTTGGCGGACGCCGCGTGCTCGACGCCGGAGCGTCCACCGGCGGTTTCAGCGACGTTTGCCTGCAGCGCGGTGCCGCCGAGGTGCTCGCCGTGGACGTCGGCTACGGCCAGCTGATCTGGCGGCTGCAGAACGACGATCGCGTCACCGTGATGGACCGCACCAACGTGCGCACCCTCACCCCGGAACAGCTCGGCGGACCGGCGGACGCCATGGTCGGCGACCTGTCGTTCATCTCCATCGACCTCGTGCTTCCGGCGTTGGCCAACTGCATCGCCGACGGCGGCGACCTGCTGCCGATGGTCAAGCCGCAGTTCGAGGTCGGACGCCAGCGGCTCGGGCACGGGGGAGTGGTGCGTGACCCGGCCCTTCGCGCTGAGGTGACCCTGGATGTGGCACGGGCGGCACGTCGACACGGACTCTCCACACGCGCCGTCGTCGCCTCACCGTTGCCCGGTCCCAGCGGAAACGTGGAATACTTTCTCTGGTTGGTGAAAGATGGTGGTGTGAGCGCCCCCGATGACGAGGAACTGACCACCATGGTCGACAAGGCAGTGAAGGAGGGTCCCCAGTGACCGACGACGCCCCCCGCGTCCGCGAGGTGCTCCTGGTCGCGCATACCGGAGCGGCCGATAAACTTTCCATGGCTGCCGCGGCCGCCCAACGGCTCTCCGACGGCGGGCTGACCGTGCGGGTGATGTCCACCGGCGACCCCGCACCCGTGGCCCGCCACGAGATCCTCGGCCGTTTCCCGCGCTACGGGCACACCACTGAGGCCGCCCGTGGGGTGGACCTCGTGCTCGTGCTGGGTGGGGATGGCACATTCCTGCGCGCCGCGGACATCGCCCATGCGCAGGACGTGCCCGTGCTGGGCGTGAACATGGGCCATATCGGCTTCCTCGCCGAGTGGGAGCAGGAGTCGCTGGAGGAGGCCCTGGACCGGGTCATCGCCGGTGACTACCGCATCGAGAACCGGATGACCCTGTCGATCACCGCCCGTGACATCGACGGTCGTGTGCTCGGCACCGGCTGGGCCCTCAACGAGTGCTCGGTGGAGAACCTGAACCGCCAGGGCGTGCTGGACACGATCCTGGAGGTCGACCAACGCCCGGTGAGCTCCTTTGGCTGCGACGGTGTGTTGGTCTCCACCCCGACCGGGTCGACGGCCTATGCCTTCTCCGCCGGCGGGCCGATCCTGTGGCCCGAGCTGGCGTCGATCCTGGTGGTGCCGTCGAACGCACACACCCTCTTCGCCCGCCCGCTGGTGGTCAGCCCCGACTCCACGGTGGCGGTGGAAACCAACCCGCACACCTCGCCGGCGACGGCGGTGATGGACGGTTTCCGTCAGATCCATATGCCCCCGGGCGCGCGCGTGGAAATCCGCCGCGGCCCGCAGGACGTGCGCTGGGTGCGTCTGGACACCGAACCGTTCACCGACCGACTCGTCCAGAAGTTCCGCCTCCCGGTGACCGGGTGGCGCGGACCGCGCAGGTGACGGGATGCTGAGGGAACTCCAGATCAGGAACCTGGGTGTCATCGAGGAGGCCGTCGCCGAGTTCACCGACGGCTTCACCGTGGTCACCGGCGAGACCGGTGCGGGAAAGACGATGGTCGTCACCGGCCTGAAGCTGCTCTCCGGCTCACGGGCGGATAGCCAGCGCGTGCGCGCCGGCACTGACCGCGCCACCGTCGACGGGATTTTCCATACCGGTGAGGACACTGCCAACTCTCGGTCCGCCGCAGCGCTGGTCGACGAGGTCGGCGGCTATGTGGAGGACGGTGAGGTCGTGGCCTCCCGCTCGGTGAGCTCCTCTGGGCGCTCGCGTGCCCACCTGGCCGGACGCACCGTCGCCGCCGGGGTGCTCGCCGACTTCGCCTCCCGCCTGCTGACCATCCACGGCCAGTCCGATCAGCTCCAGCTGCTCGACCCGACCCGGCAGTTGCGCAACCTCGACCGTTTCGCCGGCCTCGACGAGGACCGGCGTGCCTACCGACGTCTGCGGCGCGAGTGGGCGACATTGGCCCGTGACCTCAACGAGCGCACCGAGAAGCGCCGCGACCTCGCCCTGGAGGCGGAGACGTTGCGTCGCTCCCTCGACGAGATCGACGGCCTGGACCCGCAGCCCGGTGAGGACGATGAACTCAAGGCGATGATCAGCCGGCTGCAGGACGCCGACGAGGTGCGCGACGCCGCCCTGGCCGCCCTGGCCGCGATCGACGGCGGAGACCCCGACGCCGCAGCAGAGGACACCGCGGCGGTGGACTCCGTCTCTGCCGCGGCCACCGCACTGGCCGGGCGTGCGGAGGCCGAACCCCGCTTCGGCGACCTCGCCGCACGCCTCAACGCACTAGTCACGGACCTGGCCGATATCTCCGGGGAGATCGGGGCGACCCTGGCGGACATCCCGGCACCGGAGAGTCTCGAGGGACTGCTGGCACGCCAGCAGGACCTGCGCGAACTGCGTAAGTACGCCTCCGATATCGACGGTGTGCTGGCGTGGCGGAACAAGGCCCATGACCGCTTGTCGTCCATCGATGTCTCCGGCGACGCCCTGGAGGACCTGCGCGGACGGGTAGGCGCAGCCGAGTCGGCGATGCTGGAGGCGGCGGGGGCGCTGTCGGCGGCCCGCACCGCGGCGGCCGACCGCTTTGCCGGTGCCGTCAGCGACGAGATCGCCGGGCTGCAGATGTCGTCCTCGCTGCGGGTGGACGTGCGCACCGCAGGTGCCGGCACGGCCGGAAAAACAGGCACGGCCGGCCCCGCTGACTGCGGCCCCGACGGCATCGATGAGGTCGAGTTCCTGCTGGTGCAGGGCGGTAAGCCGAACTCGCTGGCCGCCACGGCGTCCGGCGGTGAGCTCTCCCGCGTGATGCTCGCCCTGGAGGTCGTGCTGGCGGGCACGGGCCGCACCATGGTCTTTGACGAGGTCGACTCGGGCGTCGGCGGACGTGCCGCGGTCGAGATCGGCCGGCGTCTCGCCCGCCTCGCCGTGGATAACCAGGTCATCGTGGTGACCCACCTGCCGCAGGTGGCGGCATTCGCCGATGCACACGTGCACGTCGCCAAGGCGTCCGACGACGAGTCTGTGCGCTCCAGCGTGCATACGCTGAGCTCGGCCGAGCGCGTCGAGGAACTCTCCCGCATGCTCGCCGGGTTGGAGTCCGACACCGGGCGCGCCCACGCCGAGGAACTCCTGGAGACCGCCCGCGAAGCGAAGGTGGAGATCGGCGGGCGGTGATTACACGGCGCGTCTCGGCGCGCCTACCCCGTACGCGCGGGGGCAACCGTCACAATGGTCCCCATGATCTTCTCCCGTACTGACACCCCCGGCATCCACGGCCACACCCGGGACTGCACCGGGACGAGCGTCACCGGAAAGTTGTCCGAGGGCGACATCGTCATCGTCGACCAGCCCGACACCGGCCGTGCGCTCGCCCAGAAGTTCATCGATGCCAAGGTCGCCGCGGTGGTCAACACCGCGTCGTTCTCCACGGGCAACGTGCCGAACTTCGGGCCGCAGATGATGCTGGACGCCGGCATCGTCCTGGTCGACAACGCCGACCCCACGCTCACCGACCGTCTGAAGAACGGTCGCAAGGGCCGGCTGCACGAGGGCAAGATCCTCTACGGTGACCGGTCGATCGGCAAGGGTGAGGTCCTCGACGAGGACACCGCGGTGACCCGCTTCGACGAGGCGCGGGAGACCCTCGCCGACCACATGGAGGCATTCACCGGCAATACCGCCGAGTTCGTCCGCACCGAGGCACCGTTGTTCATCGACGGACTGGGCGTGCCCGAGGTCGGCGTGGACATGGACGACCGCAAGGTGCTGGTCGTCAGCCCGGACCCGGACATTGATGAGAAGCTGAAGTCCTTGCGGTACTTCATCCGCGAGTACGAGCCCGTGGTCGTGGCGGTCGATGGGGCAGCGGACACCTTGCTCAAGCACGGGTACCGTCCACGCGTGATCGTCGGCGATCCGGAGCTGATCAGCAATGACGCGCTGAACTGCGGTGCCACGATCGTGCTGCCGGCCGAACCGGACGGCCACGCCGCGGGCCTGGAGCGCATCCAGGACCTGGGCGTGGGCGCGATGACCTTCCCGGCGGCGACCTCGGACTCCACCGACCTGGCGCTGCTGCTCGCCGACTACCACGGTGCGTCGATGGTCGTGACCCTGGGCCCGGTGCTGGACCTGGACCGTATCTTCGACACCGCGCAGTCCCCGGACACGCCCTCGGCAATGCTGTCGCGTCTGCGCGTCGGCGGCCGGTTGGTCGACTCCTCGGCTGTCGCCGAGCTCTACCGGGTCTCGCGGAGCGGCGGTGGCTGGTGGTGGGCTCTCGTCGGCGTGCTTCTGGCGGTGGTGGTCATCGTGCTGATCGCCGGCTTCAGCGGCTCCGGCAACTTCGCCGATAACCTCGTCGATACGTGGAACAACATCGCCCTGCGCTTCCAGGACCTGTTCTGATGGGCGCGGGGAAGACGACGGGAGTCGTCGCGCTCGGCGTGGCGGTAGGTACCGCCCTGGGCTTCTACGTCCTGGCGCCGAACGTGGAGGGCGGCCCGGCCGCCGCCGACTCCGAGACGCGCGCCGAACTCAGCGCCGAGTCTGACCGCGCCGACCTGGCGACCGCCGAGGGCGATGCGTCCGACGAGGTGCTCTCCGGTCTCGCCGCCGATGCCGTCGGCGATGATCTCGCTGACCGCTCTGTGTTGGTCCTCGCCACCGCCGACGCCGACGAGGCGGCGGTGGACGACGTCCGCGCGCTCATCGGCGAGGCCGGCGGGGAGGACGCCGGCACGCTGCGGCTCGATGCGTCCTTCACCTCCCCGGATTCCGGCGATGAGCTCAAGTCCCTGGCGGCAGGCAGCCTGCCGGCCGGGGCATCGTTGTCGGAGGACCGCCTGGACCCCGGCTACCACGTCGGTGAACTGCTGGGGCAGACATTGGGTTCCGGACGCGACGCGGCCAGCGAATCCGATCGCGCGGTGGTCCTCGGCGCCCTCGGCAATGCCGGATTCTTCGCCGACGGGCAGGACGACCTGTCCTCGGCCGACGCGGTCGTCGTCGTCACCGGCGGGGCCTCCGAAGGCGATGGGGACGGCAACTACTCGACCCGGTTCGTCGCGGACATGGCCACCGCGCTGGACGCCACGACCGGCGGCACGGTACTCGCCGGCGAGCACGGTTCCGCCGCCCGCGACGGGGCTGTCGGGCTTCTTCGCGCCGACTCCGACGCCACCGAAAACGTCTCCACCGTGGACAATGTGACCACCACCGCCGGACGCATCACCGTGGTCCGCGCGCTCGCCGGACAGCTCGACGGCGACGCCGGCGCCTACGGCTCGGCGTCCAACGCCGCCTCCGCAACGGTGGAGTAGTGGTGGAGTAGTGGTGTGGCGGCCGATCTCTGTTAGGCTGAAGCCCCGTAGGTTTTATCAGTTCCAACCACGGGAGTCGATGTGTCTCAGGGCCGCAGCGAGCAGCACACCAAGTTTATTTTTGTCACCGGCGGCGTCGTCTCGTCGCTCGGTAAGGGCCTGACCGCCGCCAGCCTGGGGCAGCTGCTGGTTGCCCGTGGCCTGAAGGTCACGATGCAGAAGCTGGATCCGTACCTCAACGTTGATCCCGGCACCATGAACCCCTTCGAGCACGGTGAAGTCTTCGTCACCGACGACGGGGCCGAGACCGACCTGGACCTGGGCCACTACGAGCGCTTCCTGGATCGCAGCCTCACCCAGAACGCCAACGTCACCACCGGCAAGGTCTACTCCACGGTGATCGCCAAGGAGCGTCGCGGCGAGTTCCTCGGCAAGACCGTGCAGGTCATCCCGCACATCACCGATGAGATCAAGTCCCGCATCCTCGCCCAGGCGCTGCCGGACGCCGACGGGGTCCGTCCGGACGTGGTGATCTCCGAGATCGGCGGCACCGTCGGCGACATCGAGTCCCAGCCCTTCCTCGAGGCCGCCCGTCAGGTGCGCCACGAGGTCGGCCGGGAGAACATCTTCTTCATCCACGTCTCCCTGGTGCCCTACCTGGCACCCTCGGGCGAGCTGAAGACCAAGCCGACCCAGCACTCCGTGGCGGAGCTGCGCAGCATCGGCATCATCCCGGACTCCATCGTCCTGCGCTGCGACCGTGAGGTCCCGGAGGGCCTGAAGTCGAAGATCGCCCTGATGACCGACGTCGACGAGGAGGGCGTGGTGTCCTGCGCGGATGCCGCCTCGATCTACGACATCCCGCGGGTGCTCTACCGCGAGCACCTCGACTCCTTCCTCATCCGCAAGCTCAACCTGCCGTTCCGCGACGTGGACTGGACCGTGTGGGGCGGGCTGCTCGACCGGGTGCACTCCCCGAAGGGCGAGGTGACCGTGGGCCTGGTCGGCAAGTACATCGACCTGCCGGACGCCTACCTCTCCGTCGCCGAGGCCATCCGCGCCGGCGCGTTCGGCGAGCAGGTCAAGGCGAAGGTGCGCTGGGTCGCCGCCGACGAGTGCGCCACCCCGGAAGGTGCGGCGAGCGCGTTGAAGGGCTGCGACGCGGTGGTCGTGCCCGGCGGCTTCGGCATCCGCGGCATCGAGGGCAAGATCGGCGCGATCACGCACTGCCGTGAGAACCTGGTGCCGATGCTGGGCATCTGCCTGGGCCTGCAGTGCACCGTCATCGAAGCCGCGCGTCACGCCGGCATCGAGGACGCCTCGTCCACCGAGTTCGATGAGAACACCCCCTCACCGGTGATCTCCACGATGGCCGAGCAGCAGGCCGCGGTTTCCGGTCAGGCCGACCTGGGCGGAACGATGCGACTGGGTGCCTACCCCGCGGTGCTGGAGGACGGCTCCGTGGTGGCCGATGCCTACGGTGAGACCGAGGTCTCGGAGCGTCACCGTCACCGCTACGAGGTCAACAACCGTTACCGCGAGCAGATCGCGGAGAACTCCGACCTCGTGTTCTCCGGCACCTCGCCGGACGGCACCCTCGTCGAGTTCGTCGAGTACCCGACCTCCGTGCACCCCTACCTCGTCGCCACGCAGGCGCACCCCGAGTACAAGTCGCGTCCGACGCGTCCGCACCCGCTGTTCAGCGGCCTGGTGCGCGCCGCAGTGGCGCAGCAGGGCAAGTAGGACGCGAGACGCAGGGGAACCAAAGGAGACCTCGTGGAGTACCGCACACTGTCCAGCGAGCTCCTGGTGGACGCTCCCATCGTGGCCCTGCGTCGCGACCGAATCACCACGGCCACCGGTGAGGCGGATCGTGAGGTCGTCGAGCACTTCGGTGCTGCCGCCGTCGTGGCGCTGCGCGATTCCCCGTCCGATTCGTTGCAGCCCGGACGTCCCGAGGTGATGCTGGTGCGCCAGTACCGCCGCCCGGTGGACCGCTACCTGTGGGAGTTGCCCGCGGGCCTGTTGGACATGGCGGGGGAGGATCCACTGAGTACGGCGCGTCGTGAACTCGCCGAGGAGGCGGGGCTGTCGGCAGCGAGTTGGCACCTGCTTGGCGATGTGATCGCGTCACCGGGGATCAGCGAGGAGATGTGTCGCATCTTTCTCGCCGAGGACGTTCACCCGCTGACCGCGGAGGATGCCGCGGAGCTGGAAGAAGCCACCGGCGAGGAGGCGGATATGACCTCCCGCTGGACCCCGGTGGACGAGGCGGTGGACATGGTCCGCCGCGGCGAGATCGTAAACGCCACGGCCGTCGCTGGTCTGCTGCATCTGCATGCCGGCACCCGCCGGGACGTCTCCGAACCCTTCGACCACCACTCCGCTCTGGCTGAACGGCGTCAGGGGGGACTGACGCCCGGGACGGACATGAAGCATGTGCGCTGACGCTGCGGCTGATGCTTCGGCCGACGCCGACCGGCGTCGCGTCCGCGCGTGGATGCGGCACCTGCGCAGCGAGCGAGGCCGCAGTCCGAACACCCTCGACAACTATGGTCGCGACATCGACCGCTACCTCGGGTGGCTGGCGGATGCGGGCCTGGACATGACGACGGTTGCTACCGCGGACATCGAACGCTTCATCGTCGACCTGCGGACCGGTTGCGCCGCGACGGGCGGGCGGGCCTTGGCACAGTCCTCGGTTGCGCGGGTGCTCAGCGCGGTCCGTGGGCTCCACAGGTTCACCGCCGCTGAGACTGGTTTGCCGGACGTCGTGGCCGAGGTGCCCCTGGCACCGGGGCGCAGGGATCTGCCGAAGGCGTTGACTACCGGGCAGGTGCTCCGGCTGATCGAGGCGTGCCCGGAGGGCGAGGCCGCCGGACCGCTGAATCTGCGCGACCGGGCGCTGGTCGAGCTGTTGTACTCCACCGGCGCACGTATCAGTGAAGCCACAGCCCTTGACCTTGATGACGTCGACCGCAACGACGGTCTGGTGCGCGTGCGGGGCAAGGGCGGGAAAGATCGTATTCTCCCGGTTGGTGGGCCGGCCCTGTCGGCGTTGGACGCCTACCTCACCCGGGCGCGTCCGCAATTGGCGCAACGCAGCCGGCACGGCGCGGACGCCGCAGCCCTCTTGCTCACCGCCCGCGGTGGGCGTCTGACCAGGCAGTCCGGGTACAAGATCATCTCCGGCGCTGCCGAGCGTGCCGGCCTCGGAGAGATCTCGCCGCACAGTCTCCGGCATAGTTTCGCCACCCATCTGCTCACCGGCGGGGCGGACGTGAGGGTGGTCCAGGAATTGCTCGGGCACTCGAGTGTGTCGACTACGCAGATCTACACGAAGGTGACCCCTGACTTGCTACGGGAATCCTGGGCGGAGTCGCATCCGCGTGCGTGATAATCTGAACCGTGTGATTTGTTCATCGTGGTGGCGTGATGTGGCACCCTCGGAACCACCGAGGGATAACGACACCGAATCAAGGAAGGGAGCTTGACGAGATGGCTCGTTCATCAGAAGGCCTGTTCGACAAGCCCCAGGTCGGTCTCACCGGACGCCCGCTGCGCGAAATCCCGCGCCCCGCGGCGCTAGACCGGCACGGCCCGGCGACCGTCATCGCGATGTGCAACCAGAAGGGCGGCGTGGGCAAGACCACGTCGACGATCAACATGGGTGCCGCGCTGGCGTCCTACGGGCGGCGCGTCCTGCTCGTCGATCTGGATCCGCAGGGTGCGCTCTCGGCGGGGCTGGGCATCGACCACGAAGAGCTCGACGTGACGATCTATAACCTGCTGGTGGACAACACCGCCACGATCCACGAGGCGCTGCACTCCAGCCCGGTGGAGGGCCTGGACGTGGTCCCGGCGAACATCGACCTGTCCGCCGCGGAGATCCAGCTCGTCAACGAGGTCGGCCGCGAACAGGCCCTGGCACGTGCTCTGCATCCGGTGATGAACGACTACGACTACGTGATCGTGGACTGCCAGCCGTCGCTCGGACTGCTCACCGTTAACGCGCTGAGCTGTGCCGACAGCGTGATCATCCCGATGGAGTGCGAGTACTTCTCGCTGCGCGGCCTGGCGCTGCTCACCGACACCGTGGAGAAGGTCCGCGACCGCCTGAACTTCCGGCTCGAGGTCACTGGCATCCTGGTGACCATGTTCGACCGGCGTACCAACCACTCCCGTGAGGTCATGGAGCGTGTCGTCGAGGTCTTCGGCGACAAGGTCTTCGACACCGTGATTACCCGGACCGTGCGCTTCCCGGAGACTTCGGTGGCAGGGGAGCCGATCACCTCCTGGGCCCCGTCCTCCGACGGTGCCCACCAGTACCTTGACCTCGCGGCCGAGGTCGTCGAAAGGACCTGAGGGTGAGCGAGGCTCCGGAGCAGGTCGAGCAACCGGAGCTCACCGGGTTTCGGGTCGCTCTGGCCAACTTTGACGGGCCTTTCGACCTGCTGCTGCAGCTGATTCACTCCCGCAAGATGGACGTGACCGAGGTCGCCCTGGCGACGGTCACCGACGAGTTCATCTCCTACACCCGCTCGTTGACCGGCAGTGTCGACGATCTGGACGAGGTGACCGAGTTCCTCGTCGTCGCCGCCACGCTGCTGGACCTCAAAGCTGCCCGGTTGGTCCCGCGCGGGGAGGTTGAGAATGAGGAGGACCTGGCCCTGCTGGAGTCCCGCGACCTGCTGTTCGCCCGTTTGTTGCAGTACCGGGCGTACAAGTCGGTGGCCGGACTGTTCGCCGAATGGCAGCGCGACGCTGACCGGAGCTACCCGGTCCAACTCTCCCCGGAGGAGCACTTCACCGACCTCATGCCGCCGGTGGAGCTGGGGCTGACACCCGAGGAGTTCGCCGAGCGGGCGGCGGCGGTTTTCCGTCCGACCCCGACCGAGGTTTCCACCGGGCACCTGCACGCCCAGGAGGTGTCCGTCCCGGAGCAGGCCGGGCACATCCTGTCGACTTTGCGGGTCGCTGGTGCGGAGACCTGGGTCAGTTTCAGTACCCTGATCTCTGACTGCGAGGTGTCGATGAAGGTTGTCGGACGGTTCCTCGCCCTGCTGGAGCTCTATAAGGCCCGCGCGGTGGGTATCGAACAGCCCGAACCGCTTGAGGAGATGACCGTGGCGTGGACGGGGCTGGACGTGGACCCTGCCGTGGTCGCGGCAAGTAACTGGGACTGAATCAACGTTGAGAGGATGCTGGACATGGAACCGGTGAGTGTCGTTCGTAGCCGTTTGGAGTCGCTGCTGCTTGTCTCCGACGAGCCGACCTCGGCCGTCGACTTCGCCCGGGTGCTGGAGACCTCCGAGCAATCGGTGACCGAGGCATTGCAGGAGATCACCACGGAGTTCTCGGACCGGGGGATGGGTTTCGAACTCCGTGAGCGCGATGGACTGTGGCGGCTGTATACGCGACGGGAGAACTCGTCGACGGTGGAGGCGAAGATCCTCGACGGTTCGCAACAGCGACTCTCCCGGGCGGCCTTGGAGACCCTGGCAGTCGTGGCCTACCGGCAGCCGGTTACCCGGTCGCAGGTGGCCGGCGTGCGCGGGGTCAACTGTGACGGGGTGATGCGCACATTGGCTCTGCGAGGGTTGATCGCGGAGGTCGGTGTGACCGGGGAGGTCGGCGGCGCGCACCTGTACGCCACCACGGACCTGTTCCTGGAGCAGTTGGGTATCGAGTCTCTTGAGGCGCTGCCGAATCTGGCACCGCTGTTGCCGGACGTGGATGCCATCGACGCCCTCGACTAAGGCGCCTGGCCCCGCACGTCTGGCCCCTGCACCTGGGACGGTGCGGGGGCTGACGTGTAGGTAGGGGTGGGGGCTAGTCGGGAGGGGCCTCGGTGTCGTCGGTGTCCTCGGGGTCTTCGGCGTCGTCGTCCGGATCGTCGAAGGTGAGGGGCGCGTCCGGTTCATAGGCCTGGGCCAACGGACCGGTCGCGTGGGTGGTGTAGCGCGCCCCGCCGGGGCCTTCCCATTCGATGGTGAACCCATCGTCGGTGGTGGAACATGTCCACGCCCCGGAAGTTTTCAGCCGGTGGTGTGGGCGGCATAGTTTCTGCCCATTGCTCGGGTGCGTGGCCCCGTCACTGTCCGGGTCGGTGTGGGGAGAGTTGACGATATGGTCGTTGTCGCACAGGGCGGCGGGTACGTCGCAGTTGGGGAAGCGGCAGGTCGCGTCGCGGCCCTCGAGGAAGGTCTTGTGCCCGGCGAGGAACGGGTAGCCCTGTGATTCGGGGTAGTCCTGCGGGTCGGTCGGGATCTCGGTGATGTTGTTCGGCTCGCAGGCACCTTCGAAACGCTCGGCGGTGGCGGGGTTGATCCACCCCACCCCGGCGACATAGCCGGCACCCAGGCCGCGCACCCCGTCGAGGGTGGCGCGGTAGAGGTGGACGTGGATGTCCATGGTCTGCGGGTTGTCGCCGAGTTGCTCCAGGAGCACCTGGGCTTTGAGTTGTGAGCGGGTCGGCAATGGAGTGCGCTCGTCTTCGGGGATGCGCTCCTGGTGGCGGCGGGCGTCGGCGAGTAGGACGTCGGCTTTCTTGTCGAGGTTGTTGTCAATGGCGGTGAGGGTGACTCGGTTGCCGGCGGCGAGGATGAGTTTGGTGCCGCGGCGGGTGAGTGTGGCGGTGTCGTCTTCGGCATCGGCGGTGTCGTCGGCGAGGTCTGGTTCGGCATCCAGGATTGCCGCGTCGACACGGTCGCGCAGCACGGTAAGGGCGACGGGGTTGTCTGCGGTGCACATCCAGTCGGTGATGCTGGCGTGCACCACCGCGTCCAGACGGGCCAGGAGTTCATCGTGCTCGCAGGTCGGCACGGTGGCCAGGTGGCGGTGGATGCGTGACCAGATCATGTTGAGGTGATCGGCGGTGACGACGTTGCAGGTCACGACGGTGGCGAAGAGTGCGGCGTTGCGTGCGGCGAGTTCGCCTGCGTGTGCGAAGCGTACGGCATCGGCGCGGGTGCGGGCGCGTAGTGCGCGGGCGGTGGCGAGGCGTTCGGTGTCGGCAATGTCGCGTAGGTGAGCGATGAGGACGATTTCGCCGAGGTTGAGGTGGCGTTGGATCTCGTCCATGCTCATGGCGGGTGTGGTGTTGTCGGTGGTCATGGTGCCAGCGTCCCCCTGTAGTTGGCTTCCTTGACGGAAGTGTACTTCATGCCACGGACATGGTCAACCACATGTTCGAATAAGTGGAGAATTGTGTATTGTCATGAGTACCGGGAAACCTAGCCCGGAGAGTCACCTGCGCCGTCGACTAACCGATGTCCCGACGAGGAGTTACACTGGTCAGCTGACATAACTGAACACCCTCGACTGATTGATGAGGACTTTTCGTGAACACCCCCGCTCGCCGAGACGGCACACCGGAACAGGAACCAGGCAAGGCCCCGGCCGACCTGTACGTGTCCAACGCCCGCCCGGCCCGTAAGCAGCACGTCCCCGACCGCAAGCCCCCGGAGTCCGGCAAGAACGCCGGCGGTTCCTCCAAGGGCGGCTCGAAGAACGACGCAGAGAACAAGTCCGTCCGCCTGCAGAAAGTTCTCGCCGCCGCCGGCGTGGCCTCCCGCCGGATGAGCGAGAAGCTCATCGACGCCGGACGCGTCGACGTCAACGGCACGACCGTGACCCAGCAGGGTATCCGGGTGAATCCGGACAAGGACGTCATCCGCGTTGACGGCACCCGTGTGCTCGTCGACGAGAACCTGGTGACCTACGCGCTGAACAAGCCGCGCGGTTTCCAGTCCACCATGAGCGACGACATGGGACGCCCCTGCGTCGGAGACCTCGTCGGCGAGCGTGTCGCCGCCGGTCAGCGTCTCTTCCACGTGGGTCGTCTCGACGCCGCCACCGAGGGGCTGCTGCTCGTCACCAACGACGGGGAGCTCGCCAACCGACTGATGCACCCGCGCTACGAGGTCTCGAAGACCTACCTGGCCACCGTGCTGGGTGAGGCTGACCGTCGCCTGATCCACCAGCTCAAGAACGGTATCGACCTGGAGGACGGCATCGCCCGCGCCGACTACGTACAGATCATCGACGTCTGGCAGGGAAAGTCCCTGATCAAGCTCGAAATCCACGAGGGCCGCAAGCACATCGTGCGTCGCATGCTCAAGGAGGCCGGGTTCCCGGTCCAGGCCCTGGTGCGCACCAAGGTCCACACCGTGCAGCTCGGCGAGCAGAAGCCCGGCACCCTGCGCGCACTGAACCGTGCCGAGCTGACGAGCCTCTACAACGCGGTGCAGCTGTGATGGACAATGCGATGAACGACGGACGGAACAACGAGAGGAACGACGTGACTGACACGACCGACGTCACCGACCTGAGCACTGTCGACAACATTGCCGGCGGGGGATTCATCGTCGCGGTGGATGGCCCGTCCGGCACGGGCAAGTCGACCGTCAGCCGCCTGCTGGCGCGTGCCGCGAATGCCCGCTACCTGGACACCGGTGCGATGTACCGTGTGGCGACGCTGCATGTCCTGCGCGCCGGCATCGACCCGGAGAACACGGAGGCGGTCGTCGCCGCCACCGCCGATCTGCCTCTGCTGGTCAACGAGGACCCCTCGGCCACGGAAGTGCTCCTGGACGGCGAGGACGTCTCCGGGGAGATCCGGGGAACCGAGGTCACCGCGCACGTGTCCGCCGTTTCGGCGATCCCGGAGGTCCGGGAGAACCTCGTGGCACTGCAGCGGTCCCTGGCCCTGCGCGCCGGACGCTGCGTCGTCGAGGGCCGTGACATCGGCACCGCGGTGTTCCCCGATGCGTCCTGCAAGGTCTTCATGACCGCCAGCGCCGAGGTGCGCGCACGGCGCCGGTATGTGCAGGACGTCGCCGCCGGACGGGACGCCGACTACGACGCGGTGCTCGCCGACGTCGAGCGTCGGGACGCCGCGGACTCGTCGCGCGCGGTCTCGCCGCTGCGTCCTGCCGACGACGCCACCGTGCTCGACACCGGCGACATGGACGTTGAAGCTGTGCTCGCCGAGCTGACCCGCCTGGCGGCGGAGTCCGCCGCGCGTCCCGCGGACCTGGCCGTCACCGAGGCGTCCGACGGGGGCGAGGATCTCGTCTTCCGGACCGCCGAAGGCGAGGTCATCGGTGCGACCGACGACTCCGTGATCGACGAGGCTGCTGTGTCCGGCGAGGATGTCTTCGAGGACACCGAGGATCTCGACGACAAGGACTTCGGCGACAACGACTTTGACGACTCCGACTTTGCCGAGCCCGAGTTCGACGACTCCGAGTTCGCCGACTTCGACCTGCTCAGCGCCGATGCCGAGGATACCGACTGGTCCGCCGTCGAGGAGGCCTTCGGTGTGCTGGGCGACGACCGTGCCGAGCAGGAGGCGCTGTGCACCGTCGCCGTGGTGGGCCGTCCCAACGTGGGCAAGTCCACGCTGGTCAACCGGTTCATCGGGCGTCGTGAGGCCGTTGTGGAGGACTTCCCCGGCGTGACCCGCGACCGCATCTCCTACCTGGGCGACTGGAACGGCCGACGTTTCTGGGTGCAGGACACCGGCGGCTGGGACCCGGATGCCAAGGGCATCCATGGGGCCATTGCCCGCCAGGCGGAGACCGCCATGGCCACCGCGGACGTCATCGTCTTCGTGGTGGACACCAAGGTCGGCATCACCGCCACCGATGAGATTATTGCTCGCCGCCTGCAGCGCTCTGAGATCCCGGTGGTGCTGGTGTCGAATAAGTTCGATTCTGACTCGCAGTACGGTGACATGGCCGAGTTCTGGGCGCTGGGCCTGGACAACCCCTTCCCGGTTTCTGCACAGCACGGCCGCGGTGCCGCCGACGTGCTCGACCAGGTGCTCGCCAGTTTCCCGGAGACCCCGCGCCAAACCGCGGTGATCTCCGGGCCGCGGCGTGTGGCCCTGGTCGGACGCCCGAACGTGGGCAAGTCCTCGCTGCTGAACAAGATCACCGGCGAGGAGCGCTCGGTCGTCGACAACGTCGCCGGCACCACCGTGGACCCGGTGGACTCGGTCGTGGAGCTCAACGAACGCGCCTGGCGCTTCGTCGACACCGCCGGGATCCGCAAGAAGACCAAGACCGCCCGCGGCCATGAGTTCTACGCCTCACTGCGCACCCGCGCGGCGATCGACTCCTCCGAGGTCGCGATCTTCCTGGTCGACGCCTCCGAGCCGATTGCCGAGCAGGACCAGCGCGTACTGCGCATGATCCTGGACTCCGGGCGTGCCCTCGTCGTGGCCTACAACAAGTGGGACCTCGTCGATGAGGAGCGTCGCGACGAGCTGGAGCGAGAGATCGACCAGCAGCTCGCTCACGTGCCCTGGGCGCGTCGGGTGAACATCTCCGCGCGCACCGGTCGGGCGCTGCAGCGTCTCGAGCCGGCCATGATCGAGGCGCTGGAGAGCTGGGACCTGCGTATCCCGACCGGCCAGCTGAACACCTGGCTGCGTGCGGTGATCGCGCAGACCCCGCCGCCGATGCGTGGCGGACGCCTGCCGCGCGTGCTGTTCGCCACCCAGGCTTCCTCCGAGCCGCCGGTGATCGTGCTGTTCACCACCGGTTTCCTGGAGCACGGCTACCGCCGGTTCCTGGAGCGTCGCCTGCGTGAGTCCTTCGGTTTCGAGGGCTCGCCGGTGCGCATCGCCGTGCGTGTGCGCGAGAAGCGCGGCCGCAAGAAGTAGCAAGAAGTAGCACGAAGTAGGGGGACGCGGTTTCCCGGTGAGCGCAACCCTGGCTCCCGGGAACCGACGGGGGTAACTTCATGGAGTCATGGACGAGGAACTCTCCGAACTGACCCGCCTGGGACGCCAGCGCCCCGGCTTCATCGCCGGGCAGGACGCTGCGGCGTCTGCGTCGAGTGCGCCGAATGCGCCATCTGCGCAGCCGCCCGGCGGGGTCCGCTCGTTGTGGTGGTTCCCGCCGGTGGTCAACGACCGCGCGGCGCGGACCACGGCGATGCTCGTGGTCGCCCTGGCGCTGGTCACCGTGGTCTTGTCGCGGGTGGGGTTGGACGTCGCCGCGGTGGTGGCCGGCTCGCTGCTCCTGGCAGGATTCGTCCTCCGGGTCCTCGCCGGACCCCGTTTCGACCCCTTCGGACAGCTGAGTGTGCGGTGGTTGGCCCCGCGGGTCTTCGGGGAGCCGGTGATGGTCGGCGGGGCGCCGAAGCGGTTCGCCCAGATGATCGGCCTGGTGTTCTCCGCGGCCGCGCTCGGCCTACGCGTCGCGGGGGTGACCGGGGCGTCGGACGTGGTGCTCCTGCTGCTCGTCGTCGCCGCGGCGCTGGAGGGTTTCCTGGGGATCTGTCTGGGCTGTCTGCTCTTCGCTCGCCTGCAGGGGTGGGGAGTGGTGCATGACGACGTCCGTGCCGACTGTGCGGTCCCGGCGCGTCGCTGACATAGAATGTCGGGGTGGATACTGACACCCAACAGAGGCGACATTCCGGACGGCCCCTGCTGACCACGGTCATCCGGCAGGAACGCGGCCCGATCCTCGGTGCTGCGGCCCTGCTGACCGGCTGGTCGGTGGGCGAGGCGCTGGTCCCGGCGGTGATCGGCGCGACCGTCGATGAGGCCGTCGGGCCGTCCGACCTGTCTGCCTTAGTGCTGTGGCTGGTGGTGCTGGCCGCCTGCTTTGCCATGCTCAGCTTCGGCTTCATGTGGGGTTCACGGGTCGGCACCTATGCGATGAACCGGCAGAAGCACCTGCTGCGCTGCCGGGTCACCGCCGCCGCCCTCGCGCCTGCGCCGGCACCTGCGCAGGAACCTGCGCGTACCGGCACCGACGAGGCGCACCGCTCGCAGCGTCCGGCCGGCGAGGTCGCGGCCCTCTCGGCGGCCGACAGCGACAACGCCAGCAATGTGATCATGCAGATTGCCATGGGCGGTTCAGCTGTGCTCGGCCTGCTGGTCTCCGCCGGCTACCTGCTGTGGGCGGACCTGTGGGTCGGGGTTGCGGTGGTCCTGGTGTCCCCGTTGTCCCTGTTCGCCCTGCGGTGGTTGTTGCCGCGATTGTCGGCGACGACCCACAGTCAGCAGAGCGGTATCGCCGCGGCGGGGGCGTCGGCCGCGGACATTCTGCGTGGGGTGGAGGTGCTGCGCGGCATCGGCGGTGAGTCCACGGTGGCTGGCTGGTACGCCCGGCGCAGTCGGGTCGCGGCCTCCGCCGGGGTCGACTCCGCCGCCGCGTCGGGACGCGTCCAGGGCGCCCAGGTGCTGCTGACCGGTGTGGTGCTCCTCGTCGCCGCGGTCTTCAGCGCCGTCCGGGTGGCCGACGGGGCGATGACCGTGGGCACGATGGTCGGCGTGCTCGGCGTGTCCTCGTTCCTGGCCACCCCCTTGGGCATCATCGTGCACGTCGTGGAGTCCTATACCCGGTCATCGGCGTCGGCGGCGCGCATCGCCGACTTCGCCGATGGGGTGGACGCACCGGATGCCCGGCAGGACGCCAGCGGCGGCGGTAGCGGCAGGGCCGGCGACGCTGATGCCGCCCTGACCGTCCTACCTCGCGACGGGGAGCCGCTGCACTGCGCGCCCGGCGCGCTGACGGCGCTGGTGTGCGCCTCGCCGCAGGCGCGTCGTGGTGTGCTGGACGCTCTGGCGTCCGCCGCCGGCGGCCGGTTACTGCTTGACGGGCAGGACGTCGCGGGCGTTGACCCCGCGGCGCTGCCGGGCGTGCTGCGCGTCTCTCCACACGAGGCCCACCTGTTCCGGGGCACGGTACGCAGCAATATCACTGGTGGCGAGGGGGACGCTGTGTCGCAGGACGTCCTGCGCGCCAGCGGCGTCGACGAGTTGGTCGACTTGTTCGCCGATGGCCTGGACCACCGGGTCGATGGGGAGGGCTCGAATCTGTCCGGTGGGCAGTGTCAGCGCATTGCCCTGGCCCGCGCGCTGCACGGAGGGGCCCTGGCCCGGGTGTTGGTGGACCCCACCACGGCGGTGGATTCGGTGACCGAAGCCAGGATTGCCGAGGGGTTGCGCGACCTACGCAGCGGCGGTGACCAGGGCACGGCGGTGATCGTTACCACCGCGCCGAGCCTGCTGGCCGTCGCCGATACCGTGATGTTCGTGCGCGATGGTTCGGTGAGTGTGGCGGGCCACCGGGAACTGTGTGCCGACGCCGGTTATCTGGAGGTGGTGACCCGATGAGCGCCGCACTTCCCACTGCACTTCCTACTGCACTTCCCACTGCCGACGCCCGTACGTCCTGGCGTTTCCTGTGGGCACGGTTGCGCCCGCGTCGGTGGCTCGTGGGGTTGGCGTTGCTGGTCGCCCTGGCGTCCAGCGCCTGCGCGGTGGTGCCGCCGCTGATGGTCGGGTGGATGGTCGACCGGCTGTCGGCCGCGGAGGCTTCGGTGGCGGACGTGGTCCTGCCCCTGGGGCTCATGGGGTTCTCGATCGTGCTCAACGCCGCGTTGGTGTGGCTGGGCATGGTGTTGTTTGCTCGCGTCGCCCAGCCCACCGTCGGTGCGCTGCGCGAGGACGCCGTCAACCACGCGCTCGACCTGGAGGCCGGTGTGCTGGAGGAGGCCGGCGTGGGGGAGCTGGTGTCCCGGGTCAGCGACGACTCGCGGTTGATCTCCACTGCCGTGGCCGACGTACTGCCCACGGTGCTGTCGGCGGCGACACTCCTGGTCGTCTCCGTGCCTGGCCTCTTCGCCCTGCACTGGACGCTCGGGCTCGCCGGACTGGTGGGCATCCCGCTCTATGTGATGGCGCTGCGCTGGTACCTGCCGCGCAGTGGGCCGCTCTACCTGGAGGAACGCGAGATCCTGGGGCGGCGCACCGCCGCTTTCCTCGACGCGGCCAATGGCCGGGAGACGCTCACCGCCCAAGGCTGGGGCGCGCAGGAGACCGCTCGGCTCGACGCGGCGTCCGATGACTCGCGCCGGGTGGAGAACACGGTGTGGCGCATGCTCACCCGCTTCTTCGCGCGCAATAACCGCGCCGAGTTCGTGGCCACTGCCGCCGTACTCATCGTCGGGTTCGTCGTGGTCGACGCCGGGTGGACGACTGTCGGCGCGGTGACGGCCGCCGCTCTGCTCTACCACCGGCTCTTCGACCCGGTGGCCACCGTGTTCCAGACCTTCGACACCGTGCAGGAGGCGGGCGTTGCGCTGCGTCGGCTGGCGGGGGTGACCCAGGCGCCGGTGCGGACGGCCGGGCAGGCGACGGATGAGGACGGCACCGCGCAGGACGCTACGGGGCTGTGCCTGGCCGGCGTCGGGCACAGCTTCGACGGGACGCACCGGGTGCTCACCGATGTCGACGTTTCGGTCGCGCCGGGCGAGTCCGTCGCTCTCGTCGGCTCGACGGGTGCGGGCAAGACCACCGTCGCACGCCTGCTCGCCGGAGTGCTGCCCGTGCAGGATGGGCGGGCGACTCTGAACGGGGTGGACCTTGGCGCTCTGGCGCCTACCGACCTGCGCCCGCGGGTGTGCCTGGCCTCCCAGCACAGTCACATCTTCGCCGGTACCGTGCTGCAGAACATCACGCTGGGTGTCAGCGGGGAAGAGGCTAGGGAGGATGCAGGCGAGCGGGTCGAAGCTGCCCTGCAGGCCACTGGCGCGGGTTGGGTCCACGACCTGCCGGACGGACTGCTCACCGAGGTTGGCGAGGCGGGCCACCGGTTGAGTACCCACCAGGAGCAGCACCTGGCGCTGGTGCGACTGCAGTTGCTCGACCCGTCCTACGTGGTGCTCGACGAGGCCACCGCCGAGGCGGGGTCGGCGAACTCCAAAGAGTTGGAGGACGCCTCCGCCGCGGTGATCCGGGGCAGGGGAGCGCTGGTGATCGCCCACCGGCTGTCGCAGGCGCGCCTGGCCGACCGGGTGATGGTCATGGAACACGGACGGGTGGTGGAGTCCGGCACCCACGACGAACTCGTCGGTGCCGGTGGACGTTATGCCGAATTGTGGGCGGCGTGGATTGGGCGGGGTGCGTCCTGATGTCGGAGTACGGGCTGCGTGACGCCGAGTGCATCTGGGTGGAGCACTTCGGCGGCGAGGATGACCCGGCCGGTGACCTGGTGTTCGGGCCGCACAGTCACCTCAAGGCCCAGATTGTGTGGGCCGACCGCGGGCAGATCGCCGTATTCGTCGGTGCCGGTGGCGAACGCCGCTGGATCCTGGCACCGTCGCAGGCGCTGTGGATTCCCGCCGAGGAAGTCCATGACGTGCGCACCACCGCCGGCACCGAGCTCTTCTGCGCCTACCTATGGGAGGAGGAGTGCGAGGTCGCCTGGGAGGGGCTGACCGTGCTGAGGATGGGCCCGCTGGCCGGGGAACTGGTGCGTCACCTCGCCAGAGACGACCTGGACGACACAGCCGCACGCCACGCTCGAGCCACCCTGCTCAGCGTGCTCGCCCCGGCCGACGCGGTGGGCGTCGACCTACCGATGCCGGACGATCCGCGGGCACGTTCGGTGGCCTCGGCGGTGTTGGAGGATCCTGGCGCGCCGCACGCCCTGGACGAATGGGCCCACCGGCTGCACTCCAGCGAGCGCACGATCCAGCGCGCCTTCCTCGCCGATACGGGGATGACGTTCTCGGCGTGGCGCGCGCAGGTTCGCCTGTACCGCTCGTTGCCGTTGCTGGCCGACCGGGTGCCGGTGGCGTCGGTGGCCGCGCGGATGGGTTACTCCAGCACCAACGGGTTCACGAGTGCCTTCCGCCGTCACTTCGGTACGACCCCGGCGAACTACTTCGCTGGGTGAGATCGGTGAGATGCGCTGCGGCCTCGTCGGGGTGTTCGGCCCGGTTGGCGAGATTGCGCTGGCGATTGCGGGCGTCGGGGCGAGCGTCCTGCGCCTGGCCGTGGATCCAGTAGGACGTCACGTGGGAGTGGCTCCTCTCCAGGTCGGCGAAATGGCGGCGCAGCGTACCGGCCTCGGCGAACTCCACGCCCGCCCACAGGGCCACTGGCCCCGTCGCCTGCGCGGTCACGGTGGTGAGAAGGGTATCGAGGGCACAAGTGAACTCTTCCGGGACGACGCCGTCGGCCGGGCCCCGGTGGATCCAGGTCAGCTGTGTCTGTTGCGACTGTCCGGGGGCGAGGTAGGGCTCGTCCCGCTCATCGTCGACCAGGGCGACAACGTGGGTACGTACCTCGTCCGGGCAGACGGCCAGGATCTCCGCCACCGCAGGCAGGCCCGTCTCGTCGGCGACGAGCACCAGCTCGCGTGTTTGCTCGGGCAGGTGCCAGGCCTCGGTCGGGCCCCACCACAGCACCTCGTCTCCGACGACCGCGTCGCGGGCCCACCCGGAGGCGAGGCCGGCCGGCTCGTGGACGACGACGTCGAGGTCGATCGTGGCGGGACCGGTACCGGTGTCCGTCCTGTCGCGCACATTGCGCACCGTGTAGCGCCGGACCTGCGGCGAGGCGAACCGGTGCAGGTCGGTGAGGTTCTCGGCGGTGAACTCCACCGGTACCCGGGCCTCGGGCGGGTAGAAGTAGACGGCCACGTGGCTGTCGGTGCCGGTGGGCACGAAGTCCGCACCGCAGTCCAGGGTGAGCCGCACCATGCGCGGGGTCACCCACTGCTTGTCCAGGACCCGCGAGCGGTGGTGGCGTCCGGTCACGTGGCGCTGACCTGGGAGAGGATGTCGTCGATCTCGTCGAGGGCGTCGATTGCCCAGCCGATATTGGACGCCCCGCCCTGGGTGAAGCCGAACAGGTTGTCCGCCTCCACCGCCGGCAATGCCTGGAAACGGGTGTTCTCCAGCAGAGGGCGGGTGTTCTCTGTGGCCTCGCCGGACGGTTGGGCCGGGTAGAGGATGACGGTGGCATCGTCGAGCAGGTTGAGGTTCTCCAACGACAGCGGGTCGCCCCACCAGCCATCGGGGTCGACGACATCGCTGAACTCGGCACCGACCGCGCGCAGCAGACTGCCCGTGGCCGTCTGGCCGCCCTCGGCGAACCAGGTGTTGTCCTGGCTGCCGCTGACCGAGGCCCACGAGGAGCTGGACAGTACCTCGGCGTGCTCCTCGGCGACGGTCTCTGCCTTGTCGGCGAAGGCCTGCTCCAACTCGTCGAACTCTTCGGAGCGGTTGACGATGTCGGTGAGCTGACGTTGGGACTCCACATCGTCCTCACTGCTGAAGTGGGCGAGGGGAGCGATGTCGGCGAGTCGGTCGATCTGGGCGTCGTCCAAACCGACACCGGTGGTGACGATGAGATCGGGCTCCAGGGAGCTGATGGTCTCCACGTCGATGGAGTCCCAGTTGCCGATGCGGGTGGAATCGGCGAGGGCGTCGACGTAGCGTTCGGGCACCGCACGCGCCGCCGCGGCGTCCTGCTCGTAGTAGCCCTCGTAGATCCCGGTGGGGGTGATGCCCAGGTCGACCAGCACGGGCGGTAACTGCCAGTCGACGGCAACGACATTCTGCGGGTCGGCCGGGACCTCCACCTCGCCGCGCAAGGTGTCGACGGTGCGGGTCTCGCCGGACGCCGCGGAGCCGTCTGTGTCTCCGTTGCTGTCGCCGTCGCTGCCGCAGGCCGTGAGGACGGCCCCGGCGACTCCGGCGGCGAACAGGGTGGCGAGCAGGCGCGTCGTGCCGCGGCGGCCGCGCCGGGTAGGGCAGCTGGGGCGGCTGGGGTCGGTGGTTCTCGTGATGGTCATGCTCGGAAGATTAGCAATGCCTCACCTTTGTGGTCAGCGCGCTGAGCTGTCAACAGTGGGCGGTGAGGTGTCATGCAGCCTCGAAGACACCGCAGGCCTGGCGGCCGCCGGCGTCCCCGGTCGACAACGTGTCCTCGTCGGGGCCGTCCGGGGCGTAGCGCTCCGGCACGTTGCCGTAGTTGTCGGCGTCCTCGTGGACGATGATCGCCGAGCCGTCATCGTCGAGGAGCTCCGACTCCTCGATCCGGTCGGTGGTGACCGTCATCGACCCCGAACCGTCCTCATTGACCAGCAGGGCGGGCAGATCGCCGCCGTGGTCGGGGTGATCATGGCCGTCGGCACCCAGGTGGCCGCCGGCGGAGAGGAAGTCACCGGTCTCCGGATCGTCTTCATCGGCGTCGGGGGCGGCGCTATCGGGCTCGCAGACACCGACGGCGTGCAGGTGCATGCCGTACATGCCCGGCTCCAGCCCGGAGACGTCGACGGAAAGCTCGGAGGCACCGTCGGCCTCGGAGATCTCGGCGGTGCCGACCTCCTCGCCGTCGGCGTTGGCGACCGACGCTGTGGCGAGTGCGTCCGACGTGCCGGTATCGGTGGCGCTTTCTGAGCCGGTGGAATCGGCCGAGTCGGCGGTGTTCTCCGTGGTGTCCTGTGTGGTCTCGTCCGTGCTGCAAGCGGACAGGGCCAGGAGCCCGGTGACGCTGACTGCCGCAAGGCGCAGACCCCGGCGTCGGCGCGCAGGCGGGAGGGCTGGCGCGGTCGGGGCTGTGGTGCGGGTGGTGCGGGTGAACATGGCGTCCTCTCGGTGTGGTGGATTCGGAAGGAACGTTCTGTCACGCAACTTTACCGGCACTCATCTGAGCTGTCAGAAGTCCTTCAGCGTTGTGCAGGCATGAAGATCCAGGCGACGAAGTAGAAGATCGCCTGCGGTCCGGGGAAGATGAAGGACAGCACGAATAAGAGACGCACGGTGTTCGGCGACCAGCCGAGCCAGTCCGCGATCCCGCCGCAGACCCCTGCTACGACCCGGTGGTTGCGTGAACGCTGAAGTTTGGCCATGCCGCCAGGTTACTCCCCGTAGGCACCCCGGACATGAAAAAATCCCACCCCGTGAAGGGTGGGAAAGTGGTCGGACTGACAGGATTTGAACCTGCGACCCCTACACCCCCAGTGTAGTGCGCTACCAAACTGCGCCACAGTCCGCCGGTCCATCTCTGGACCTCGCATAGGTTACAACACCGGGATTCGACTTCGCCAATCGCCTGCTCGGCGGGGGTCGGGGAGGCCTCGTTCTACGCCGGCGGGTCGATCGGGGCATCGGTGACGACCACACCGTCGGCGTCGGCGTAGGCGATGTGGCCCGGGGTGAAGTCCACCCCACCGAAGCTGACGACCACGTCGCGCTCGCCGGCACCGTCCTTGGCGGACTTGCGGGGGTTGGTGCCCAGGGCCTTGCAGCCGAACTCCATGCCGCCGACTGCGGCGGAGTCGCGGATCGCGCCGTTGATGATGACCCCGGCCCAGCCGTGCTCCACGCCGAACTCGGCGATCATGTCGCCCATCAGCGCGGTGTGCACCGAGGCGTCGCCGTCGACGACGAGTACGCCGCCGGGGTTGTCCTCCTGCAGGATCTTCTTGACCAGTCCGTTGTCCTGGAAGCAGCGCACGGTGGTGACTGGACCGCAGAAGTCGGTGTGTCCGCCGAGGTCACGGAACTGGGTATCGCAGCTACGCACGTCGGCACCGATGATGTCGACGAGGTCGGCGGTGTGGATGAATGTGATGTTGTTCATGGTGGCTCAGCCTATCGTGTGGCGCCGTCACGCACGCCCGATATGCGGGGCCGCCCATGTGGCGATCGTCTCCCCGGCGCGTTGGGCCGAGCCACGCACGGTGAGCAAGTGGTCGGTGTCCTGCAGGCTGATCATCGACTTCGGCCACCGGGCAGCGTCAAAGATGCGGGACGCCTCGGACACCGGCACGGTCTGGTCGGTCGGTGAGTGCAGGACGAGCAGCGGCGCGCCGACGCCGGCCACCGCGGCGGCCGCGGCGTCCTGCGCGGAGGCGTCCGCCAGGTCGGCGAGGAAGTCGTGGGAGACGGCCACGTCGCGTCCGGCGAGGCGGACGGTGCGCACTTCGTGGGGACGCATCGCGGCGCAGGCGTCCTGCAGGGAGCGTGCGGCGGACGCCGGACGAAACGGCGCGCCGATCGTCGCGACCGCGGACAGCGACGGGATGCTCCCGGCGGCGTGCAGGGCGGCGGCCCCGCCGAGGGAGTGGCCGACCAGTAAGGACGGCGCGGCGAGGCGAGCGTCCAACCACTCCGCGGCGGCCTGCAGGTCAGCGACATTCGAGCTGAACATGAGGTCCGGGAAGTCGAAGCGCAGGCAGGCGATCCCGGCCCGGGCCAGTGTCTTCGACACGCGGAAGGCCGCAGGGACCTTACGGTTGCAGGTGAAACAGTGAGCGAACAGGGCGACCGGGACGCCAGCCTCGCGGAACTCCTGCGGGGACAGCCCGCGCGCGTCGCCGGGCAGGTCCACGGTGCCGGTGATCACGGGGACGGGGCGTCCTGCCACGTCGGCACCGCGGAACTCGACGTCGACGGAGGTCACGCTTCTTGAAGTCACCCGGCCCACAGTAGTGCCCCGGTGGTGTGCCGCACGGGTGGGTGGCGACTATCCTTGCAACGGACAGCGTGCGATGCACGACCTTTTCGAGACATGCAGTAAGCGGAGGCGAGGATGGCCGGATTCGGCTGGTTCTGGAAGGCCATGGGTTCGTCGGCGACGGCGAACCAGAAGAAGTCGAAGACCATCGTGTCCGAATCGACGAAGGCCGCGGAGCGGCTCTCCGGTGCCACCGACGCCGAGGTCGTGGAGATCGCCCGGTCCTGCGTGACCGCCGGCGACACCCCCTCGGTGGACGATGCACCCCTGCTGCTCGCGGCGATGCGGGAGGGTGCCGAGCGCACGATCGGCATGCGGCCGTTCGACGTCCAGCTGCAAGGCACCCTGCGCATGCTGGTCGGCGACGTGGTGGAGATGGCCACCGGTGAGGGCAAGACCCTCACCGGCGCGATGACCGCGGTGGGCTACGGCCTGCAGGGGCGCAAGGTGCACCTGATCACCGTGAACTCCTTCCTCGCCGGCCGCGATGAGCAGTGGATGGGGCCGCTGCTCGACTTCTTCGGCCTGACCCACGGTGCGATCGAGGAGGAGCACGGGGCCGACGAGCGCCGCGACATCTACTCCCGTGACGTGGTCTTCGGCGCAGTCAACGAGATGGGCTTCGATGTGCTGCGTGATCAGTTGATCACTCGCCGGGTCGACGCGGTGCGTACTCCAGCCGATGTCGCGGTTATCGATGAGGCGGACTCGGTGATGGTCGACGAGGCACTGGTGCCGCTGGTGCTCGCCGGTTCCGAGCCTGGGCCCGCCCCGACCGGGCAGATCACCGACCTGGTGCGCCGCATGGAGGAGAACCGGCACTTCACGGTCTCCGGGGATCGCCGCAATGTGTTCCTCAGCGATTCCGGTGCACGGTTCGTGGAGAAGGGCCTCGAGATCGAGTCCCTGTACGGTGCCGGTGAGGACGCTGGGGACAGTGCGGACGGTGCAGACGCCGGCACCCTGCTGTCGCAGGTCAACGTGGCGCTGCATGCCCAGCACCTGCTGACCCGCGACGTGCACTACATCGTGCGCGACGGCAAGGTCGCCCTCATCGACGGCTCGCGTGGCCGCGTCGCCGAACTGCAGCGGTGGCCGGACGGCCTGCAGGCCGCGGTGGAGGCCAAGGAGGGCCTGCAGGTCACCGACGGCGGGCGCATCCTTGACCAGATCACGGTGCAGGCGTTGCTCGGGCTCTACCCGCGTAAGTGCGGCATGACCGGTACTGCGGTGGCCGCCAGCGATCAGCTGCGCCAGTTCTACGAGCTGTCCGTCAGTGTCATCGACCCCAACCTGCCGAACCGTCGTTTCGACGAGGCTGACCGTGTCTACACCACCGAGGATCAGCGCGATGCCGCCGCGGTGGACCACATCGTGGAGGTCCAGGGCACTGGTCAGCCCGTGCTCGTGGGAACCCAGGACATCGCCGAGTCCGAGCGGGTGGCGGAGGCGCTGGCCGAGCATGGTGTGCAGTGCCGCGTGCTCAACGCCAAGAACCACGAGGCCGAGGCCGGCATCATCGCCGAGGCAGGACGCGCCGGGCACGTGACCGTGTCGACGCAGATGGCTGGGCGCGGCACTGACATCCGGCTCGGCGGAACCGAGGGGGAGGACCACGACCACGTCGTGGAGCTCGGCGGCCTACACGTCGTCGGGATCGGACGGTTCCGCTCCCAGCGTCTGGACAACCAGCTGCGTGGCCGCGCCGGAAGGCAGGGTGACCCCGGGTCCTCGGTATTCTTCGTCTCCCTGGAGGACGACGTGGTCAACACCGGCGGTGCCGGTGAGGAGCTGCGCGCCGAGCCCGGCGAGGACGGACGCCTGGAGCAGCGTAAGGTGCTGCAGTTCATCGACCACTGCCAGCGTGTGGCCGAGGGGCAGATGCTCGACATCCATGCCACGACGTGGAAGTACAACAAGCTGATCAACGACCAGCGCGAGATCGTCGACGACCGGCGTGCCAAGGTGCTCGACACCGACACCGCCTGGCAGGACCTCAGCTACCACGATGTCGAGAAGGCCGGACACCTGCAAGCCGAGGGCATCCCCGAGGAGGTCCTGGAACAGGCAGCCCGAGAGATCATGCTCTACCACCTCGACGTGGAGTGGAGTGACCACCTGGCCTACCTGGACGACATCCGTGAGTCGATCCACCTGCGGGCCATCGCCCGCGAGAGCCCGATCGACGAGTTCCACCGGATGTCTATCGCTGCCTTCGGCGAACTCGCCGAGCGCGCAGTCGCCAAGGCGAGGGAGACCTTCAGCGAGGTCGAGATCACCTCTGAGGGGGTGGACCTGGCCGGTCAGGGACTGCACAAGCCGAGTGCGACGTGGACCTACATGGTCAACGACAACCCGTTGTCCAGCACCGGAGGCAGCGTGGTCGGCTCGATCGCGGCGATGTTCCGGTAGGTATCCGTCCGGATTCCGGTAGGCTTCCGGATAGCCGCACGACCCCGCCGCACGGTGGGGGTACCCGGTTTCGGCGAGGGCTTCCGTGGTGTCGCGGGGTCGCCGGGTAGTATGGTGGGGAAGGCTTGCAGGCGTACCGTCTGCTTTTCTCATCGGCTCCAGCCGCGACCTGCGGCCGGAGCCATGGTCACACTGCAACAGATTCCAGGAGGAACTGAAACATGAGCGATAACACCGGGATCCCGGAAGCATCGGTCGAGACGACCTCGGTCTTCCGTGCTGACCTCCTCAAGGAGATGGAGACCGGTGCGCAGTCCGAGTCCGCACCGGCAGGTGTGGAGGGTCTCCCTTCGGGTTCTGCGCTCCTCGTGGTCAAGCGTGGGCCGAACGCCGGTTCACGGTTCCTGCTCGATCAGGACACGACCGCGGCCGGCCGCCACCCCGACAGTGACATCTTCCTCGACGACGTGACCGTTTCCCGTCGCCACGCGGAGTTCCGCCGCAACGGCGAGGAGTACGAGGTAGTGGACGTGGGAAGCCTCAACGGCACCTACGTCAACCGTGAGCCGAAGAACTCCGCCGTGCTGAGCAACGGCGACGAGATCCAGATCGGCAAGTTCCGTCTGGTCTTCCTCAACGGCACCAAGGACGCTTAAGGGGTGCGCCTGGGGGAGGCCCAGGCATCTCCTTTTCGGTAGTATCACCCTGATCGAGACAATGTCACCGGACCCGCACCTGATGTGAGGAGCACTGTGCCAGCGAATGCCGCAGCCGCCGGGCAGCCGCAGCCCGAGTCCCGGCCCACCGCCGGGCGGGTTCTGCCCACGTCGTCGATCGGGGACGTCCTCAAGCAACTTCAGGCGGACTTTCCGGATGTCACGGTCTCTAAGATCAGGTTCCTGGAGTCTGAGGGGTTGGTGACTCCGCAGCGCAGCAAGTCCGGCTACCGGAGGTTCTCCCCGGAGGACATTTCGCGACTGCGCTATATCCTGGCCAACCAGCGCGACAGCTTCCTGCCGTTGAAGGTCATCAAGGAACAGCTCGAGGCGATGGACTCGGGCAAGGTCACCCCGGTGGACTCGCGTCGTTCCGTGGCCGGCACGGTTACCCCCGAACAGTTCCGCCAGGCCACCGTTCGGCGACTGACTCGGGCGGACGTCGCCTCGCGGGCGGGGGTAGAGGACTCGGTCGTCGCCTCGCTGGTGAAGATCTCCCTGCTGACGCCGGACGCGGCGGGGTTCTTCTCCGTCGACGACGTCGACGTGGTGCGCATCGCGGCGAAGATGGGGGAGTACGGCATCGACCATCGACACCTCAAGACGCTGGTCACGCAGGCGCAGCGGCAGGCGGACCTGGTCAATCAGGTCGCCGGGCCGGTGGCGCACGGGCGTGATGAGAATGCTCGGGAGCGTTCCGCCGAGGTCAGCCGGGAGGTCAGCGCCCTGGTTGTCTCCCTGCACGCGGCGTTGATTAAGGGGAAGCTTCCGCGCTGATCCCGGTTTCTTCACAACCCCGGCCACGCACAGCGGTCGGGGATTCATTGTTTTTCAGTGCATGACACGCGTGTTGTTACACGGGTGTCGGCTGAATTCTCGTGTTAGCATTACCCTCGACCTCAGGTTGAGGGTCAGGGATGTGGATCCCGCGGGTGAGGTTTTTGTGCTCACCTGTTGACTCCACGGCCATCCCGTCTAATCTTGAGAGCAGTGAATCACAGGTGTGCAAGCAGACACGCCGAACAGAGGAGAATCAGCATGGAGCGCAGTGACGCCCGGGGCGAGTCCGGACACGAGCAGGGCACGACGCCCGTCGGCGAGGCTGTCCCGGCACCGCAGCAGGACACCCTGTTCGACGTCGAGGGCCCCGACCAGGAGGTCGGCTACCGGGTGACCATCGCCTGCCAGGTCGCCGGTATTACCTACCGACAGCTCGATTACTGGGCACGCACCAAGCTGGTGCAGCCGTCGATCCGCACCGCACACGGCTCCGGCTCCCAGCGCCTGTACTCCTTCCGCGACATCCTCGTACTGAAGATCGTCAAGGGCCTGCTGGACACGGGCATCTCTCTGCAGAACATCCGCCGCGCCGTGGACAAGCTCGGCAACCTCGGTGTGGACGACCTCGCCGGCATCACCCTGGTCTCCGACGGCAAGACCGTCTACGAGTGCCGCTCCGCCGAGGAAGTCATCGACCTCCTCGCCGGTGGCCAGGGAGTCTTCGGCATCGCCGTGCCGGGCCTGATGAAGGAACTCAGCGGCACGATCACCGCATTCCCCTCCGAGCCCGCCGAACCGGTCGCTCAGCCCGACGGCGCCTTCGACCCCTCCGACGAACTGGCCGCCCGCCGTCTGAAGAAGTCCTCCTAGTTCAGAGGCTCTCAGCCCAGAGCCTCTCAGCCCAGCGGCACATCCGCTAACACGCCCGCGACCCTGCTCAGCCAGGGGGACGCGGGCTCAGCTGTCACTGTCTCCCCTGCGGCCTCTGTATCTTCCGCAGTAGCCTTCTCCGCGAAGTCCGCCGCCGCCCGGGCCTGGTTCTCGTCCACCGCAGGGGAGGAGCCGAAGGCAACCAGCGGGAACTGCACCTCGCCGACGGTGGCATCGTCGCCGTCACCCTGCTCGCCGAGCAATGACGCCGAGGAGAGCACCGGCAGATTCGCGTCCACGGTGCTCTGAACGTCCGGCGCTGCTCGCAGAGCTTCCAGCGTGGCGTCCGACTCCATATCCAGGGGGACACCCGCGGCCTCCGCGGCGAGTGCCGTGACCATCGACGCCGCACCCGTGGGCAGCATGGCGCGGGCAACGTCGGCGTCGGCACCCTCGGGGACCCGGTGAATCAGCTCGTCCGAGCCCACCACCGGCACCTCGGTCGGCGCGCCGGAGAGACCGGAGATGAAACCGGTGCCGGCGGGGATCCACACCGGGGCGACACCCGGCTGCCCTCCCCGGTAAGCCAGCGTGGCCTCGGCGGTGGAGCGTACCTCCACCGATGCGGTCACACACCGGTCCCGGACCACGGGGTCGGTCTCGTTGTACCCATCGACCAAGCGCTGAGCCACGTCCTCGGCCGCCGGGTCAGCCCACACAGTGAGTTCCTGCTCGCCGTCGATGCAGGTGGCTTCAGTTTTCTCGGTAGCCTGCCGGGAGGCCAATACGAACCATCCCACGACCAGCGCGACGACCAAGATCACCGCCACCAGGGCGAACCACACCCACCCGGCCACTCGGACCGGGCTCTGCGCTGCGCTGTGTCGTGCCATGGTCAGTCTCCGTTTCCTCGGGGTGCCTGCTGTGTGGAGCGGAAGAAGTCGTCGATGAGATCCACCAGCGCCCGGCGCAGCACCTGCCCGCGCTCGGCGAAGTCACGCTGGCGGCGCACGTACTCCGCCCGTCCGTCCGGTGTCTCCACCGCGACCGGGGTGAAACCCCAGGCGGACAGGTCGTAGGGGCTGGCCTCCATGTCGGTGCGGCGTACGTCGCAGGCCAGGCGGAAGGTGTCCAACCACAGTTCCCCGGGGACGAGCGGGCCGAGTTTCGTGGCCCACTTGTAGAGATCCATCGTGGCGTGCAGGCATCCCGGCTGCTCCATGTCGGCCTGCGTCTCACGGGTGGGGTGCAGCGTATTGCGAGGCACGGCATCCTCGGTGAAGAAGCGGAAGGCGTCGATGTGGGTGCACCGCAAGGTATTGGCCTCCACGACCTCGTCGGTGGCCTCGCGCCCGAGCCGAAGTGGTTCGGGGTGACGCGGGGCGTCCCGGTAGACCATCGCCCATTCGTGCATGCCGAAGCAGCTGAACCGCGCAGGACGCCCCAGCGTGGATGCCAGCAGGCGGCGCATGTAGGTGAAGCTGGTGCCGCGCTTGGCCATCAGGGCGTCGGCGTCCAGCTCCCACAGTTCCGTCCCGTCCGGCGCGGTCGTCTCCCGCAGCGTCCCGGCGGTACCGGGACGCTCGTCGCCGTCGGTGACCAGGGACACGCCAAAGCCCGGGTTCCAGCGGCCGAGCTTGCCTGGTGTGACTGGATAGTATGAAAACATAAAATCCCACACCGGGTGACGCTCACCGCGGGAGCGGCGGTCCCGACGTCCGGCGGCGAGCTCGTCGACGGTTGCGCGGTGTTTCGCCTGTTCAGAGCGCCACTTATCGGGCTCCATCACCGTTGTACGTCCTTGCATGGGGACTACCGTACTCCCCATCGATCAGCTCACCGACCTTAGTTCGCCCCGGCCATCCCTCAACGATCCCGCAAGGGCATGAACCGAGCGCTGTGCGGCTGTGAGATGTCCTGGGAGGAAGTGGTTGTAGATCCGGTCCGTCGTGGAGAGCTGGTCGTGCCCCAGGAGCGCGGCGACGGTCTGGAGCGACTCTCCAGCGGCCAGTAGCGAGGTCGCGTAGAAGTGCCGCATCCCGTGCATGGAGATCTGCTCGCTAACGCCGGCGATCTTGCGCACCTTCGCCACTGCCGACGAGACCATTGGCGAGGACACTCCGCGTCCGGTCGCCCCGGCGACGATCCGGTCATCGTCGCCCCGGATCCACCGTTTCAGGTCGCGCATGAGGGCAGGGGACACCGGCACGTATCGGTCGGAGGACTCCGTCTTCAGCGGGCCGTCCTCGCCTACCCTGTTCGGGCACTGGCGCTGCACGTGTAGGGTTCCGTTCTCGATGTCGAGATCGCTGCCGTTGAGCCCGGCGATCTCGCCAACGCGCAGGCCCGTCTCCGAGGCGATGATGATGCACTGCGCCAGCCATTCGGACGGAGGCAGGTAGTGCATCTTGTCGGTCGTTCCGGCGACTCGCCCGCCTTTGCGCGCAGTGTCGATCAGGGAGTTGATCTCATCGACGCTCGGCACCTGGCGCTCCGTGACGGGTCGCAACTTGGCCGGCAGGCTCTTCTTCACTGCGGTGGCATGATTCTTCGGCAGGATCTCGTCATCGACGGCGATCTGCAGCAGGGTCTGCAACTGTCCCAGCCGCACCCGGATCGTCGAATCGGCCAGCGGCTTCCCGTTGTACCACGGGCGGCCATCCTGCAGCGTCTTTACCCACGCTACGACATGCGACTTCCGGACGGCCCCCGACGGCATATTTTCCAGTTTCCCGAGGTTATTGAGGAGATGACGGCGATTGTCCCTCGTGCCCGCATGGGTGGTCATGTCCACCCACTCCTGCGCGAGGGTCCCTACGAGCACCTCCTGCTTCTTCGGGTCCACATAAGTGCCGGACGACACCTGCTCTTTCATCTTGTTCTCGTAGCGCTTGGCAGCAGCCTCTGTGGTGAACGTTTCGGACTGCTCGGCGCGGGTCTCGTCGCGCCACCGCGCTACCCACTGGATCTTCTTGCCTTTGGGCGCTGGCCCCTTCGGCGGTCGTCGCTGCACCATGTCGGTACACTCCTCTGTGTGTCTGCTGCTTCGTGGACATCTGGCCCCCGCTGCCCTTACCCGGCAGCGGGGGCCGCTTTTCTATTGTGCGGCGTTGATCGCGTTCGCCAGGGTGGTCGCCGACGAGGACTCCTTCGACGGCCCGGAGCCGATCGCCACCCGCCCGTCCGTGGACTCAACGGTGATGAACAGTTCGCCGGTGGACTTCTTCGCCGCCGCGCCGATCAACGCACCGACAGGCCCGGCGAGGATCGCACCGCCGACAACCCTGCCCGCGCCGACCTTCGACTGCGCGGCCGCTCCCGCATCGACGGTGGCCTTCGCGTCTCGCGCCGGGATGGCCTGCCCTGCGGCGTACACGACCCCGTCGACGAGGATCAGCCCGCCGAACGCGACCGCGCCGGGGATGCGCTTCTGCGCGGCGAGGGTCTTCTCCCTCGTCTTGCCGAGTGGCTGCGGCACGGAGAACGGGCGCTGCTGCCGGCCGTGTGTCGCCGCGAGGAGTGTGTTGATGTCCTGCTCGGCTTCAACGGCCCGCTTCTTGCGTGACAGCGGCAGAATCCACCGATCGGCACCGTCGCCCGGGAGCGGGGTGTTGGCGTGGTTGATGAGGTGGACGGTTAGGTTCCCGCCCTTCTGCTCGACCCGGTCGATCCACTCGCCGGGGATGGTGATCGGGCTGGCCTGGTCCCACGCGTCTTTGATGAGGGTGCGGTTGTGGATCGTGACGGTGCCGGCCTGGTGGTCGGTGTCGATGATGGTGGTGAGGGACTTGTGGGTGGTCATCGTGGTGTCTCTCTTGGGGTAGTCGGTTGAGGTGGGGGTCTCTGCCGTCTCAGTTCGGCAGGAGTTCGTAGTGTGCTCGTACGGGTAGGGGTTCCCGACTCTTGCGCCAAACCTCGACGACGTGTCGTGTCACGCCGATCTCGGCAGCGATGAGCTGGGGGTGGGGGCCGTAGGCGTTTTCGGCGTTGGCGTACTCCTCGGGGCTGACGATCCACTCCGCAGCGGTGCGCCACGCCCGGTCCTCTGCAGCCTGGCTGGCGCCGCAGGGGTCTCCGTGGGCCATGTGCGCCAACTCGTGGGCGAGGGTGGACAGTGTCTCAGCGTCGCTCATGCCGTGCCGGATGGTGATCGTATCTGGTGGAATCCACGCGCCCTTGGGCCCTTGGCGGTGCCAATCGACATGAATGTCGTAGACCCGGGCGACGTCGATCAGTGCGTCAATCGATGGGGTCAGATCCCTCGTCCTCCCTTGCCTGCTGCTCGTCGATGGTGTCGTCCGCGGCGAAGTCGAGGTAGGCGAAGTCGCGCACGGTTCCATCATGCTCACGGTCCGGACGTGGGTGCCCCTGATCGTTCGAATGTGCTCGTGCGGCACGTCGGTCAGTCAGTTCGTCCCGCCGGTCGGCGAGAGCCTTGGCTGCTGCACCCATCTCGATCTTGTCCGACAGGGGCAGGTTGTCCTCCGCCAACTGGCGGATCAACTCCTCCAGGCTGGCGGTGGCCAACTTCGTGCCGTCGCTGTCGACGAACGAGAACGCTTCCTCGTGGCTGATGTGCCCGAGTTCGACCAGTGCTTCGACGGGGTTGATGTCGAAGTGCCTGCAGACGGTGATCGTGTCACCGGCGTCCAGCCCGTCGCCGAGCCGGGTGTTGGCGGTGTTGCGCGAGACACCGAGCGCGTCGGCAATGTCGGTCGCGGTGGCACGGCGTCCGATGCGGGACGAGAACCAGGACTTGATCTCTGCTGGGGTGGTCATGAACATCATCGTAGTGCACAACTTTCTTGTCAGCAAGTGTGGCGTGACCTGCGGATAGATCAATAAGCATGTCTAGACCAGACCTACAGACTTGTCATTTGTCCCGAACTGACCTATTCTGTTGTCAGTCACCAAGACAGAGAGGACAGACAGACAATGTTTCTTATCAGTCTTGACGAACTGGAGCGAGTGAAGCGCGCCAATCAACTGCGATCCGCGGTCGACCTGGCGGCGAAGACCGGGCTCTCCCGGAACACGTGGAACAAGGCGATCAAGACCCAGCGCCCCACCCCGCAGGTGCTCGATGCTCTCGCCGACCTGGGCGCTCGCCCCGATCGCGTGCTCGTCAAGCTCACCGACGCCGACCTCACGGTCGCCGCGTAGCGCCACCCCACACATACACAAAAGCCCCCCGCCGAAGCGGGGGACCACACACCAAGGAGTCTACACCATGCTTCCCCCCGTCGCAGATTACGACTACGGCCGCGCAGTCGGCTACCGCACCGCCGCCACCGAAGCCCGCCGCCGCGCCCGCGAGCTCAAGGCATCCGGGGCCGTCACCGCCTGGCTGGAGATGGAGAACTTCGCCAAGCACCTGCAGAAGGCCTGCAGCAACGCCGAGCAAGAGGCCGAAGGGGTGCCGGCATGAGCAACCTCGCCCCGTTCAACTTCAACGGACACCGCGTTCGGGTCATCACCGCCGGCGACGGCGAACCCCGCTGGATCGCCGCCGACATCGCCAAGGTTCTCGGCCTGGGACGCACCCACGACATGGTCCGAACCCTCGACGAGGACGAGAGGGGTACGGATACTATCCGCACCCCCTCGGGAACCCAGTCGGTGTCCACGATCAACGAGTCCGGTCTCTACAGCTGCATACTGCGCAGCCGCAAGGACGAAGCCCGCGCCTTCAAGAAGTGGGTCACCAGCGAGGTCCTGCCGACCATCCGCCGCACCGGCGGGTACGGCGACCCCGCCCCGGCCCCGACGACGGCAGCAGCGCTGCCCGACCGCCGTGCCCTGGCGCAGATGGTCCTCGAAGCGGAAGACCGGGCCGACAAGGCCACCGCCGAGCTCGAAGCCGCCGCCCCCGCGCTCGAGTACCACGACCGCTTCATTGCCGACGCCCAGGACGTCATCACCGTCGAGGACTGGGGCCGGCAGTGGGGCATGACCCGCGGGGAAGCGTTCACCGTCCTCGTCGAGCGCTCCATCGTCTTCCGCAAGTCCGTGACCCGCGAGTTCTCCGCAAAGAAGTCCGAGGTCATCGACCGCAACGAGTACCGCGCCTACTCGTCGCACCGCAACCTGTTCGAGCTGCGACCGCAGCACCGAGCACCGCGATACCACAACGGCCAGGTCCGCCAGACGCTGTACGTCCGCGCATCGTGCTCGTTCCTGCTCGCCAACGCCGCCTGCCTGCCTGGCACACCTGGCGGCGACCACGCATGACCCCTAAGCCCCTGTCCGTGGGGAAGCGGGCAGGGGCACACCCGGAGACGCAGTGTCCCGCAGGCTCACACACCTGCGGGGAGGGTGCGAACCCCTCACCGGGTACCAGGACCACAGTGTCCTCGCTGATTGAGAACTTCATAGTGCAAGTAAGACCCACCTTTCGCCCTACTGCCGGACCAGGTCCGGTACCGGTTCATGACCGGGGTAGGGCACTGGGGATGGGGTGTGCAAACGGGGGACGCAATCCACCCCGCGAAAGCATCGTGCGAAGTGCACCGGCGCTCACTCGCCGGCCCATGACCGGGCCCACTTTCGCCTGATGAGGAGATAGCTGCACCCCACCCCCTTTCACAAACCGGCACCGCCGACGCTGTCTGCCAGGACAATGTGCGCGTCGGCGGTGCCTCCGACCCAGCCCCCACGAAAAGGAGCAGGCCATGAGCACACCCTACAGTCCACCACTGATGATCACCGTCGACGAGGCCGCCGGCCTGATGTCGATGACCACCAAAGCCCTCTACGGCCAGATCTACCGAGGCACCTCCGGCCTCGTCACCCACCACAGCGGCAAAGTCATCCGCGTATCCCTCAAATCCCTACTCGCCGCCGCCGGCATGACCCTCACCGAGTACATCGCCCGGCGCGATGATGTGCCTGCCGTGGATCGTCCGAAGATTCGGGGTGCGGCATGACGCGTAACTTCACTGATTCCGAGAAGGTCATGCGGGCCCTCGTCAATCATCCTGCGCCGGGTCGTCACCGTCAGCCCGACCGCGCCGGGTGGATTGGTAGCGCTAGTGAGGGCGGTTTCGCCGTCATCATCGCCCTGGTCATCGGCTTCATCATCGCCACGGCGGTCACCGTCCAGGCGTGGCGTACCTGGGGATGGGTCGGGCTCACCGGCTCGGCCGCGATCATCATCCTGCTCGCCCTCGCCATCTGGGACCGCCGATGACCGCCGACGCCACAGCGCCCCGCATCCGGATCAGTCGCGCCGGGCACAACGAGTGGGAGGTGTGCAGCGCCTGGGGTGCGACCGTCTGGGACACCTGGCCCGAAGCCATCGCCGAAGCCCGCCGTCTAGCGGGCACCGTGCGTACCGCGATGGCGCGCCGGGCTCAGGACAGCGACCGCGCCGATGGGACGTGCGCTTACAGGGGGTGCCACAAGGACGCGCACTACGTGTACCCCGGTCGCGGCTTCTTGTTCTGCCCCAAGCACGGGTTGACCGCGCTGCAGGTCCTCGAGAACCCCACCATCACGCCCCGGCCCTGGCCGAACTACGTAGGAGCCAAGTAATGACCGACTATTCCGCCCACATCCCGCCGTCGATCGGCGGGAAGCAAGACCTCGTCCACGCCGCGCACGGCCGGCCCGTCACCTTCGCATCGACGCGCAACAGCCTGAAGAAGCGAGGGTTGATCGGGGAGGACGGCCTACCAACCGAGCTGGGCTACCACGTCGCCCACCTCATCGAGGTCGACTGGGCCGCCAACCGGGAGCGCCTCGGGTGAACCCCACGCCCGACAGCCTCGCCGCACGCTCCGCCGAGGAGTACCGCGAGTACCTCACCGCCATAGCCGACGGCATCACCGCCGTCACCGACCCGGCGCGCCGTCAGCCGCGTGCCAGTGACCTTACGAGCCTGTTCTCTGCTGCTGGACTGATTCGTTGGTCCGGCGCACCGAAGAACTCCGGCTGGGCGGCTACCGCCTCTGGCCGTCAGATCGTCAACCGCTGCAGGAGAAGAGCATGACCCTCGCCAAGATCCTCACCAACCCCCAGGAGGCATAGACCACATGGCCCAGGGAGATACACCCATCACCCTCGTCGGCAACCTCGTCGCCGACCCCGAACTCCGATACACCCCCGCCGGCAACGCGGTCTGCAACTTCCGCGTCGCCTCCACACCCCGGCGCTACGACTCCCAGTCCAACCAGTGGGTCGACGGAGAAGCCCTGTTCCTGCAGTGCAACGTGTGGCGCGCCGCCGCCGAGAACGTGGCGAACTCGCTGACCAAGGGAGAGCGCGTCATCGTCACCGGGCGGCTGCGCCAGCGGTCCTTCGAAACCCGCGAAGGCGAGAAGCGCACCGTCTTCGAGGTCGAAGCCGACGAGGTTGGCCCCTCGCTCAAGTACGCCACCTGCCTCACCGAAAAGAACCCCCGAAATAACAACTACGCAGGTCAAGGCCAGGGCAGTAACTACGGCGCAAACAACTACAACAACTCTGGAAACAGCAACAACGCGCCGGGAAGTGGCCAGCAGCCCAACCGGCAGGCAGGCGCGCCGGGTGGTCAGGTTGTGCAGGGCTCGTTCGGCGCGCATGCGGTCCCGGACGACGACCCGTGGCAGTCCGCGCCACCGGCGGGGAACTTCGACGGCGAAGAACCGCCCTTCTGAGATGGCCAGGGTTATCCCGCGGCCCGTGCACGACGGACGCCGTCACCCTCACCAGCACGAACGGTCCTACGGGCCTAGGGAGGTGGCCTCCTGGTTCGCCTGCCCGACCTGCCAGCGTGGCCGGCCCCTGGTCCTGACCGCCACCAGCGCTGTCGCTATCTCGACCATCCTCATCACCATCATGAAAGGAGAAGTCACACCATGAGCATGAGCACCCTGGTCTGGGCGATCCACCAAGCTGACGTCCAGGACCCCGTCGAGTTCGGTGTCCTCTGCATACTCGCCGACTCCACGCCCTGCGGCCGCCCCGATAGACAGCTTGCGGATCGCCTGCGAGACCGAGCAGCGAACCGGCTCAATCGCGGGGGCAGCGACATCGACGAGGCGATCGACAGGCTCTACGCCCGCGGCTTCATCATCCCCACGCCACCTGCCGCAGTCCCCACCACCCCAACTCGGCAGCGACGGAAGACCATGTCGGCGACCACTATGGTCTCCGTTTTCGCCGCCGATGGCTACCAATGCGTCGCCTGTGGGTCGGGCATGGCACTGAGCGTGGACCACATCGTCCCGGTCAGCAAGGGCGGCACAGACGAGCGCTGGAACCTCCAGACTCTCTGCGGCTCCTGCAACTCAAGAAAGGGGAACCGTTCCAATGGCACCGCCCCGACCCCATAGCGCGCGCAACACCGACGTCGTCGACAACTCCCGCATGTTCGCCGCCGTGCCCTACGACGTTCTCAAAGGGCTCCAGCACGCCACCGCTATCGCCCTGTACGCAGTGATCAAGATGTACGCCGGAGCCGACGGCAACTCCCACCCGTCGAGGATGACCCTCGCAGAGTGTCTCGGCTACAAGACACGCAAACCAGTCGATGCCGCCCTCGCTGAGCTAGAGCGCGTGGGCCTGGTCCGCGTCTTCCCCCGGTTCAAAGACGAGGACGGGAACATCGGCTACGGCAAAGACGAGCGATTCAAAGAGCAGACCTCCAACGGGTACCTGATCTACGACCAGATCCGCCCCGCAGAACCTGCCCCCCAGACCGCCGAGCAAGGCGACCCCCCTGTACCCCACAGGGTACAACCCCCCCAAGAAAAAGATAGGGGGTTATCCCCTACAGGGGACGGGGGTTATCCCCTACAGGGGACGGGGGTTATCCCCTGTGGGGTACACGAAGGAGATTCATTGAAGGAGATACAAGGAAGGAGAGGGGAAGGGGGTCACGAAACTTCGTCTTCGCCCCCGTCCGGGCCGGCATCGCCGACGGACGCTCCGCCCCCCTCTGCCTCCATCCTCGAGGAATGGATCGCCGAGCCGCGCCGGGCCCGCTGCGCGGCCCACGCCGGTGTCGTCGCTCCACCGCCCTGCCGCGGCTGCGGGACGGCCCGCCGGGCCGCTGAAATCGCCCAAGTGAACCGCAGGGCTACCCAGGACCAAAAAACGGCGCAGAGGCGCGCAGAGATCGATCGGTGCACCGAATGCGACCACAACGGGCTCACTTCCGCCGGCCCCGGAAAACTCCGGCGCTGCGATCACAGGCGGGGGACCGCATGACCACGTTCTTCGTCAACGGCACCCCCGCACCCCAGGGCAGCAAGAACGCGTACCGCCGAGGCGGCCGCACCGTCCTCGTCGAATCCTCGAAAAAGGTCAAGCCCTGGCGAGCCGCCGTCGCCCAGGTCGCCGCCCTGATGTGCCCGCCCACCCCGATCGACGGCCCGGTCTTCGTCGCAATCACCTTCGTCCTGCCCCGACCCAAGTCCCTGCCGAAGCGCATCATCCACATGGTCAAGAAGCCCGACCTCGACAAACTCGTCCGCTCCACGCTCGACGCGCTGTCCGGCATCGCCTACGTCGACGACAACCGCGTCACCTCCATCTACGCCACCAAGCGTTACGCCATCAACGGCTCACCTCCCGGCGCACAAATCACCATCGAAGGAGACACCATCCCCATGACTGACCCCGAGACCAATCCTGAGACCACCCCGGCGCTGGTGCTCACCGCCACCCGCAAGACCGACACCTTCGCCGCCATCGTCGGCGGGGCCGAGTTCAACATCTGCGTCCAGACCGAGGACGGCATGTCGGACCTCGAAGGCCTGTACATCATCGCCCAGGCGCTAGGCATCGCCGCCGACAAAGTCCTCGCCACAAGCGAGCGCCCGTCCGCCGAGAAACTCCTCAAGATCATGAACCTCCCCGCCGACACGCTCGCCATGGCCACCGCCACTCACGCCACCCGCACCGCCAACGACCCGGAGGCCGACCAGTGAACCCACACCTGTCCAAGCGACTCCACGCCCCGGTGGTCATCGACAACGACGGCGTCCACGTCGACGGCACATCGTTGCTCGTCGAGGAGGGCAGCGTCAACGTCGAGGACTACCTCGACCAGGGCCTGCAGAAGGTGACCGTCACCATGCTCACCGACAACCTCATCATCTCCGACGACATGAAGCACGGAGCGCGGGTCAACTACGAGGTCGTCGAGAGGAGGTGGGAACCGTGAGCGACCTGCCACCGTGCATCCACGGCCACCCCATCACCGAGCGCATCCGCCGCCCCAGCGGCGAACTCGACTGCCGCGCCTGCCGCCGAGAGCGCACCCTCGCCCGCTACCAAAGGCTCCACCCCGAGGGGGAACGCAACCCGCGCGTGCCCGTGCCGCAGGACATCCGCGACATCCTCGCCCGCCGCCTGATCTACACCGACCTCGCCGCCCTGTCCGAGCGCACCGGCATCAAGGGCGACCGCCTGGTCGCCATCGCCGACGGCACCTCCGCCACCGTGCGCACCACCACCCTAGACCGCCTCGTCGTCACCACCGGCCTGATGGGCCTCGTCGACGTCTTCACCGGGGAACTCGTCGCATGACCGCCCGCATGAAGCCAGGCAATACGGCCACACGCCCGGCATACGACGCCTCCGACCCTGACCTGTTCCCGCTGCTGTACACCCCGGCCGAGTGGGAGGAGATCCAGAACATTCGCAACGACCTCCTCGAGCTCCGCGACGCCTGCACCAGCCCGAGAGACAAAACGTACTGGGACCGCGACATCGCCCGCCTCGACAAAAACGTCGAGGACTGCCGGCCCCTGCGCTTCATAGACTCCCAGGTCCTCGTGTGGACCCGGTCGCGGGGCGTGTACCTCACCAGGAGATACCCACTGCCATGAGCCGATTCCGACCCCAACCCGTCCGCCGCCTGCCGTGGCGTATCCGCGTCGCCCGCTGGCTCGTCGGCTGGCACATCCCCCGAAAGGAAAGATCATGACCACTTTCGCCCCCACCATCACCAACTACCCCGACCTCGAGTTTCCGGTAAGCGTCAAGATCCCTGGAAGCGAGTCCTCCTACGGGTTCAAGGACCAGGACCAGGCAGACAGCCGCATCAGCCGGCTCTCACCCGCCGCCCCGCACACGACCCGCATCACCACCGACACCGACCAGCTCCGGCGAATCCTCGCACCCATCACGCAGATCGCCCACCGGACGCCAGACCTCCCGGTCCTCAACACCGTCCGCATCCAGTCCCTCGACAGCGGGGTGACCCGCCTATCCGCCACCGACCGGTACATCATCATGCGCGGCGAACTCCGAGCAGAGTGCCTCGGCGAGCCGGTGAACCTCACCATCCGAGCAGGGGAGGCACAGATCATCCTCGACCTCCTCGGCCCGGAACCGGGCCCGGTCGAGCACTGCGAAGCCTGCACCGAGACCGCGGACATCGACTCCTGCTGGCGTGATCACGGGGAGCCGGAACCCGTCATCCTCGACATCGGCCCCGGAACCCTGCAAGTCACCACCAGCCACCGCTACAAGACCACCATCACCATCGACACCAGCGACGTCGCCGCGCACTGGGACAAGGTCGACCCCATGGTCGACGAGCTCACCCGCCCCGACGAACTCAACGTCATCGGACACGCCGCCAACCCCGCCCTCGTACCGACGTGCGAGGAGATCATGCTGGCACCTCGCGCCAGCCAGAGCGGAGACCTCCGGTGGGCGATCGTGTCCCGCCGCCGTGACCGGCACCTCTTCGACGGCATGCTCATGCCCCTCACCGAGGAGGCCGACCAGTGACCGCCACCGGACCACGCATCCCCCGCGACGTAGCCCAGGCTCGCGGACGCGCAATCCTCGACGCCGTCGCCGAACTCAAACGCACCCACGAAGCCTGGGCCGAACCGGACGCGCCGGACGTGCCGCCTGCGGACACCGTCCCCGCTGAAGACCCCGCGCCAGACACCCCGGACGAGCAGCCGGCCCCGACACCCGAACCACCAGCCCCAGCCCCGACTGCCGACGAGGACGAGGACGAAGCTCTCGCCCTCAAGCGCCTCGCCCGCATGGAACGCCGCCGAGCACGAGCGGCGACGGCACCATGACCCGATCCCACGACCTGCCCCCGCGATGGGACGGACTACCAGTCGAGTGGGACGAATGGTGGACCCTCCCGGACCAACAACCCACCATGTGCCGCATCCATGAAGACGGAGACTCCCAACCAGCCTTCGGCCATGACCTCTGCACCGGCTGCGGCCGCACATCTCGTCACCCGATCCGCCACGGGCGCGCCCGCACCGACATCGGCGGACCTCTCCATCTCGTCGCCGACCGATGCCCCCACTGCGGTCACGACACGGTCAGCGCCATCAGCCGCGGCAAATGGTGCACATGGGACCTCGACATCAACGACTACCTCGAATCTGGATCCTACGAAAGGACACCACGATGACCCACCTCCTCCCGAAGCCGAACCCCTACGCGAGGGACTGGACGATCTTCGCCGCCGCCACCAAGAACCACGAGCTGACGATCCTCCACGACGACGGCCTGTACAGGCACTGCCGCATGGCGCAACCAGGCACCGGCATCTGGTCGTGGAACATCATCACCTGGCCCGGACACCTCGCCATCACCGGCGACATCGGCGACGGCTGGACCTTCTCCCGCCTGGCCGACATGTTCGACTTCTTCGGCCCCTGCACCTACGGCTACTACGACGACCAGTCGCCATTCATCAACGTCGGCTACTGGGCCGAGAAACTCGGGCAAGCCCAACGCACCGCCTGGAAGAAGTACGACGACGAGGAGTTCCTCCGCATCGTCCGCGAGTGCGTCGCCGAGAAGGTCAAGGAAGGCGACCTCACCCCCCTCGAAGCCCGCGAGTTCGTCGAGGACGCCGAGATGAACGCCCTGTCCGAAGACATGGCGATCAGCTGGGGCACCGACCACCCCGCAGCAGTCGGCACCGACTTCTGGGAGACAGACCTCCACCGCCCCGACACCCACTTCATCTACGCGCTCTACGCCATCGTCACCACCATCACCGCCTACCGCGCCACCACCACACCAACCGCCCGGCGCGCCGGGTCCGGTGATGTGCCGGCCAACTTTTTCAGGGATCGGTGATGGATGTGGAGAGACTGCCTGAGCCGTCTGCCCGGCGCGGCCGGGGGACCGCTGATTGGTATTTGCGGGGTCAGGTGGGGACGGTGCGCCGCCTGGGGCCGCGTGGCCCGGTTCAGCTCACTGGCTCGACGGAGTCGGGCGACCCGTTCCGCACGATCATTCCGCTGTCCGAGGCTGCTGCCCTGGGCGCTGCTATCACTGCTGCTGCACAACCGAAGGAGACACCATGACACTCACTGACGTCTACAACCCTGATCCTGATAGGCCCTACGCGCGGTGCAAGGACTGCGGGGAGGTCTTCGCTGATCGTGCCTCGGCGCGGGAGCATCAGGAGGAGTCGATGGGCCCGCTGAGCGGACCCCGCGCGATCAGGACGAGCCACACCATCAGGGTCACGAATCTCACTCGCGCCGAGCGCATCGACTACGCCGTCGATGGTGTCGTTTACGACGCCCTCCGTGAGCACGGGGACATGTGCGGGCGCGAGCTCGAGTTCAACGAGGACACCGACCGGTTCATCTCGCGCGAGATCGCCGACATGATCCGCGGCAACGACATCACCCGCGACGAGGCAGAAGATGCCCTCCGTCGCGCCTCCGCCAACCACATCGCCGACGAGCTCTCCGAGGAGAACACCGATGCCTGAGTCTCACCCCATCACCGCCTACCCGGTCAGAGTTGCCGGCGACACCAACTGGGATGTGTACGGCGTCGCCAATCATCGTGTCGCGGATCCTGACACGCAGGTGGAGATCACCGTCAGCGTGCACGTCTCTGCTCTCACCTACCTCCGCCTTGACCACCCGATCATCCTCACCCAGGAGACCACCAATGCCTAGGTACATCATCAAGCCTCGCCAGGACGAGGACGTCTATGTCGAGTGGTCCACCATCGTCGACGCCCACGTCTCCTGCACCATGACCCGTGCCGAGGCGGTGGCAGCTCACAGTGAGGAGCGCATCGCCCGTGCCGACGAAAGTGGCCACTCGTGGCTCTGGACCCGAGAGCCCTTCTGGGACGGCACCATCATTGTCAGCGAAGTGCAGCCCTGCCCTCGGGGAACCATCCGCACCGCCGACGTCGGACGTTTCGTCGATGCATTCGAGGCCGGGGACTACGAGACCGCCGGGGCGTTCATCACCCCGTTCGAGGACAACGAGGACGAAGACGAGAAAGAGGAGACCCCCAATGCCTGACCAGACCGATCGGACCCCGACCGCCGGAAACGCCCCGTGGGCCAACTCCATCGACCTGCGTGACTGCACCCGCATTGGCATCGTCACCGGCGACGGGGACACCCGGGACGAGTGGGACGCGTTCCCCCACGGCGCACGCATCCTCGTGCAGGACGACGGCCGCACCGTCAAGATCATCCCCGCCCCGCCTGCGACCCTCGCC
>NZ_JBQSWR010000012.1:0-50068 GCF_052377405.1 Corynebacterium sp. AOP40-9SA-29 | reverse complement strand
TCGAAGGTGGCTCCGGGGCCTGCATTCAGGCCGGCCTGCAGCACTTCTTCGCCATGGTCGGTGAGATATTGCTGGTCGGTCGAAATGGGGAAGGAGGCTACACCGTGGCCCTGGTTGGACGTGGTCACCATCATCTGCAGCAGACTGAGCATCCTCTGCTCTTCTCCGCGTGCGGCACTGATCAGCTGGTTGAAGTCATCCGTGAAGAGGTCTTCGGGGGAGGTCATTGCTGGCCCTTTCGTTGGTATGTGGTGTGAAGAGCTGGTGGGGGGGGGGGAGGGGCGCGTGATGGTGTCATGCCGGTCACCAGCTCGGTCCCGAGCCGGGGCGATGGGTCGACCACGGAGATGATGGTGAGGACTTGCCCCAGCCCGACGGTCCGGATTCACTTCCGAGCTTCGGACGGACCGACTTCCACAGGGCGACCTTCTCCTCGGTGGTGAGATCCTTCGACTCGACCCCCCGGCCGGGCTCTTCGCCTTCGGGTGCGTCGGTGGCGTCGTCGTGATGGTCAGGATCCTGGGTGAGTTCGTCGTAGCTCGTCTGCAGCCACACGGCGAGTTCGGGATCACTGGCTGCGGTGACCGGTGGGGGAGCAGGCAGCGCAGCGCCTTCGCCTGCCGTGCCCGCCTCGGGGGCAGTATCGTCGGCGAGGCCCCCTTCACCGGCGCGTGCGGCCAGGCGTTCATCCCGGACCTGTTGCGTCACTTGACGCAATGCCTCGCTGATGTCGCCTGCCGGGGTATCGGCCCAGTCGGCCTCAGCGAGTGCGTCGACCCACATCTCACGGGCAGGCAGGCCGAGTCGTAGTGCATCCTCGATAGCGTCGGCGGCGTCGACGAAGTCGAGGTTGGATCGCCGCAGCGCGAATCGGTGGGAGTCGTCGAGTTGGTCGATCCAGGAGTCCAGCAGATCGCGGGGGTTTTCGACCTGTTCGGTCAGTTCGGCGAGGTTGTTGGCGAGCACGCCGGCAGCACTGCCGTCGGCCGGTACCCCGTCGCCGACGATCTTCCAGACGGTGTCGAGGTCGATCCTCTTGCCGGTCGCGTCGTGCACTGCGGCGTCCAGGGCGTGGCGGGCGTCGGCGTCGAGGGTAGTCAGATCGGCGTCCTCGCCGAGCAGACCCTTGAGTCGTTCGTTGGTCTCCAGGTGGGTGTCGGTCAGGTTGCGCAGACGTGAGGCGATGAGCCGACCAGGGGAGTCGGCCCAGTCGATGTCGTCGGCAGCATCATGCCAGAAGTCACGGGCGTCAACGCCGCGAGCGGCCGCGTGGCTGATGGCGTTCTCGATGGCCTCGACACCGTCGTCTTCGGTCTCGATCGCCGCGGCGTTGATCGCCGGGAGGGAATCAACAAGGCTGGCGGCAACCTGGTGGGAGAAAGAACTGGTTGCTCGAGCCACGCCCTCGCGGTACAGCGCTTCGACGCGCTCGGGGGAGTCGGCGGCGGTGAGTTGACGCTCCAGTTCGTCGACGGCGGAGAGCTGACTGTGATCATGGTGCACGATGCCGTGCAGAATCTGATGAGCACTCGGTGCGTCGTCGTCGCCCGAGTGGTGGACATGGGCGTCTTCGGCGAGCTCGTCGAGGGCGCTGGAAGTATCAACGTAGATACGGTTTTCCTGCTTGCCTCGGGTAGTCGTGACGTACATGGCATTGCGATCGAGTTTCGCGTCGACCAGGCTGTGCGTGGTGTCCACGGTCGCGCCTTGGCAGCGGTGGACCGTGGAGGCGTAGCCGAGCTGAGTGTTGGAGGCGACGTAGTCGGCCGGGAGGTGAACCGGGGTCTTGGAGCGCGGGTCGAAAGCATCGATGGACCCGTCGGCGCGGATGGCGCGCACCGTCATGAGCTGACCGTTGAGCACGCGCACACCGTCGTTGTCGTGGCCGATCAGCTTGTTCTTTCGCGCCAGGACCGTGTCGCCGATGTGGGCGGTGAGCCCGTCGGAGAGCTCGACGCTGGGGCCGGCGGTGGAGACGTGGCCGGCATCGAGCATGTCGGCCTGGATCATCTCATTCATGGTGAAGACATCGGCATTGGTGGGCGCGATCACCAGGGACCGGCGCCCGCTGGCGGTGTCTGCAAGGTAGCCTTCGACCGCGGCGGTGAGCATATCGGTGCGGGTACCGTCGGCGACCCACTCGCGCTCGAAGTACAGGTCCAATCCGCTGACGTCACCGTCGCGGATGGCGAGGGTTGCTGCTGCCTGTTCGTGGTCGTCACCCATGCGCATCACGTCGGTGAGCATCGGGGTTCCCGGTGCCTTGGCCAGGGTGCGGAAGATACCGCCGGTCTCCACCGCGTCGAGCTGGGCGGGGTCACCGACCATGCGGATCACCGCGCCCGAGGCGGTGGCGATCTCCACCAGCGAGGCGATGCGATCGGTGGAGGCCATGCCTGCTTCGTCGAGCAGCAGCATGTCGCCAGCCTTGATCGCCACCGGCAGTGTATCGAGGCGTTCGAAGTCACTGAGACCCTGATCTGCACTCTGGTCCCAGACGTAGGTCAGGGAGTCAATGGTGCGAGATTCGGTACCGATATCGGCTTGCAGGACCTTCGCCGCTGCGGCCGAGGGGGCCAGACCGATGACGCTTCGACCCTCGCGCTGCCATAGATCAGCAACCATCTCCATGGAGGTGGTTTTACCGGTGCCGGCAGGTCCGACCGCGACGGCGACCTGGGTGCCCGCCTGCAGGAAGTGACGTGTCAGTTCGACCTGTCCGGCGTTGAGTGTGAAGTCATGGGTGTCGGTAAACCGCTGTAGTGCACCGGTGAGTTTGGTGTCCTCGACGAAGACCGGGGCGATTGCCTCTGCGGCGGCCAGGATGCCGCGTTCGCGCTCTAGTTGCTCGGCGGTGGAGTAGATCTCGGAGTTGTTCTTGCGGTCGATGCCGTAGCCGACCTCGGAGGTCAATGCGTCGGGCAGCGCCAGGAACTCAGGTGGAGTCAGGCACACCGACTGCTCGTCAATGGTGTGCTCCATCACGCTCGCGTAGGCGGCTGTGCGCTGCTCGTTGCTGGCAAACCGGTAGCCGCGCAGCTGCTGGGAGACGGCGGTGTGAATGTGGCTGCGCTTGAAACTGGAGCGCCTGGACAACGTGGCCTTGATCGCCTCGTCGGACACCTTCTGTACGTCGACGTCGGTGAACACCGGGCGGGTGACGTCCTGCGCCGTGGCGGTGGAGAACAGCTGATCAATCTGCTGCTCGCTTATGACCTCTTTGGCCGTCTCGCGCCACTGGGAACGCAGAGCGTCGAGGGAGCCGGCGGGCTTCTTGGCGTCGCGGGTTTCCAGGATCGCGGCCTGCCAGAGCGAATAGTTGACCCGTCGTGACGGCTGGCGCTTGTGCTTGTCGACGTACTCGGCAACCATGCGCTCATACACCGGCCTGGCCAGGGCCCGGCGGGAGGAGAATCGCTCGTTGAGTTCGGTAGGAATGCCCTTGATCTCCCAGACCGGTTCAACGTTGCGGGAGGTCGCCACTGCGGTGAACTCAAGGCCGAGTTCGTCGGTCAGTCGCTGCTGTAGGGCGGTGTTGTAGTAGCCCGAGGCGGTGTGCATGTGCTGGAAGAACTGTTGACCGTCGATCGTCTTCCACTCGCCGACCTTGCCTACCTTCTGGGCGTCAGCGGTGTCGGCAATACGCACCTTGTTGGAGACCAGAACGTGGCTGTGCAGGTCCGGGTCCCCACCGCGGGTGTCGAAGTGGGTGAACTCACTGGCGAGCACTCCGTCGGTTTTGAGCTGCTGGATGCCGTTGACGCCCACGCGGGTGAACAGGGCGTTATCCTCCACCCATTTCAGAGACTCTGCGACGGCGTCATGGTGTGCTGCTGCGATCTTGTTGGCCGTCTCGCGGTCGGCGAGTGCCCACAGTGTTGAGACTGACTTCACCGGTGAGAAGGTCAGGTCAAACCCTGCCACAGCTTGCTTGGTGTTGTCCTGGATCTTATTGACCCAGGCGACGACCTCGCGTCCATCGGTGGGTGCCCGGCCGCCGTGCGCGTCGGCGAAGTGAGCCCGACCAACCTGCTGGACGAGAGTGGATCGTTCGGCTTCGGTGGGGCGCCGATCGTTGGTAGAGCGGAACTGCTTCTCGGCGTTGGCGAGGGCCTGGAGTACCGGTTGGTTGTTGGTGTAGATCGAGTAGGAGCGTCCGAGTTTGGTGTCTTTGATGCTCGCACCGTCGGCGATCATCGTATCGGCGTCAGGGTGCAGTCCTTCACCGTAGAGCGCGGCCATCTGGTCTTCGGTGATCTCCGCGCCTGCCACAGCACTCTCGGAGTTCAGGGCAGCCAACCCGGTGCCGCGCCACCGGCCCGCCGGTGTGCCTTTTGCTTGGTAGTAGGCGCTGAGACGGTCGCCGTTGTCGGGCACCTCTGGGGTGTCGGGTTCGGCGTCGTTGGTCGCCACAGAGCGGAGCAGGTAACGGTATCCGCTACCGGCGTGCACGGCTCTGAGGCTCATCATGGTGATGATGATACCCACCGCTGGAGCGCAGTTTCCAGCCCTTCCACGGCGCAAGCGTGTGACCAGCACTTTCCCGACACATTTGAAATGCATATGGTGTGAGGGTTTTTCAAGATCTGAGGAACGAAGATCTGTCTACGTCAGACTGGATGTCAGACGTAGACAGATGGGGAGCAACGATGGACAGATCGATGGTCACGAACGGAGCGACCAAGGATGGTCAACAGGGAGACACCACGAGACGATGAGGTGGGGTGGATATGCGGGAACGTTGACAGCGGATCATCCTGCGGTAGCATGCGCGAGTACCGGCGACGTGGTCACCGCCGGGGCGGGGCGAGGTTGTGTCAGGTGTGCGGTTTGCTTCGGCTCGTGACTTCGGGGCTGTCGGCTCGCTATGCTGGAGCAAGCAATGCAACCAAAGACGTAAGGGAAGACGATCCATGAGGGCAACAGGCAAAGACTCGGACTCACTGCCGGCACGCCAGCGCGCGCGCCTGGTGTTGGAGCAGGAGAAGAAGGATCTGGAGCGCAAGGAGAAAGCACTGTCGCGTGTGTTCACCGAGCTCGACAAGCGCGAGGACGCGGACCGTCGTCTTGGCGATCGGCTGCGTGCGTTGAAGGATCTCGGCATGACCAACAGTGCTCTGGCGAGAGAGACTGGTCTGGCCGCCAAAGAGTTGTCGGCTTTGCTCGCACTCGAACCGTCCGGGCAGCCTGACCATGATGATGAATCATCGGCGCAGACCGACGGCGGCGGTGAGGACACCGAGCTCGACGACCGGGGCGAGGAAACCTCGTCGTCGTCACAGTCAGATCAGCGTGAGCACGCGGCGGCGCTGAGCTAGCCGCATGGGTGAGTACACGCTTGACGGGATGCCTGAACTGTCGGCGTGGGAGTCGGTCAGCGATCAGCGTCGTGCCGAAGTCGCCGACCGGTTCAGCCGGCGCGTCGTTGCGGTGTCGTCCGGGTGCTTCATCTGGACCGGGGCAATCAGCACACCCGACGGCTACGGGCGGGTGATGGTGACAACCAACGGGGTGAACAGAACCTGGAGCGCGCATCGTCTGGCGTGCTCGTTGGCCGGTGTCACGCTGCACCCGGGCATGGTCGTCGACCATCGGTGCAACGAGCCGCTGTGCGTGCGGGTGCACCCGGAGCACGTGAGGGTGTCGAGTCAGTCGGAGAACCTGGCCTATGCCGTCGCGTGTGGCCGCGCTGTTGGTCCGCGCATGTCCGTGGACAGTTCGCGTCGTGCAGAGCGTTCTCGGTCAGTGCGGGAGCTCGCACTGTCGGGATGGTCGCTGCAGGCGTACGACGATCTTCTCCGGGCGTTTGAGACACAGCGCGTGGCTATGTCAGATGATCAGTTACGGCTCTTCTAGCCGCTGAGATCCACGATCACGGCGGAGTGTATCGGAGCACTGTTGACGCTCTGATCAAGCTGATCGCCGAACGCGCCGAAGATCGACGCGACAACGATGAGTACTCCAACGGCGAGCGACCATCCGATCCCGAGAAACACCGCCTTCACAAAGCCCACCAGGATCCCTGCCATGCGTACCTGGTGCCACAGGATCAATATCAGTCCTGCTGCCCAGAATAGTGTCCAGCCCATGTCGGGCTCCTTCCATGTGTCAGGTGCTGCCTCAGTTGATGGTTCGGTGCGCTGTGGGGTCTAGCTGATGGTGATCGGTAGGAGCTCTCGGCCGTCTTCAAGCGTGTCCGCCGCGCGGCTATCGTCGATGGTGTAGCCGGCGAGATCCAGCATCGCCTTCGCGTTGCCGTAGTGACCACCGTGTGTCAGGTGCGGAAGGATCTCGGCGACGACGGTCAGCACCGTGTTGCCCCGGGGTCCGCGCCCGGTGGCCAGCTGCACCCGCGGCGGCGTGGCAGTGTCGATGATCGCCCACTCGGCGCGAGGGCGAAACGGCACCTTGGTGCCGGCGAGGTCTGCGAACTGGTCAACGTCAACGGCGTCGACCGGGTGGCCTTCTTTGGCGAGAGTGGCGGCGTAGTGCTCGACCGCGGCGGTCACCAGCGCCACGCGCGACAGCATGCCGCTGGTCTGGCTGAGGGCGGCGCGGCACTGATCGAGCAGTGCGAGTGTGTCGACGCTCGTGTTGACCGAACTGTAGGCCGAGCGGCGTGGTGTGTTCATTAGCAGTGCCCCCACAGTCCGAGGTGATTGTGCTCGGCGGCGTCCTGGAGCCCGGTGTAATGATCTTTCAGTGAGTGGGGAAAGCTCGTCGTGTGTGCCAAGCCTCGGGCCAGCATCTCGGCGCCCAGGTTCGTCTCCCCAACCACGACGTGGGCGAGCTGCCGGTCGTAGTCGTCGACGTCATCGGCCGCCTCGTCGGTCACGAGCGTGACTCTCACGCCCGCCGGCGCCAGTTCACTGGCGATCGCGGATGCTTCTGGGCCCATGCACTCGACCGGCTTGTCCGGGTGCACGGTCTCTGGGGTGTCGATCCCCAGCACGCGCACCCGCTTCACTGTCCCGCCGTCGGTGGCGACGTCGACGGTGTCGCCGTCGATCACTCGATCAACGGTAAAGTCCTCGCAGCTGCCGATCTCACACAGTGACTGTGGCTCACTGGCGACTGCCGGAGCGGCACCCACCTCGTCGATGGCGCCGTCGAGCTCACTGCAGGCAGCCAGCCCGAGTGCGAGGATGCCGGCCGCCGTGGCGGCGGCAACGGTGCGGGAAATGCGGGTCATGATCTTCTCCTGGTCCTCGTCGAGCCGGTCAGAACGGCGGTTCATCATCGTCGGTGCTCTGGGGTGCTCCGGCCCAGGGGTCACTATCGGCAGCGTTGGTACTGCGCGGTGATGGTGCAGGCTCGCCGGCGTTACGCCCGGCGAAGCCGCCCTGCCCTCCGGTGCCACCACCATCACGGGGGGTCTTGGCGACCTGGGCGGTGGCGTACTTCAACGACGGGCCGACCTCGTCGGCCTCGAGTTCGAACACGGTGCGCTTCTCGCCCTCGCGGGTTTCGTAGGAGCGCTGGCGTAACCGGCCGGTGACGATCACCCGGTCACCCTTGGTGAGACTGTTGGCCACGTTCTCGGCAGCCTGCCGCCACACGTTGCACGTGAGGAACAGTGCCTCGCCGTCCACGTACTGGTTAGTCTGCGAGTCGAACCGGCGCGGTGTGGAGGCGACACGGAAGTTCGCCACGGCGGCTCCCGTCGCGGTGTAGCGCAGCTCGGGGTCGGCGACGAGGTTGCCGACGACGGTGATGGGGGTGTCTCCCTGTGCCATGATGGTGCTCCTATCGGTGATCGTGAGTGGTGAGGACATCGTGGGCAGCGAGGACGTCCTGGTCCATGGTTCTAGCTTTCCTGAGGGGTGTGGGCGTTTCCAGGCCGACGTCTCCAGTCCGGCATCACCACACCCTGAAACACGCCGGGTTTGCGTCTGGCTGCGGTAACCAGGTCTTCGACGGTGAGCTCACCGAGGTCAACGTGGCGCAGAAGTTCAGTGCGGGCCAGAAAGCTCTCCCGCGCGGCCGCCGCGTCCTCTTCTGCGTCGCTGGCTTCCTGCATGAGTTGTTCAACGTCTTGACTGTAGTTGGCACCGCGCGCAACCGGGCCCAGGCACTGCAGTTCACTCAATTCAGTCAGGGTCTCGGTGTTGACGACCGTGCCGTACTGCATGCGTCGGATGTCCTCGCTCAGCAGCTCCTGAATAGCGGTGATGTCGGCGGACATGGGTCTAGTCCTCCTGAGGGGTGTGGGTGTCGTCGTCCAGGACCTCTCCGTCGACAACGTCGGTGGCGTCGGTGCGGCCGAGGATGTCCCGACGGAAGGCGTCGAGGCGGGCGCGTGCGGCACGCTGGCGGCGGCCGTGCTCGACCATGAGGGTGAACAGGTCTTCCTCGTCGGCTTCCTCCCCAGCCTGGGCGAGGTTGGCGGCCATCGTCTGGAACTGGCGGCGGTAGCTGGCTCCGAGGACCAGGTCTGCAAGGTAGGTGATCTGTGCGGGCAGGGTGTTGAGTGAGGCGATTTCCAGGATGAAGCGCTGCGGAGTCTTGTTCTCGGGCCACCCTTCACGCCCCGACGCTCCGGCGGCGTCGCACCGGTTGGCGATGATCGTGGCGTCCAACGGAGCTCCAGACCCCGCCTGCTCGGCGATCAGGGAGAACAGCCTGCGGTGGGCGTAGTGGCGGAAGTCGGCCGGGGCCAGGGACTCGATGACGTCGAGGATCTTGCCCGTAGGGGCATCGGCCCACATCAGGGCACACAGCAGCTTGGCCTCCGGGTCCATCCTCGCGTCGTAGAGGTCGACGTTGTCGATGTCCTGCGGCTCGGTGGTGGCGTCCGGGGCCTTGTCCTGTACGGCGTGCAGTGCGCTCATGGTCTTGTGTGCTCCTTGTCTGTCCCTGGCGGGAACCGTGGCGTTCAGGCGGCCGCGGCGGTGCCGGCAGCGAGGTCCTTGATGCGGTCGGGACGGAAGCCTGACCAGTGGGCAGTGTCGGTGACGACGACGGGGGCCTGCAGGTGGCCCAGCTCGACACAAAAGTCACGGGCCGCGTCGTCGAGGGTGATATCTACCAGGTCGTAGGACACTCCGGCCTTTTCGAGGGCCCTCTTGGTGGCGGTGCACTGAACACAAGCGGGCTTGGTGTAGACGGTGATCTTGGTGGTGGACATTTCGATCAACTCCTTGTTCCTGTTCCCTTTATCTACACTTGAGTCTATCATCTGTACCTACCAGATGCAAGGTTTATATCGACCTCTTTTGGAAAACGACTGGACTATTTTCTAGAGCTTCGAGTTTCGTCTTTTAGAATCACAAACGCGATTGTAGTTCGTCGTTCATCGCGCAACGTGATAACTCGCATTGACCACTGGGGTATCGGGGCGAAAAGCCCTGATCCTTGCCGTCCCCTCCGATTCCCCGCGCCAGGCTTTGACGAGGAGACTGCACCTGGTCTCCCTGCTGCCCCTTCCCTGTCGTCCCCAGCCGATACCTCTGTAGCGGTGCCCCCGGTCCCGCCGGTGATCCCCCCCCTCACCGGCGGTTCCCCCACCCCCCTGGGGGCTAGCGGCGGCCGGTCACGATTCCGCCGAGGTGGCGGGAGAGCCGGTCGGCCCCCTGAGCCAAGGCCATCGACGGCGTTTCCACCTGCACATTCGGGTTGGAGCGCAGGGCGTAACCGGGGATCTTCTCACCGCTGATGGTGGTGATGGTGGTGCGCTGCAGCTCCGGGTCGATGAGGTAGTCGGCGTCGTCCGGGGTCAGGGCGTTGAGCTCGTTGTACTGCTCGATCACCTCGGCCGGGTCCATGTCCTCTGCGGCAGGGGACAGCTGACCACGGAAAATCATGTCCGAGATCATTTCCTCTGCGGTGGTGAAGTCGTTAAACATTTCTTGCTCCTTGTCTCCAGTCTGCGACCGGTACGGGGATAGAATCGGTGACCAGGATCCCTGGCCCCCTCCCCCCTCGTTTTTTTGCCGAGGAGGCACGCAGTGCCGATTAGGTCGCCCGCCCGGAGTGCAAGCATGGGAATCGAAGAAAGGAGAAAAGTTTTTCCGCGAAATAAGCGAGGCACGAGCGCGTGGACAAAGTTTTCGGGATGAATTCGACGAACTTTAGTTCGCCAGGCTTGCGCGGAGGGTGGGCGACCGTATAATCGCCGCAGGCTCCTCGGCAAGAAAATGAGGACCGTTGCGGTAGCTGACCGCAGCGCAGCGAGGATCAGGTACCGGGACGGTTTACAGTCCGGGCACCGGAGGGACGACGGGGTCCGGTCCTTGTCGTGGTCTGGGGGTGGGGCCGCGCCCGGCCGTAGGCTGGGTGGGCGCGGCGGCACCCCCAGACCACCGCGCCAGCCCTGCACGGGGCTGTTGGGTGGTCTCAGCGGCGGGGTGCCTCGCGGCGAGCGCCGGTGGGGCCGATGGGTTAGATCAGCGCCTTTGCGGTGGTGTCACGGTCCACAGGCGTGGCCAGCTTGTCGGCGGTCGCCTGGTTCATCGCGTGTCCTCCGCGCTCGAACTCGGACAGCACGGTAAGTGCGTGTTCGACCTTGTCCGCGAACGCCGCGTGGCCCTGGGCGCGGAGGTTCTTCGGCGAAGATCCGATGGAGGCGTTGAGGTAGTCCTGTGCGGTGGCGACGGTGGCCAGGTCGCCGCCGTTCTCCGCTCCGATGAGGAAACCGAGGGTCCATTCACCGTCAGGGCTGATGTCGAGCAGACACGCGCCGTTGTTGTTGTCGTGCTCGGCGATGGAGTGGGCGGACTCGTCGTCGTAGCGTCCGAGGCCCTGGGTCACTCCGGTGGTCTGGTTGACGCAGAAGGTCACCGCAGCGCCGAGGGCATGGTCACTGGCGTGGAACTTGTAGTACTCGTCCGCGCCGGTGGTGTTCATCAGCTCGGCCACCTGGGCGGCACGCAGGATCATGTGCGGCCCCCAGTTCCAGTGGAGGTGGCGGGCGATACGGTGCTGGTCGGTCTCCTCGCCGCCCTGTACACCGATCTGGGTGTAGGTCTGGTATCCGATGACCAGCAGGCTACGCTGTCCCATAGTTCTTGCTCCTTGTCTCCGGTATGTGACCGGAACGGGGAAAATCTCAGTGACCAGGTGATCCCTGGCCCCTCCCCCTCGTTTCTTTGCCGAGGAGGCACGCAGTGCCGATTAGGACGCACACCCGGAGCGCAAGTCCCGGGACCGGAGAAAGGAGAAAAGTTTTTCCGCGAAATAAGCGAGGCACGAGCGCGTGGACAAAGTTTTCGGGATGAATCCGGCGAACGCAGTTCGCGGGACTTTCGCGCAGGGTGGGCGTCCGTATAATCGCCGTAGGCTCCTCGGTAAAGAAATGAGGTTCCCCGCCGGCTGACTCGCCGCAGCGCAGCGAGGACGAGGCAGACGGTGGGGTCAACAGTCCGGGCACCGGAGGGACGACGGGGTCCGGTCCTTGTCGTGGTCTGGGGGTGGGGCCGCGCCCGGCCGTAGGCTGGGTGGGCGCGGCGGCGCCCCCAGACCACCGCGGTGTCGACCAGCCTGTGGGCTGTCGGCACCGCGAGATCACACGCCTATTCGGTGCTGTCGGCGGTGAGTCGGGGGGCCTGGGCGAGGTTGCGCAGGAACACGGCCGACTTCCCGGCGGTGACGGTCTGCAGGGCCTCGGCGGCGAAACGGACGAAGCTGGCGCGGTTGTAGCGGCCGGTCTCCTGGACGGCGATCTTGTGCGGGGTGTAGGGGGATTCGGGGTCAAAGGCGAAGATCATGCGGGTGAACAGTCCGTCGCGGAGCACCAGGCGGCTGGTGGCGGTGTAGACCTTGCGGCTCTTGTCGTGGGTGATGGCCAGGTGGATGGCGATCGTCTTTCCCTCGGCGGTGGCGCCGTTGGTGTACTGCCACGTGGCGGTGACGCTGCGCCCGTCAGTGGTGACGGTGATGTCGTCGACGCGGGGTGCATAGCCGTCGGCGGTCAGCTCGTCGGGGGCTGAGGCCAGGGCGTGGACCAGGTCGGCGGCAACGGTGGCGCTGGCGGTCTGGGATGCGGCGTGGGTGATCTTCTCGGCCAGGGTGTCGGTGGTGATCGTGCTCATGGGGTGGTTCTCCTTGTCTCCGGCGGGTCGCCGGTGTGCGGGATGTGGAAGGGGTGCCGGTGCGCCTCGCGGCCAGCGGCGACGCGATGGGTCGGGGGCTATCCCTCGGCGGTGTACTCGGCACCGACGAGGTGCCGGTGGGCGCGGCCCTCGATGCCGGTGACTTCGACGTGGTAGGTGGCGTGGATACTCGGGTCGCGGTCCTCACCGGTCAGCGCCAGGAACTCGGTGGCGATCCAGTCCTCGACGTCCGCCTGGTCGGCGTCGACGGCCGGGATGGTGTCGGTGAGCACGGGGACGGTCTCGCCGTGGGCACTGCTGGCACCGTCGGCGTAGTGGTTTTCGACGCGGATGGACACGCGGGTGGTGTTCAGCACGTACTCGGTGGCGGTGCTGTTGAAGGCGCCGTAACGGACCCGGTATCCGGTGGGCAGGATGATGCGGGCCTCGATCAGGGCGCGTCCCAGCTCGCTGGTGCGCGTCTCGTCCTTCATGGTGAAGGCTCCGGGCGCACTGGGAACGTGGCCCGGCAGGTTGGTCGACACGTCGTTGTAGAGCTCGCCGGTCTGCGCGTCGAAAGCCAGCAGGGCGATGCCGCCGGTGTGGGAGTACTCGCGGCGCTCGATGATGAGAGCCTGATCGTCGACGGTGATCCGGCCGACGATAGCGGGGGCGATACTGGTGGTCATGAGGGTTTCTCCTTGTCTCCGGCGCGTAGCCGGTGGGGATGAGATGATGTGTGGCGGTGAACCTCGCGGCCAGCGCCGAAGGGGCCGCTAGGCCCAGGTGGAGAAGGCGACGGGCTGGCCGTCCCACACCCGCATGTACGACTGGCCGTGCGGGGCCTTGAGTAGACCGGGCTGGCGCAGGACGCGGGAGGTGGTCTCCTCCTCGCTGCGAATGTCGGGGTTGGCGATCACGGTGCCGGACATGGAGCTGTGGATCTCGCCGATGGTCGCTCCGATGGCGACGCTGCACACGGTCGCGGCGGTCACGCGGGTGATGATGCGGAAATCGACATTTGTCTGGTCGTATCCCCACACGGACACGAGAATATCGCCGACGGTGAAAGTGTTAGTCTTCTCGGGCGAAGTGGCGAGGGCCATAATGTTCTCCTTTTCTGCCCCCGTGGGGGCTCTCTTTCTTACACTCTCAATTTTAGCATCGTCGGGGAATTTCGGCAACAGTTTTCGAGGATTAATTCCTGTAATTCTCGGCGGTTCTTCCTCGGGCAATTGTTGGGAGATATGGAATAACCCCGGGCACCGTGTCGGCGGTGTACTCGGTGATCTTGCGGTCCAGGTCAGCGAGGATGGTGACGGTGCGGGTCATGGGTCTTGGCTCCTTGTCTCCGGCGGGTGACCGGCGGCATGGGTGGCGGTGTGCCTCGCGGCGAGCGCCGGGATGGGGACTTAGGCGGTGGTCGTGATCGTCTGGCCGTGGGTCTGTGCGATGTATCCGCAGACGGCGCGGTCGTACCAGTCGGTGGCGTTGACGTCGATGGCGGTCCATCGCCCTGCCTGGATGGCTAGCGCGTTGCGCAGCCAGGCGTCCGGGGTGTCCTCGATGTGGGTCAGGGCCTGCTCTGACCAGTCGAGTAGCCCGGCAATGAGCTGGGCGTGGGTCAGCTCGGTGTCGGTGAGGATCAACGACGAGTGGTTGGTTGCGGCGTCGACGGTGATGGTGCCGTGGGTAGTTGCTTCAGGTGCCCGGTATGAGGTCATTTCGCCTCGGACGATGTCGACGAAGTTCTCGGCGAACCACTGGGCTGATCCTTCGGGGGTGATCCCGATGTGAATGGCGGTTGTCTTCTTCATGTCTTACTCCTTGTCTCCAGTCTGCGACCGGTACGGGGATAGAATCGGTGACCAGGATCCCTGGCCCCCTCCCCCCTCGTTTTTTTGCCGAGGAGGCACGCAGTGCCGATTAGGTCGACCGCCCGGAGTGCAAGCCTGGGAATCGAAGAAAGGAGAAAAGTTTTTCCGCGAAATAAGCGAGGGACGAGCGCGTGGACAAAGTTTTCGGGATGAATTCGACGAACTTTAGTTCGCCAGGCTTGCGCGGAGGGTGGGCGACCGTATAATCGCCGCAGGCTCCTCGGCAAGAAAATGAGGACCGTTGCGGTAGCTGACCGCAGCGCAGCGAGGATCAGGTACCGGGACGGTTTACAGTCCGGACACCGGAGGGACGACGGGGTCCGGTCCTTGTCGTGGTCTGGGGGTGGGGCCGCGCCCGGCCGTAGGCTGGGTGGGCGCGGCGGCACCCCCAGGCCACCGCGGTGCCGACCAGCCTGTGGGCTGTCGGCACCGCGAGATCACACGCCTACTCGGTGCCGTCGGCGGTGAAACGAAGTGAAGTGCAGAACAGCAGCGCCGTCACCAGCAACGACGTTGCTATATTGACACTACTTACCGTTTCATGTAATGTTGGTAATTTAGTGTATGTTGCGGCGGTCAAGCGCGGCGTATACCATGTCGGCATGGAGAATCTTCTGATGCACCCGATCCTGTCCGTCCCCGGATCGATCGCGATGATGGGGATCCCTGTCGCCGCGATCGCCGCACTCGTCCTGCTGGCCATCACCGGCGAGGCCACCCGCGGCAGATGGCTCGTCGCGCTCGGCGTCCTGGTCGGGTGGGCGATCCTCCGGGAGATCACCGACTGGGGCGCAGTCGCCCTGGCCGAGCACATGCCGCTGGTCCTCCTGCCCGCGGCCTGGACGGCCGCAGCGGTGGCCGGCATGTGGGCGGCCTGGCGCATCATGGTCCGCATCCCCGCCTGACACCACGCCCGGACACCCCCTCGCTCTGCTGCGAGGGGGCTCTTTCCGTTCTGGGCCGACCTCCCCGCTCAGCAGTTCCGCTAGTGGTCAGTCCAGGTCGCGGCGGAGGATCTCGGCGGCGGCGTCCTCGTCCGCTCGCGTCTGGCCGGCCACGGCCGCCAGCACTGAGGCGATGCCGAGCTGGTCGGCAGCATCGAGCTGCTCGTACGCGGCGGCGAAATCACCCGGGGCCTCATCGGGTCGACTGAGCAGGACCGCCAGGCAGACCAGCAGAGCGTACTCGCTGCTCGACAGTCCTCCCGCGGCGACGACGTCGCCGATGCGGATGTCCCCGCCGGCACCGGCAGGGATCGTGAGCTGACTCCAGCCCTGTGTCGTGCGAATGGCGGTGTCAGCGACGTCAGTCAGCATCTGGGGTCTCCTCGTCGGGGATCAGCAACGGCAGCGCAGGATCGAGCAGTCCAGCGGCACGCCACTTGGCGGCCAGGCGTGACACCCACGCCTGGCTGAGGTTCATGCTGCGCGCCACATCGGCCTGGGAGTACTCCCCCGAGGCGAGCATGGACCGCATGTGCTCCTGCTGGAATGGCGTCAACCGGGTGCGTCGCCCCGACAGTCGCCCCTCGGCTTTCGCGATCGCGAGACCTTCCTTGGTGCGTTGACTGATCAGATCAGCCTCGAACTCGGCGAAGACAGCGGTCATGTTGAAGAACATCCGGCCCATGGGGTCTTCGGGATCGTAAACGGTCGACCCCATCTGCAGTTTTACGCCCTGGTCAGTGAGGTGTTCCGCGATGCTCGACACATCGGAGATCGACCGGCCCAGCCGGTCGAGTTTGGTAACCACCAGAACATCGCCGTCACGGCAGGCGGCAAGCGCCTTGTCCAGCCCCGGGCGGGCGCGTTTGCGGCCGGTGTACCCGTGGTCGACGTAGATGCGGGCATTCTCGACGCCGAGATCCCGGAGCTGCTGTTTCTGTGCCCGCAGGTCCTGCTTCTCGGTCGAGCACCGGGCGTAACCAACTTTCACTGGATCACGTCGCGTTGGTCGTTAAGAGCTACAAGGGTGAACATCACGCATGATCCCCTATTCAAATGCTTTGCGAGGACCAGCCATGGCAAAGATCGTAATTCCCACGAAGAAGATGATGGGGGCGGCGATGAACCAGGGACTCGCGTCGCCGAATATGATGAGCGCTGTCGCTGCTAGTGCGAGGAATACAGTGCCGAACAGTCCTCGGATATAGACGTTGGCGCGGGGTTTTTCAGCCATGAGGGTGCCTTTCCGTGCGTTTCGATGGATGTGGTCTCGACCGTAGCGTCTCACCCGGACATCGGTCAGGGCCGTCGATCGAATGTTCGCATGTCGTGCCTATATAGTACAGTAGCGCAACTTAATTCCGCAAGGGGTTTACGCAAGGCGTCCACCACGTACCTCGCGGCCTCGCGAGGCCTTGCGAATACCGTTCATTATCCGCAAGACGCGACCGCTCCGCTTCTCTGTTATCAGAGAATGACTGAGTAGCACTGCGCGAGGTTGTGCGGTGTGGTACAGTGCCAGTATGACAGCAGAGAACGGACGTAGAGACATGCAGGGCGCCACCGAGAGGCTCGTCGCCAACCGTGAAACCATCATCTCCCTCACCGACCAACTCGATGAAGCGAAGATGAAACGCACCAACTTGATCGTCGAGGGAGCCGCCTACGGCCTCGACGGCGATCAACTCGCAACAGCCACAGGGCTTTCCCGCAGTGCCATACACCGACACCTCGCTCGGGCGGGAGTCAGCCTCAACCCCGATGTTCCGTATACCGAACTGGAGATGACCGCGATCGTGACCGCGTCAGCAGAACCACTCACAGACGGGCGAGGGTCAGTCAACCTGGAATCCACACCCGAGGAAATCGCTCAGCGATCGCTCACCAGCTGGTCCCTGGACAAGATCCGTCGCGAGCGCATCCCCCTACGTCGGTTGCTCGTACGACTTGGATCCGCCACGGACTCCCCCGGCACCATCGTCGCAGACTGGGCACTCGACCCATCAAAACCGACTCGCGGCGACGCTTTCCGGCCACTGAACATCAACGACCATAACTACCTAGGCACCGTGGGGCGTCGTCTGTCGATGCAAGGCGAGAAGCTGGGCCAGCTGGTGACATGGTCGCCGGACATCAGGGCACTACACGCTTCCGGGGAATCCCCCCTCATCGAGGAGGCCACCGATGAGTCGAACGACGGTGCAGCGCAGTGGAATAAGAACGAGGGAACTGGATGGATCGAGCTCGAAGGGTTCGGGGCAATCAATCCTCGGCGCGACAATGTCGGCCCAGCGGGGCGATACTACTTCACAGCGAAGACCCTCGACGGTGAGTACGCCACCGCCTACGGATCCGAGATCACAGCAGGGCCAGAGACGTGGCACTACGAAGTCGACAGCCCGTTCTACCTGAAAGACAGTGCCGGCCACTGCATCGAGGTGGTCGTCTCACTACTGGCCGGCGGGCGCTACGGCATGAGATACCGGGACAGTGTTTGGCCGACCGACGAGGCAGATGCGTGGTAGAAGCCTGCAGACCGGAGCAGACAACTCACCGGAAGTAGGTGCGGTGACTATCGCCCGGGCGCACAGCAGCATGTTTCTGTGGCGGATCGCTGACCAAGACAAAAAGGAACCGGCCCTGAGGGCATGCCCTCAGCGCCGGTGTCCTGTAACTGCGGGTACTATCCCGCTATATGCTTGACATCCTAGACCGCCCCTGAACGAAAGGCAAGTTCCCAGTGCCCAGGCTGACATATCGTGCCGCCCGGCAGATCGAGCAGGCTATCCCCGCCGCCCGGTTTCAGACCTACAAGCAGACTACAGGGGGCGTCATCGAGGCGGCGCAACTCTACCTGTGGAATATCCAGGCAGCCAGCGCGGTCACCGAGCTGACTGGCCTGGCCGAAGTGCTGCTTCGAGACACGATCGACACACGTCTTCGGGCCTGGAACGCCACCGTCGCCGGCCGGGAGGACTGGATAGTGCACCCAGCTCCAACAGTGTTAAAACACCAGGTCCGCCCTGATGTTCCTCCATCGTGGAAACCGAGGCGAGCCGGGGATCTATACCCACAGTGGTGGGAGAAGAAAGCACTGGACAACTACGACGCACGCCGACCGGGTGCCGCATCATCGGCAGGCCCCCCTCCGACGCATGACGATCTGGTGGCGAGTCTGAACTTCGGGTCGTGGACCAGCATCCTTCCCACCCCACAGGCAGGCCAGAACAACAACCGTGTCAAGATCTGGGATGCCGCCCTGTCATCGGGTTTCACAGGGGTCCGCCGCGAGGCGGTATACCGCTATGCCCACGAACTACGGTGGATGAGGAACCGGGCGGCACATCTACGACCCATGCTCAACACCGATGATCTCTGGGTTACCCATCGTTACGCGATACGCTTGCTCCGCTCCATGGACACGGACTTCGCACAGATAATCGCAGGACAAGCCGTTCTCCCAACGATCATCAAGGCCAAGCCCTGAACCTCGGTGTAGTGGTTCTCGATGAAGTCGAATATCCGACGCCACCCCTCCTTCGGGGCTCCATTGCGGAGCCCAATTGATCCAGCTCTCGAACTGGCCACGGTGAGTTGCCAACAGGGTGTGACCTGCTCACCAAGGCAGAATCACCCGACGTTCGCTGGCAGACCCGGACTCGATCGCTGCTTCCCCAACGAGAACCGGGCCCGCTTGCCTTCTGTGCCACCCCTCACCCCGGCGGACGGCGATAGCCGGCCTCCCGCAACCGCCTGGACCGCATCCGGTAGAGATCCCCTTCGAGGCAAGGCGGTGTAGCGCGCAGCGACCGCCGCGGCAGCTCACGCCAGCGGTGCCACGGGAGGATCAGTTTTCTCCGACGATTACCATCGACCGGCTCAGCTCCTCCGAGGCGCTCCAGGCCTGCTACAGCGCGGCCCTGGAGTGGCTCACTGAGGTTGACCAGTACAGCCCGACTCCGGACGGCCCCCTGGCGGCGGCACTACGCTCTGGGCTGTCCCGGGTTCGGCAGTTCAACCGCGCCGACGGTTCGGTTCCCGGCCGCCCCGCCCTGCCCGAGGTGGAGGACTTCAACGTCGAGGTGGTCACAGTCACCGGTGACGTCGGCGCCGAGTGGGTGGCCTCGCTGCAGCAGATCCGCGAGGCGGTCGTAGACAACTCGCCGCGCGCCCGTCAGCAGCGTGCTCTGCAGATCGGCGCAGCACAGTATGCCTTCGCCCAGGACGAGTTCGGCCGCGACATGATCGATGCTTACGGGGTGTGCTGTCGCGTCACTGATGACGGCGGCCAGGCACTCGTCGTCCGGCCGCGCACCGCGGAGCATCTGGATCAGCAGTACCTACAGGCTGCACGGATCGTAGTACACAACCCGAGTAGTACCGGCGGTGATCTGGCGGTGTTCCTGCGCTTCGCAGACGGCAGTATGACACTGCTTCCCCACCGCAACGTACTCGGCGGAGTCAACTTCGGCTACAGCGGTTCCGGCAGCGGCGAGCTGGCCACTGACATCGACAGGCTGCGCCAGGAGGTCCACGGCGCGCAGGAGTCCTACGACGAGGTGTTCTCCATGGTCAGCGAACGGGGGCTGACCAGGCTGGACATCGCTGTTTAAGCGCTGGCCTTGGCCGCGCGTCGAGCGGCGAGCTCGTCGGTCGGTGTCCCACCGCCGGCGCTGGACGCGTCCAACGCCGTGATCGTTGCCGAGAGGTCCTTGACCAAGCCGGGCACCGCCAGGCCAAACACGCCCTGACCGCCGGCGAGCAGATCGGTGACATCGTCGGCGCTGCGGCACTCGTAGACGCTGACCCCGTCGGACATCAGGGTCAACCCCGCAAGGTCCTCGACCCCTCGCGCTGCGAGGTGGTCGACGGCCTTACGGACGTTCTGCAGACTTATACCGACGTCGATGAGGGCCTTGATCATCTTGATCAGCAACAGGTCCCGGAACGAGTAGAGACGGTGGGACCCGGAGCCGGCGGCGCTGGCGATCGAGGCAGTCACCAGGTTGGTGCGCGTCCAGTAGTCCAGCTGGCGGTAGGTGATACCGGCGATCTGGCAGACAGTGGTCCCGCGGTAGCCAACCGTCTCGTCGGTCGGGCTAGCGGCCTCGAACAAGGTGCCCTGCACGGGCTGTGCGGTTGTGGTCATGGTGTCGCGTGCCCTTCTTCCCCAAGGGTGATGACGTGCGTGGTATTTACCCGGTCCACAGTAGTGGACGTCACCGCTTCCCGATACCGCCCAATCATCCCCAGGGGCAAGGTGGTCCAGCGGAGCGGCCACCGCGGCAGCCTTCTTTTCCGGTCTCGCGCACTGCGACCCACCGTCCACTCAACTACTCCCCCACACCCGGAGTAGCCTCGAGGTCGCGCGCATCGATGGGTTTCAGTGCTTTGATGCCGGTGACGGCCGGGACGATCGCGCGGCGGCCGGCATCGTCGATGTCCACAGTCCAGCTCAGCGATCGCTCCTCGGCGAGCACCAGGAGCTCGTCACCGACGGCGACGCCGTCGACAGTATCGGCCATGCTGGCCGGCCAGCGGGTCTGGATCGGCTGGCGCTGACCGTGCCGCGGCATGGTGAGGGTGATCGAGTGGTTCCCACCTCGCTGGTCGATGTCCACGACGGTTCCGACGAGCTGCAGGGGTTTGGGCTCGATGCTCTGGTAGATCTCGACGGCATCGCGGGAGTCGCCGATGACGTCGTAGAACAGTCCGACGGCCACCAGGATCGTGGAGGTCGCCCCGGTGGTCTCGTCGGTGTCGGTGCGCTGAGTGAGGGTGTCCTCGTGGGCAGCGAAGATGATCCGCGTGCCCAGGGCGAGATCAGCCAGCGCGTCAGGGCTGCGCGGGATCGACCAGATCACCGCGATTTGCTGGGCCCGTGCCAGGCCCTCGACGCTGATCAGCGTCTCGGCGCGGTCCTTGCGGGCGTAGGTGTCGATGACGGTTCCGATGTACTTCATGGTGGTGCTCCATATCTCCGCAGGCGTGGGCGGAACAAAGTGCGGGTTGAGGGTTGCTCGGCCAAGCCACGCGTGCTGAGCTCGGCGGGTGAGGACTGATCGGTGTGCATACCGAACACCTCGTCTCTACGTACTCAGAAACCTGTCCACGGCGGCATAGAGGACTTCCTGAACTGTGGTGCCTTCCTGGGCAGCCTTCGCTTTCAAGGCTTTCCGCTTCTCCTCCTCGATCCGAAAGGCGAGAAGCTTGCGGTCGTCTTTCGCTTTGGGCAGTAGCGTCTCGACTGTGGGGGCGGCTTCTTCTTTGGCCGTGTTGCGTTGAGTGGTGCGACTGAAACTGTTGGTTCTAGCGTTCTTCATCGGAAGCTACCTCCTCGATTTCGTCCAGGACCTCATCGAAGCCGTTGAGCTTGTCCGGGACAGTACCGTTGGCGTGCACAATATGCTCTCGGTGGGTGATGATCGTGTCGAAGCGTTGGAACGGCTCTCGCTCCGCCGGTCCGTCCAAGTCAGCGATGATCTGGTCCAGCGCTCGAGTACGGAGCCGTGCATCGTTGATCAACACCGCCGCTTTGCCTTCTGGGGCCATGTCATAGGTGATCTGGGTTCTGTCATAGTCATCGGGAGAAGGCTTGCATGGGATGACGATGAAGTCTGCCAGCTCCATTGCAATGGCGATGATCCTCGGGTCCCCCGGTGGACAGTCAATGATGATGGGTTGATCCGAGTTCTTGATCTGCTTGAGCCGGTACTCGGTGAGGTTCTCGACGGTCCATGCAGGCTCGCTGTTTTCGCCAGCGAAGTCGTACCATCGTGTAGCTGATCCTTGGGGGTCCATGTCGATTACACGCGGATGGTAGCCCTTTCGCACGCACGCCTCGGCGAGGTAGATGGCTGAGGTGGTCTTCCCTACCCCGCCTTTTGTGTTGGTGACCGTGATAATCACTGCGATGACTCCTAGTTGACTTGATTGCATGTTAGCTAGATGACCTGGTAGCGCGCGGACGAGCTGGCTTGCTATCTTGTCACCTCGCTTGCTTGTCATCATGTTAACACGTAGGCGACAAGTTAGCTAGCTTGCACGCTAACTGGATAACATAAAGGCAAGTCAGCACGTCCTCTAGCTAGCGTGATGACAAGTTGTCATGATGCTATGTTAGCTAGCTATCTCCAGGGAAGGTGGAGTTCGCCTTGCCCTGAGGCGAACTCCGTGGGCCGGGGGTCAAACGAGGATTTCGGCCCCGTGTTGGTTCCACTGTTCTTCGGCGTGCTGGTGGTGGTTGTGACAGGCAGTGGTCTTGCGGTGGCTCATCCTCGGCAGAGCATGGAGGTCTTCATCGACTCGGCGCAGTTCGGTGAGGATCGCGGTGTGAAGCACACCCGTGGTGACCCGGGCAGAGCGGTTAAGCCGTGCCTTGCGGCGCAGCAGCAGCCGACGGGTCTCGTCGACGAGCTGGCGGTGTTCGTCAGTGTAGGGCAGCACCAGCGGTGGAGTAGCGTCAGCTCCGGGCGCCGGGGCGGGGGAGTGGTGACCGGCATTGTGGGGTGCCGTGGAGGTGGCGCGGTGGGTATTGCGGTGGGTTGTGGTGTTTCTGGAGCTGCGGGCACGGCGCTGGGCGGTGGTGAGTGCTTTTGCGTGTCTGCGCTGCAGTTTTTTGGCCCGTGCGGTGGCGGTTTTGGTCCACTGGTGAGCCTGTCCGGGTAGCGCGTCGGTGAGGGCGTGGCGGTGCTCGCGGGTGGTGGTGAGCTCGGCGGTGAGCTGGTCACGCTCGGCAGAGGCCACGCCGGTCTCCAGGATGCTTAGCAGGGTGTTCTCGAGTGTGGCGAGGGTCTTGTCGGCGTGGGTGCGCTGTGTTGCGGTCATCGTCGTGGCCATGGTGTCTATTGTCCTTGCTGTCAGGGTGTTTTCGGGTTAGTCGCGAAGAGCGGTGTGTCAGGTCATCCGACGGGGCTCCAGTTTCTGCGGGTGCCGCACCAGTGGAGTTGGTAGGCTTCGGCGACTCGTGACCAGGCGGGGAAGTGGTCGTGGGCATCCCAGTCGATGCACCTCAACACGGTGGTCATCCACCCGGTGGCGTTGTCAGGGCGGGTGGACAGGCCCAAGGCGATGAAGCCAGTGGAGGTGCTGGTGGCCTGGTGGACCAGGCCGGCCAGTACGTCGCGGGTGGTTGCCCAGTGCGGGGTGTGGGTGTCGATGAGCCGGGCCAGGGATGTCAGGGGCATCTGGGCGGTGGTGGTGCCGATGAGGTGGGTGTAGGGCCCGTTGTCCAGGGCGTTTCCGGTGTGAGAGCGGGTCAGATCGTCGGCGATGCGCCAGGCCCGCACGCTGATCGGGGTTGTCCTGGCGGGTTGTTTGGTGTGGGTGTTGTTCGGGTTGTTGGTCGGGGAGGGTGTCTCGGTGTTCGCGCGCGCGAGCGCGCGCGGGTGAGCAACCCACTTACTTCCAAGAGGGAGGAGATAACCGTAACCACAGGTGTAGGTGGAAGATTTCGTGTTCTCGCAGCTCACTGAGGTGTCCTCGCCAGTGGCCTCGCTGGTGGTGTTGGTGGGGTTATCCACAGAGGTCGCAGTAGGGGTATCGATAGTGTCCAGCTCGCTTCTCTGCCCGGCCCAGGTGGCGGTGTAGCGGGCGTCGCGAGCGGCGAGGCGGTCGCTGAGGCCTTGGGCGTAGGCCGGGGCAGGGCAGACGGCAGCGGCGTCTGTGGAGTGTTCGGGGTGGGGCATGAAGTGGTCGGGGATGTTGGCGTCGACGACGTTGCCGGCGGTTTTCTGGTGGTGTCCGTGGTGGGTGCGCGCGGCGAGGCGCTCGATGCTTCGCAGGTGCCGACCGGTCGCGTGGATGATCAGCACATCGGCATCGACGAGTTCGCGGGTGATCGCGCGTAGATAGCGTGCCCCGGTCGCCGGGGTGATCGTGGCACCGTGGCGTTCGATGGCCCGCGAGACGATCGTGTCGTTTGAGGCGGTGCAGCCCCGCCCGTGGGCGGTAAAGAAGTCCGCGCGGGCGCGCAGAAGAGCTTCGGCTGTTCGGTGGCTGCACTGCAGTGGGCGGGTAGGCCGGGTGCGGGCGGTGTCGCAGACGCCCAGGGCGGTGGCGATCCAGTGTTGCCTGCCGGCCCAGACCCCGCGGCGCGCGTCAGTGGGCACAGGTAGTGACCAGGAGCCTGTGGCGGCCTGGTCGCCGTTGAGCTCTGCCAGGGCCGGGGTGAGACTGTCGCGGGCACCGGTGAGCTGGTCGGCCAGGGCGTCGGCGTAGTGCTCTAGCTCGTCGCGGGCGGTAGCGAAGTCCTCGGGAAGCTCCAGGACGTGGTTCCAGGCGGCGAGCTGGCCGCGCTGGTGGATGGCGTGCAGGGCCATGCGCGCGGCGTTGGCGGTGGCCGCCAGGTGGGCGGCGGTGTGGTTCGCCGTCTCCAGATCCACCACCGAGGGTGTGCCAGCCGCACCCGCGGGGGACACTTCGCCGGCCGGTGAGATCGTGGTGCTCACCGGGTGGCTATTGCTGGTGGGGGAGGGGTCCAGGATGCGCAGCGCGGTGCTCACCAAGGACTGGGCGATGCGTGGGGTGAGCCGACCGCGCCGGCGCACAGCGGTAGGCACTGGTGTCACTTCGGGGGTGACAGTGGCTGAAATATGAGGTTGTGTCGACTCGGAAGCAGGGCCGTGACCTGCTCTGACTACAGAAAAACCCAGGATAGACTCGTGTCCACTTGCGTCCTGCAAGAGGGTGTAGCTATCCTGGGAGACGTCGAATAGCAATAGACGCTCCCTTGTAGGGGGGACCCCAGCAGAACGATTGCCGTCGTTCTCGCCGAACTTCTCGAAAAGCCCCGGACTAGTCACCCGGGGTTTTTCTCTGTCTGCACCAGGTCTGCATTTCGCCGTCACTCCGGTCAGGGAGTGGGGGAGCAGGATCTTGGCTCTACCGTCCTCGTTGCGATGTCAGTCGCAGTCCGCGCTCCGGTCAGGGAGAGTCGGTGGGGAGGTGGCCAAGGTGGTGGTCGCCCTTGGTCTAGCTGGCGACGAGCATGTGCTCGGACCCCTATCACTGTGAAATTGTCGCGTGCGCCCAGGTCTTGTGGTGAGCAGGGCGATGGCTCCAACAAGCTCAGATGGGTCGGTGGAGTCCTCCTCGTGTAATTACAGACGTGTCGATACTCGATCATTCCACACAGGAAGCCGTAGTGGCAGATGCGACACAGAACGGCCCCGCTGAGTGTTTAGCTAAAAGTCTAACACGATGTCACGTTGCGTAAAGTGCTGCATCGAGAAGTCTGGCGATCTCGTCGGCGTAGTGTGCGACCGCATTGGGAGAGTGTCGTGACCCGTTGATGGTCACCGCGTAGCCTTGAGCGGTGACATGGACCTCAGCGAGGGGGCTTTGCCAGGTGCGCGTGATGGTCGCACCTGCATTGATGGCCGCCGCTGCAGAGACGAGCATGGTGTGCAGCTGGTCAAGGTCCTCGAGTGTGGCGGGTTCGCTCTCGACGAAAGCCACCCCTGCATTGGGGTAGACGGTGACTCCGGTACTGCAACTATGGATCGGCGTGTCCGCCGCGAGGGAAACGTAGTGCAGGGGAGAAGCGATGGAGCGGTTACGGGGGAGAGTAGGCATAGCAGCTTTCGGCATGGGTCGACTGTGGCGCATATTTCGTCGGTCCCGGTCGTGCCCTAGTTCCCTGGCCATTTCCAGGGCAAGCGACGCCGAATCTGCGGTGAGCGAACCAGCGAGGTGTCACTGGCGGTCTCAGACAGAACCTATATCGGTAATGAACATACCAGATGTGATGTGGCTAGTGCAGCGCATCGCCGAACCAGTACGTCACCAAGGCGGCAGTTTTCTCGCCGACCTTGATGGGGTCAATGCGTACCCGGGCCTCGTCGCCGGTGCGCCCTGTCGTTGTGACCTCGGCGAGGGGGAGCCCACTCTTGGCGACGGCTTTGATGTGGTCCAGTGCATGGTCAGTGGTGGGATCGCTGACCAGCAGGTCACGCAGCTTCGAGGCTCCCGACGGAACGGTTGGTGGCGTTTCGCCGTAGGTGCGCAGGATGGTCCCGCCCTCTGGGTCGATGATGAGGCGATACAACCCTGGAATGGGAACCTGTGTAGACACCTGTGTGGTGAGCGTTTGGGGATCAGGCGCCTGTGTTCCGGGCGTCCATGGTCCGCACTGCCGGGTGACTCCGTGCAGGATGACCTCTCCGGTGTCGTCGTGCTTGACGAAGCGGCAGGAGTAATGGGCGATCCATCGACCGCTCTCCAGGGTCTCAGTGGCATCTGTCTCCACCGTCTCGAAGGCCTGGTGGGTGACACCAGGCTTCTTTTCCACCAGTTTCTGCAGAGCTTCATGATCGTGGCCGACGAGTCGGAGAAACGCCTCATGCAGGGGTCTACCGTTTTGTCGCTGCTCTTCGGGAGTCTGATACATGTCCAGTAGATCCACACTGCCGTGAGCTGTCCCCTCGGTGACATTGAAATGCCACGCCCCGCATGCCGGCGGATCGATCGGTGGTTCACCGTCCTCGGGACCGTAGTGAACCAACACCGCGGGGGTCCATCCGCTGAGATCAGTACGTGGCTCTAGGATGTACCGGGTTCCGGACTGGACGAAGTCTTTACGGCTAGGGCTGTCCTCGTGCTGCAGGCTCTCCAGGGCGGTGAGGATCACTGTGCGATGACTCTTGGACTTGATCACTCGTTCCAGCGGGACGAACGTCTTCGCTGTCTGACCTACTGCAATGACCGTGGGTTCAGACGTATGGCCGAACTGCTCGATGAGAATCCAGTCGGGCTGCGCACTTCGGCTCACGGCTGTCCTTCCTGTGCCGTTGGGTAAGGTCCCACCACGGCGGTGACGATTTGCTGGGTTGTCCTGGGAAAAAGCTTGTTAGCTAGTATAACTAGTCGTGCATCCCCGCTGGTGCAGGTGCGATTCTTTCTCCCTGCCGCCGCCGTGATGATCCTGGCAGCTGCGATGTCTGGTTGTTGGCGTGCGACGCGGCGCTGGAACTTGTCTGCGACGATGTGGGCCTCGCGTCGCCCACTACGCTCGGCTGAGCGGTGGAAGATTGGTGTTTTGACACCTCCGAGAACGCAGTCAGTGACCGTTGCTGGGGAAAGTTCAGGTCGCAGAGCTTCGGCTAGCATCCATAGTGCTGCCTTGCTGGAGCTGTACGCTCCGTATCCGGGTGCTGTGATCTGCGAGAAGGCTGAGTTGAGGAGGACGAACCGCCCAGCGTGTGCACGCAGCGACGATGCGGCAGCGTGCGCGACGATCGCTGGTCCTAGGACGTTTTCCGAGAATAACGTTGTGAGCTGGTTTGCTCCCTGGTCGCCTAGGAGGGGCGCAGAGTCGGCGACTCCAGCGGCGTAGATGACTGTTGAGATCTCGGGATGGCCACTGAACCAGGAGTGGACAGTGTGGGGATCCGTGGCATCGAAACCGGTGGTGATGTCCAGGGCGTGGACAGTGGCCCCCTGGTCAATGAGTTGCTGGCGGAGGTGTTGTCCGATTCCTCCGGAGGCACCTATCAGGGCCACGTTCTCGGTTTGCCAGTCGTGTGTGCGGTCGGTGCGTTGTCCACTCTGTGATCTCACACAACCAGCATGCCTTGTTCTGCTACTGGGGGGTTGCCCATTCTGGTTCTTCATGTGACCACGGCTTTAGTGCCTCGCGTGTCGTGTCGTCGAGGTGGCGTAGTGAACCGGGGAAAAGACGAACGCGGCGGTTGATCCACGCTCGGTGGATTTCATCGGTAGTGAGGTCGTAGACGGGAGCCAGGGCGTCGAGCTGCTCCATGATGGGCATGGATACTGCCTGTTCCAGTTCGTAGATCTGCTGAGAAGTTATGCCTGCTTCGCGTGCCGCACTCGCAGCATTGAAACCTTTACTGATCCTCCGGTCTACGAGGTCGGCATCTTCGGGAGTGCGGTTCGACAGGATGAGGACGGTGGTTCCCAACGCTTCAGCTAAGAGCGGGGCGGCCTGGGGGGCCGGCTTGTTCCGTCCCGCCACCCAGTTGCTGACGACGGCACGGCCGACCTGACAGTCGACGGCAAGTTGTGCCTGCGTCTTGCCTGACTGTTCAAAGAGGTCGAGGAAGACGTCCTTGTCGAACGCCTCCATGCGGCCGAGCGCCATGCGTGTCCTTCTGGAGGGGGTGGGCGATGCTGTTCGACTCATGACTCTACTTCCTCTGTTTCTGATTCGGTGCACCACCTTGACACGCGGGTTTGCTCCCAGCGGTTGTAATGGCGTTGCTTACAGTTTAAGCTAAACACTGACCTTATTGGCAACCTTGCGACGGAGAAAACAGTGAAGAGACAAGTAGTAGGTTCGCGTCTGGGCAAGACTGCGGTGGCGTTCGGCCTGTCAACCGGTGTCCTGGTCGGGACAGGTGTCGCGTATGCTGATGATGCTCAGCCAGGCACCAGTGATGCCCAGGCCCCGGCGGCAGAGGATGCCGCGCAGCCGGGAACCACGGATGCCACGCAGCCCGAGGATGATGTCCAGCCGGGTACCAGTGATGCGCAGACGCCGCCGGCTGATGACACGCCTGCAGGGCAGACCCCCTCCCAGCCGGGAACGACTGATGCTCAGCCTGCGGAGACCCCCGACACCGCTGACCAGGGGGACACCACCCCGCAGCAGCCCGTCACCCAGCCTGAATCCCCGACCACGCCCGTGGAGCCCGCTGCACCTGTTCAGCAGGACCCCACTCCTGTCGCAGCGCAGCAGCCCTCAGCTCCGGTTGATCAGCCCACCGCCGCGGCCGAGGCCCCGGCGGCTGATCCGGCCCCCGCAGCACCGGTGCAGGATGCCCAGGCGGACGTTCCTGCCGCTCAGAGCGCCCCCGCTGAGCCTGTACCGGCTGAGCCCGTGGTCGCTGAGGCTCCGGTCGCTCCGGTTGCCCCGGCTGCACCGGCACAGCCGGAGGTGCTGTCGGCCTGGTCGGTAGACGCCTACCGCGGCGATGACACCGTCACGATCTCGAATGAGACCGTCGCCAACCAGACCAGCTTCAACGCCGAAGCCATCCTCGGGGACTACACCGTCACCGCACCCACTCTCACCGTCGGGCAGATCACCCCAGCAGCCGTTGAGGTCGGTGTTGGTGATGCCGCACTGACCGAGGTCACCCTCGACCCGACCATCGGCCAGGTCGTCGAAACCGCGACCACGGCCGGCGATCAGCTCGCTGAGCTCGCCGCCCCGGTCGCCGAGGTCGTCCCGGACCACGGCACGGTCACCACCGGTGACACTACCGCTGGAGCATCAGCCTCCTGGGGTGTTCCTGCTGAGCAGGACGCCTAAGCGGCACGGAGCAAAGGGGACACCATGATCACCGGAGGTACGCCGCGTACTACCTGCACCACCTGTGTGCGGGTGGACGAGCGTGCCTGGCACCGGGGTGATCTGGCGGTGGCCCACACCGACGTACGACACGACACACTGCTTTCGACCTTTCCAGTGGATCCACGTGATCGCTGTGCTGCTGGGTGTGATGGTCCCGGTGGTTCGGTTGTCCGTCGTCGTCGAGACGATCGTGCGCAGCTCCGGCGAGCTGTCTGGGAGAGGACAGTCGCCGCAGTGCAGTTCACCAGTTCCGTGAGGGGTGCCGGTGGATCGCGCAGAGAAATCGCCTGTGGTGTGGACCACCCCCAGATCATCCCGGGTGACTGTGGTCTACCGCAGCATCCACCTGCAGAGAAAAGGGGAACGTAATGGGCTGGATTGATGATCTAGCGAAGCAGGGCATCGGCGGCTCGTCGCCGGAAAAAAGCGACATCGACACCGCCGCGACGGACACCGACGACACCGTCGACGTCGACGACACTGCTGATGACGGTGGCAAGGATGGCGCCGGTGACGAACCGATCCGGCTTCCGTCGCGCAAGAGGGACCGTAAGGTTCCCGCCTACCTCGACAAAAGCACCTACGCCACTGAGCCTGTCGATCACCAGGACGCTGTTGAGGACGACGATACCGCCGCGGTACCGGCAAAGCGGGTGACGGCGGACAAGCCGAAAAAGTCTAAGAAGCCTCGCCCATCGGCAATCCTCGACACGGCCCGTAGCGGCCTGTTGTCTGGGTGGCGTGGTGGCGCCACGGCGATCGGGGTGATGGTCCTGGCGTTGGGTGTGGCCGGAGTGTTCGGTGTGCGGGCGATGTCAGGCACCGAGGCGGTCACCGCACGTGACACCGGCCAGAGCAGTGTTGCTCCGGCGCCGAGCCCGACTGATCACCGAAACCTGCTGCCCGACGCTGACAATGCCGGCCCGGCCGACAACGAGAAGTCGATCGGTGGAACGTGCAGCACGGTCGAGGACTCCGAGCTGCCGGTGATGCGAGCCAACCAGCGCGATATCCGCGGTGCCTGGGTGACCTACAACAGCGAGTTGTACGCCCACAACGCTGAGGGGATCGAAGCGGTCTTGAGTGGGGATTCCTCCATGCGAGATCAGGACTGGCCGGCTGTCTTCGATGAGGTCGACAAGGGCGCGACCTTCTGCCTGGAGATGGACAAGGTCTCCGGAAAGCAGGTCCGCGGACACCTCACCGTCACCACGGCTGATGGTGAAACCACCGATTACTACCAGAAAGCCACCGGGGTCGACGTCGACGGCCGGTGGTTCCTCAAAGACATCACCCAGGACTCCACGAGAGGCACCAGAGCATGATGATGCGCACAACGAAACAGCCCTCCAGGCAGGTCATTGCTGGCCTGGTGGCGGTGGCCACCGGACTCACCGTGGCCACCATTCCCCCCGCGGCAGCGCAGGATGACGCTAACGAGTCGACGAGTTGCCCGGCGGTGCACATGCTGCTGGCACCGGGGACCTCGGAGACGGCCCGTTGGGCCGACCCGAACACCGATAGCCACGGGTTCTTGTCCAACGAGGTCGCCAAGCCGATCCTCAACGGCTCCAACGATGGCCAGGTCCCGGATCTGGGTGCAGGACTGTCGAAGCTGCTGGAGCTCCCGGACGCAGTGGGCAGCGCCCAGGCGAGCTCGTCCTCCGGGGCGTCAGCTCATTCATCGGCAGAGTCGTCGACCTCGGGCGATGAGGTTGTCCAGCGGGTCAGCCGCACGTACGTCACCTACCCGAGTACGGCCGGGGGAGTGGCCATGCCCGGCATGTCGAAGAACGCCGGGGACGCCACCAGCTACGAAGACTCCGTCGCCACGGGCGTGGAGATGACCGAAGACCTGGCCGGCAAGATCGCCCTGCGGTGCCCGGATACCGAGATCTTCCTCATCGGCTACTCACAGGGTGCCGAGGTCATGAGTGCTGTGGCACGCCGTTCCGGCGCCGGTCAGAGCTACCTGGAGCCCGACAGCGTGGCCGGAGTGGCACTGTTCGCCGACCCGACCCGCGACGGTGGTACCCCACTGCAGCCCGGTGGGGACAGCAGCCCGGGACCGGTCCCCGGAGCTGAGGGTGACAGTGTCTCCCAGGTTGTCAGCGGCCTGGAGGAGATGACCACCCCGGATGCGCGCGGCCTGTCGACCGACAAGACCGGCATCGACGGCTTCGGGGAGCTGCAGGACCGCACGGTGAGCTGGTGCCTGATGGGCGACTACGTCTGCGGACTGCCTGCAGACAGCGAGTTGACCAACGACATCGTCACGATCCTGGAGAGGATGTCACTGGCTGATCCGGTCAAGACTCTGCGCGGTGTGGGCGATGTGCTCGACCGAGCCGTGAAGGTCGGAGACATCTCCGAGGTCGCCGACTTCGACTTCGGCGACGACGGGTTCAGCACCACCGCCGAGGATGCTGCAGAAACCCCGGTACTCACCGAGCGCGTGGCCGCGCAGAAGGACCCTGAGCTGGCCGAGGATGCCGACTCATCCACCACCAGCTCAACGACCAGCTCCGCAACGGACGAAGAGACCGACGCCACCGGGGACTCCGGCAGCAGCGAGGCCAGCGAATCCGCTGAGGCGGCGGAAACCACCGACCCCAGCGAGTCCGCCGGCGTGCAGCCGGGCACAGGTGATGACGCGTCCTCGACGTCAAGCGCTGAGCCGAGTTCTGAGACGAGCTCTGCCACCAGCACCGCTAGCGAGACCACTTCTGAGTCCACTGAGCCGTCGGCGGCGAGCACACCGAGTAAGACCAGCGAGCCGGCAGAGACTCCAGACAACGGGTCGGCTGACGGGCCGGCGGATGTGAAAATTCCGGGTGTGGGCAGTGTCCCTGGCCCCGGGCCGATGCCTGATGTGCCTGAGGTCCCGGGCATGCCCGGGGCCGCCGGGATGATCAACGACACCGTCGACAAGGTCGTCCCCGTCGCCGCCGGTCTCGGCGGCATGGCCCTGGGCGCGGGCATCACCGTTGCCAAGCGCACCCTGACCCCGGAAAACATCGCTCAGATCGGTATGGCCGGGATCTCCGGTGGCCCGCAGGCCGCCGGGGCGATCGCCGCGGCGAAGCTGACCGAGTCCGGCATGACCCTTCTCGAACCGGCCAGTGCCTCGGGCTACGCCCGTGACGTGCTCGACCTGCTCGACGACAACGACATCCCTGTCGCTGACGAGGTCAAGCTGGCAGTCAACCTGTCGAGCTGGATGTCGCTGACCGAGCACATCGCCTACGCCGAACGGGCGATGCTGCCCGACGGTCGTAGTGCCGCACAGGCAACCACCGACTGGGTCCAGGCCATCGCCTCAGACCTCACCGCCGACTCCGATACGCCGATGGACACCAGTGGCATCTCGGATCTCGTCGACGTGGGGACCAGCGTGCTGGCCGAGGTCGACTTCAACGACGAGCTGGCCGATCACGCCAAGACCACCCTGGCCGAGCTGGCCAAGTAAGTGGAAGGAGACGACACGGTGAATACCGCAGAAGCCTACGACGGGCCACGAGTACTACCCGAGGTCCCGTCGACGAAAATCAACCACCGCTCCACCGGAAGTGTCCCGGTAGCCACCAGCTCCGTGCTCACCGACGGGGAACAAGAACCCGCGGTGTACCTGCTCGGCGCACACGGTGGCGCCGGGACAACCACCCTGGCCCACAGCATGGCCCCGATGCGCGAGACCGACGTGTTCCCCGCCGAAGACGACCCCAACATGGTCGCGGTGGTCACCGCCTTGCACCGTCCCGGACTCGACGCCGCGCACAGGATCATCCGCCAGCTGCAGGCCGGGCGTGCCGGCGGCTGCGCCCTGGTCGGTCTGATCGTGGTGAACACCACCGGAGGCAAGACCCCCAAACCGGTCGCCCAGCGCCTGGCCGGGGTCGCCGACAACGTCTCAGAGGTCTGGGAGATCCCCTACATCGAGGCATGGCGCACCGTGGCCACCGACGCTCAGCCGGTCTGGACACCAGACCCCGGGGAAACCCCGCGAAAGAAGCGGAAGGTCGACCCGCTCACCGACGTCCCGCCGAGCGTGGCTGATGTCGCACTGAACATCTGCCGCAGTGCCGTGGACCTCTACGAGTCACTGTCCTAACCCCTGACTACCCACCTCCGCATTTCCCCCGTTTCTCGAAAGGAACTCCCGAGATCATGTCTCGAACCACCTACCTCGCTCAGAACACCGACACCAGCTTCCTCGACGGAATCAATGCCTGGATCCCCGACTTCATGGGCACCAAGCTCCAGGACGTCACCGGCGTGGTCATGGCCATCTGCTTCATCGTCATCGTCATCGGTGGCCTGATGATCGGCGCCGGAATCGCCTTCGCCCGCCAGGACGGACGCTCCGATCAGGTCGCCTCCCGCCTGCTGTGGTGGGGCGGCGGAGCGGTGATGGCCTCCGTGGTCGTCGGCGCCGTGCAGTGGCTGGCGTCCTAAGCCCCCTCAACCCTGCAGTCATCTGGCCACTAGATCACCCATGGAGAACCTCACCGTGCACCCCATCGCGCTACTCGCCCAACAAGGCCCACCCGAGGAGAAGCAGGACCTCACCGTCGATGTGCTGGCACAGCTGTCCCTGTGGGTGTCAGTGGCGATGGGTTTCGCCTTCTTCTTCGGCGTCGTGGTGCTGCTGCTGATGGCCAAAGAGATCGCCACCGCCCGCGACGAAGGACGCTCACCCCACCAGATCACCGACCGTCTGCTGACCGTGCTGCTGTGCACCGTCGGAGTATCCGTGATCGGTGCGCTGGCTGGCTTCGTCTACATCGCACGCTAAAGAGCCCCACCATCCCCGACGGAAAGGACCACCGAGACCATGAGCCGCACACTTCGCACCCTGCTCACCGCCACAACCCTCGCCGGCGCTGTGGCGCTGTCCAGCTGCGGCAGCGACGATGACACTGCAGCCACCAACGACGAGCCCGATCTGACCTCCGCGCCAGAAGCGACCTGGACGACCTCTGCCGGTGTGCCGTATCCGCGGGGGACCGCTGGCCAGTGTCCGGAAAAAACCGATCCTGTGCCCCACGGCTACGACCAGACCCCCCAGTGCGCAGTGATCGCTGCGATGTCGGGACAGGTCATGCTGGCCACCACCGGTGACAAGGACTATCCCGAGATGTCTCGCACGATCCTCGCAGAAGGCCCCGGAAAACAGCAGTGGGACCAGGCCAGGGCCCTGCAGACGGTGTCCGGTCAGGAGAACAACCCCGCCACGTTCGCCGGGTTCACGTTCACCGACTACTCCGACGAGCGTGCCCAGCTCCTGCTGGCCGTCGAATGGCCCGACGGCACGCTGACCGCCCAGCCGACCCAGCTGGCCTGGCAGGGCGGCGACTGGCGACTGGTGCTTCCCACCCAGCAGAACGCCGTCGACGCCACCGAAATCGAGAACCTGGACGCCTTCACCACCTTCGGGCCGGATGAGAGCAGGAAGTAGTAGTCATGAGTAGCAGCACTAAGCGCAAGTCCCTGATGATCGGCGGGATCATCGTGGTTGTGGTCGCCGTGATCCTGGTCGTCGTCGCCGTGATCGGCAGTCGGCAGGGCGGTGACGAGACCGCCGACGACACCGAGCAGTCACAGAGCAGTGATTCTGCCGGCCCGGCCGGCAAGTTCTCCTGGAAGGACAAGCAAGCCGACGCCTTCGGCCGGATGGGCTATCTCGCCGAGGACCCGAAGGGACAGATCCTGTCCACCGATACCCGCACCTACAGCTCCCTGGAGGCCGCCGAGGACGCGCGCCCGGAGGGCATTGTCTTCCAGGCGACGGAGTTCTCCGGCGGCTGGCCAATCCCGTTCTCCGAGACCGACGGGCCCACCGGCTTCGACGGGACAGTGCCGATCGGCTACACCAAGTCCGCCGCCGGGGCAGCACTGGCCACCGCGGCGTACTACACGCAGAGCTCGATGCCCCCGACGATGGGGGAGTACACCGAGAAGATCATCCTCGGCGCTGCCGACGATCAGCTCGACGCCGCCAGGGAGCAGTCCCGCAAAGCCGTCGAGCAGCGTGGCACCGAGGTCACCGTGCACGGCAATTCGCCGGGGCACTACGCGATCAACGCCTTCGACGGCGACTACGCCAGCGTGATCATCTACAACACCTCACCCTCCTCGGGACGGGTCCAGGCCGCACAGTTCGAGCTGCGCTGGATTGACGGGCAGTGGAAGGTCAGTGGAGCTGTTTCCGCGGAGACGTTCGACACGCTTCCCGAGGGGGCACAGACATGGTAACCACGACGAAAACCTTTACCCGGCTGTTGCTGGTCACCCTGGTGGCCCTGATTCTCGCCGGTGTGACCGGGGCCCCGGCGTCCGCGCAACCTGAGGTCAATGATGGCCAGTGCGTCGAGGCCGCCGGCGACTGGGAACGCGCGCAAGACGCTGATGGCTTCGGCGACACGGTCTCCGGCGCTGTGGGAACTGTGATCAACGGTGTTCAGTGCATGGCCCCCACCGGTGTGCTCGGTCCAGTCGGCGACGCCGTCGGGGTCGCCAATGACGTCGAGGATGTCGTCGAGTGGAAGGACGGCGCGTTCGTCGAGTTCGTCCGCAACATCAAAGACGGCAACCCCGCAGTCATCGGCTTCACGATGAGCCTGTGGACCAAGTTCAAGCTCGACGCAGACAGCCTGCAGCTGCGTGCCGACGGCATCAACAACATCGTGTGGCAGGCCGCAATCGTCGGCCTGGCCCTGAGCATGCTGATCGGCTTCATGAAAATCATGGCGTCGCGCAACGAAGGCTCCTCCGAATCCCTCACGGGGGCTGCGAAAGGCTACGGAAAGTACCTTTTCCTGGGCATCCTCGTGCCGTTGTTGGCCGTGCCCTCCCTCGCGGCGTTCGACTCGCTGGCCAATCACTGGATCAACACCTACGTCACCGAGAACGGCGACTTCACCAAGCTCACCGACGCGGCGACCATCGGCGAGGAGCTACACCCCCTGGTGATCTTCCTGCTGGTGGGACTCTCCGCCCTGGGTTCGGCGGCGATGTGTTTGATGATGATCATCCGAGTCATCGCCCTGCCGGTACTGATCGGCCTGCTACCGATCTTCGCCGCCTGGGCCATCGGTAACTCCGGAAAGTCCGCCGCTGACAACGCCTTCGGCGTCACCTTGAGCTTCATCCTGCTCACCCCGGTCGCTGCCCTGGTCTACTCCTCGGGGGTGTGGGTGGCACTGAACCTCGACGGCACGGAAGAAAACAAGGTGATCAGCATCATGATCTTCGGATCAATGGGGTTGGTGGGCCCGGGCATCTTCGCACTGATCCTGCCCGCCCTGCGCGGGCAGGCCGGCGGTGGTGGTGGTGCCCTCGGAGGGGCGCTGATGGGAGCTACTGGTGCGATTCTCGGCGGCGCCGCCGGCGGCGCGGGTCTTGCTATGGCCGGTGCCGGTGCGGCGTCCTCGGCGATGGGTTCGGCCAGCAACAGTGCAGCGAGCTCCAGTCCCGATGGTGCGACAGGCGCGGTCAACGCGCAGACCACGTCTCCCGGGGTGACCAGCACCGGCGGCGAGGGCCCTACCGGTAGTAATCCTTCCACCGGCGGCCCGGGCGGGCCCACCGGTGGTAATGGCCCCACCGGATCCAGCCCATCGACGGGTGGGACGGGAGGCGCGGGCAGTCCCACACCAGGGAGTGGGGCAAACCCCAAGTACGGCGGAAACGGTGCCGCTGGCCCCTCGACCGGTGGCGCCCGGCCTGCCGGGTCCGGGTCGGCGACGGCCGCGCGCATCCTGAGCAACGCCGGCGGCACCGCCGCACAGACCCTGTCCAACACCCAGGGAGTTCTCGACCAGGCGGTCGGGGCTCCCACCCACCCGCAGCGCTGAGCGAAAAGGGGATAGATTATGGCTACCGCCACCAAGGAAGCACAGACCTACACGCTGGGGCGTAAATCCGAGCGCAACTTCATCGGCCGCCTTCCCGCCCGCACGGCAATCGTGCTGGGCTCTGGGCTGGTGCTGTTTCTGCCGTCGATGTTCCTCGGCCAGATCAAGTTCGCTGTGCTCACCCTGGTGATCACCGCGGGGGTGGCAGCCCTGGTGCACTTCAAACCTGGTGGCCGTAGCCTCCCTGAGCGCACCCGCATCCGGGTGGAATCCCGCTGGCGCTCCAGCACCGGGGAAGACACTTTTCTGTCCGGCCCGGATTCGAAGATCCCCGGCGGGCAGTACCGCCTGCCCGGGGCGTTGTCGGCCACCGAGATGATCGAGACCACCGACGCGGTCGGGCGAACCTACGGCATCATCGTCAACCCGTTGGACAAGACGGCGACCGTGCTGCTCACCGGTCAGCTCACCGGCGATGTGCTGCGCAGCGTCGAAGAGCAGGACATGCGTATCGCCCAGTGGGGACGCTGCGAGGCATTGTGGTCGCAGAACACCGAACTCGAATCCGTCGTCTCGGTCGTCGACACCCGCCCGGCCACCGGCATGCTCGTCGCCCGCGAGGTCGACACGATCATCGACAAGGACGCCCCGGCCCCGGCCAGGGACATCATGTACGAGAAGGCCGCGGTGCTGCACCAGGGGGTCCAGGAGCTCGACTTCCACGCGGCCTTCACCGTGAAGGTGCCGATGTCGCATCGCCAGGACTACAGCTTCGCCGAGCAGCTGAGCTACCAGGTGCCTGAGTTCTACCGCCCCCTGGCCTGGGCCGGCATTGATGCCCGCCCCATGACCAGTGACGAGATCTCCGCCACGGCGCACTCCTACTTCACCCCCGGCTCCGAAGCCGACTTCGAGCAGCTGCGCGTCCAGCACCACGGCCACGGTATGGCCTGGCGGGACGCCGGCCCGTCGACGGCCGCAGCCCTGCAGCAGTGGTACTTCCACGACGGGGCGTACTCGAGGACCTGGGAGATGCGCGAGGGGCCCAAGGCCACGTTCGAGCAGAACCACCTCGCCCCGCTGCTGCGCCCGCACGATCGAGTGCTGCGCAAGAAGGTCGCCCTGGTGTTTCGGCCCTACGCCCCTGGTGAGGCACAGAACCTGGTCGATGCCGAGCACAAGGACGCCATGGTCGGCGTCAACAACGGTAAGGGCATCAAGAGCGCTGATGCGCAACTGCGCCTGGAGGCCACCGAGGCCGCCCGCCAGGCGTTGGCCCGAGGTGCCCAGTACGGCCGCCGCAGCCTGTACGTCTCGGCCACCGCCATGCCTGACGAGGACCGTCGGGCGATCACCGCAGACATCAAGGCGATGGCTGCCCAGTGCAGCATCAAACTCACCCCGATGGACCGGATGACCGACGCGGCCTTCGTGTTCAGCTGCGGGTTGGGTGCGCTTCCGTTCGGCAAGACCGGCCTTCGATCTGGCCGCTGACCCCACCCCACACGCACTGACGAGGAGAACGAGACCATGACTTCCCTGATCGCCGCCCTGAGAAGAAAAGTCGAGGACACCAGACCCACCGCACTGCGGGGTCTCAACGTCGACACCCGCATCGACGCCCGCGGTTTCGAGCAGGTGATGCTCACCGACGTCGCCCGCCGACAGATCAGCATCTCCAGCGCGGTCGCCGACGAGGTCCTGCTCGACGAGGCCACCGTCAACCGGTGGAACGCGCGGGTCGCCGAGACCGAGCGCATGTTGGTCACCTTCGCCGCCGACTCGACGAACCCCGACGCCCGCCCGCTGCTTGGGGCGGTGTTCCGCGCCGCCGGCAAGGCCGAGCGCAAAGACCTCACCGAGCTAGCCACCTGGCTGACCATCAACGGTCCGCGGATCTACGACACCGCCAGTGACGTCGGCCTGGACGCCACCCCGGTCAATGAGGCCGACCTGACTGACCGCAGTGCGACGATCCTCGCCGCCGGCGGGGAACACCGCCTGCAAACCCTCGACGACATCACCCAGCTGGCCTGGCAGGAGACCAACCACCACGTCGAAGTCGACTCCACCAGCTTCTCGGTGTTCACCGTCTCAACCTCGGTGCCGGGTGTCGCCGAGGACTTGGATGGGCTGATCGCTACCTGGGACCTGCCGGCACAAGTCACCCGTACCCGCTGGATGCGCCCGTACGCCCACCCGGAGCTGCTCGAAGAGCTTGACCTGAGTGACCCGGGCCGGATGTGGGCCACCGTGACGGTCACCGGCGGCGAGGGCAGCGATAAGGCCTTCCTACAGGCCCTGCACCCGGCGACACGACTGCACACCCGCCGCGGGTACTGCCGACAGTCACTGCTGCTGGCCGCCTCACTCGCGCTCGGCCCCACCGGATTCCAGAACCTCATGATCAACAAGGACCTGCTGCGATGACTATTACGATGAGCCGCGAGCCCCGCGTCACCGACGACGGGGACGTTACCGACGATGAGTTCTACGCCGAGTTCTACGCCGACCTGCTGCATGGGCGCCGAAAGCACCCTCTGCCGCTGAGTCCCACCGCACGCCGTCTGGCCCGCTGGCAGAAGAACAACCCGGACACCGTCAGCCGTATCAAGGAACGCTGGCTGGTCGACCAGGGCATCGCCCCGGTCGTCGGTGAGGCGTCCTTCGAGGCCCCGGGGGCCAAGGGCTACCCCTCGGTGGCCGGCAACGGCCGCTCCTCGGGCCTGGCTCGGACCATGGCCGAGCCCGCCGAGTACCTGATGGCCACCAACTACGCCGCCGGGTGGAATCCGAACTCCACCGGATCCCCGGCGCCGATGATCGGCCCGCCGATCGGCCGGTCCCTGCTCGACGGTAAAGACGTCGGCTTCGACGCGCTGTCCTGGCTCGGTCAAGGCCTGCTGTCCACCCCCTCGGCGTTCATCATGTCCGTGCCGGGGCTGGGCAAATCCACCCTGATCCGTGACACGCTGCTCGGACATATCGCCCAGGGCCACGTGCCGATCATCCCCAACGACCAGAAGAACGAGTACTCCGCTCTGGTCGAGGCCGTGGGTGGTCAGGTCATCCGCCTGGGCCACGGGTTGGGAACCCTCAACCCCCTTGACCCTGGGGCCATGGGTCGAATCATCCCTGAGCTGGAACAAGCCCTGGCCACCGGCACGGGCAACCCTGCGAAGATCACAGCCACGATCCGCCGGGCGAAGAAGGAGGTCGCCGCCGCGCAGCGCCGCATGGTCGAAACGATCGTGTCGGTCGGCCGACAGGCCCGTATGGACGACTTCGAGTCCGCGGCGGTGGCCGCTGCCCTGTCGGAACTCTACGAGGATGAGGCCGCGTGGGTGACCCCGCCGGAGCTGACCGATTTGATCAACCACCTGGAGACCGGCTCTGATCTGTTGCGCAAGATCACCGTGTCTGCCGACGCCGAAGAGTACCGACAGACGATGCGGCCTTTGCTGCGCAGTCTGTACGCACTGATGAACGGCGTGACTGGCGAGATCTTCACCGGCCAGACCTCTGATCCGATCGATGTGGACCACCCGGCGGTGGTCATCGACGTCTCGGCGATCGACGACAACGACTCCACCGTGAAGTCTGCGGTGATGATGGCCTGCTGGTCCTCGGCGATGGGAGCGGTCACCGCGGCACAGTTTTTGGCCGATGTGGGGCTGCGTAGGCAGAAGCTCTACGCCGTCACCCTCGACGAGCTGTGGGGCACCCTGGGTGGTGCACCCGATCTGACCCGTCACGTCGACGCGCTGCTGAGGCTTCTGCGAACCCTGGGCATGGCGGTCTACCTGATCACGCACGGCTCGAAGGACCTGGAGACCCTGCCGACGATTGAGGATCGCAACCGGGCGATGGGCTTCATTGACCGGGCCGGCGCGGTGATCTGTGGCGGGCTGCCGGCCGAGGAACTGGAACTGCTCAGCGGAAAGCTGCCGTTCAGCGAGCGAGAGAAGGACGAGATCGTGTCCTGGAGTGAAGGTGTGCCGTTGCCGCGTGTGCGTGACTCCCAGCCGGCGATCCCGCCGGGTCGTGGCTGCTTCATGATCAAGTCCTCGAAGTCCAACAGCCCCGGCGTGCCGATCGTCACGGTCGTGGTCTCGCTGGAGAAGACCCTGAAACTGCACGACACCAACTCCCGCTTCCAGGAGCAGTGGGAGGAACAGCGCATGCGCTCTGCAGCCTCCACCGAGGGAGAGCTGGTGTCAGCCGGTCTCGATGCCCTGCACGAGGGCGGTGACCTGTGACCACCTCCTCGTACTCTGATGAGTTCCGGATCAAGGCCGTCGATGCGTTCGTCGCCTACTTCCAGGCATCAAGTGGGTTGACGTCTGCGGCACGAATGGCCGCCGAAGAGTTCAGCATTGCCCCCTCGACGGTGCGCACCTGGGCCGAGGAACAGGGCCGTACCCCGACACCGACGTGGGGCGAGATCCGTCGCCTGCGCGCCCAGAACGCGATCTTGAGCTCCCGGCTGGCCAAGGCCCAGAACACCGAGCAGGCTGCAGTCGACTGCCCGGACTGTGGTGGTGATCTGGGATGAAGAAAATCGCTGGCGTCGTCATCGTCCTGTTCCTGGCTCTGTCAACGTTCATCGTCGTCATTCTCGGTGACTCCGATGACGATCTGACGTGTACGCCGAACGGGTCGGGCGGCGTTGGCGGATCGGGAATCGTCAACAGCGACGGCCTGGCCTTCCCGGTGGCCTCGTCGGCACAGTTCACCTCCGGTTTCGGTGAGCGTTGGGGCGAGGCACACAACGGTGTCGACTACGCCGGCCCGATCGGCACGGAGATCTACGCTTTCGCTGATGGTGTCGTCGCCGCCGCGGGCCCGGCCTCGGGTTTCGGTAACTGGATCGTCATTGACCACAAGATCGACGGTGAGGACCACTCCACGGTCTACGGGCACATGTCCGCTGACAACGTTCTGGTGTCTGCCGGGGATACGGTCAAGGCCGGCGATCACATCGCCGGCATCGGCAGTGAAGGCTATTCCACCGGACCTCACTTGCACTTCGAGTACTACAACGGTCTGAAACTCTCCGGTGGTACACCGGTGGACCCGCAGCCGATGCTGGAGGAGATCCAGGCAGACGGTGGCAGCTCGGATCGCTCCAGCGACGACGATGACGAGGCAGATGAGGCCCCGGCAGCGGGCCCCTCGGCGCCGACCTCCGGAGGTAACACCAACGAGGGCCAGGACGTCTCGCTGGGCGTTGCCAACGACCCGAACACGTTCGATGAACGCCAGCTCGACAACGTCCGGGCGATTATCCAGGTCGGTAAAGACCGCGGTGCGCCAGAGTCGGTTATCAAGGCCGCTCTGATGGCCGCCGGGCCGGAGTCCGGGTACCGCATGCTCGCCAGCAGGGCGGTCCCGGAGTCGCTGACGTACCCGAATGACGGCGTCACTCCTGGTGATGCCACCAGTGTGGGGATCTATCAGATCCAGACGCCGATGAATATGCCGGTGGCTGATGCGATGGATAGGACCAAGCACATCTCGTGGTTCTACGACACCGCCGAGCAGCTTGCCTCCCCGGACCAGCACCCCGGCGAGATCGCCGCGAACGTGGAGCGTCCCCGGGAGGATCTGCGGGGCAAGTACATGCAGTGGGAGGAGACCGCCGATGTGCTCCTGGAGTCAGAGGGCAACATCTCACCCAGCGCCTCCGACTGTGCCCCCGGTGGCGGCGGAGACGGTGAGGTGCCCGCCGACCTGAAGGAGTTCGCCGACAATGCTGTCGAGTACGCCCGCGAGCACCTGGGCCTGCAGTACTCCTGGGGCGGTGGCGACTGGAACGGCCCGACCAAGGGCGTGCCCGACGGCGGGGTGGCCGACTCGTTCGGCGACTACAACCGTGTGGGCTTCGACTGCTCCGGGTTGACGATGTACGCCTACGCCCAGGCCAGCGGCATGCGCGTGAAACTGCCGCACTACACCACCAGTCAGCAAAACGATCCGGTGATGACCGAGGTCAACCCTGGTGACATCGCCAAGGGCGACCTTCTGTTCTTCGGTGGGGCCGATCCCCACCACGTGGCCATGGCCACGAGCGCGACCACGATGATCCACGCACCGCAGTCTGGTGACGTGGTCAAAGAGCAGCCCATCGCCGAGTTCGGCGAGCAGGCCTCAGCAATCCGACGACTCAAGGAGATCCCCAGTGAAACCACTGAATAACCACCACACCGCCACACCGCGTCGCCTGGCCGCTGGCCTGGTGGTCGCCGCCGCCGCACTTGCCCTGGCGTCGTGTGGCGACGACGTTGACGCACCGCAGGAGACCACGCAGCAGGCGCCGTCGCCGAGCTCCGACAGTGGGGCCCCCAACCCGACCCGCGCACCGCAGGTCGGTTCCGGTGTCGGATTGGCCGAGGTCCCCTACGTCGCACTGAACCAGGAGGCACTGCGGGTCAGCGATGGTGACGGTGACGTCGACGGCAGTGATCCCGCCGACGTCCTGCGCCGCGGTCTGCAGGCTGCTTTCGCCTGGCGGCCGGCCGAACAGTCCGGCCAGTTCGACAGTTTCGTTGTGGCCTCCAGCGCCTGGAACAACGACTACCTGCGCGCCGAGGAGACCCGGCTGACCACACTGATTCCGATGTCTATGCGCGACTGGGCCTCCTGGGGCGATCGCGATCAGATCTTCTACCCGGAGGTCACCGTGACCAACGAGACCCACCCCGCCGACACCGATACGGATTTCTCCCGGGTGGTGAAGATCGATCTGCAGACCGGGACCCAGGACGATCCGAGTGCCGGCCGACACATCATGACGATCATCGGCCAGGCACGCGTACACAACTCCGATGAGGGCTGGAGGATCGACAACTTCCAGGTCCGCGACACGATTGTGGGGCAGCGATGAGGCGCCGCCACACGAGCCGTTCTCGCCGCTGGAGCACCGTCCTGCTCGCCGGCGCGACAGCCAGCGCCCTGGTTCTGACCGGGTGTGGCTCTGATGATGAGCACGCCGGCCACGAGCACACCGGTAGTGATGCTCATGAGCACATCGACCCCATCGCCGCCGATCCGGCCGTCACCGCCCAGGCGGTGGCGTCCACCGTGCTGACGTGGGACCCCGCCCAGCAGGATTCTCCGTGGGAGTTGGCCACCAACTTCATCGAGGACACCCTCACCGGGGATCTCGCCGACAAAGCCGGCGAGCCGTCCTCGGCCGCAGCGATGGCTGACCGCCCGAAACAGTGGGACGGGTGGGCCGCCGGGGGAGCGACGATGAAAGCCGTGGTCCTGGACGTCGAACTCGCCGACGAGGACAACGACGAGGTAACAGCGGTGGCTGAGGTCCAGCAGACGCTGAACTACCCCGACGGCAGCTCGTCGCGGTGGAAGAAGTCCACGCAAGAAGTACACCTGGTGGCCGAAAACGGTCGCTGGAAAGCCAACTCACTCAAGGAGACAGCAGCATGAGCACGACCACGAAGAAGTCCAAGACCAGCAAGGAAGACTCAGCTCGATTCGACGAGATCGACAGCCTGGTCACCACCCCGGCGAACAAGGCCCGCCTGGTTGCCGCGAAAACCGCTGACGAACTGCGAGATCTCGCCGAGGAACTGGGGGTGGACACCGGCCGTGACAGCAAGGACATGGGCAAGTTCATCTACAAGTTGAAGGTCATCGGCGTGGACTTCGTTGGAATGGCCAAGGCCGACGCCGCCGAGCGTCGTGCCGGGCTGGCCGACAAGGCCGAAGACCTGGCTGAGCGCGCCGACGACCTACCGTTCGTGCGCCTGTGGTGCGGGGCGGTCGAGAACGAGGCGGACGACTCCGGGGCGTTCGGAATCGTCGACGCCGAGGGCACGGCGATCTGGTACGGCACGTTCTCCAGCCGCTTCGAGAAGATCCGTAAGGCCGGTGACTTGATCTCCGCCGAGCAGTCCGCGGCCGACAAGGCCGTCTACGCCACCTCGAAGGCCCGCGAGGCCGCGGGACTCGACGAGATCAGCCTGTGGTTGACAACAACCTGCCCGGAGCTCGACGAGGCTGCGTTGAAGGTTTCCGGCGCCCGGCTGGGCGTGGCGGTGGACATCACCGTCGACGACGAGGATGAGTCCGCGGTGCATATGGCTGAGTCGCCGGGATACCGCAGCTTGAAGAACGTGACCGAAGAGGAGTTGAAGGCACTGGTGGAGACCGACCTTGAAGAGGCCGGTGAGGAGGACGACAACGACACCGAGGTGGAAGACAGCGATGTCGACGCCACCGGTGATGATGAGGAGGCCTGATCATGGCTGGTAGAGACAATCCGCGCGACGACAAGGTCGGTGGGCTGAGTTTCGAGACGAAGGCAGCGTTCGCGGTGTTGGGAGGGTTCGTTGGGATCAACGTGCTCGCCTGGATCTGCCAGCGCGCAGCGGTCAAGTTCTCGGGAGCTGATGCGGCAAGCCCGCCTAACCCGGTTGTCGCTGCGTTCATGATCGCGTTCAGCGACGAGTACCCGTGGCCGACGATGGCCACGGTGATCGCCGTAGTCGTGGTCGCGGTGGTCACCACAGCAGTTGTGCTGATCCGCATGGCCACGCGTAAGAGAACCAAGCGTAAGCAGGAGACGGGCGAGAAGACCCGAATTGACCACGTCACACGCCACCTGGCCAGCCCCACCGACGTGCGTAGCCTGTCACCGGAGAGTCGCCGCAACGCCCACCTGCGCAAGAAGTTGCCGGATATCGGCTGGTACGGCTTCACCATCGGCAACGAGGTCGACTCCGGCCAGCCGCTGCTCAGCGGTGCCGAGGATCAAGTCGTCGACATCTGGGCGCCGCGCCAGGGTAAGTCGACCTCTCGGGTGCTTCCCCAGATCTACTCTGCCCCGGGGCTGTTGGTGACCACCTCGTGCAAGCGAGACGTCATCGAGATGACGGCCAAATACCGCTCTCTGGTGGGTGAGGTGTGGGTGTTTGATCCTCAGGACATGGCCCCTGACCTGCAGGGAGATCCGTGGTACTTCGACCCGCTGGACTACGTTCGCCGCGATAGCGCCTGGGACTCCAACGCCACGACACTGGCCGACATCTTCGATGCAGCCACCAATGACCACGGAGATGTCGCTGATGGGCAGAACAGCTTCTTCTACCAGCAGGCTCGCAAGCTGTTGAAGGGGATGTTCCTGGCGGCCGCGGTCGCCGACCTGCCGATCACCTCGGCTTTTCGCTGGGTGATGCGCCCCGACGATGATGAGCCGCTGCGGATCTTGAAGGACAGCAAGTGGACGAATGTCTCCCTGGGGATGGAGGCCCAGTACGACGAGGAGGAGCGCACCCGTTCCAACGTCTTCGCCGCCGCGGCGAATGTCGTGGAGTGCCTGTCGACGCAGTCGGTCGAGCGGTGGGTGACTCCGCGGGCGGGGGCCCGCAAGCTCAGCGTGTCTGATCTTGCCTCCGATGAGACCGCGTCGTTGTTTCTGATGACCAAGGATGATGAGCCTGTGGCCCGTCCGATCACCAGCGTGCTGGTGGTCATGATCCTCAAGGAGCTTGAGGCTAGGGCCGAGCGCTACCCGCGCAACCGGTTGCCGGTGCCGGCGGCGATGCCGCTGGACGAGATCGCCAACGTTGTGCGGTGGCCCCAGCTGCCTACGAAGTTCTCCACCTACGGTTCGCTGGGCATCCTGGTCGACGTCGTGCTGCAGTCCTGGGTCCAGGGCGAGGAAATGTGGGGGGTCAGCGGGATGCGCAAGCTCTGGTCGGCGGCCGGAGTCCGTGTGATCGGCCCCGGCCAGACTGATGATGAGTTCGCTGCGAAGATCTCCCGGATGATCGGTAGCCACACCGAGATCAAAAGCTCCAAGTCCTACGGTTCAAATGGTGGTTCTGCCAGCGAGGATGTCGTTGAGAAGGAGACATTGCCGGCCAGTGAGATCCAGGCGTTGCCGGAGTTCCGCATGATCGTGCAGGCTACCGGGCGCCGGCCGATGCTGGCGCGGATGGTGCGCTGGCAGGACCAGTCCTACTCCCCGGAAGTCGAACAGCGCCTGGAGCGTGCCGGGCTGCGCGGCGACGGCCAGGTCGAGTCGGCTGCTGTGATTGATCACGATGAGACGATTGGAGCGTGAGTGATGTTCGCTGATTTCATCCACGATGCCATGCCCGCCGAGGTCGCAGAGCGTGCGATCACGCTAGCGGGGAAGGAGGCCACGCGCCTGGGTGAGCATCCGGGTCTGCCGCTGGCGATGGAGCGCCGTGCTCGCCGTGAGGCCGACCAGTATGGTGCGAGAGTTTTGGGGCTGCCGCAGCCGGTGCAGTTCCTCACCGTCTACGACTTCTTCGATGACTACTTGGCACCGATGTACGAGGTGCAGGACCGCAACCAGGAGAAGAACTGGTGTAAACGGTGGTGGGATCACCGCTCGGTGCTGATGCGCGTCACGGCGATGTGGCACAAGTACGAGAAGATGCGGCTCGATGACCCGGCCGGGTTCCAGGAGGACTTCATTCGGTTCGTCGTCGACCATCACATGCCGTTTCTGTTGTCGGCGCAGTCACCGATGAAGAACTGCAGCCCAGATCACCAGCCCTCACGTCAGCTGCCCAGCGAGACCCGTGAGAGCGTCGAGGACGAACAAACTGATGGAGGACAGTAGTGATGAGCAGGACACTGAGCGACGCCCGCGTGCGAGACATGGTCACCACGGCCCGAGTGGCAGGGCACCGCTACCCGGGGTCCCGCCGGACCGGGTACCTGGAGGGCGCTCAGCTGCGACAGGCCTCGTTGCCCAGACTGGTGACGGAGGTTGCACGCGCTGAGCATCCGGATGCGACAGCATCCTGGCGCGACCGTCGGCGTTCGGCACTGGCCGATGAACTCGACCGCAGGGAGTTCCCGTCTGCTGCTGGGTCGGCGCGGGAGAGCTGGGACTCCGCCCGGTATACCGAGACCCAGGCTGATATCGCCAGAGACAATGCGGATCTGGCTCGGGCGCGAGCGGAGATGGCCCGTCAGGATGCAGAACAATCGCGGGACGAGTCGCGGCGCATGGATCGTACGGACACCGAGAGCTCGGTCGGGGTCTCACCGGTGGCGGCTACGGCACTGATCGGTGGCGGCATTGTCGGGTTGGCGTTGATGAGTGAGGCGATGGACGTCGAGCAGGAGCAGATCGACGCGGAGTACCTGGCCGGCGAGGACGGTCTGACCCAGGAGTGGTCGACGGATATGGAGGATCCGAGTGTGGGCGGGGAGTCGATGGTGCCGACGGAGGCCACCGACCTGTCCGTGTCGGTGGCCGATTCATTGGCAGGAGCTGCGACGTTGTCGCCAGAGGCGGCCGGACCCGCTCAGACGGTGGAACAGGAGGTCGAGCTCACCCCTGAGCTGTGAGGTCGTCGGGGGTGTGTGGCCATGGGGTGTCTGCCTGGGGGTTGGGCAGATGGACCCCGTGGACGCGGTAGAGGGCCTGGTCGACGAGATCGACCAGGTCCTCGTCTGTGTCGGCCAGCATCGCACGGCCGGCAGACCCGGGGATGCGGATATCGAGGCTGTGGGCGAAGTCTGAGACCAGGTGCTCCCGGCCTTTGATCGACCTGATTTCACCATTGATCTTGAGAATCAGATCGCGCGCCAGGGCGCAAGGTTGGGTGTCCGTGTCGTCAACAATCGGTCGTGAGGCCCCGTACAGCTCGAATTCGTCGGTCTCGCGCTCATGGCGGGTACGGGCCCAGTGTCCCAAAAGACCGGTGTCCCTGACGCTCGTGACCCGCAGCGCAGCGTTGGTGATCTCCGGAACCACGGGTGTGGCGAGCCAATCTTCGATTGATTCCTTCGCACGTGTGATCTGCTCGTCAGTGCATCCGAGGAGACGTGCGATGCGCTCAACGGCCTCCAAGCCCACCGGAGGGGAGAAGTTGGTGTAGGTGTTGATGTTCAGCTGCGCGTGATATTTCTGCACCTGGCGAAGAGCCTCGAACGCGGTGATGTTGTAGCGGGTCGCGAGCACATCCGGGGTGGGGATCTCGAAGTGGGTGGTGTCGTAGTCCATGCAGATGTTCAGCGCCTCGCGGGCGGAGAGGGTGTTTTGCTTCCACTGTTCATCGAACAGGCTGTGCCGCAGAGGGGGCGAGGGGATGTCGCCTTCCAGTGCGGTGAAGGGGTGCCGTGTTACCTGGCTGACTGTGGCGCGTTTGATGCGGTAGAACTTCGCGGCGTCGTTGGCGGAGTAGCCATGCAGCAGCAAGATCTTCACCAGCGGGTGGTAGGTGATCTCGGTGACGAGATCGGAGAGATCGCGTCGCAGGGTGGTCGCGCGTGCGTGGGTGACGTTGAGGGCCGGGAAGAAGGATTCATCGAGGTTGGGCATGAAAAACACAGTACACCTGTTTCCCTTCTGGGAAACAGGTGTACTCTTGCCGACCGGTGGGGCTACATCTGCGGTCGGTGAGGCTGCTCGAGTTGTTGGCCCCATCCTTGGGCGGCTGGAGTCGTATTCTGCTCACTGGAGAGGTCAGCCACACCGAGGTTTCCTGGTGATGCTGAGGCCCACTGACTCTGCACATCGTTGGCGGGGCCGACACTGCCACCAAGGTGATCGTTCGGATCGAACTCACCGGTGGGGTCAGGGTCCACGCTGACTCCGTCCTGCCGCAAAGGGGGGAGGGGGATTGGGGCATGAGGGTCGAAGGAGTTTCCTTCCCCAGCATGCAGCGCTGCGGAGAGCACATCCTGGCCCTGCGGCGTAAGAATCTCCCCGCTGTCGAGAATGCCGTCCTGACCGTCCTGTTGCCAGTAGCTGATGCGGACGCCTTCGCCTATGCCGCGGTGATCCGCGACGTGGATATCGGAGGGCTGCATGTCCTGGAAGGCGTCGCCCTGCATCGTGGGCAGGTTCACACCGCTGCCGGTCGCGGCCGCGACCACCAGGTCATCGAACTGTTCGAGGGCGCGGCGCTTCTGCGTTCCCTGGCTACCGATCTCTCTGGCGTCGACGTGCTCGGCGACATACTGCTCTGTGATCAGCGCCTGCGGGTCAACAGCTGGAGTGGGCTCTTGGGCAGGCGCGACAGCGTGCTGCGGG
>NZ_JBQSWR010000011.1:0-67574 GCF_052377405.1 Corynebacterium sp. AOP40-9SA-29 | reverse complement strand
ACGAGTCAACGACCTGCAGGGTCGGGTATTGGTGTGCCTCATGGGCTGATCGTCGCTGGTATAGGTGGAGTCTTCTACAGCCTGAACAAAGTCGTGCATGTGGGGCTTTCCACAGTGGGAGCTCCTCCCTTCTTCATCGGCATCGCCACGTTTATCGGCCTGGTTGCTCTCCCCCTGTCCATCCTCGTACTGGCAGTAGTTGTGTACTCCCCTCCGCTCTCCGACTTCGCCAACCGTCTATGGCGCTATCGCACCCTTAGACGGGCAGACGAGTCCCTGCGGTGGACTGCAGCGTGGAAACTGGCTGGAGATCCGCTACGCGCCCACGAATTCATGGTTGATGTCTCTGATGAGGCCATCATGACCGCACAGCGCGACACAACCAGCTGACCCCGCCGGCTTCATCGCTGGCCCATTCTTCACCAACTTCTGACGCGTACTCACCATAGGTACGCGCGATGTCCACTGACCATTCGGTCCCTTCCAGATACGCGGCAGGGGAATCAATCGAGGATCGAAAATCCCCGCCCAGCGACGAGGTCACCCCCGCCAGCTGGCTTACGCCCGTGTTCACATTTCCGGAACCCAGATACGTAAACCCCAGGACACTCCCCGGTGAGGATAGCTTCGCTACCTGGTCAGCAACACGAGAGGCCACCTCACCAGGCAGGTACAGAAGCACAGCCTCGGCAATGACGAGGCAGGGAAGTTCAGGGTTGAAACCATGAGCAAGAAGCTGTCCTGACCAGTCCTCGTTGAACAAATCTGCCTCGACGACATGGAGTGAAACCCTGTCCGGCGGGCCGAGAATGTCCACGGGGAACTTGACCGTGTTCGGCAGGTCGACGTACCAGAGGTGCGTCCCCTCCGGCCACCTCAACCTCCAAGCGCGAGCGTCGAGGCCCGAGCCGAGGATAACTACCTGGCGACCACCGGGTACTACAAACTCATCTATGATCCAATCAAGGAACCTGGTTCGAAGACGCACTCCCGCTACGACTCGTTCCACGAGCGATGGTGGGAACGACTCTACGCTAGGAGCCTCGACGGCTTCTACCAGCTCTTTTGAGTAATCATCCTCTATGCCAAGTCGTCTTGCGAGTGCCGCCATGACCGCAGTCATGTCGCCACTGTATTGATCACTACCATCGGTCTCTGCGATCATATCTTTGACAACCTCCACTTATAGTACCGTCACACGGGTGCTGAAGTACCGTAGATGCGCTACGATAACTGGATGCAGGGTGCTCAGTTCGATTCGATGGCAGGGCACTCAGCACAACAGCGTCCGCCTCCAGGGGCCACCGACGACAGTAGCGTCATCTTTCTGCCCCCGTGTCGCCGGTTCCGGCCGCGACGGAGCTATGGAATGATGAGCTGTTGACACGTCTGTAATTACGCTAGGAGGACATTTACCCCATCTGACCTTGTTTGAGCTCTCGCCCAGCTCTCCACCCGGCCTACAGCCGCGGGATCAGGGCGCTTGACACAACTAAACAGCGTTAGGGGTCCGAGCACATGCTCGTCGCCAGCTAGATCAAGGGCGACCACCACCTTGGCCACCTCCCCACCTCTCTCCTTGACCGGAGAACGGACTGCGACCCGACATCGCACGAGGACGGTAGAGCCTAGATCTTGCTCCCCCACTCCCTGACCGGAGTGACAGTGAGAAGCAGGACTGGTGCAGACAGAGAAAAAACCCCGGGTGACTAGTCCGGGGTTTTAAGAAGTTCGGCGAGAAGAGGTACCAACTCTTCTGCTTGTGTCCCCCCTTGTAAGGGAGCGTCAATTGATCTTCGACGTATCCCAGGATAGCTACACCCTCACGCAGAACGCAAGAGGGCCCGGCCACACCCTGGGTTTTTCTGTATCCGCTGCAGGTCACGGCAATACTGCTTCACCTGCGACAACTCAAAATCAGGCCTCAGCGCACCCATCGCGGCGTCGCCTGAGACCACGTATCGCGGCCGAGCTTGTCTCGACCGCGGTGCACCTGCCCGACCGTCACGACTCCGCCGAATCCGAATGGTGGGCCCGACAGACACGCGCCGAGACCGTCACTGCCGAGGACATCGACGCGGCCAACCGATCCGCCCGGGAGATCAGGCGGATCTCCAACGCGGCCCGAACGGCACTACGTGCCCGCACCCAACGTGGCCAGATCGCCGCCTGGACGAAGGTGATCGCCCTGCCGGCAGGCTTCGTCGATGCTCGCGACTCCCTGGAGCATTACGCCACCCACTACGTCGACGAGCTCACCGGTGCCCGCGCCGCGATCCAACCGGTTCTCGACGCGCTGATCATCTGCCAGCGCTCCCCGACGTCCTGGGAGATCCCCGCCGCTCCGCTGGCCCGCCGTGGCCACTGGGCCGGCCGCGACCACTGGGTCGACATGGTCGACGCCGCTCTCGACGCCGCCCGAGTGCAGGGCACCGTCTTCGACTGCAGCCCCCACAATCTCCGCGCCCTCGTCCGCGCCATGGCCGATTACTTCGACCCCTCCGGCCGCGGCTGTACCGCCGCGGGCCCCACGATCGTTGCCACCGCGCAGGAACACCACGGCGCTACTATCTCCGAGTCCACCGGCTGCCGGCGGCTGAACACCATCCGCCGCGTCCTGGAGGAGCACGACATGCTCATCGTCCAGGCCGAGGGCCGCTACCTGACCTCCATCGAGCGTATGGCCGCCCGCTGCCACCACGGCCGCTCACAGATCCGTGCGGGCTACCACCTCGACGCCAATGTCCCCAGACACCTGCTGCCGGCCGGCACTCCCCCGCCGCCGGCACCCGCCTGGGCCACCGGCGGCCGCGGCCGCCTCGCCGACAGTCACATCACCGTCCTCCCCGGCATGACCCTCGCAGACGCGGTCGTGGCCACGGCGATCGCCCGCCGCGAAAACCCCGCCACCTGCACCGATGAACAGCAGTCCACCTATACCAATGGTTACTGGCGAGATTTTCAAACCGGTGAAAAATGGGTCCCCCACCACCGGGCGCACGCGCCCGCGGACACCCCCAATTCTCCCATCTCCACCAAACAATCGTCCCCAACACCGACAGAGTCGGCTTCGCCTCCTAGCAGGGACAAGAAGAGGGCTGCATCCGGGATTTCCCTGCGAGCTCGGCGTATCGCTGATGACCTGACCCGCCACGATCCCCTGCACACTTTGGCGACGGGGCCGTACGCGCACCTTTTGACCTGCGGTGACGGTCGTCTCTCGCTCAATGGCTTGGCGCGGCTGATTGACCGGCTCACCCCCGAGTGGGCTGGCACCCGCGACGTTCTCGCCGGCCTGGTCCACGCCGCGACTTCCCCCACCACCGGACACATCGCCCTGGGCACCCGCACCCGGCCGGAGAACCCTGCGGCCTGGATGACGGCCGTACTCTCCCGCATCGACTGGGATGACCCCGACGCCTTCCCACCGCGCTCCATCGTCGACGAGGCTTTTGGGCTGACCTGGAACGGCAGCCGCCGGGAGTGGCGACCCGTCGGATAGCCACCAGCAAGTTGACCAAAAACACCCTCCTACCAGCAAACACACAGCACAACCTCGCCCGAAACCACCACCACAAATGGGATAATATGAACCATGGCTACCGTGATGACTAATGCTCAGCGCACCCACGCCGACAAGGCACTCGCCGGCCTCGAACAGTCGCTGATCGCTGTGCTGAACCACGGCGTCGCATCATCCGAACGTGACCAGCTCACCGCCGAGCTCTCCGAGATTCGCTCACAACGTCAGGCACTAGGTGAAGCACACCCGAACGAGGCGTACCGGTGGACCAAGGCCGCTACCGCTCGCACCAAGAAGCTACGTCGCAAGCACCCCCAGGCACACACCTCCGCACAGCGCAGCACCAGCAGCCCCAAGAACCACCGAAGTCCGCACTGCACCAACCCAACCCCTCACGAGGCCGGTGACCACTCCCCCACTGGTACACACCAGCGCAATGACACCCCGCCCCTGGTACTGCCCCACACAGACGAACACCGCGAGCTCATCAGCGAGACCACTCAGCTCCTGCTCCAACGTAAAGCACGGCTACACCGATCAGCCCGCGTGACCGTCGGCGCCCTGCGCACAGCCATCCTCACAGAGCTCCAGCGCGTCGACGCCGACCTGCGTGCCCTGCCGAGAATGAGTCACCGAAAGTCGACGGCGTGCCGAGACCACCACCAGCACGCAGAGGATCAGTGGAACGACCATGGTGCTGACGTGCTCATTCGACCCCTCTGCCACCGCTGACCGCGGAGCAGGTTCAGTTGATCAATCGCTATCCTCGCTAAGCTGTGTACTTGCGCTTTTGCGCCATTGCGCTTTGAAGCAAAGACGATGCTGCGAACTGTCTCCATAGTGCTTATGTGCACATGCGACGTTGCGCAATTTCACACTAGAGACGTTGCGCAGTTGCGCAATGACGCCAAGGGTGATAAGCTCAATTGCGACAAAGCGCAAAGGGGCGATTGCCCTTTTGCGCACACTCGACGAGAGAGGTGAGGACGCTGTGATAGCTGCTGTGGCGAATACCAAAGGCGGAGTCGGGAAGACGACCAGCTGCGTGTACCTGGCAAAAGCTGTGGTTGATTCAGGTCGGAAGGCTGTTGTCCTGGACGCAGACCCGCAAGGATCAGCATCGGCATGGTCTGATCTCGTTGAGGCGGGCGGGGGAGATCCTGACTGGGAAACACACTCAGTGAACTTGCACCAATTGCGACAGTTCGCAAAGCAGGAACAAGCCGAGGACACTGACTATTTCATTGACTGCCCTCCGGGAAACCCCGAGCTGATCAATGCCGCAGTCAAGGCAGCTGACTTCGTCATCATCCCGACACAGCCGACGACAATCGATATGGACAGGGTGTGGACCACAGTTGAGAACCTGGGGGACTGCCCGTCAGTGATTCTTCTGACCGCGGCCCGCCTGGGAACCAGGCTTCTCAGTGAGGCCCGGGATGCTCTCACGCAGGCAGAGCTGCCTGTGTTCAGTACCGTCATCCCGCTGCGGGAGGACATCCGATCAGGGTTCGGTACAGTCCCGACGAAGCTGCATGGCTACAGTGATGTGCTGGCGGAGGTCAAGGAGGCTCTCAATGGATAACACGAACAGGTTCACTCTCAACAGGTCCCGGGGCGCCGCAGCGGCGAAGCCCCCATCAACTCAAGATGCATTCTCCGCGGATGAGCCGAGGCCGCACAAACCAGGAGTTCGCCTCACCGCCGATCAGATGAAGCGATTCAAGCGAGCGCTCGTCGAACGTGACGAGTCAATCCAAACCGCGCTGGAACGAGCGGTGGAACAGTACATCGCCGAGCCCACCGAGAACTAAGTCTATCTCTTTTCGCACATGCACCATTGCGCCATTTCGCATTGTCGCCGTTGAGTTCATCGGCAGAAGAGGAGCACAACATCATGACCACCACCAACACCGTGCAGAATGACCCCGCAGAAGAACACGGCGAGGCCACCCAGGCGCCCTCGACGTCGTCACGCCTCTCTTTCGCCGTGACGCAGATCTGCTGTGGGATTAGTCTGATCTTCCTGGCGAGCACGATCGTCAGCCTCCGCAGCATCATGCGGGTCCGCGGCTACCAGGAGATGGCCCGCGACAGGCTTGACGCCGGCACCTTCTCTTCCTACGACGCGGTACCCCACGTCGCATTCAGCTTCGCTGACTACGCCACCATCGCAGGGGCAGGGCTTCTCGTGTTCGCCGGCCTGGCCCTCGCCGTCGTAGCTATCGTGAGGTTCGTCAAGTCGAAGAAGCAGGCAGAACACCTCGCACAGTAACCCCTCACTTGCCACACCGAACGCCGGTGCAATGATCACCGGCAGAACAGGAGCACCCCAGCATGATCATCTCAGACACCCTCCAGATCGTCCTCGCCGACGACTCCACGCCCTCTTCAGCAAGTGTCTTCGATTCCATTTTCACCACAACCATGTATATCGGTGCCGTCGTGTCGGTCGTCGGAGCAATGATCGCCATGGCAGGCATTGTCTTCGACCGCAACTACGATCACGGTTCCGACCGACTCGTAACCGTGGGCGGCCTCGCGCTCGACCGCATCCTCGACGAGTCGGTGGACGCCCCCGAGCGCGAGGCAGCCCGCCGCAAGCTCGACGACATCCTCAACACTTCCGACCTCGACAAGAACGCCTCCGGTGCTGTCAGCGCCTCGGTCACCCAAGCACTGGAGCTCGCCGGCATCGACGCCCAGCCCGCACTCACCCGCGGCGCCGACGACGAGGACCGATAATGAGTGATGAGAGCAAGGCAATAGCAGACCAGGGCCGCGAGTCCAAGGATCTCGACCTCTGCCCGATCACTCCTGATGCTCCGTCACCCCTAGCACTTGCCGCGGACACCGCAGGAACGTTGCTCGGAATCCTCGGAGGAGTGGGGATGGGGATCACGCTGTTCGGCAGCACGTTCCGCCGTGGTGGCAGGGAGACCGAACCCGGTGACACGCCAGGTGATGTGGTGTTGAACATGTACCACGCCATGCAAGACACTCTGCCGCTGTCGCTGGGGGAGGTCCTGCCTGATTCTTTGTCTCCCGCGAGCGCGTTGGTCTACTACTTCATGATCCTCGGCGTCGCTGCGACCCTCTGCCTAGTTGTTGGCCGAGGTGCTGGATACGGCGCACGGCGCCTGATTGATCGACGACGTGAACAGTGGACTCTGCCGGTGTTCCTTGATGCTCGTAGCGCCGCTGGAATCACGACTCCGGAACGACTGACAAAGCAGACCACGAGGCCGGCACACGTCGTCGCGGCCTTGGTGCGAGGAAAGCCGGTAGGCCGACTGCCCTCCAACTCAGAGACTCCTGTACCTGGAAAACCGTCGGTCGCTACCTCGGACAGTGAAGATCAGACCACCACTGCGAGGCTGCAGGAGCGGTTTAATGCCGTCACCGAGGACTATGCCCGCGTCGAGGCAGACCCGGAGATCATGCTGGAAGCACCAGCAATCCGTGATGTCAAAGTGCCCACCACCGCCGCCTTCCACGCCGCCCTGCTTGATGCCACCACCGCCCTGGAAGAGTCCATCGAGAACCATGAACTCGCCGACGCCGTGAAAGCTCTGGAAGATGCCTGGAGTACCGCGATGGACACCGCACTGCACATCGGGCTGCAGGGCCTATCCACCGCCGAGAAGCGCCGCGCAGAACGCCTGTGGGACACGGCCACCGCGGTCACCGGCGTCACCGACGCCGAACGCCGCGCCGCCCGAGACCGCGTGATCGCCTACCTCGACCAGGTCGTCATCACCCTCAGTACCGGTGAAACCGGCCATCTCAGCGGCACCCGCGTCGTCGACGACCATCTCGCCAACGTCGCTCTGGCTGCCCCCGCGCGCCTCGCACTGACACGCTAGAAACCGCCAACAGAATAGGAGCACGCAACCATGACCACCACCGAGATCAGCCACCGCTGGGCGCTGGGTAAAACACTCACCCTGGGCCCCGGAGAATCACCCAGAGCACTCGTCCTCCTGGACCACCGAGACCCCGCACGGGCCACCGTCGACGGTGACAGGATCACTCTGACGTTCGCCAACCAGGGCTGGAGACGTCTGCTGTGGTGTCCCCGAAGGATCACGATCCTCCATCACGACGAGCTGGCCAGCACCCTCCGGTTTCTGATCACCATCACCGACACCGAGCAGTGGGGTGATCTCGAAGCCTTGATGGATACCCCGTACTGGAGCCCGTGGATGACCGCGGCAATCGGGCTGGAGGCGCGTAACGGGCACCTTCCGGCCACCGCCTACGCTGCCGGCGACACCTCGGATGAAATGATCGCGCAGTATCTCCAGGAGGCCCGACACGAAGCGACCTGGGCCTCCAACGACACCAACTAACCACCCTTTCACATCGCCGCCTACGACGAGATCCAGACCCAACTCGTATCGCACATGCACCATTGCGCAATATCGCATAGTCGCCGTTGAGAACATCGGCAGAACAGGAGCAACACGCCATGAAGTACATCGGAACCGTCATCGGAGCCTCCGTCGAGCACAAGGACCGCACCGAAACCCGCATCCGCATCGACGGGCTGGACAAGCCTCAGCAGATCGTCATCCTCTGGTCGCTCAACCGGTCCCCGGATGCTCTGCGTGACCTGGTCGACGGCACCCGGATCGTCTTCGCCGCCCGCGAGGAGACCATGAACCAGCGCACAGACGTCGACGAGTCCACCGGCGCCCCGACCACTGTCCTGGTCGCCATGGGAACGTTCTACGACGTGCTCACCGACCCGGACCTCGACATCGAGGCCCTGTATTCCTCGATGCCCACCCAGGATCTCTCCTTCACCGGCACGGTGGTCGATCTGGACTCCCGCCGACGGCTGATCACCCTGCGCTGCCTGCGTCACGGCCAGGCACTGTGCCTGCAGGTCAACGTCCCGGCCTCCTGTGCCGAGCAGGTCCAGTCCGTCGAGGTGGGCCAGGAGCTCGTCGTCACCGCCGAGGAGCGCTCCCTGACCTGGAAAGTTCACCTCGACGCCGCCGGCCGCCGTGCCACCGTGCCCCAGGTCCGAGCGACCGGCATCACCAGTGTCGAGCGCGCCCACTCACTGAACTGAACCGGCCTCCCGGTGGGGGAGGGGCTGCTACGCACTGACGGTCAGCAGATCCGTCCACCTGGTCGACCACCGCGGCGTGAGCATCGCCCGGCGGGTGCCCCACCGGTCATCCATCGCCGAGGTGCCCACCGTCACCGCCCCGACCGGTAGGGCGTCCAGCACCGCATCGAGCGCGGCCCGGTCGCCGGTGGCGTCCGCGAAAATGTCGAGCTGACCATCGTCCGGGATCAATCCGGTGGCCAGGATCTCCACCCGGGAATAGGCGACGTCAGCCCGGATGTGCGCCACTGCTGCTCTGGCGGCCGCGGCGATCTCTCTGGTCGACGCTGTCGGGGAGATCATCCCGGTCACCTGCATTGCGCGGTGTTTCACCTCGTCGTGGTGGCCGGCGGCCACCCCCGCGGTGATCATGCCCGCCCGCACCCCCTTGGAGCGCAGGCGACGCGAGAGTGGGTGTGCTGCTGCGGTGAGTGCCGCGGCTACCTGGTCGGCCCCGCTGGCGCGTTGGCCCATCAGCCGGGAGAAGATCATCGTCTGCGGTGGCTGGGTGGGCTGTTCGTCGAAGTCGATCACCGGTAGCCCCGTGAGCTCCAGTGCGGTCTGAGCCAGGGGCAGGGCATGAAACCGGCGCAGCCACCCGGGATCGGCGCGTTTCAGGCCGCCGGCGGTGGTGATGCCGGCGGCGGTAAGCCGCTGCGACAGTCGCCGGCCGACACCCCAGACCTCCTCGACGGGCAGCCGGTCGAGCACGGCGTCGACCTGGTGCTCGCTCCACTCGCCCACGTTGCACACGCCGCCGAACGGCCGGTGATCTTTCGCGCCCGTGCTGCCGATCTTCGCCAGTGTCTTCGTCGGCCCCAGGCCCACTGTGGTGGGCAGGCCGAGGCACTGCGCGAGATCCCGCTGGATCTCGCGGGCGGCCGCGGTCGCGCCCTCCCGAGGCAGGACGATGAATGCCTCATCGATGCTGTAGGGCGCCACCCAGGCGGCGTGGCTCGCCAGGATCTCCATCATCCGCTGGCTGATGTCCGCATAGAGCTCGTAGTTCGACGACTTGGCGATGACGTCGCGCATGTCAGGCCGATTTTTCAGTTGGAACCAGGGATCACCGGTCTTGATGCCGAGTGCTTTGGCCTCATCGGATCTCGCGACGGCACATCCGTCGTTGTTGGACAGCACGATCACCGGCCGGCCGCGTAGTGACGGATCGAAGATCCGCTCACAGCTGACGTACATGCTCCGGACGTCGACCAGGCCGACGAGCTGCCCGGGGCGCGGCAACGCGGGGGTGTCGATGGAGTCGCGCACTCCTGGTTCACCGCCGCCGGAGGTGGTGCAGGCAGGTGGTGACCACGCCCCAGATCTCGGCGTCCTCCCGACCGTCCAGTGGGATTGCCGGGAAGTCGGGGTTGGCCGGCATCAGGTAGGCAGGCGGGCCAGGTTCGAACGTTTTAACGGTGAACTCACCGTCAAGCAATGCGACCACAACATCACCCGCTCGCGGATCGAGTGAGCGGTCGACCACCAGCTCATCGCCATCGTCGATGCCCCGGCCGGTCATCGAATCACCAGCCACACGCACCAGGAACGTTGCCGCAGGATGGTCGATGAGCTGGCGTGACAGGTCAATACCCGGCTCGTCGTAGTCCTGCGCGGGGCTGGGAAAACCGGCAGGAACGGTGTCGGTTGCCGCCGGTATCGGCAGTGGATCACCGAGGATCACAGGAGCAGGAGCGGTCATGCATCAAGTAGAACACACGTTCGTCATGTGGTGCCACTGGTGCAGGTGGGATCGTCCCCCACGCGAGAAGAAGTACTGCCGCGGCGACCGCTGCGCTGGGTCACCTTGCCGAGAAGGTGATCTCTACCGGATGTGCTCAGGTGGACCAGGGAGGCCGGCTAGCGCCGTCCGCCGGGGCGGGGCGCAGAACAAGACCCAAAACACCCATACCCCTCCTCAAAGGCCCCTACGGCGCTGCGAGGGCGTCAGTCAGGCTCAGGGGAGTGCCCGGGATCAACGCCGCGCTGTGAGGCGTCCTGATCGTGCTGCGGGCCCTCCTGGAGCCACGACGGCAGTGAGTCCGCCGGCGGCGACACCGAATCCACAGAATAGGGATCGGCGAAGTCGTACGGATCGGGGATCTCGACGTCGACCAGCCGGTACGGCGAGTCCTCCACCACCACGGCATGCAGTCGGGAGTGCACCTCGGGCAGCTCGGTGCTCTCGACAATCCGCTCGGCATCGGCGAGCAGGTTCCCGATCACCGTGCGCGTCTGATTGGTGATCATCCCCGGCTCGGCGATCCGATCCACGACCCCGAGGTACCCGGACGTCCATGAGTCCACCTGGGAAGCATCCTTCGGCAGGCCCCGGTGCTCGGTCACCGCGGCGGCGGCCGCGACACCGTCAGACCCGGAGTACAGCGCCTCCCCGCTGCGGGTGTAGACCTCGATCGAGTCCACCACACCGGTGACCTGCTGCAGTCCCTCGACCATGCCGGTGTAGGCCGACGAATGCGATGACTCGGTGGTCCACCGCGGGTACGGGTCATTGTCCAGCCCGGCGATGTAGCGCTGCACGATGCCCAGTCGACTGTCCTCGGCCGGCACCGCCAGGGCAGCAACGTTGACCTGGTAGCCCGCCTGGTGGAACGCCTCGGCAGTCGCGGTGACCTGGGTGGGGTTGGTCAGCGTGTTCTCGATGATCACGTTGTACCCGGACTCCCGGGCATGGTCGATCAGTCCCCCCATCCACTCACCGACCGGACCGTTGGACAGCACATCCATGCGCTGGGGATCGGTGGCGATGATCTCGTCCATCATCGGATGGTTCAGCCGGATCACGTCGGAGTCCAGGACCACCGGGGCGGAGTCGAACTCGGCGGAGATCCGGTCGATCGTCCGGGACTTGCCGGCGGCTGGCTGCCCGGTGACGAACGTCAGGCGGGGAACCTCGGAGTGCTGCGAATCCGCATCCATCTCGGCGGTGAGGTCAGCAAGAATCCCGGCCCTGCGTTCAGCAGAGACCGGGAAATCAGCGGCGGTGAGACGGTCAGTCACGACCAGGTGATCCGAGACCACCGAGACGATCGAACTCGGCCCGCATCAGCCGTGTGCGTGCCAGCAGATCTTCCTGATCGGTGTCCACCGCCTCGGCGACGAACTGGCGCAGGGATGTGCGACGCGACTCCCACCACTGCTGCTCGGCTTCCGAGCTCGCTGCGCGGCGACGGTTGGAGTAGGCCACGCCCAAGGACGCGGACACCGACTTCATCACGTCGTACTCGGCGAAGTAGATCTGGCCCTTCGTAGGACTCAACAGCATAGAAACCTCCCTGTGGTTCTCTATCATTCTATCACGGAAAAGGGGCGATGAACAGCGAAAATGAGGTGACAAGTGACGACGGAGCGAGCCGGAAGGTGGTCAGCGCTCCACCCCGTGCCCCTCATCGCGCTGAGGGGCGGACGGCGCCTGTTCGGCGTGATCGGGACTGCCCGGTGACGGCGTCGTGTTCTCTCCGAGGCCGCGGGTGTTGGTGTCGTAGGGGTCGCCGAAGTCGTAAGGATCTTCGATGCAGGAGGCCACGATCGCGGAATAGTCCAGCTCCGCGGCCGCACCGAGGTCAATGCCCTCGGACGCCTCGGAGGTGTCCGGGAACGCGGGGGTGTGGGGCGTGGCGATCTCGTGGTAGATCTCCGCCAGCGGCGCAGGGTCGAGTCGCAGGCCGGCCGGATCGAGGAATGTCGCCGCAGATGCCTCGTTCCACCGGGTGTTGTCCACCAGAGTGAAGTCCAGGTCGATACCGTGCTGCGCGGCGAGATCCGTCATGAAAATACGTGATGATCTGCCGTTACCTTCACGGTAGGGGTGCGAGAAGTTCAGATCCGTGTGGATCTCGGCGAGCTTGTCGACGGCCTGGTCGTAGCTCGCTGCATCCCAGTCGAACCGGTTGATCGCACCGTTGAGCTGGCGCATGTACATCCCCATGCTCGCGTGGTCGCCGAAGCTCTGACCGCTCTTCGAGATGTTCACGTCCCGGTGTTCACCGGCCCACTCGTAGATGTTGCCCAGCAACGCCTCGTGGATGAACGAGAGGCGTTCCCCGGCGGTGTCCCCTTCGATCGGCAGATCCCCGTTCCTCAGGGATGCCGCCTGCTGCTCGGCGACGTCGTACTCCAGGCGCTGCAACTCGTCAGGATCACGAATGTCGAGCTTGTTGCGCAGAACCTCGGTGCCTGGATAGAAGTACTTCCGCCACTCCGGCGGGCCGGCCGGAGTGGCCATCAGGCGCTACGTGCGGTGCGTGCACGGTTCTGTTCGAGGAGTACGCGCACATCCTCATCGGTGATCCCACCGCGACGGCGGTTCAGGATGCGATCGGCAGAGAGCTGCATGTCCTCGGTGGTCAGGATGCGGCCCTCCAACACGCTGGAGTGCACGGCATCAACGACCGTCGCCGCGTCCTCGTCACTCATTCCGGCGAACACGGACGGGAACGCCTCGCGGTAGCCGTCGAGGCCCTTCAACGTGGTGTAATCGACCATGATTCGTCCCTTTCCCTCCTGGTTGCGTACCCCTCCATACTACCAGATGACACCCCGGAATGGAACCCAAAAACAGGCATTACGCTGCTGAAACAGGATAAATTTCGGGGTGTCCTACGCGGTCTGCAGCCCTCGGGATTGTGCTCGCATGCGCCTGACGGTGCGCCCGGCGATCTCTGCGAAAATCCCGCCGGTGACGAGCATGATCAGCAGCTCGGCGTCCGGGGTCAGGCCAGTGGACATCGCCGGGATTGGCGAGCGGGTCATGGCCCCGAGGAGCAGCGGCAGGAAGGCAGCAATCGCGACGAGACCGAACGCGGCCGTTGTCTCGATACTTCGCGTGAACAGGGATCGGGGCAGGGCGTAGGCCATCATGAAAACGAGGAGCGAGACGATCAGCATGAGGTACCTCCTGGGTGCGACGACGTATGGTGACCTGCATTGTACCGAGGGTAATGGGAACTACGCTGCGGTTTTGTCGCACGCGTACTTCCCGACCGTGTTGTCTGTGGGGTACCGCTACCACCTGTGCGTCCACTATCGTGGAGCGGTAAAACCACACGTTCGTCATCACCCTTGGGGAAGAAGGGCACGAGACCATGACCACCGCACAGCCGGCGCCCGTGCAGGGCGCCCTCTTCGACGTCGAGACCGACCACACCGATCCGCAGATCGGTTACCGCGGGCCGACCGTTTGCCAGATCGCGCAGATCACCTACCGACAGCTGGACTACTGGACCAGGACTGGTCTGATCGAGGCCAGCGTCTCCGCGGCCGCCGGCAGCGGTTCCCAGAGGCTCTACAGCTTCCGGGACATCCTGCTGATCAAGATCATCCGCAGCCTGCTCGACGCGGGGATCTCCCTGCAGAACGTACGCAAAGCACTGACCTACCTCGTCGACCGCGGGGTGGAGGATCTGTCAGGGCTGACCCTGATGTCCGATGGGACGACCGTCTACGAGTGCCGGTCGGCCGACGAGATTGTGGATCTTCTCGCTGGCGGTCAGGGAGTGTTCGGCCTGGCCGTTCCCGGCTTGGTCGCCGAACTCGCAGGCAGTATCACTGCCTTCCCCTCACAGCGAGCCGGTGCACCCGCACCGGTCGATGAACTGGCCGCCCGACGGGCCGCCAGAGCCACCGCCTGAATCACTGGCGGTGCGCTGGTCAGAAGAACCAGCCGACCCATCCGCCAGAGATGATGTCGTTGAACAGCTGCTGACCTGCGTTGCGCTCGGCCGGGGATTGCTCGAAGCCGGCGAAGGCAGCGATGTCGAAGGCGCGGTCGATAAACCACTGTTCATAGGCCTGGTACGCGGCGACGGGGTTCATAGAGTCCTCTCGGGGTATACGTCGATGATTGTTCGGGATACTTATCGTATCCTGCCGGATACCATCACCGCACGAGTATCACTGGGCTCGACGGAACCAGTCACGCATGCCGAGGAACGGGAGAAGGTTCATCTCGTAGGAGGTTATCCACAGGCCACCGTGACAGAGCGGGCTGTGTCTGATCGCGGACGATGCCTATATACATGCTGTTCAGGCAGTTTTCCCTGACGTGGTGTCATTCCTAGACGGCCGATGACATGGTTGTGACCCCGGTGGTGTGGGGTGCATCGGTGCTTTAGACTTATCGACGGCGCGGTCAGATCGACCGCCCTCCTCACTGCTGCGTGGCCCCCTGGTGCTACCGCGCGAGAGGTCCACGCACATGTGTGGACCCGCTTAGTGGAGGGGAGGTGAACACAATGGTGCACGCTCGCGACAGTGACGATGACCACGGTGAGAGGCCCGGAGACGGAAAAGGAAAAGCCGCCGCCACAATCCCGGTATGGATTGGCGTGGCGGTCGGCTTGGTCCAAATCGTCTCCGAAGTGCTCAGCTGGTTTAACTAGCTGAACACACCAGAGCACGCTGGTGCTCGACAGCCTCCGGAGGGTCCAAGCTCTGGGGGCTGTTTTTATGATCAGAGCGACTACCGAGGGCACGGGGGTCTCCCTGACACCTATTACCCTACATCGGTTTCCGGAAATCCACATCAGTAAGAGCGTATATCAGCATGTCAGTGTATATTTTCTACTGATTGACGAGGGGCAAAGAGATGGCTGCCGCGGGGCTCGCTACCGCTAGGCCCCCTTGCCCTGGTGGTGATCTCTACCTGGTGAGCTCAGGTGGTTGCGGGAGGCCGGCTATCGCCGTCCGTCGGGGCTAGAAGGTGCTGTGGGGGTTACGTCAGGTCGCGACGATCTCTCCGTGCAGCCCGAAGGATTTCGTCGAGACGAGCCCGCAGTAGCTCAGTGTCCTCAGGGCCATCTTCTCGCTGCGGTAGCTCGCGTTGAGATGCCTGATCTATCTCTGGCGGACGCCCGTTGGCGGTGTGCTTCGCCCTACGTTCAGCGATTACTTCATCCAGGTTCTTGACCAGCTCATCGATGGTGTCGTTGTAGGCCGCGGCGGCGCCTCCGGCGGTAGTGGCGGTGGCGTCCAGGTGCTCGCTGGCTTCGACGGCGAGCCCCGTGATTTCCTCGTAGAACGACCAGATGATGTCGTCCCATCCGGTGGAAACCTCCAGGACGTCTTCCATTAAGAGGCTGAGCTCGTCGTGGACGCCGGCGGTGAAGCTCGTGAGTTCTTCACCCGTAGAGATCACTACCGGGGGGCCGGTCACAGCGACGTCGAGGTTCGTCTGACGGTGGCGGTACGCGAAGAATGCTCCGGTGGCCATGAGTGCGGCGAGCACACCCATGGTTACAGCCATTGCGGGGGTGCTGATCTGAATGATCGTGATGACGGTTAAGAGCCCTGCGCTCACGCCCATCATCTGGTGCGTCGGGAGATCAACGAAGCGAACAGGTGTGCCGCTGGTCCGTATTTCGTGGAAGAAGGACTCGGGGTTGAGTGGCTGGTCGATGCTGCCGGCCGTCGAGAGGAGTTCGGCATCACGACGGGTAACACCGAACAGGTCGAACACCTGTGGTCGGATGTGGGTGTGTCCAGATGGTGCTGTGGTGGCGATCTGCTCGATGTCGCGAGCTACCTCACGGTAATGATCGCTGGCTAACTCCTTACGGTCGCGGGAGGAGAGGTGGGGACCCTTGGCCAGGGACCGCAGTGCGTTGCGACCTGCGTCCCAGGTTTCGGACTGACGCTGATCGACCAGCTCCTTGGTGGAGTGCTCGTCAATGCTCTGAGGAATCCAGGTGATCTTGTCACCGTCGTTGGTGTTCATTGTCATGTGGATCGCTACTCTCCTCGGGCCCACTGGGCTACGGCGTCGAGTGTGCAGGTGTTGATGCTACGGGTGTTCTCGTCGATATGGTCGATGGTCCAGGACGCGCCGCGCACGATCGAGGTGATCTCGACGTCGGTGGCGATCAAGTGCTCGACGTCGAGGACGTAGACCGCGATCTCGCGCGGGTCGACCATGAGCTCGGCGGAGCTACCGTGCAGCTTCGCACGGGACTGGCAGACCGAGCGCAGGATCTTGCGGTATTCCTCGCTGAGGGCCGCATTGTCGATGATTCGGTCGCCCTCGGCGACGGGGATGTCCTCCCAGATGCTGTCGGTGGCTCGTACCGGATCTAGGTAGTCGATGCGTACGCAGTGTCGCACCGGGTAGATCGTCGCACGCCCACGGCGGCAGAGGCCGAGGGCTCTCATTCCGTCGTATCGTCCGATGTGACCGCTCGACCTGCAGGGGGCTGCGTAGAAACCGTCGCGGATCTCCTGCATGGCCATGTCGTCGGAGGTGGGGACCAGGGCGGTCGCGCCGCAAAGGTGGAGGGTGGGAATGGCGGTGGGTTCCCAAAAGACATCGCGGCGACCGCGTGCGTCCTCCACGTAGCCCAGCGGTTCTGTCACGGTGCCACGGTCAATGTGGGAGACCAGGGACTGTGCGGTCATGCCCATGCGGGCGGCCAGCTCGCGGGTGTTCGAATACTGCCTCATGATGGTTCCTCGTGTGATGTTTGGAGACGCTGTTCTAGTGACAGTCTAACAGACGATTCAATCCATGGTTGAACCGTTGCTGTGCTTGATTATTTGAGGATGTCACGCTGCGCAGTGTTGCGGATAACGATCGGTATCCGCAAGGCCTCCAGAGGAGACGGGCTGCCTGGTGGGAGCCTTGTGTAAACCCCTTGCGTAATACAATTGCGGTACCGTACTATATAGGCAAGGAGCACGAACACACGATCGACAACCCCGACCCGTGTCCGGGTGAAGCTCTAACGTGTGAGACCACACCCATTGAACCCAGGAGGTAGATCACTATGGCCACTGTTCCCAACGAAAACGTCCTTGAACGACTCGTCCAACACTCGAAGGGGGCCTATGCTCCGTGGCCGGCGCAGGTGGCGAGAGTCGCCTTGCTGTTCTCGATCATCGCCGTCGGTATGGTCGCCGGCTTATCCCTCACCGGCATGATCAGCATGTGGTGGGCGATACTGCCGGCAGTAGTGATCGTCGGCGCGGTTGTGATCAATGTGATTCCCGCCGGCACCTCTGCCACCGCACGATCCCCCCACGCATAGGAAGACATTCTCATGGCTGAAAACCCCCGCGCCAACGTCTATATCCGAGGACTGCTCGGCACCGTATTTCTCGCACTAGCAATCACCGCAATCATCGTATTCGGTGGCGCGAGTCCCTGGTTTATTGCTGTCCCCATCATCTTCTTGGTGGGAGTTACGCTCTTTGCCATGGTCGGTCCTCGTCGGGCCTTCGAATAGGGGCTCACGCGTGACATTCATCGTTGTTGCTCTCAATGCCCGACGGGAAGTAGTCCAGTGAAGGTTGGTTACGCCCGCTGCTCTACCGAGAAGCAGGATCTCCGGGCGCAGAAACAACAGCTCCAGACACTCGGAGTTGACGTAGACCGGATCTACGTCGACCACGGCTATACCGGCCGCAAACGTACCAGGCCAGGTCTCGACAACGCCTTGGCCGCGTGCCGGGCCGAAGACTTCTTGGTGGTTACGAAACTGGACCGCCTCGGCCGCTCCATCTCCGACCTCTCAGCGATCGGTGACTTTCTGACAGGAGGTGGTGTCGCGCTGCAGATAGGGTCGATGATCTACGACCCACACGACGCGGTTGGGCGGATGTTCTTCAACCAGCTCGCACTGTTCGCAGAGTTCGAGGCCGATCTGATTAGCCAGCGCACCAAAGAAGGTCTGGCTATCGCGAAGTCAGAAGGCAGAATGCCTGGTAAGCGAACTCGACTGACACCGTTTCAACAGCAGCACATGCGTGACATGCTCACTTCGGGGGATTTCTCCCAGGCGGACGTAGCTCGAACGATGGGCCTATCCCAGGCGTGGGTCTCACGACTCGCTAAAAAATGGCGTGCTGCCGGCTTGCTCGACCCTGCCCTCCCTCTACTGATCCCCGACGACGAGGAGGCCCCAGATGCTGACTGACGTCACCGATACGGCCATCCGCACAACACAGAACTGGAGTCAGCTCGCGATCCCCGGCGGGGCCGGTGAGGAGATTCGAATCGGTAACGTCGTCGCCGCCGGCGGACTGTCGACCGGCGAATACGCTCTGCTTGTCTGTCTCGCGGTTCTACTCGGCCGCCCGGAAGAAGCGCCAGGAGAATTCGCTGCTTCATACGAACAGCTTGACGCTGCCGACCAGCTCGGCATTGCGTCGGTCCTTACGGTAGTGGCGAAACAGACTCACCAGGACGAAGAGGCCGCCGCGGACATCATCCGGCGCCTCAAATGACCTATTTGATCGGCGCGGCCGCGTAGACCGTGCTGCGTGAAACCTTGGCCGCCAGAGCGACCTGCCGCCGGGGAACCCCGGCCGCTACCGCGGCACGGATCAGGTCATCACGCCGAGCGCGGACCTGTTCGATCTCCCCGGCTATCGCCTGGAGCTCCGCGAGAGCGCGTGCCCGATCATCCATCCTGGTCCTCCGTGTGTTGGTGTCCTGTCGGCCAGCCTAAAGCACGCCCCGCCGAAGGTCCACATGCTGAACATGTCCAGTTGTAAGACATGTACACTAGGCATACATATGGTGCCGCCGGGCAGTATCGACTCGCAGTACGGGGACCAGTCATGACACAACGATAGGAGCTGGAAGTGGACACGACCCTGACATCCCTCGCTGCAATGCTCGGCGACCGACTGACGCTCGACCGATCGATCGCCACCGAACTGATCATCGACCAAGTTCTCCTGCTCGACACAATGACCGGGTCGATCACCGACCCCACGGCCATTCCCATCGACCAGGGAAACACCCTGATCGCCGCAGCCGAGCTCGCCTACGAGCTCGCCGGAACGATCGCGCTGGGGGAGACCGCGACCGCCGGCACGATCACGATCGCGGCCTACGACGACCGCCACTAATCGACACCGCCTGGCGGCGGCGACAGTGAAAAGAACCTGTTTCCCGCCTGGCGGCGGGTGTGCCCTCCGACCGCCACCACCGGGCACTTCCACCCCGAGCGCAAGCGCTCGTGGCGGTGATCGACCGGACGGCTCCGCCGCCGGACTAGTTCACCCGCCGCCCATCTCGTCCTCGCTTCGCTGCGGCGAGCTGGTCGACGGGACTCGCGTTTTTCCCGAGAAGCCTTCGGCGATTGTAGGCCCGAGCCGCTACGCGCAAGGCCTTTCGCGGCATAATCCTCGCTGCGCTGCGGTTATTCCACGGTGCCTTGCACTTCGCTCTACTCGGACCATCGGCACTGCGTGCCTTCTCGGGCAAAAAACGAGGAGGAGGGCCAGGACTCCAACTGGTCACCGTCTTTCATTCCCCTCACCGTGAGGGGAGAACAGGAGCCACACCATGCACGACGAGACCATCACCATCGCCGGTATTGAGGCTTTGATCACCAGCCTGCCGGGCCTGCTGTCCTACGTGCCTGACAATCATCTCGTGTTGATCGTCCAGAGCGAGGCCGAGGACGCAAGCGTCCTGCGGGTGGGGCCGGTGGTCTCCATCGAGATCAATGAGGCCCTGAACACCTCCACTGCTCAGGCAATGGCCGCGATCATCGCTGACGCCCGCGAGTATGGCCGAACGATCATCGAGGTCAAGCCCATCGTGATCACCGACGACGTGCACCGACGCGCCCAGGCCGTCGAGTTCGTCGACGGATTCCTAGTCGGCCTGCCCATCATGCCCACGGTCCAAGCCGCTCACGTACACGCCGTGACCCCCGGGGCGGAGATCACCCAGGGCGGCAACGTCACGGGGCACGTAGGCGACTGGGCTGCCACAGCCGTAGCCGCTCAGACCGCCTACGAGGGCCGACAGATCCGCCAGTCCCAGGACCGCTGGCGGGCCGAGGGTGGCCTGGACGAGCGCGCCGACCAGAGACGCGCCTACCGTGAGCACATGGAGAACGAACGCAAGACCGACTAGTCACTAGCGCAGAGGGGCACTGGTCGAGACGACGCACTGCACCACCCGCCAGCAGCAACGAGAAAGGCCACCGTGGCAGTAGCATCACTGATCATTTCGATCATCGCCCTCGGATTCACCGGCTGGAACATGGCCTACCGGTGGCGAGCGGATCGACGAGAACGTTGGTGGGCACGCATCACCTGGGCACTCGACCGCTTCAACGCCGACAACGCCCGCCCCAGAGACCGAGAACTCGCCTGGAGTCTGTTGACGTTCTACATCACAGAGGCCCCCGTCAGCCGAGACGACGACGACCTGACCATGCTAGACGCCCTGGACACCTACCTCGCCGCCATTGAGAACGACGAGGCCAGCGCATACGATGAAGACAAACCCAAGGAGTGAGACCATCATGACCCAGAAGATCACCCCCGAAGAACAACAGCGCCGCCTACGCGAGATCGACCGCCAGGGAGCACGCAAGGCCCGCGAGGCCCTGCACAAGGTCATGAAGCGAAACGGCCACACCCCAATATCCAAGATCAAGCGCAACGCCGCCTGACCACACACCAACACCCCGGAGACCCAAGGTCTCCGGGGTGTTGTCGGCGAAAAAGCCGCCGACCAATCGACCACGGACGCCTGCCGGCGCCCGCGGACTCCCCTCAAACCCGCCTGGCGGCGGGTGTGCCCTCCGACCGCCACCACCGGGCACTTCCACCCCGAGCGCAAGCGCTCGTGGCGGTGATCGACCGGACGGCTCCGCCGCCGGACTAGTTCACCCGACGCCCATCTCGTCCTCGCTTCGCTGCGGCGAGCTGGTCGACGGGAACCTCATTTTTTTCCGAAGGAGCCTACGGCGATTATACGGCCGGTGACCCTCCACGAAAGTCTGGCGAAACACGTTTCGCCGGATTCATCCCGAAAACTTTTCCACGCGCTCGTTCCTCGCTTATTTCGCGGAAAACTTTGTCTCCTTTCTCCGGTTCCCAGACTTGCATTCCGGGCCCCCGTCCTAATCGGCACTACGTGCCTCCTTCGGCAAAAAACGAGGGGGGAGGGGCCAAGGATCGACCGGCCACCGGACATCAACCCCCTCACCATCGAGGGGAGAACAGGAGCATCAACATGACCGACAACCCCGCCGCCACCACCGTGGCCACGATCGCCGTCGACGGTCGGCGACTGGCCATCGAACAGTCCACATACACCGCCACGGGCTGTGTCGCCTTGCTCGCCTACAACGCTGTTAACGGTGAGTTCTACGGTGACATCTCCGTCAACCTGCCAGGACACCTCCCCAGCAGCCCAGCTCGATTCTTCGTCAAGGACACGACCGCTACCAGTGCCCTAGGAGTAGTTCTGCGCCGGAACAGCATCATCCAGCCAACGGGGAGGACCGCGACCTACGGGAACTTCAACAGCACTGCTGCCGAGTTCGAGATCACGACCGCCCTGTAGGCACACACCCCCGGACACTGGCACTGGTCGAGACGACGCACTGCCCCCCTCACTGAAAAGGACAGCACGCCATGGCAAACCACACCCTGCACATGTACCAGGAGCCCGACAACCAGGAAATCGTCGAAACGCTGACAGACGGTGGCATGTGGGAGTCCCTGGCAGGACACCTCACCGCCGGTGAAATCACCTGCCTGTGCATCCTGCTTCGCCGCACCGGAGCAGATGACACCGAACTGGCACAAATCTGGGAAGAATGGGAGCGCCAGGAACCCGACGCACAGGCCGAAACAGTCAACAATGCCACAGAAATTACCATGATCGACGAGGATTCATTGGCACGCATCACCCCGCCGCTCCCGCCTGTCGGAGTTATCAGGAATTACACGAAATAACCCCCGTAATTCCTTGCTACAACCGGACGCCATGGGTTAGAATGGAATTATACTAACAAGGGAAAGCAGAAACCTTGACGGTATCATTTTTCGCACAATCCCGGGATATATCCCGGGGGACCAGGAGCACATCATGACCCGCATTGCACTCACCTCAAAAGGCCGAACGGCATTGGCCTCCGACGAGGCCCGACGCTTCATCACCCCGAAAAAGGCCGCAGAACAGACCTGCCTGACCCGCCGGGACATCCACGACGCTATCGACCGTGAAGCAGTGTCGTGGGCATTCGACCGCTACGGCAACCTCGGCGTCGACGTCGAGGACATCAACCGTCTGATCCGGGAGAAGGAAGCCGACCGGCCTGCCCGCCGCCGCGCCATCGCAGTCTAACCAGCAGGTATCACCACACCCCGCGCACCATGCACGGGGAGAACAGGAGCACAACCCCATGAGCACCGCCACCAGCAGCGAGACCGGAACCCTCGCCCAGAAGATCGCCCTTCGCAGCCACGACCAGGCCAGCATCGCCGTGGCCACGGACCTCGGAGGCCCGCTGAGCTTCATCACCGACATCCTCACCACAGACGGCTTTAATCCCGCCGTCGACACCGTGCGCGTCGGCGACGCAGGCCGCAGCATCACCGCCACCTGGAGCTCCACCCACGGCGTCACCGCCGACGGTAAGACCTTCGCCATCCAGCTGGACATCACCCACGACAAGAACCGCAAGGTGTACACCGCCACCAGCAAGCTGGTGGCCTACGACGGAGCGATGATCCGCATGGTCATTGCCTTCGACCCGGAATCACCCTGGACCCCGCACAAGATCGCGGTGGAACCTGCCGCCCGCTTCAACCGAGCACGGTTCATCCGCTTCGCCACCGAAGTACTGGAATCCGTGACCGGGGGACAGTCAGCGTCGTTCCTGCACAACCTCGCCCTGGCTCCCCAGCTGGTCGGCACCAGAAACTAGCCGACACACGACGCACTGGCCGAGACGGCGCACTGCACCCACACGACCCCCAGGAGTGTCCCCTGGGGGAGAACAGGAGCACATGACACTATGGCCTACACCATCACCATCACCGACGAGATCGCGCGGAGCATCGAGGAGTACGACGCTGCCGTCACAGCCGCCGGTGACGCAGAGGAGAACGGCGACAGTTCCCGGTGGGCGGCCGCTGACGATGCCGCCCACGACCTGCTGCGCACCATCGCCAACCAGCCCCGGGCCGACGAAACCCCTGGACACCCCTTGCTCGTCGACGGCGACCACGACCAGAACAGTATCCGCCTCACCGTGACCGAGGAGACGGTCAACACCGTGCACCTGCACCCCGACCGCGCACCAGAGGGATACGACCTCACCGAGGACGCAGACGACCTGGTGACCGCAGCCGTGGCCGACGCCATCAGCTACAACCTGGGTGACACCTCCATCGTCGAACGATTCATCGACGGCCTGGACAAGGATCAGGCGTAACACCCTAGAAGCACTACCGCCTCCCGGGGGTCGGCAATAGCCCGGGCGCGTGGGGTGCCGCCGCGCCCACCCGACCTCCGGCCGGCTGCGGCCCCACCCCACGCACCGTCCGGGACGATCGCAAGCGATCGCCCCGGTGATCGACGCGGGCACGCCCGCGACAGTGTTTCCCACTGCCCACCCTCGTCCTCGCTCCGCTGCGGCGAGCTGGTCAGCGGGGATTTTCTCGTTTTGCCAAGAAGCCTTCGGCGATTGTAGGTCCGAGCCGCTACGCGCAAGGCCTTTCGCGGCATATCCTCGCTCCGCTCCGGTATTCCACGGTGCCTTGCACTTCGCTCTACTCGGACCATCGGCACTGCGTGCCTTCTCGGCAAAAAAACGAGGAGGGGATCAGGACACCACTGGTCACCGACCGTAGCCCCCGCACCACTGCAGGGGGAGAACAGGAGCCCAAGAACCATGACCACCGCAACAGCCACCCGGAGCACTGACAAGACCGCCAAGCGCCGCGAAGCCGCCGAGGCACTGCAGGCTGATCTCGTCGACCAGGTCGACCAGCTGCGCAACACCGACCAGTGGGCCCGCTACCTGGACTTCCTCCAGTCGTTCCACTCCTACAGCATCAACAACACTCTGTTGATCATGCGCCAGCTCCCCAGCGCCTCCCAGGTCACCGGCTACCGAAAGTGGCAGGCCGTCGGCCGCCAGGTGCGCAAGGGGGAAAAGGCACTGCGGATCTTCGGCTACTCCAGCAAGAAGATCACCGTCGAGGACCAGGCCACCGGCGAGGACGTCGAAAAGCGGATCACCACCTACCCGATTCTGCCGGTCTTCGACCTCTCCCAGACCGACCCCATCGAGGGCGCCGAGCCGGTCCCAGAGATCACCCACCCTCTGCAGGGCACCGACGACGCCGGAATCGGCGCCGCCGTGGCCGAGTGGCTGACCGCCCAGGGGTGGTCCGTCGAGGTCGAGGACATCACCGGTGCCGCCAACGGCTACACCCAGGGAGCCACCGGCCGCGTCGTCATCGACGCGAACCTCTCCGACGCCCAGCACGCAAAAACCATGATCCACGAGGCCGCCCACGTCATCCTGCACCACGACGACGACAAGAACCTCACCGTCGACTACGGCGGACATCGCGGAATCTGCGAGACCGAGGCCGAATCGGTGGCCTACGTCGTCGCCGGACTGCTGGGGCTGGACACCTCCGACTACTCCGTCGGCTACGTCGCCGGCTGGTCCGAGTGCGACACTGAGATGATCAAAGCCACCGCCGCCAACGTTCTACGCGGCGTCCACGTCCTCTGCGAGGCCCTGGACCCCACCGCCCAGACCGCCCAGGACTAAGCCCCCGAACACCCCCAGGCGCTGGCCGAGACGGCGAACCGCCCCGACCACCACAACCCCCGGACACACCGGGGGGAGAACAGGAGCCCAAGAACCATGACCCGGAAGAAGCCCGACAGCATCGACGAACTGTTCCCCGGCGACGGAACTGAGATCCCCAGTGACCAGGAATGGTGGCGAGCCGACAGCCTCGTCTCTGCTGAGCAGTGGCTAGCGCCTGCCGACCGCGCACCACTGCCGACCTCTAGCCCGGTGCCCGACAGCATCCGCACCAGGGCGAACAACCGAGCATGGCTGCGCTCACAACTGCGAAGGCGCTACCGGCGAGCTGGCCTCAGTCTCTAACCGCACCCACCAACCCCGTGCAGGGCTGGCGCGGTGGTCTGGGGGTGCCGCCGCGCCCACCCGAACTGCCGTTCGGGCGCGGCCCCACCCCAGACCACGACAAGGACCGGCCGGCTGCCGCCGGCCGGACTGTTCACCCCGTCGCCCATCTCATCTTCGCTACGCTGCGGTGAGCTGGGCGACGGGGACACTCGTTTTTATCCGAAGGAGCCTCCGGCGATTATACGTCCGGTGACCTTCCACGAAAGTCGTGGCGAAACACGTTTCGCCGGATTCATCCCGAAAACTTTTCCACGCGGTCGCAAGCTCCCTTATTTCGCGGAAAACTTTGTCTCCTTTCTCCGGTTCCCAGACTTGCGTTCCAGGCCCCCGGACTAATCGGCACTACGTGCCTCCTTCGGAGAAAGAACGAGGGGGGAGGGGCCAGCCAGACAAGGTGGTACCGCACACCAACCCCCTCACCGAGGGGGGAGAACAGGAGCCAGAGACCATGAGCACAACCACACTGACCACCATCACCGGGACCGTCACTCCATGCGCACCCAGCAAGCAGCCGAGGTATGCCGACGACTGCCCCAAGGTCGGTCACCGTGGCCACGACGACGCCACCGTCATCACCATCCGTGACCAGGACGGACGATTCCACGCCGTGCTGTACGTCGGCCTCGACGCCATCGGCATCTCTGATCCAGACCACGGTGTGCGTGGTGGCGACCGCCTGCGTGTCGAGGGGATCAGTGTTCCCCTGTCGCAGCTCTCACCTGCATGGTTCACGTTCTTCGAGTGCAAGAAGCTTGCCGACGTCCAGGCCATAGCTGTCGAGCTGGGGTTGGGTGAGGACGACACTGTCATCGTCTCCCACTACACCCGGTAGTCACCCAACCCCCACAGGGGGGAGGCCATCACCGCTGGGTGGGGGCGTCACCGGTGGGAGGTGGTCGAGGTTAGAGAGGTATCGGCTGGGGACGAGAGGGAAGGGGCAGCATCGAAGAACGGCCCAGTCTCCTCGGAAAGGGTGGCTGACAGTCCGGGTGGCAACGGCCATGATCAGGGCTACCGCCCCGATACCCCACACACTAACGTTGCATAATCCATTCCGGTACTCACAGTGAAACAACACCGCTGTATGTCATTACTTTCTAGCCGGTTTAGTCGGAAATGAATTGCCCAATCTTTCTTCGATTTAGTCTCGATAAACTGTTGACGGACCCTGATATGACTGCTAGAATGAATAGTATCAACAAGGGAAAAGGAGTAAGACAATGAACACCAACACCACCGCAATCACCGTCTACACCAAGCCCGCTTGCGTGCAGTGCACCGGCACCAAGAGGGCCCTCGACAAGGCAGGTGTCGCCTACAACCTGGTCGACATCACCGTCGACGACGAGGCCCGTGACTACGTCATCGAGCTGGGCCACCAGCAGGCACCGGTCGTGGTGACCGAGGATGCCCACTGGTCAGGCTTCCGCCCCGACCGCATCAAGGATCTCGCCCGCACCGCCGCGGCCGCCTGAACTACCACCGAGGAGCCAGAGCGATGATCACTACTGACACCATGTGCAGCTGCGGAACCCGAGGTTGCGCCCGAATGATCGACCCGGACGTCGACGAGGTTTCCCCTCAGATCTTCGAGCAGCTTGAAGCGCTGGAGACTGAGCGTGCGACCGCTGAGATGAACGCTGAACGCCTCGATGACGCAGATGAGGGCTGGGGTGACGGCCAGCGCGAGCGGGTCGCGAAACTCACCGCGGAGATCGACAAGCTGATGAGCGACAACCACCTGCTCGACCCGTACGCCGTCGAGTACTAGCCACACCGCCCCGCCACTAGGGACAGAACAGGAGCACCCACCATGAGCACTCTGCGAGCAGTCAACAGTCAGCCCGATGACTCCCCGGCCGCCGAGGTCACCACTCCGGATGTGGAGCTGGACAACCGGGAGGTCTACGACCCCCGCATTGACCCCGAGGCGAAACTGCTGTGTGCCCTGATGTGGTGTGACGCGCCCGCCGGCCGGATCGCCCAGGTGCTGGAGTTCCTGGCCCCCGAGGACTTCCGCCACTACGCGCACGCCAGGTTGTTCTCCCTGATCGTGGAGCAGTACCAGGCAGGTGCACCTCTGGACGGCACCTTGATCGCCTCGAAGTGCGACGCCGCCGGCGCCGAAGGCCGGGAAGGTTGGCCCGCTGGCAAAACCCCGCAGCAGTTCATCGTGGAGATCTCCTCGTTGGATGCCCGCCCGATGCAGATCACCTACCTGGCCGAGAGCATCGTCGGAGCCAGCTACCGCCGCCAGTTCCGCAGCATGGCCCTGCACCTCACCCAGGCCGCCGAGGACATGCCCGAGGCCGACCTTTTCCCCCTCATGGTGGAGCAGGGCCGTCGCCAGCGCACCGCGAAAGCCCGGCTCGATGCCTTCCGTCGCACCATCCTCGGACACGACGACCAGAACATCATCGACGGCGAGGTCATTGACGAAAACCAGAGCACTGCCGGTGAACTCACCGGAGAATAGGGGCACAACCATGACCACCAACACGATCAGGACACATGCCATGACCCAGGACATCGACCCCCATACCGAACGGAATTACCCCTGGATTCCCGACGTTCCCAGTCGCCCTCTGTCGTCGGCACTGCAGCAGAACAACAACGGCGATGAACGCACAGCGCTCTACCCGACAACGCGCCTGGCAGCCCAGTTTTTGCAGTCATCCAGCGGGGACATCCGTTCCCGCTGGGAACGGGTCGGCGAGTGGGTTGGGGAACTCGGGAAGACTATTGGTGTTGTGGGCCTGCCGATATTCGGGGGGTGGCAGGGGTGGGGACTGTTGGATGAAATTAGCAATGGGATATTCCCCCTGGCTTTTATCTTTGGCGTGGTGGCACTGGGTCCGATTGGCATGTTTCTTGGGGGCATACCCGGGTTCATCATTCGGGACCGTGCCAAGACCCAGCGTCTCGAACAGGAGGAAGCACACCTGCGCGTCGGTGAGAATGAAGCACTCTCGAAGATCTCGGATCTGGTCACCAAGAATGCCACCGGTAGCGGTGATGTGCTGTGGGACATGTGGGAAGACCTCACAGAGCTAGCCGACGAAGCCGCCGACGCCCGCCAGGACGCCGGTCCGGCACAACTGACGGTGTACAACGACAACATTGCGGGCCTGGCGAACAGGATCGCGCGGAGCGTCGAGCAACGCCAGGCCCTCAAGGTCGACGCCCAGCAGATCCAGACCGAGCTGGAGTCGAGCAGCGACACCGAACTTGCCGAACTGCTTAATGAGCGCCTTACACAGAAGAGCCAGATGTGGGATCGCCTTGCGCCCATCGACAACAAGGAGCAGGGCCGATGAGACAGACAACTCGATACACACTGGTGACCCTGGTCGCTACCACTGCGGTTGCCTTCGCCGGGTGCACGGGAACCATCATCAACCCGGTGGGTGCCACCGAATACACCCAGCCCGGGGATCTGTGCGGTGAAGGCGCCTGCGAGACCGCCACGGTCGACCGAGTCATCGACGGCGACACCCTCGACATCACCGGCACTGAAGGTGAGATCCAGCGCGTGCGCGTGCTGGGCATCGACACCCCGGAGACTGTTCACCCGGAGCGCGATGTGGAGTGCATGGGCCCGGAGGCCTCCGCCGCCACCGGGGGACTCGCGACCGCCGGTAGTGCGGTGACCATCGTCAGTGATCCCCGAGCGGACAGCGAGGATGACTACGGCCGGCGACTGGCCCACGTCGTCGCCACCGACGGGACCAACCTCGGAGAGAACCTACTGGAGCGTGGCCTGGCCACCACAACGACCTTCCCGCACTCCCTGACCGATCACTACACCGCGACCGAGGACACCGCTCGTAGTAACGCTGCGGGCATCTGGTCAGAATGCTGAAACGACGAAAGGAGAACAGATGACCTCCCAGGTTGACTACCGAAAACGCGCGAAGACTGCCTTCGAGCTCTCCTCAACGACACTGACCACCGTCCTGGTCTCTATGCTCGTCTTCCCCTATGGCGAGACATTCAGCCGGGCAGCGTGGGTAGTTGCAGTGATATTCACGCTGGCAATCATCCCCGGCGTAATGAGCTTCGTCATGATCCTGTATTTAGTGTTGACGGCGGATGGCCGCCGAATACTCGTACCGAGAGAGAGGTACTGGATCAAATTCACCCTCGTATCTCAGGTGACGGTTATCATCCTCGGAGCTGTCCTTATCCGGCACCTCGGTGACCTCGATATCTGGATAGTGGGTACTGGCTTGACCGTCTTGTTCCTGATGACTTCCTTCTGGACGAACCGCATCATTGTCCTCGACAGTGACGTCCGAGACGACACTCCCAGGAGGCGTAGATCCATGACCGACATCACCGCTATCGCCCAGGAGGACTGACCCTATGAGCGCCAACGACATTTCCGCAATCCGACGAGTGCTCACCGCGGACATCGCCCGCATGAAGATGGCCGATCAGGATGCGGCCGCGACGCGGGAGAAGCTGGCCGAGACCCAGAATGATCCTGTTGCATCGGATCGCTTGTACACCGAACTTCTCACTCACCTGGCGATCGCCAGCGAGGCCCGGCAGTCTTTCTCGGCTCGCACCGAGTTACTGCAGCACCTCGACCTCGGCGACACCACCACCGACGCGATGATCGACTCATCAGTCAACGCCCCCGGCGGTGCCGGCGGAATCAACGGTGACGGCGGATCCCCGGCTGCAGGTGCAGATCCTGACCCGGAAGTCACCCGCCCCCCTCAGAACAGCCACCCAGTCGGTGACCGCTGACGTGGAAATGGTCACTGTTCAGCTAGATGAGTGGACCCGCCTCAACGACCTCACCGCCGAGCTCAGGAAGACTGCAGAGAGCAGGGGGCGAGTGATCGACAGCTTCAAACCGACTTACCGAAAAACCCCACAGACATTCGCCCAGACCGTCACAGAAGCGGTCGCGAACATCCAGAGAAAGGCGCGTTAGACATGTCCCGCACACACCGAGAAATCGCAGACGCCCACGCGGAGTACGCAAAAGAGCTGTTGCACAATGCGCAGAATGAACAAGTAGTAGGAGTGCACGCGGCACTGGCATCGGAAGCGGCAGCAGAAGCATCCCTCGCGGTGTTCCACGAGCTCCGCGCTACCTACGTAGAGGGGAAGTAACCATGGCACAGGGAGACACCCCGATCACCGTCGTCGGAAATCTCGTCGCGGATCCCGAGCTGAGGTACACCCCCAGCGGTTCCGCCGTCGCGAACTTCCGTGTGGCGTCCACGCCGCGCCGGTTTGATTCCCAGTCGAATCAGTGGGTGGACGGCGAAGCACTGTTCCTTCAATGCAACGTGTGGCGGCAGGCGGCCGAGAACGTGGCGAACTCGCTCACCAAGGGTGACCGGGTTATTGTCACTGGTCGGCTGCGGCAGCGCTCCTTCGAGACCCGTGAGGGCGAGAAGCGCACCGTGTTCGAGGTCGAGGCCGACGAGGTCGGTCCGTCCCTGAAGTACGCCACGACCCAGGTCACCAAGACCCCCCGCCAGGGTGGGAACTTCGGTGGCCAGCAGGCCCCGCAGGGCGGCGGCCAGGCCGGCAACCAGGGAGGCTTCGGTGGTCGTAATGCGGCTTCGGACAATGACCCGTGGAACTCCGCTCCGCAGTCTGGTTTCGACGGCGGCGACGAACCGCCGTTCTGATAGGAGAGGCCACGATGACCAAAGCGAAGTTCACTAACACGAGCCTCCCTGCTGAGACAGCACAACGAGTCGATGATGCTCGCGCTGCTCTGGCACCACACTGGGGGAACCTCAGCCGTACCGAGTTCGTTAACGCCGCGGTGGAGCACTATCTTGCCGAGCTCGCAGACGACGGGTGGGACGTGGACGTGCCCGCCAGTCCGGACGCCATCGAAGCACTGGGCCGAGGGAAACTGCCGTGGCGACCACGGGCCGACTGGGCCCTGGTCGACAACACCCAGAACCCACCGGCAGTACAGCTCGCGATCGGCCGCGGACCCCGCGGTGTCGGCACCCTCCTGGTCGTCGCAGAGGTGCTGCCGTACATGGCCAGAACCAACTACGGCAGCGCGACGGAGATGCTTCGTGAAGCCGGCTACGCCGTCGACGAATCCAGAGAACAAGATTCCATGTCCGACGGACGTGACATGATACCCATACGCCCCTAGACACCCCTCACAGAAACCGAGGACACCATGCACACCATCGTTCAGATCGTCACCGTCATCACCGCCTGCGCAGGTATCGCCCTTCTCCTCTGGGGAGGCATCCGCACCAAGACCAACAGCCGGGGCACCGCCGTCGACTACATGCTCGCTGCCGCCGGCCCGAGCGTCGTCGTGCTGAGCACCGGTGTCCTCCTTCGCTACGGCCCGGCGATGGATGCCATCCAGACGATCACGTGGGTCACTCTCATCCTCGGATCAGTCTGGGGTGCAGTGAAGTTGGTCGGCATGATCCGTGCCTACGGCGCCGCGGCCGCACAGATCGCCCTCGACGACCTCCGCGGGATGTAGAAGGGAGCCACCAATGTCAGACTCAACTGTGTTCCTGCTCATCATGATCTACGGCAACCTCGCGATGCTCGCCGGCATCATCGTCGGAGTGAAGTCGCACTCATTCGTGTGGGGCTTCCTCGCCTGGCTGTTCGCGCCGCTGATTGTTCTGGTGCTGTTCTTCGGGCTCTTCGGTGGGGGGCGCACCTCCATGCCAAATCCTCAGCGATACGAGAACGACCCTTACCAGTACCACCGGCACTAACCATTAGGGGCACAGCCCCTAACACCCGCAACCCCCTAGAACAGCGTCGGCTGGTCTAGGGGGTTCTCTACTGGCCGCGCTGCATCGACATAAGCCTGCTCGTCCCACCCCAGACGAACAGCCTCACGTACATCGACAGAGCGTTGGTAGCGCCCACGCTCACCGGAATCGTGACCCGGCCGTGGGCCGCGCAGTCGACCGGCCGCGGAGGCGTACCACACGTTGGTTGCAGTGGTGGACGCGATCAGATGCTTCCCGCCGACCCGGACACACAACGGTTCGTTGCAACGGTGTTCCCCCACCATCTCAGAGTCGGTGATATCGACCCCAGAGATCCAGAGTGCAAAACGGTGGGCAGAGACCGTGAACTGCTGACCGTCAACGGTGAAGTTCACCCGCCCGTATCCGTCCGGATTGGAGATCGCACCAGTGAAGATCCAGCAACCATCATCCGGTGCTTTCACCACTTTCTTCCAGAACCTCCCGACCGCGCCCTCCGGCGGCCGAGACGGCAGGGATCGAGACATCAGCTAGGCGTAGCTCGGGGACGACTGGGAATCAGATGAACGATCCGAAGATCCGGAATCACCCTCCCGGTCCTGCGTCCCCTCAGCGGACGGTTCAGTCGACTCAGCATCCGCATCCTCAGCGCCCTCGTTGTCGACGTCTCCGTCCTCGTCGACGTCTTCGGGCCGGTACTCCTTGGCGGCCCGTAGGTAGCCCTGGAGCTCGCCCTTATTCAGGTCGAAGATCTCCATGACCTCCTCGCGAGAATCTCCACTGTCCAGAAGAGCCCGCAGGGCCTTACCAGCGGCCGCATGGACGGCATCAACCTGGTCGAGGGAAACGAAGGCCTCCTCCCTCGCCTTCGCCTTCTCCTTCAACTGTGCTTCAAGTCTGCGCTGTTCTGCCTCGCGGATCTCGAAGGACCGGCGCCGAGCTCTCTGTCGCTGCATTTGGGTAGCCATGAAACCCATCATACAGAGCCGAACCCTATGAAGACAGCGCCTAACATGTGCAAGCCCCGCGCGCTGACGAAACCACCGGCATCCCCGATCACCAGAAGCCTAGCACCACTGAACCCCCGTGTCTGTCGGACGCCACACTACCGGGTGGGACAGCCCATGAACACTCGCAACAGGACTCCATGTTTCCTGACACAGCAGCGATCACAAACAGACCAACAGATCGAGCACCAACGGCCAGACCGAAGATCAACTGCGAGCTCACGAGTACACCACGATCGAGAGACTGAACCGACGCAGTTCCTCCCTCCCAAGTCGATCGAAACTGAAGAGAAAAAGACAGGCACACCTCTGGCAGATGTATCTGCAACTTTTTGGGGATGGCTTGTCTGTGCCGCTTACCAGCGGCGATGTACGAGCGCCCAGAGGGCGCTCGCGGCAGGTCCTCTGACCGTCTACTATCAGTGACCATGATGTCGGGACACGTGCTTCACGCAGGCGAGGGATACGCCTACCTGATGCGCAGTGTCGCCACCAACGATGAGCCCACGTCGGTCAAGACCGGACTGTTCGACTACTACGAATCCCACGGCACCCCTCCCGGCACATGGTGGGGCACTGGCCTGCAGGCTCTGAACTCCGAATCAGCAGTCGCAGGAGCCACAGTCACCGAGGATCAGATGGCTGCCCTATTCGGTGAAGGCCTGCACCCGGACTCCGACGAGATGATCTCCCGCGGTGCGACGATGAAAGACGTCCAACTCGGACGAGCGTTCCCCCTGTACTCCGGCAAAGACCCCGTGGTTGCCAAGCTCAACAAAGCCGAGAAGGCAGCAGTTGCCGACCTCGGTCGTCGACTGACCAAAGACGAGCGCACCGACATCGCCGTTGCCACAGTCCGCGACGACTACCACGACGCCACCGGAGAGACCAACCCGCACCCCAAGGACGTCGCAGCGTGGGCGAACAAACGCAAACAGGACGTCAAGCAAGCCACCTCCGGCTTCGACTTCACCTTCTCCCCACCCAAGAGTGTGTCCATGCTCTGGGCCCTCGGCGACAACGAAACCCGCAAGGCGATCGAGGATATCCACCACCAGACCGTCAACCACACACTGAACTGGTTCGAGAACAACGCTCTCTACACCCGTGACAGCACACGGGGCGGCGGTGGACTGGTCCGGACATCCGGGATGCTGGCAGCACAGTTCGACCACTTCGACACCCGGGCAGGTGACCCCGACCTACACACACACGTCGCGATCGCCAACAAGGTCTACGACCCTGAGTCAGACAAGTGGAAGTCCATCGACTCCCGCTCCACTCTCCGCCACATCGTCACTGCCTCGGCACGCTACAACACCCTGCTGATGGACCAACTCTCGGCCAAGCTCGGCGTTGCCATCTCCGCTCGAGACATGGGCGAGGGCAAGCGCCCGGTCCACGAGATCGCCGGCATCCCCGAGGAGCTAATCACCGCAGGGTCAAAGCGCCGAGCCCAGGTCACCGAAGCCACCGAGAAGTTGGTCGAAGAGTACTTCGACAAGCACGGTCGGGCACCCTCCGCCAAGACCATGCACGAGCTCGCCCAGCAGGCCACACTGGCAACCCGGCCAGACAAGGCCGAGGCCCAGTCACTGGCACAGTTACGCGGTGGGTGGCGTGACGAGTTCGCCGCCGTCGTCGGCGGCCCGGAGCCCCTTGACGATCTACTAGCCGGCGTCCACGGTGAACACGCGACGACCGCCAGCCTCGACGCACGCCTTAACCTCCCCGAACCTGGTGACGAGCATTACCCTGGTGCCCTCGATGCTGTTGCCGATCAGGCCGTAGCCCTGGCCGCTGACCGACGCTCCCACTTCGCTGAACGTCACCTCGACTCCGCTGTCTCCGACATCCTGCGTGGCTACAAGACACCAGAGTCCATGAGCGTTGATGACCTTCACGATGCCGTGTACCTGCGGGCCGCACACCGTGCGGTGGAGCTCTCACCGCGTGAGGTGTGGAACCTGCCCGAAGCGATGACCCACCTCAACGGTCAGGCCATCGACCGTAACCCCGGCGACACCTACTTCACCTCACGCGCAGTCATGGCGATGGAAGACACCATCGTGGCCGCCGCAACCTCCCCGGTGGGCTTCATCGCCACCGAAGAGACCATCCAGTCTGCCATCGCCGACTACAACGCAGACTCCAAGTTCGATGTCAACGACGGCCAGGAGGCAATGATCCGCCACCTCGCCTCCTCCGGCACCCAGACCGCGGCCGCCGTCGGCCCGGCAGGTACCGGTAAGACCACCTCCATGAAGGTGCTCGCCGACATCTGGCGACGAGACGACCACAACGTCATCGCCCTGTCGACACAGCGCACCGCGGCCAAGGGCCTGGCCGACGAGATCGACGCCGACGGCTACACCCTCGACTCACTCACCCGCCCCTGGCGAGGCGAGTTCGACGGCACCGACGCCAAGGATCTCACCGGCCTGCCCGTCGCCCTCTCCCCCGGCGACATGCTCCTGGTCGATGAGGCCGGCATGGCCTCCACCGACAACCTCGCAGCCATCACCGAGATCGCCGAAGCCAGCGGGGCCGTCCTGCGCATGATCGGAGATCCCGCCCAGCTGTCCGCCGTCGGGCGCGGCGGTGCCTTCGACCACCTGTGCAAGGTCAGTGGAGCGACGGAACTCGACACCGTGGTGCGCATGGGAGCCGACAAAGAGCAGTCCGACAACACCCTCGCGCTACGTCACGGTGACACAAAGGGACTCGATCTGTACTTCGACCGAGGCTGGGTCCACGACGGCACACGAGCTGACATGCTCGACGAGGCTGTTAGCGATCACCTCGCAGACCGCGCTGCCGGACACCACGGCCTGCTGATCGCTCCCACCAACCAGGACGTCTCCGCAGCCAACCAACGCATCCGCGAAGCACTGATCGCCAACGGCACCGTATCCAACACCGACGTCACCGCCCGACTGACCGACTCCGAGGCCAGCTGTGGCGACACCATCCTCGCACGCAAGAACACCCGCTACATCGACCCGGCAAGCAACACTCGCGTCGAGGTCTCCAACGGCGAGATGTTCCGCCTGGACTGCGTCGGCCCCGACGGCTCGGTCATGGCCCACCGCCTCGACGGTAAAGGCCGCGCCGGCGAGTCGATCGTTCTTCCCAAGGACTACCTGGAGTCGCACTGCCAACTCGGCTACGCTTCCACGGTCCATCGCGCCCAGGGCGCGACCGTGGCCATCTGCCGAGCGATCATCGACGCCTTCCAGTCCCGTGAGCTCGCCTACGTCGCCACGACCCGCGGGGCCAAGCAGAACCACATCTACGCCGTCACCGACGACAAGCGCACTGCCGCCGAACTCGGCGACATCGTCGACCGTGACGGAGCCGAGGCGCACATGGCCGGCCACCGAGAGGACCTGGACGCCCGAGAACTGCTCACACACGTCCTCAACAACTCCCAGGCACCCGAATCCGCCTCCGGACTCCGGGACCGCCTGGCGGCCGAGGGAGAGTCGACAGACCGCGCCACGAAGCTGTACCGCACCGCGGCGAACAAGCTCACCGACTCCTGGGCACAGCACGCCGTCAGCGACGCCGTGGACCACCTGCCGGCACTGTTCGCCTCAGAGATCTCCGAGGCAGACCAGCACCGCATTGCCACTGCCCTGGCTGGTGCCGCCACCTCCGGCGCCGACGCCGAAACGGCTCTGCAGGAAGCCTTCGACCTTGACGGTAGTGAGCGCGACATCCCCGCGGTGATCACCCACCGGATCAAGAGCCACACCCTCGACACCGACCGTGACCACTCCCCCGTCCTGCCACCACGTTGGCTCGGCGAGGACACCCAACTGCGCATCTTCGCCGAGGACACCTCCCTACGCCTGGCAGGACTCGATGCTGGGCCTGTCGACGACATCGACGTCCTCAACCGTCAGTACGCCGAGACCTGGGTCGAACGCATCGCTGGACTCGCCGGCGACAAGGACCAGATCACCGACACCGACCGAGAACGACTGATCACCACGGCCGCGGCCGCCACCCGCTCGGGTGCCGACATCGACACCCTCCCCCCAGCCATCGGCGCACTCTACGCCGCCGGAATGAACGACGGACAGACCCTCGTCGAACTCGCGGCCACCCGCTTGGACTCCGAACGCCTATCCGGCTCGGACGACCACATCCCCGGCCCCCCAGACGGACAGGACATCGAGCTGCGCCGCAAGATCGCCGACGAACTCGGCATCACCCTCGACATCGTTGACCACGTCAACCACGTCGAGGACTCCCCCGACCCCTACGGCCTCGGGGATCTGTCCCTGCCGACCTTCGATCCCCACCAGGACAATGCGCCAGCACCGTGGGCGCAACCCGACCCGGGAAACGACCTGGGGCTGTAGGCCTCCACCCTGATTGACGGGGGGTGTCTACCGGGAGATAGCTCGTGACAGGTGCCTCATCTGTGCAGAGGTGGACTCGATGACTCTTGTCCGAAATATACTCACAGCATTTTCCAACATGTCGGCATCATCAATATTGTCAATATCGGTGGAGTGAGGAGGGAGGAGTTCATGTAATACCTCGGTGTATGATTTTAATGTCCCCCCTTTTGGTGAAACGAGACCGGCCATGCCATATCTGGAGAACTCTTCGGTCACCATTTCTTCGTATTGATATGTACCATTAACCGCTGCTTCAACATCTCTTTTTAGCTCGGCGTGAAGATTTGACAATGATCCGATCGTCTCAAGTCCTAGCGTTATCCTATCGATCAAGCTCGACATTGATCTTGTTCTTCTATTGAGTTGCCCGAATTGCTCTTCTGCGGCGATAGCAATTCTTTCTGATGATTTCTCTAGTTCTTCATTGTTAAATGTTTCTTTCATGTCCGCGATAGCGTAGTTTATTTCCGTGAGTTTATTTAACACCTCCTCCTTTCTCTTGATTTTCCTGTCTTTATCCGTTGCCCAGTAGGTTGTCATTGAACCCACAATGACACCCACCAGCGACCCTGTTGTGGGTATGATGATCTCTGCGATAGCCATGTCGGTCTCTCCTTGAGTCCTGGTAGATGTCCTACTAATGAACATAGAACGCCCTCGACGCCGAACGGAAGGCATCGAGGGCATAAACGGACAATTCGCTGTTGATCACTCCATCTCGCGACCGCCGTTCGCCGCCATGGCATCCTCCTGCTGGGGAGACTCGGCATGTTCAACCGAGTTAGTCGACCACTGTCCCTCCGACAGATCGAGGTTGGCCCCCTGGATGATCTCGTCAGTGCTCGGAATCTCCACCTTGTCGGGCACCTGCTCGCCCCACCCCTCGGTCTCCAGCTCCACCGACCGGGCGATCAACTCCGGGCAGAAGGTGTTTCCTTCACCGACATCCAGCGCCGCCGACAGAATAGCCTGCCCCTTCGGCGTCAGCATCTCCTGTGAGTCAACCCACCCGTCGGCCCCATCAATCTGCCAGTACTGCATCTGCACCCCCGCGCCTTCTGGTCGAAGGTCATGGTGGGAAACACCGAAGGGCTCCGGCTCCTCCTCAGCGGTCCACTGCTCGGATTCCTCCAGATTCAGACCATGCCCGGAGGCCGCGGTCCGAACGGCGTGCTCCATGTCGTGCACCGCGGTCTGATATGTCGCTCCCGCCGAACCGTGGGTGTTCGCGTCCTCATTAACCTCGTAGAACTCGGGAGTGAACAACTCCCCCGGGTCTACAGCCCCCTCGACCTCGGTGGGCATGGCGGACAGTGCAGTGGTGTTCTCAACTGTCGTTTCCAGATCTTCCGCCGCCGTGGGTTCAGCTTCCGGCTCACCGGTCACCGTCGGATCGAACGCCCGCGTCGGATCCGGATCTACCGACACCTCCGGCGCCTGCTCACGCTCCGCCTCAACCGACGGCTCGCCGACGTCGGGGCCCTCGGCCGGACCGGACATCTCGACAGCGGATTCGCTGATCCCCAAGGATGCAGCGACTGACTCATCGACCAGGTCCACCACCCTCAACGACTCGAACGTCGTCTCCCCGACCTCATTCACCCCGGTCTGGAAACTCACCGTCATATCCGGGCCCTGGCCGTGGATATGACTGCTGTTCTGCCAGTCGACCTCCTGGCCGAACGCCGATGCCACGATCAGCTCCTCAACCTCAGCCATCGCCGAGGCCTCGTTGTGAGCGGCATCCTGAAACCGTCGGAAATGCTCGGTCACCAGGTCATCAGGAACAAGCCCACTGCCCGCCTCTGGGGCCGTCGTGCTGCCCTGCTCCTGTATTGAAGCATCAACACTGCCCTGACCCAGAAGCATCTCCTGGCCCCGGTCGGTGACCAGATCCTCCAGACGCTCCTGCCGGTAGACCGCCGTGGTACCCACCTCCGGAGCCAGCCACGACAACTGCTCACCCGTCGACGGACCATCGGTGAACTCCGAGACCTGCTCCGGGTTCTCGATCGACTCCTGCAAAGCCACCTGCACGCGCTCAGCGAGCTCCACCCGGGATGCCGCCGAGGTCCGGTGCGCCAGCAGCGTCTCAGTCCCCAGAGACCCGACCAGTGTCTCGCGTGGGTTGAAGGTGGCCCCTTCGCCCACGGCCAACGACTCGTTGAACAGTGCCTGACCGGCCGGGGTCAACAGATCGCTGGTGTCATGCACAAACGGCTCACGGTCGGGCCGGCCAAACCGGATCTGTGCTCCCGCACGCTCGCCGGGACTGATCGGCCCCAACTCGTAGCGGTCACCGTCTGGAGTGAATGCCTGAAACCCGTTGGTGCCATTTCCCAGTGCCGCGGCCGCCACCATCGTGTGCAGGCCACGCATCGCGGCCTGCTCCGCTGCCGTTCCGGCGGCGACACGCTGGTGCCACTGTTCGCTGAACAGGTTGTTGAAGCCTTTGATCGGTGCCATGGTGATTCTCCTTGCCGTTGGTGGTGATAGTGGTTGTGCTGTGGTGGATCTGTGCGACCGCTATGCCTCAGCGGTCGCCGGTTCAGCCGTTTCAGCTGGTGCTGCCTCGGCCTGGTTCTCCTGGGTGGTCTCAGCGGTGGCCTCGGCGCCGGCACCTGGTGACGTCTGCTCGTCAGCCATCGCCTGTCCCAGATCACCGACCACCGCCTGCGAGCCGAACTCGGCCGACTCAACAGCCTCAGGCTCCGCGCCCTCCTCGGCCAGGTCTGCACCCTGCCCCGCAGTGGATTCCAGATCAGTGCCCTGATCGGCGCCGGTATCCACCCCCAGCTGCTCGACTCGCTCGTCGACCACCGTCGACAACAGCTCTGCACCTGCTGCACCCACGGCGATCGCCGCCATCGCCGACGAGATATCCGCCGACATCGACGGCGCCTGCTGATTGGCCTGAGCCTGTGCACCCTGATGCTCGGCCTGCCTCTGCTGAGCACTGACCTGCTGGACACTCTGCTGGCGTTCCAACTCGGCCTGTGCAGCCTGCAGATGCTCGCCTTGACCGTTGAGATGATCCTGACGCACCAGCGCCAGGTTCTCCCACGCCTGCTTCTGCCCGACCAGGCCACGCCGACCCAGCTCGGAGGAGATCCGGGAGGTCTCCCCCGTGACCTGCTGGCCATTCATGCCCCGGGTATGGGTCTTCCACATGTAGCTGGTCAACTGCCCCTGGCTCATCCTGCGCAGCTGCCGGGCCGTCGGAGCCTTGGTCTGCCGCAATCGGCGCGATTGCCGGTTCGGATCGGTCTGCCGTGAACCTCCTTTGTGCGCCACCATCAGCCCCGCAGCACCGAAGCTACGGGTCAGTGTCGTCATTTCCTGGTCGAGATCCCGAAACGGATCGCCGCTTCCACTCATCAGTTCACTCCTTGCTCATCAAGTACGGGTGTCTCCGCCGCATCAGCGGACGGTTCAGCCGGATCGTTCAGCACCATCGGCGCGCTCGGCAGCGCCGGCGCCGGACGGTGCTTGTCCTCCTTGCAGTTCACAAACGGACTGTTGGGGCCGGTCAGCCACCGGAAGTGATAGTCGCCGACATACCGGGCCCACACCTCCTCACCGGTGGCCGGGTTCTCCGCCCGGTGGGTCTCCCACGACGCCCACGCCATCGTCAGCCGGCGGACGGCGGCCGGATGCGCCCACCACCGTGCACACCAGCGCACGTCGTTGGACAGCTGGGCCGGGTAGAGCTCCAGGAAGACCTCGTCGACAAACTCGTAGACGTCCCGGTAGCGCGTCTTGACCGGCAGGCCCAGCTCCGCGGTCTCATACCGCAGTGCCTGCCTGGCCATCTCCCGGTCGATCGCCGGGCCGATCGCCGGATTCGCGATGAACTTCGCCGTCACCTTCTGCACACGGGCTTCCACCGTCGTTTTCAGCACGCTGCTGAACGCGGCATCAATAACCTTCGCGAGATACCCCATCACGCCACCGCCTGATCCACAGACTCTTCGACCGCAAGGGCCTCAGCACGCTTCTGCGCCCTTCCGAGCACACGATCAGCGTTGCGCATCTGTTCACGCAGCGGGCGCTCCCAGAACGGCACCGCCTCCACGATCATCGGCGCCGACTTCTGCGGGATCACCAGCATCAGGTGCGCGTCCAACCCACGCAGATCCGCCGCGGTGAGAATCGCCCGATCACGCTCGGAGGCCGAGGTCGAGGTGTTGAACGACGAGGAATCCGTCGACACCGAGAACTGCTGGTGCTGGTACTCACCGACGAAACTCACCGCCTCCTCCAGGAACGCCTTGTCCTTGATGCCGCCACCGATGATCAGCGTCGCGTTGGTCATCATGTCGTGGGCGTTGTCCTCGCCGTAGATCCGCTTGGGCTGGCGGAACGACTGGAAGATCGACGAGATCAGAATCCCCTTCGAGCCGAAGTGGCTGTACACCTCGGCGAGCTGACCCCACTTGACCACGTTCGCGGCCTCATCCAACGGCATCACCAGCGGGATCCGCAGGCGCCCGCCGTTGCGCCGCGAGGCATCCTCGGCCTCCTCAGTGATCCACACAACCAGGGCAAGCACCAGCAGGCTGGCAGACCCCGCACTGCGCGGGTCCGACAGCAGGTACAACGTCGGCGACTTCCCCGCCTCATGATCGGCGATGAAGTCGGTCGGGTTGAACCGGCGAACCCCAGGCTGCGGGGTGACCCACCGCTGCATCGACTTCTTCGCCAGCGGGGCGACCATGTACTGGATCGAGAAGAAGATGCCCGACCGGGTCTTCTCGGTCAGGTCGTAGGTGCCCTTGGCCTGCATCGCGATCGACGGGAAACCGTGGTCGCGGAGGATGTCGATGACCTCCCGGTCCGACTCGTCGTAGACCCAGTCCAGGATCTCGGTCACCTGCCGGCCGGTCAGCGTCGCCGCGAGCAGGAAGCAGCTCAGCAGCTGCGCGCCCGAGGTGCGCCACTCCTCACCCTGACCACCCGAACCGATGTCGACACCGGCGTTGTTGGCGAACAACACCGCCAGATCCACCGACGCCGAATCCCACTCGTCGGCCGGCCGGCGGCGGATGAAGTCGAGTAGGTCGACGGTGAAGTCCGGGGCCTGATCCTTGGCCATCCAGATCCGCTGCGGATCACACACCAGGCAGTCACCCACCGCACTGCGTGCGGCGATCGAATCCTCCACGAGGTCAGGCTTGTTTCCAGTGCCCACCACCCCGCCCGGGGCAGACAGGAACTGCGGCAGCACCCGGCCGGTCGTCTTTCCGTACCGAGCCGCCCACATATCCACCGTCAACGTCTCGTAGTCCAACCAGACCTCCTTACCAGTGCCCAGCTCCCGACCGATCAACTGGCCAGGCTCCACCGAATCCGGCAGATCCGGGTTGGTGCGTGCGGCCGACTCGGTGACGGCCTTGCGAGACATCGAGGAGATCTGCCGCTTGGTCGCCATGTGCTTGGTGGCGTGCACGATGTTGGCACCCTTACGGGTCGCCTTCTTCTTCGCCCGCAGCCCCATGATCACCGTGATCACCACGACCAGCAGGGCGAACAGCACCAGGGAGACGACCAGGCCACCGGTGGACACAGCCACCTCGGTGCCCGGGGTGAGCGCATCCTGGAACAGGGCCACAGGGTTGAACGACACCCCCGGCCCCACGATCGCCTGGCCAGCCCAGAACAGGGTCCAGCCGCCGGCTACGATGCCGGCGAGGAAGACCCAGAACCACATCGGATCCGCCGGGGCTTTCGATGCTCCACGGGGGTTACTCATTGCCCTCACGTCCTTCCATGATTGTTGACTTCCAGAGCACGGCACCGATCTCGTGGAAACGGAGTGACCTGGACTTGGGTAAATCTCGAAATGGTGTGATCTCCCATGGGCGCAGGGCCTCCCACTGCCAGAGGGTCGTTCCCCACGCTGATACCGCTCCGATGACCGTCACCTGGTCGACGTCCTCGAACAGCAGATCGCTCAGTACCTCGTTGTCCTGGCGACGGGAGATCTCCAGGAGCTTGTTGTACGACCCCGACCGGCCCAGTCCGACAGCCGACTCAACGACGATGAGGGCTTCATCGCCGATCGGCCAGGCGTACACCGTGCAGGTACCGTCCTTGTCGAGGTATCGGTCAGGATCAGGACCTGACCAGGTGAAGTTCAATGGTGCCGGCCCCAGTGCCTCTTCCGAATAGTGCTCCTGGAGAGCCAGCCGACGTAGGCCGGTGAGAAACCGCAGGTTCACCGGCGTGCTCTGTAGCTCCAGCCGACCAGCCGTGAAATCGTCGAAGGTGGTGGCGGCCGCGTCCAGGATCATGTTCGCCAGCTCCGGGGTCTCTTTCTCCGTGTCGGGGTCGGGGTGGTCCCACATGATCGGCAGTTCCCACTCCGGCCGGACTGACCACACACCGGTCAGCCGGTGGCGACCGTTACGCACTCCCCAGTTCTTCCCGGCCGAGAAGTCAGCCAGCGCCGCCGGCGGGCCGCGCAGCCAGTCACGAACCATCCGCGTCTCCTCGACACCCAGATCCGCAGTCACCGCGGCGACGGCCGCGCCGGTCGGCTCCCCCTGAGGATCGGCGCCCTCGACAACACCGTCCAGGCAGAACAGTCGCCGCACGGCGATGCCCACCGCTTCCCAGTCCGGGATCGGTTTGTCCTCGTGCCGCCGCTCAGATGAGGGGTTCTCGACCGTGGCACCGTGCCTGGAGAGCCCCGCAGCAGACGTGCTGAACCACAACCTACTCATCAGCGCCCTCATCCTCGGCGGGGTCATCCTCGTCCTCGGATTCGGTCTCGACCAGGGCGGTCAGCTCCTCGGTGGTGACGTTTTTCAAGTTGCGGTAGCCCGGGGCCTCCGCCATGCGCACCGCGGACTCATCCTCGTCGTCGACGGTGATATCCACCGCCACACCCAGCCGGGCTCCGGAGGTCTTCAACGCGGCCTCGTCGAGTTCCGGGCAGGTCGTCGTCAGCCACAGGCTGATCTCCTCGAGCCCCGCGGCCTCACGCACCTTCGAGGCGGCGTAGACGGCCTTGTCGGCGGCGGACTGCTCAGCACTGATCAGGTCGCCGGCCTTACGGATCTTCTCGAATCGGGTGGAGAAACCGCCGTACCAGATCGCCGTTCCATCGGCGTCGACGATGCCGTACGCCCCGGAGGCGTCCTGCTCGTTCTCCACCGCACCTGACCACAGGCGCACGAACGGCAGATCATCGGCACGCTCGGCCATGGCCTCGGCCTTGTCAGCCAGACCCGCACGCCGCTGCGCGGCATCCGCCTTGGCCATCGCCGGGAAATCCACGCCGATGATCTTCAACTTGTAGATGAACTTGCCCATGTCCTTGCTGTCATCGGAGGTGTCGACCCCCAGCTCTTCGGCGATGGTGCGCAGCTCGTCGGCAGTCTCTGCCGCGACCAGACGCTCCTTGTTTGCCGGGGTGGTGACCAGGGCCTCGATTTCGTTGAACCGATCGTTGTCGGCTTCGCTGGTCTTGGACTTCTTGGTGGTCGTGCTCATGATGAGTGCTCCTGTACGTGAATGATGTTGATGAGTGCTGTGGTGATTCGTTCGGCCGGTGGATCGGTCACTGCGTTGTCCCCTCCTCTGTGTCGTCGACGGCGTCGAGCATGTCTTCGTAGTCCTGGGCGTAGATCATCAGCGCCCCGTCGGGGGTGCCGGTCTCGGTGACCGCGAACATCATCGCGTCAGGATCTTTGAGCTCCTGGCTGTCCATCAGCCGTGCGACATGGACGTCCAGGCAGCTGGGGTGCTGACAGTCGCGGTGGGCGATGTGAGCGGCTTCGACCCAGACACCGTCGTCACCAGGTGATCGGGTGGTCTTGAACCACAGGTCGTCGCGGGGAACCACGTTGGTGCGCAGCCCTGCCTGCTGTTCCCAGGTGATGTCCAACGTCCTGTTGTTGATGTCGGGGACACACCACCCATCAGGGTTGTCGACCAGGTGCTTGGCATGGTCGGTGAGTGCGACTTGGATCTCGGACATGTCTTCTCCTTCTTCACGTTCAGGCAGATAGTGGGTGGTCACGCAGCGAGGGTGTGTTCGCCCATGCGCGACAAGGTGATGCTGTTCTTCGTGCACAGCGCCAGGAATGCATCGATGACCGGCTGGTCGATCGTCTTTCGGACGTTGTTGTTGAATCGGCCGGCGATCTCGTCCAGCAGGCCCTGGTCGGTGTCCACGTCGTAGACGATGTGGAAGTTCGCCACCGGTGTGCCCGCCTCGTCGACGAGCGCGCCCAGTAGGTCTGTATCCAGGGCGTTGTCGTACAACGAGATGCAGTTGCTCATCGCCACCGCCCACCGCGACAGTGTCTCGGGGTTGTCCGCTACCGAGACCGTGTAGCCGCCGGTCAGGCGCACCCCGTCGAGCTGCGGGGTCACCCTGTCCAACCAGGTCTGCGTCTTCGTCGCGGCGATCTTAAGCTGGCGACGCTGTTCTTCGATCTGCCGGGCCCTTTCGGCGTCTTCGAACCGGTTGAGCTCGGCGATGTAGTGGGGCGTGTTGGCCACCCACTGATCGCGGCTGACCGACTCTGCCTCGGGCAGGTAGCCGTTGAGGGTGGCGCGGGCCTGCTCGAAGTACCGCTCATCCCGCAGGACTTTGCCCGTGGCGGCCGCCCGTGAATCCCTGGAGCTCCGGGTGCGCTCCGGCAGCTTCAGGACCAGCTGCTCCAGATCCTTGATGTCCCGGATGTTGCGCTGACGCCGGGCTGCAATGGCTTCCGACAGCAGCGTCACGTTCCGGCCAGAGCGAGCCATATGGGACCACGTCCTGGCGACGGGATTCGGATCGCAGCAGGTCTGCGCCAACAGACGGCGAAGAACCGGTGCGGGCACCTGGCGCAGAATGCTCCGGATTTTCCGCCTCTCAAAGGAATCCATATGGAAGGGGTAGCCGAACATGTAGGTGTCCGCGGTTTCTGCGGTGAAATGGCCCCGCATGTCGTTGATGGTGTCGATGATCCAGTCGATCGGGACCAGCCCCCGATAGGCCCACAGGTGATCGAGAGCCCAGATACGCCGGTCGAACTCAGCGGTACCTGCGGTGTGCTGGGTGCAGGGCGCGAGTAGTTCGGTGATCGCCCGGGTCAGCGACTTGCGGTAGCGGCTGGTCCCGAACAGGTTCCGGGTCGCCTCGGCCCAGGACTGCGCGTCGCACAAGGCGATACGCACCGGCGGAGGGGACTCCTCGAACAAGGTATGTGTGGTGGTGTCCTCGCCCATGTCCTGGGCCATCTGGGCCAGCATCGGGAATCGCTCGTCGATGTCCGGGAACTCGCCGCAGTGTGTGGCAACCTCCCGGGCGATCACACGCCGCAGCTGGCGGAGGTGCGCGGTGGCCTTCTGGTCATCGTCGGGGTTCACCAGCAGTCGCACCGCGGTGGAGAGGTCTTTCGCGCTGAACAGGTAGCGACTGTGGGGTACCCCGGCCCGGCCACGCTCACGGCACAAGATCAGTCCTGAGGCAGTGGTCGTGATCGAGAGGGACCAATGAATCGACCAGAACGCGAAGACTTTCCCGGAGGCTCGCCGCTGAGCGAGGCGGTAGTTGGTGGTCGCGGTCACCGTCGATGTCGAGGGGGTGACGTTGACGGTGTAGCGGATTCGATCCAGGACTACTGAGGTGTGCTCGTCAAGGATGCTGGGCACGTCGTTGTCATCTGTGACCGTGTCATCATCGCGGTTGTCGAACCGTAGAATGCACGTCTTGTCTGGGGCAGTGGCTGTAGACATCAGAAGTCTCCTTGGCGTTTACCAGATGGGAACGTTCAGTGACACGAAAGAGAACACCAGCGCCGCGACAGAGCAGCCCGCCAGCGGAGCAGCCGACGCTCGCCGCCCGAAGCTCAGAACACCGCCGGCGATGATGGTCGAGAAGGTGGTCATGCAAGTGACCAGCCACACCACGCTGCCGACCCCGGCGGTGGTGATCTCCCCGACCTCGATGAGATCGGGGTAGACGAATCGCAACGGGGCCCACACGACAACGATCATGATCGCCAGGGCAAACCCGGCGTAGATTCCCGACTGTCGCAGGAACTGCTTTGACGGCAGAAAACGTGATGGCTGAGAGGGAAGTGCGGCAGTGCTCATCAGGGATCTCCTTGTTTGAAGTGGAAGGTGACGACGTCACCAAAGTCATGTCCAGCATATCGACATGTACACTTGGTGTACATGCCTGATAGGTAGACATTCTGCGGGGGCATCAGCGAACCCTCGCGGCGTCGATACGACTCGGCGCCGCATACGCCGCAATGGCGGTGCACACGATCGCCGCGAGCACCGGAATCGTCGACCAGTCACCGTCAAGCAGACCGCCGAAAACGACCCACGCAGCCGCGGCCGCGACAGCCACGGCAAGGATGGCGACACCGAACAGATTCTCGTTGCCGGTGTCCACGACCGGGAGGTACAACAGCCCCGCAGCGATACCGATCACCACGGTGATGATCGCGGTCACGACGATGTCACTGACCGCCTGCGGCACACTGTCGGTCATCCTGCCGAGCACCTGGTCGACCACGATGATCACCGCGAAGGTGATCACCCCGGCCAACCCGGCGAGAATCGCCAGGTTCTGCACGGTGCGCTTGGTGTCGAACTTGCCGGCGATCAGGGCCGGGCCCTGCTGTTCGGCACGCGGGGAGGCACCCTGCACTCCCCTGCTTGACGGGACCGGCTGACTGGTCGACGTCGACGACGCAGTCGTTGACAGGTACCGGGTGTCATTGTCGTTGGCCCAGTACGGCTTCTGATTACTCATGGCTCATCGTCCTCCTGCTCTAGGTCGCCACCGACGCGGCCGCGTCGGTGATCTCAGTGATCTGCGCCCGGACGCCGTGAGGATCAACCTCGGCGTCGACGTCGACCAGGCCCTCATCGCGGGTGTAACGCTCCCCCACCAGGGACACACTCAGTGCGATGTCATCGACAGAGCCCTCGACACCCTCGTCGGCCAGCTGCTCTGCGATGTCGTAGGCCTCGCACAGCTCGGCCGCCGTCGCCTGCGTGCCGGCTTCCAGGTCCACCCGGTCGTCGAGCTCACCGGTACCGAACGTGGCCCACTTCTCCGGGTACATCCCCGAGTAGCCGGCACCACCGTGGGCATCACTGAAACCAGCGTCGTAGCCACTGGTGGCAGCGATCTTCCCGACCACCAGCTCTGTACTGACCTGCGGGCACTGCTCGGAGGAAGTCTCAGCGGCAGCCCACGCGCCGTCGGGCAGGCTCACCTGGCCTCCGGCCACCTCAATCGCCGACGGGTGGAACGTCGGTTCGGAGGCACTGGTGTCCTCGGTGCTGCACCCAGCAAGGGCCACCACGGCCACAGCCACGGCAGAGAGGGTGAGGGAACGGGTTGTGCGGGTCATGACTTCTCCTTCATCGTGGTTGCTTTCCAGCGACCGTCCTCGGCCACCAGGTCGATCTCGTAGTCAGTGGTTTTCCACGTTGACCCCCCACCGTCGGGGTAGGACAAGTCCTGCCGGACCGTGGTCACCACGGTGGTTGCGCTGTCCGACTCCTCGGTGACCTCGGTCTCCAGCACGAATGCCTTGACTGTCGCCCCGGCGGTGGCCCACCCGTCCCACTGCGACGGGCGATCCCTCCTCGCCTCCGCCGACGACGGATCGCTGGCCTTGTCGGCCAGCTCCCCGGTCATCGAGGACGACAGCACCGTGGTGGGGATGTCCCATGGTGAGGATTGCTCGGCCGCCGTCCAGCTCAGCGCCGTGACTGCCACCGACGTCGCAGCGATCGCCGGATCTTGGGCGACCGGGTCGATGTGCTCATGATCATCACTGCCGGTGTGCTCGTGGCCGTCGTGATCGTCGTCTGAACCACAGCCAGCCAGCGCCAGGGCACCGGCCGTGGCCACCGCCAGCACCGTTGTCGACCACCGCCGCGATCGGCCCCTGCTGGCGATCATGACCGATCCCCCAGCACCGTGTCGCGCACATCGAACGAGTCGATGCGCCACCCCTGCTCTGACTTGTGCACCCGGGCCTGACCGATCACCATCATCACGTGATCACCGGCACCCGAGTCGGACTCACTACCGGTGTTCAGGTCGATGGTCACCACACGGGAGAAATCCGTGTCCGTGTCCTCGGGATGCTGCTCGTTGGTCAGCTTGACCTCGGGGTAGAAGATCTTCCCCGCATCACCCCACGCGGTCCAGTCAGCCAGCGACATCGGGATCAGCGTGGTCAGCCGCGTCTCCTGACTGCGCAGGTAGGAGTTGTTGAACGCCGACGACGCCCGCACGAACGCGTCGAACTGGCCTGAATCTGTCCCCGGCCGCCAGGCGAACGCGGAGGTCAGGCCGCGCTCCAGCACATCAGCGGGATCATCCCCGTCGACCTCGGAGGTGTCCGACCCGGTACGCAGGGCCTGCTGATCCAGCTCGACGTAATCGGCGTCAGCCAACCCAGTGCCCGAGCCGACCTGCGGGGCCTGCGTCGGGTCCGGCTCGGAACTCCCGGTGGTCGGTGCCGGAGCTTGCTCGGTGGTCTGCTCCTCGGCGGGCTCGTCACCGCCGCAGGCCACCAGTGACAGGGCGGTGGCCATAGCCACCGTCCCGGCCGCGGCGCGGCGTGCGGTGATCATCGTGTGCTTATTCAGCTGCTTCATTGGGGATCTCCTTGACTCGTCGGATAGCGGAGGCCTGCTCACCGAACTCGGCGATCGGCTGCTCCTTGATCACGTCACCGGACTGCGGAGCGTGAATCATCGTGGTTGCACTCGTGGCCAGGGCCACGTGGTGGGGATCGGCCCCACCGAAGAACAGAAGGTCGCCCTTGGCGATGTCAGCCTGGTCCACCTCTTCCATCACCGGATCGTTCTGCTGACTGGTGGTGTAGTGCGGGATCTTGATGCTCATGCCGCTGGCCTGCGCGTAGGCGTACATCGTCAGCCCACTGCAGTCGAAGCCGACCCGGTTGTAGTCGCCGTAGGAGTCGGCCACGCCACCGTCGGGCACGCCCTTGGTCGGCCCGTTCCAGTCGCCGCCGCCCCAGGAGTACTGCATGCCCATGTATTCACGGGCGTATTCGACAGCCTTGTCGGCGAACTCCTTCAGGTTGGCCGGCACCTCACCGTCGCCGCCACCACCGCCGCCGGGGCCGCAGTCACTGCCGGCAGATGGGGAGATGTTGCCCTCGGACTCCAACAGGATGTCCGCGGTCTCCTCCCACTCCATGTACTTGCCACGCAAATCCTCCCTCGGCCTCTCGACATTCGCGGCGATCTCGCCGGGGTGCTGGTCCGGGGACGCCAGTTGGTCGGCGGTGTCGTAGAACCATGCGATGTGCTTGGTCCTGTCCATCGCGTCGGCCACCGGCATATTCATCGGCGTCTGGATCTGGTAGATCCCCACACTGGTGGCGTCACCAGGGGTGATGCCGTCATTCGGGTAGGTCAGCGACTCCGGCACTGCCCGGCTGGCGAGCATGCGGTACCCGGATTCAGGCCCGGCGGCCATGAGAGCGCCCTTGATGACGTTGTCGGAGGCCCCGCGGTCTTTCCCAATCTGGATGATCGCCCGGACGTTGTCGAGCTGTCGTTCATCGAACGTGTTTGGATCGTTGGTGACCCCCAGCGAGACGTCCTGGCCCTCGTCGGTGTTCCCCCCGGAGGTCGGCGGCAGATCACCCTGTGTTGAGCCCTCTGCGGGAGACTCGGCCGGAGCCTCTGCCTCGCTGGTGTCGGAATCGGAATCATCGTCACCACTGGAGCGATCCCCGTGACCACCGCTGTTCTTGACGTCCTCGACCATCGAATGAGGATCGACGGGAGTACCACCGGACAGTTTCAGCCCGTCATACCACTCGAAGTGCAGGTGAGGGCCCGTAGAGTACCCCTCCTCGCCGATACCGGCGATCTGCTGACCCGCCTTCACCGTGTCACCGGTGGACACCGTGATCGAGTCGCCAGGCATGTGCCCATAAACACTGGAATGCTCTTCGCCGTCAACATTGTGATCAATAACGACCCAGTGACCGAATCCACTAGCGGTGCCGGCGGCGGCGACCGTGCCGTCAGCGAATGCATAGATCGGGGTTCCCAAGGGGCCGGCGTAATCGACACCGTTGTGCGGCTCTCCCCACCGCTCTCCGAAACCAGAGGTGAACTGAGTGGCCTCGGGGTCCGTCGGGAACGCAAACCCGTCAGTGTTGACCAGCCCACTGCCGGTCCCGCCGACACCTCCCGAATCACCCGGGGTGCACTGGGTCTCCTCCTCGACGGTCGACGACATCATCAACACGACGAGAATCACCAGGCCCAGCACTGCCGCCAACAGCAGTGAAATGACCTTGCCACCAGCTCCACGCATCAGGGTTCACCTCCTTGTCCATCTCAGTCGTCTCGAAAGCTCGATGGTCCCGTTTCCCCAGGACCGCAGGGTGCGGTGTCCTACACACCGACAGGCTGGAGAGGCAGAATCCGGTTGTCGTCGTAGGCGGCGTTGGTGTTGTGCACCTCAGCCAGCTGCTCGGCCATCGTGATCGGCATGTAGAAGCTGATCCCGGTACCGCGCTCACCGACCTTCGCCATGAAATGCCCCGTCCCCGGCGGCGGCGGAGCCTTCTCCCCGGGCCGCACACCTTCGCCGACGATGCCCGGGGGCTTCGACCACGTCGTCAGCCGGTGAGCCTCATCATCGGAGAGCTCCACGACCTCACGGAGTCGACCGATCTCCTTGGCCGGAACCGCGCCGATGATCTTCACCCGGGCACGCTCGACCAGACCGTCGGCCTCGGCGACAGCCTGCTCGGAATCCACCGCAGAGAAGTCCGCGATGGAGTGGGTGATCATGATCAACTCGGTAGCCGTCTGGCGATTCAAACGGCTGAGCTGGTTCACCTTGCTGACCATCGACTTGTCGGCCTGCAGCACCTGCCACAGCTCGTCCATGATCACCTGGGTCTCCACACGCGGGCCCAGACCCACCTTCGCCAGCCGGCCGGCGGCCTCCACCGCACCGAAACCGTCACCCCAGCACGCCATCAGCACCGCCGCACGCAACGGGGACGCCTCCGAGTGCGGAATGTTGGACACATCCACACAGATCGCCGGCATCGACAGATCCAGCCGCTCAGTGGTCGGCCCGTTGAAGATCTCGCCGAACTCGCCACGGATCAGCGCCCGCAAGGAGCGACGCAGCGGCTTGATGTCATTGAGGTATTCCGCCGCCGCCGACAGCTGGTGGGTCACCGGGTCAGCAACACGCCCGGGCTGAATACCGGCATCCTCAATCAGCCGGTCAGTCGGCCGGCAGATGAACGCGTAGAGATCCTGCAGCAACGGCGGGGAATCCTCACGGAATACCGTACGGTTGCCCTGGTCATCGACCAGGCCCTCGTCGTACAGCCCCATGATCGCCGAGGAGATCATCGTCTCCTCGAAGTCGGAGACCTTTCCGCGGCGCACCAGCTGCACCAGCGAGGCCACCATCATCGACTGGCGCATCCGCACATCCAGGCGCACCTCCCGGGCTTCACGACGCAACCGCTCGATGAACGTGGAACGTTGCCACTGATTCGACGTCGACCACTCATCGCCCAGCCGGGTGCCGAACCGGGCGTACACCCGGTCCAGGTTCGCCTGATCGGTGGTGTCGAAGCAGGCCTCCAACAGATCCGCCGAGTCACGCATGGTGACCACCGCATCACCCAGGGCGCCGACGTCGAGGGGGTTGATCCGGCCATGGTCGTGGCCGACCTGGATGACCTGCCCGCCGAACTTCTCGGTCTGCGTGCGGAAATCCGGTTTACAGTCGCCCAGCACCATGCTGCAGCGCCCGTGGGCCACCGCACCGGTCTGCAACCGGCGCACCAGCGAGGACTTTCCGTAGCCGTTGAGCGCCAGCACCAGGGCGATCGGGCTGGTGATCAGCCCACCGCGGCGCATCCAGTCGGTCAGGTCGATGTGCACCGGTTCACCGGTGTCCAGGTGCGTTCCCACCGGCGTGCCGATCAGCGGGGAGCCGGCACCGACAGTCCAGGGGTAGATCCCCTCGACCTTGTCGGTGGTACCCCGGGCCTCGACCATCGACCCGACGACGGTGTCCGGCCCACCAAACGCCGCGTTGTAGCCCCGCGGTCCCTGCTTGACCGCCGAGCGCCACGCCTCACCGTCAGCATCACCGGTCGCGGCGCTACCGAGGATCTGCCGGCGTTTCAGGTTCTCGCGCTGCAGCCGCAGCGAATGCATCTTGGCCAGCGGTCCACCCTGAGCGACTTTCGTCGTCAGCGCTTCGAGCTGGTCCTCGGTCATCAAGGATGCCTGTGGATCTTTGGTCTTCGTCCTGGCCATCGCTACGGTCCTTCGTTGCTGGTGAACTGTGTGGTGGATAATCCGGCCGGCTACGCCTGCGACTGGGCCTTGGCCGCGCCGGTGACATGCTCCGGAATGCTGACGCCGACGCCCAGGGACGCGGCGAAACTGAGCTGTTGGGAGGCGTATCTGTTGCGGATCTGCAGGCGTGCGCGCTGGCTCAGCGACTTCATCACCGCCTCAGCGTTCGGCAGTTTCGACTCCGTCATCTCCCCGGCCGGGGTCAGCGCAGGGGCGGGCTCAGTGATGGTGATCAGCATCCCGAAGCGCACCAGCCCGTGGCCCATCGCCTCGGCGTACCGGGCGTCGTTGGCGGCTACCGCATCCTGCTCGGACTTCGCCGAGGCGAACTTCTTGCGCTGACGCTGCTGCTTGACGGCCTCGGCTTTGTTGTTGGCGTCCTGATCGACCAGCTTCGCCGCCTCAGCACCACCGTGGGGCCGGTAGCATACCGCCACCCGCTTGACCGCGCAGTCCTCGTTCTTGCGCATCAGCGCGTTGAGCACCGTGTGCGGCACATACCCACGCGGCGGGGCCTTCATCTCCCACGTCGACGACACCGCACCGTCATGCACATAGCTGGTCAGATTCTCCTCGGCCGACTCCGGGCCAGCATCCAACCAGCTCACCCCGTGGCCACCGGCCTCAGTCGCGGCGAGCTCCATGTCCACCTGCGACGACGAGGAGTACGCACGCTTGACGAAGCTCACGATCTCAGGTTCCTGCATCGCCTGCGCCTCCATCCCACACTCGCGCAGCGCGCGCATCATCTGCGGGACACGCCGCCCGAGATCCCGGGCGGCAATCTCCCAGTCACGCTTCTTGGCCTCGGTGTCTGCCTTGATCGTGATCGCCACCCGAGCCTCCATGTCGATGCTCTGGCGCGACTGCAGCTCTGCAGCCTCGACCATGATCTCCTGCGCCAACCGCGGCGCATCAGCACTGGTAATCCGTGCGACCTCGTTACGGACCTTCATCCCCGACGACCGGAACGTCTCGACGACCACGGTGGCCGCGACAATGTCGTTGTCGTCACCCCACCCGGTGAGTACGGCTCCCCACTGGTCGACCCAGCCGTTGACGGTGTCCATATCCACCCCGCCCAGGCCCTGCGGCCAGACGCGGAAGATAACCGTGTACTCGTCCATATCCGGGTAGTGCAGCATCGCGAACTCCTGGGCACCCGAAGTCTCCGCGGCGTGCACCTCAAACCGAGACAACACACCGGGCAGCTCGTAATGCCCGCCGGCACGCCGGGAAAACGGCCCCGAGGAGTACTTGGTCAGGCCCTTCTTCTTTTTCTTCTGAAATCCCACGGTCAGTCCAATCCATTCCACGAGGGTCCGGCCCTCGATTTTCAGCATCATTCCCAGGGCCACCAGCAGGCCCACCACCAGCCACAAGCCGGCGAGACCCCAGCTGATCTGCGGCAGGATGATCATTCCCAGCAGCCAGGGGAACAGTGCGATGGTCATGCCCGTGGACATGCCCAGCAGGCCCTCACTGCGAGGAACCGTCCAGCCTCCGTAGGTACGAATCGTGGCCATCACTGCTCTCCTGTCTGTGTGCTGTCGTCGGTCGAGGTGTATCTGTCAGCGGTCCCGGTGCTCATCGCGGCACCCCGGAGGGAACCTGTGGTGGGCGCTGTCGAAGCTGGTTCACCGGAGGCGGTTTCGGGGAACTCGGCTTCGGCCCGTTGAACCCGCGAGGGTTGGGCTGCTGCTGGCCAGACGCACTGGCCGCCAGTGAGGCGCCCGTGGCCTTGGCCGCGGCCCCGTGACTGAACCCGCCGCCCGACGGGGAACCAGACTCACCACCGCCGCCACCGCCGGCACTTCCGGCGGGGGACCCTGCCGGAGGCGTGGCGCCACCCGGGCTACCTGCGGGACCACCGGGGGAGGATTCACCCTCGCCCTCAGACCCACCACCGGGCATCGGCGGGGTGACAGAGCCACCCTCCTCGCCACCGGACGGGCCGGCCGGCTGGCCGCCGACGTCGCCGCCAGGCGAGGAAGCTCCCGCACCAGCACCGCCGGTCTCACCGCCGCCACTACCGCCGGAGGCACCGCCGAACGAACCAGCGGAACCGCCCGACGAGTCGGACTCCCCGCCACCGCCTCCGCCACCGGAGCCACCGGAACCGCCAGGCATCGGCGAACCACCGCCGCCACCTTCACCGCCGCCGCCTCCCCCACCGGAACCACCACCAGCAGGACCAGCAGCACCCGAGGGGCTGGCACCAGCAGCAGCCTTTGAACCACCACCACCGAATGCGCCGCCGGCACCACCAGCAATCGCACCAGCAGCGGCAGCGGTACCAATCGCACCGGCAACCTTCATTCCCGAACCACCCGACGGGGCCACACCAGCTTGCGGTGCAACCAGGGAGATCAGCGACGGCAGCACGAGCACAGCCATACCGAAGATCACCAGGATGCCCATCACCCCGATGCTGTCGTCCTCGCCGATCTCACCGACAGCCAGGAACGCAATCGCATAGACCAGGGCGGCAGCCGGGGGGAACAGCAGCAGGGCGATCGTCCAGCCCTTGACCTTGCCCCACGCCTCCCGGCCGGACTCCAACCCACTGGCGTAGGCCACCATCGGCACCACCGCGCACAGGATGACCAGCATCCCCTCTCGCATGAACGAGAACAGGATCTGGATCACCGAGGTGACAATCGACACGATCGACGCGATCAGGATCATCGCCGTGGTTCCCGACCCGCCGCCTGTGCTCCAGGCCGTCGCGATCTTCCAGCCCTCCGGGAACTCCGCATCGGTGAGGAAGGCCTTCATGCCCTCCTCGGCCGTCGCCGAGGACTCGGTGATGATCCACTGCGCCAACCCATCAGACATCCGGGTGCACAGCATGATCAGCGGCACCCAGATGATCGACGTCACCAGAATCCGGCCGAGAGTCATCAGGAAATCGGTGATGGAGTCCTCGAAGTCCGACCACCGGGTCATCGCGAAACGCACCGCGATCGCCATGATCGACAACACGCCGAACAGTCCCTGCAACCAGGTCGTATACTGCCCAACCTGGCTGATGAGGTTGCCACTGTTCTTCGGAGTGCCGTCATCGTTGACGTCTCCTGCGCCCAGCACAATGTTCGACGGCTTATCCAGCCAGAACGTCATCGTCCACATGATGCCGCGCAGAGCACCGGCACCGATCGAAGCCACGATCTCCTGCCACTTACCGTCGATCTTCTCCTCGACGACATCCTTGGCGTCCTCGGCGACTAGCGCTGCCTCCTGAGCACCGGCGACAGGGTTCGTAATACCCCGGGCGCAGTTGTTCGCGGACTCCAAGGTATCTAGTCCCAGATCCAAGTTGCGCAGATCAGATAATGCTTGCCCGCAATTACTCACGCGCTCCTGGGGCTCCTCATCATCCTGCGCGGCCGCAGCCGACATGGAGACAGCCCCGACCAAGGCAGCGACGATCAGACTCAGAAGGCCGCGACGGAACAGCTGTGTCAGCGCCATATCGACACCCCTTGCGGCATAGCGTCCAGGACACTCAGCTCGCTGGTCTCGTCGCCCTTCCACATGCCGTCGACCCACCGCAGATCCATCGTCACCTGACCCACCTCATCGTGGTTATCGCGGACGAAAAGGTTGACCCGGGCGTAGTCGCCGTCGAAGGTGACGACGTCGTACGCGGTGTTCGCAAAACCAACGATGTCGTCACCGGCATCGAAGTACTGCTCATTGTCTGCAACCCGCTTTCGTGCTTCGGACAACTCCTCGGTGGTCGGGTCGGTGGTGGCCTTCTCGATGTACTCCGCGTAGCTCGGAGGGTTGTACATCTGGGTGATGTACGCCGCGGCCGCCAGCGAAGCGCCTGCCGCCGACTGGCTATAGCCCACCGGGACCATGCCGTCGAACCCTGTCGGACCGTCGGTGGTAGAGAACGGGATCGGCAGCCGGCCGGAGAAGTCCGTCGCCTGGAACACAACACCCTCGGCCCGGGATTCCCGGGCCTCGGTCGACGTCGGAGACTCGTACTCACGGGTCGTCTCCGACAGGATCTGCCCCAGAGAATCCTCCGCGGCGTAGACCATCTGCCCGAAGAAGTCGGCTTCCTTGTGCCGCCACTCGTACTCGTCAGCCAGTGACTGGCCCCCCTGCTGGGTCGAGGAACCCGACCCAGCCGAGGAACTGTCGTCGCCGCCATTGCGGTTCACAATGAACAGCGCCGCAGCGGCGACCACCAGCACCGCGAGGAAACCCGCGGCGATCATCCGGCGGGTCGACCAAGCCGACTTCCCTTCGTCATACTCCTGCTCACTCATCACTTGCTCACCTCCACCATGTCGCCCGGGAGCTCATCAACGCTGGACACATCACCGGGAAGATCGACCTTCCAGTCCTCCCCCAGCCACCGCAGGTCGTAGGTCGTCGACCCCAGCGAGTCATCGCTATAGCCCGAGAACACCGTCACCGTCGCCGCCGACTCGTCCTCGGCGTAGTCGTCGATGGTCCAGCCCCGCAGTGTCGGGATGAACTCCTCCTGCACCTCCCCGGTGGACTCCACCGCCGCCCGGTTGGTCAGCAGCTCGTCCCGTGCTTCACTCGGGGCGATCGCGGCCTTGACCGCGTCCTGCCAACCGTTTTCCGGGGCGTACGCGACGCGCAGCGGCCCGTTCATTGCCGCCAGACCAGCGCCCACAGGTGAGTGGTCAAACTCGGAGGCATCCTTGTAGGTACCGATGCTCTTGGGCCCTTCGTCAGCGACGGGGACCATCACATCAGCGGTGTTCGACAACGACGACCAGGTCACGTTCGTCGGAGGGGCGGTGAGATCCGGTGCAGCGTCAGTGTCGGAAGCGTCATCGCTACCGCAGGCGACCATCAGCATCGTGGCTGACAGTGCGCCGGCGAGGACACCAAGGCGGCGCCGGTGGGTTGTGGTCGTCATGTCAATTACGTCCTTTTCGTGTCAGAGAGCGGAAGGGGAGTCAGCCGTTTTGCAGGAAATCGACCCAGACCCCGGCCGACGTGCACAGCACGCCGGCGGTGATCGTCAGGAAGATCTCCCGAGGGGTGTGATCAAACGTCTCAGTGCTGATCTTGGTCAGCCCCCACTTGGCGCCGAGGAACATCAGCCGGCCGACGCACAGCGCGGCGATGAACCACGCGCACCAGCCGATGATGGTGTTCGCCGGGTTCGTGACCTCCTCGGGAGGGTCCAGGGCCAGCACGGTGATTGCGTCAAGCATTGCGGGGGTGTCTCCTGTCGATCGGGGGCTTAGGAAACGCCCCAGCCGAACTGCATGATTGCGCCAGCGGAACTGGCGACGATGCCACCAGCCACCGCGGCGGCGATCTTCTTCGGCGACTGAACTTCACCGTGGGCGAAGAACTTCTCGTAGCCGAACATCGCGCCGGCGAGCATCAGGGCGGCGACACCAGCTGCGATGCAGAACCACTTGAGGATGCCGAGCAGGGAGCTGAACCGGTCAGCTGCAGGCGGGTTGACGGTGTTGACGTCGAACTGGGCCAGGATGTGCGGCGCGTCAGTGGCGGCCGCGGCGAGAATGTCGATCATTGTGATCGGTTCCTTTCAAGAAATGGAGGGGTTAGAAAAGGTCAGGAGAGCAAGAGAATGATGAGGCCAGTGACGACAGACGCCCCACCACCAACCCCGAGGACGACCGGGATAAAGAGAGGATGGTTGTCATCAGGGGGTGTAGCGGTGGCGGAACTGGCGTCCGAGGTCACCGGACCATCCCGGGACCCCGCACGATTTGCGAGGAGGCCGAACCCCAGGAACAGCAAAAACAATGTCCCAAAGATGATGAATGTCAGCGCCCACACACCTGGGCGTTCACTGAAACTCGGCACGGTCGCCGGGTAGCAGCCCAAGCAGCCGTCATTGGCGTTGAGAGTGGTCAACATCAGTCGTCCTTGTCGATCCTGTCGAGGCCAAGTGGCACGACTGTCCCGCCAGCCAGCTCAACGGCGGCTGTGAAATCCGGCACCCCATCACGGTCTGCCTGTGCAGCCTTAGCAGCCATGATCCGGCGGACCAGCGTCGCTTTTCCGTTGCCGTATCGCTGGAAACTCTCCGCAGCCCAGGCGGCAGCATCGAAACGGATCTCCACCCGCGTTCCCGCCGCCAGATCAGTGGCGCGATAGCCAAGCACAGGCGCGTTGTTCACACTCGACATCAGTTGTCCTCCTCGTCAGTGTCTTTACTGGTGTCATTCCCGGTGGTGGTGCTCGGGGCACTGGATTCAGCGGCCGCGGCCAACAACGTCGCTGCAGCCTGGGTGACCCCACGGCTTGCCAGAGACATCTTGTTCTTCGCCGCTTTGGCCTGGGCTTTGTCGTCCATCCCCAGCCATTCGACGACCTCCGCCGGCGACAGCGCTTCACGCTCATCGGCGGTGGTGATCGCCAGCTCGTCGTCCCAGCCCAGCCGGATAACCTGATCCACCAGGACTGGGTCGGACAGCAGAGCCAGACGATTGCGGATCGGCTTAGGCAGCTTCTTGCCCTCCCACCCCGGACGCGTCGGACGAGTGACCACCGCCAGCAGGTGGGTATCGCCACCCAGGCCGTTGAGGTGCTGGAGCACCAGGTGGTGGGCGGCGATGATCCCCGACAGGGTCTCCTCGGCACAGATCACGATGTGATCTTCACCGGGGTGCTCCCCAGACGGGAACCGGTTGCCGGCATCAGCGATGAAACCGATCCGACTGGCAAGAGCTTGCGCCCCAGCACCACCGTGGGCTGAAACAGCCCAGATCAGTGGAGCGTCCGCGTCCTGGGGACTCACCGGGGTCTCCCACACCGCCGCACGATTCTCGACGGCCGGCGGCGGGTAGCCCACCAGATCATCGGAGCTACGCGTCGACGATTCGCCATCGGTGGCGGTGTTCTGCTCGGTGAACTTGCGAACTGCTGACATCGTCTCCTCCTTCTCCTGCGCGTTGGTGGCTTGGGTGTCGTTGGGTGTGTTACTGGTCACTGTCAGATTCGGCATCGGTGTCCTCTGCCGGCTCTACCGGCTCACTCGTCGCAGTCGACGAGGTCGCCCCCGACTCCTGCGCCGAGCTCGGCGTCGTACTCGACGACGGTGAGCTCGCCGACTCCGACTCCTCGGTGGGTTCGGCACCGTCAGCACTGTCGCTGTCTTCCGTGGCCGTGGAGCTGGCCGACTCCGACGAGGTCACCGGAACTGCGGTGGCATCGATATCGTCGACGTCCTTGTCCGCCGCCGACAGGCCCATGATCCAAGCGGAGACGTAGTCGGTCGGGGTAGTTCCATCAGCGGTGATCGGGGTGGACCCGTAGGCTGTGTGGTTCTGCCAGTGACGCCAGTAGGTCACATCCGTGGCCATCTGGATCAGTCCCTGGTTGTCCTCAACCTCCGCGGTGGCGTAGTCGAACACAGCCTCCGCAGCCTGCATGCCCACCGGGGCAAGAACCTCGGTCGCCGTGGCACCGACCTTCGCGCCCAGCACAGCCAACCCGGCGGCCGGATTGGCCAGGCCCACCGCGGCAACCTGAGCGATGGTCTCCGGGGTGATTGACTTCTTCGCGATCGTCACCGCAGAGTTCATGCCCAGCACGCCGAGCTTGGTGATCGCCGACATCGCGTCCTGCGCGGTGGCCTGCACATTCTCCGCAGCACCGGCAGCATCCAGGCCCTGCCCGACGGCGTCGCCAGCCATATCTCCGAGTCCACCGACAAGATCGCCGGCGATTGACTCGTCGACACCAGGCAGGGTGCCGGTGGCCTCCCGGCTGGTATCAGGCACCGTCTCGGTCTCGGACGGTGCAGTGGAGCTGCTGTCGCTGTCGTCCTGCGCAGCGTCATTGCTGTCGATCGGGTCCGCAGTGGCGTCCTCCAGGCGCTGGCTGATCGACTTCTTCGGCTCGATGCGAACCGTCTCCAGGCTCTCGCCCTCCAGATCCTCGTTGATGACATCAGCAGCCGCCTGGATCGGAGACAGCGCGAATGCGTCACCCAGATCCCCGAGGACCTTGAACGGGTCACCCGAGGAGACATCCACGTCGGTGGCGACCTTGCTCACCGTGCGGGCGATCGAGGAGTCGGCCGGCATATCGCACACCAGGTCACCGGTGATGCAGAACTGACCGACCCGACCGCCCAGCGCACCGTAGCCGGTGACATGCTCAGCCTCGGGAAGCAGACCAGCTCCCTCCGCCGGCGGGGAGGTGATCTCGGGCAGGTGTGACACCGCCTCGTCATCGAAGCCCTGCGGCGCAGACGGAGTGGACCCTCCACCAGGGATCAGCTCCATCCCCTGGGCCCGCCGCGGTGAACCGAACACCGCGCCTGCGGCCACGGCGTCGGCCGGCACCGGCGAGGAGCCGGCACCGACCTCGTAGAGGAACCGGTCGACGACATCAGCACCCTGGGAGTAGCCCACAGGCACCAACCGGGTCGACGGGCACTCCTCCAGGATCTCTGTCGCCCGGGCCGTCAGCTCATCGACCCCGCCGCCGACCGAATCGTCGTAGGACGTCGACTTCTTCGGAGTCATCCCGTTGACACCGACCCCACCCATCGAGGATTCGTAGGGGATGTACTCACGATCGAAGGTGGTGACCTCGGTAACACCGTCCTTGTTCAAGGTGGCGTTGATGCTGGTGAACACCTGGCCGAGGAAGCCGGTGTCCATGTCGCGAGGTGCATCCGAGGATGACTGGCCAGTGCCCTGCACCGCCAGGCCGAACACGTCGACGCACGAGGTGTCGGCATCCTCAGCCGCGCTGGTCTCCTGTGCCCCGGCCGGAACCGCTGTCCCGGCCACCAGGCCTACCGTGGCGATCACCGTGGTGATCCCGGTCAATGCCCTTGATTTCATCATTGTCCTCATCTCGTGTGAATAGCTCCCCGTGCACAGGGGGCCAATGTGTTAGTTGGTGTCGGTCTCGACCGGAAGCATTTCCTTGACCCGCCACCGGCCGTCATCACCGCGCTCACCGATCACTCGCGAGCGAAAGACCTGATCAGCCTCCCCCGGCACGCTCATACGCACCGTGGAGGTGATGCTGGTGGCCTCCTGGGGAGGCATGGTCAGGCAGTACGAGGCGTCAGCCGGGATCTCATTGAGCACCTTGTCCCAGTCCTGATCCCGCCACTCCTTGTTCTGCTGGCTGATCGTCGCCTTCAAGGCGTCGACGTTCTTGGTGAAGTAGTTGGCCTGGAAATCGGCCACCACGCTGCGCAAGCTCTTGCCTGACGGGGTGATCCGCTCCTGGTCGGAGGACGGTTCACAGTCACCGGAGACCACCTCGACGTCGTCGGGTGGCAGCCCCCGGTTCGACACCGACGCTGCCGAGGTCTGCGGCGGTGCCGGTGTCTCACTGGGAGGGGTGACCTTGCTCTCGGTCGACGACGCGGTGACCGGGGTCTGATCCCCCATCACCGAGCGCCCACCGATGACCGCCACAGCGACGACCGCCAGGACACCCACACCGGCGATCGAGCCCTTCACCACCGGGTTCATCGGCTCACGAGGAGCCCATGAGCTCCGACCTGTCCGGGTATCTCGGCTAGGGCGACGAGCGGCGGCAGGCGCCTGCGGGGTCCGCTTCACCGGGCCGGCAACATCCGCCGCCGGCGAATCCTCGGTGGTGTCCTCGGCCGCGCTGGTGGAAGCGGCCTTCTTGGCTGCCTTACGCTGCTTGCGCGTCGACTTCTTCGGCTCCGGCACCGGTGCGGTCTCCTCTGCCGGATTGCGCAGGCTGTTGAACACATCGCCCCAGGTAGATGCTGGGCTCTGCTCTGGCTCAGAGGCGTTCAGATCACCGTCGGTGTCGGACACCGCGCGCAGCTCGGCACGGTTGTCGTCAGGCTCATCGGTGGATTTCACAGCGTTTTCCCTTCTGAGGTGTGTCGAGCGGGATAGCTTGGTGGTGACTCACACGTCCTGGCAGGCGTCTCGTATGCTCTGGCAGTCGTCGTGCGCTCAATCTGGGCCATCACCCCCAGATCAGCGTGATCAGCAGATCCACCGGAAAGGGGACGGTGTCGACTGGCGTGTGAGTCACCGCCAAACCACCCCGGTCAATGACCGGGTGGTCGGGGTGATTAGACCGGCAGCAAATCGCTGACGTTGGGAATGGTGTCGAAGGACGGTGCCTGGTCCTGGGCCTCCAGGACGAAGTCGTTGACCTGCTCCTGGGCATTGTCGATCGTCTGGTTGACCTGCTGGACCGGCGCCGGGAGCTCCTGCGGGATCTCCGGAACCTCGGGTGCGGCGTGCCGCGGCTCGGTATCCGTCTCCGGTGCCGGGGTGGTGTCCTCGGCAGCATGGCGGCCATCCTGCTGCGCAGCGGCCAACGTGGTGTCATCCACGTTGCGGGTCTCGGTGGACTCCTCGGCGGGAATCTCACCGGGAAGACCGGAAGGCTTGTCCCCGACCAGGCCCCTGAACCCGTTATCCTCACGCAGGTCGAACTCGGTGTCGTGAGCAGTGTCAGCCACCAGGTCCTGCACCGCCTCGGTGCCACCGGGCACCAGGGAGGCTGCACCTGCAGCCCCGAGAGCAGCACCGGTAGCCGAGCCGGCGACGAGACCGGCACCAGCGCCTGCAGCGCCACCGACAGCCGCTCCACCGGCAGCGCCGGTGGCAGCAGCTGTGACGACACAGGTGACCCCGCCAGCGATCGGAACGAGGACGGCGCCGATCGCGCACAGAGGAGCGGTGGCCAGTGGTGCAGCGGCCGCACCGGCGAGGCCACCAGCGACGGCCCCGGTGACACCGGTACCCAGTGCGCCGACGGTACCGCCGACGATAGCTCCGCCGGCCGCACCTGCGCCCGCGGCGGCGGCCGTGGTGTTCAGCGTGTTCCTGGTGCCCTGGTCGTAGGCGAAGTAGTTGCCGACAGCGTTGTCGGCAACCTTCTCCGGTCGGATCTGGTTCTGGTACTCCGGATCGAGGAGCAGCAGCGTCCCGTTCTCCTCGACGACCTGGACCTCACGGTCCACGACACGGTCGACGTACTGGATCTGGGGCTCACCCTGCACGTAGACAATCTCCGGCTCGGAGACGACCTGCGGGCCAGCCTGCTGCAGCGGCTGGGCGACCTGGTTGAGGCCCGGGACAGCCTGGCTGGCGTAGGACGGGACCTCTCCCCCAGCGGGAGCGGGAGCCGGCGCAGGCGCGGGGGCAGGAGCCGGTGCCGGTGCGGGCTCCGGGGTCGCCGTTCCAGGCTGAGTCGTGTTGGTGGGGGTGGTCGTTCCCGGCTGAACCGGGGCACCGTGGGCGAGCGGTGTGGCGATGATTGCCGTGGCAACCCCCACCGCCACCGCGGTGGAGCTGAACGCTTTACGAGACATTGATGCTTCCTCTGAGGGTCTGATGCCGCGATGCGCGGCGATGGGTGTCAAGGACCGTGACCGAAGCGAAGTGGTGTTACGCTCCGTATCGGTATCTTTACGATAGATGATGACTGGTTCGACAGCAAGAGTTGAAGTACCCTCGTGATACGATAAATCGTAAAGAGGGAGCTCATGGACGATCCGGTAACGTCAACCCAAGAGGGGACTATCTCCGCTGCTATGCTGTTCGGCATGGATGGATCAGACTCTGATCGCCGGAGTACGTTCGCGCGTGTGCTCACGGCGCGACGCAATGCACTTGGCCTCACGCAGCGCGATGTATACGCAGCAGGTGGCCCCACCCCTGCGACTCTGATCCGATGGGAGCGCGGCGCTGATTCTGACGTTCCCCCTCCACGGCCGACGGCCCTTGAACGGCTGGATGGGCCTCTCCGCTGGGATCCTGGAACAGCACTCAAGCTGTACAAGGGGGAAATCAACGCCGAAGAAACGCTGTACCGGACTCCGGTACCAGATGACTCGTCATCTGAATCGGCGATCTTCCAGGCTCTCGACCTGTCGTATATTGTTATGAATCAGACAGGTCTAATCATTCAATATATAAGTGCAACGCTCGGAATCGAGGGGATCGATCCCGCTCTCAAAGAACGTGGTAGCGAGCTTAAGGAGGAGGTTCTTGAGCTATACACAACCTTGATGCTGCACCACTTTGGAGGTCCTGGGCAGACACTCCCTAATAACATTGGTCCTCTACTCACTCCAGCTTTGGACGCCGAGGAACCTCCAAAAGGAACCCCTGAGCACCATCGATGGGCTTACCGGCGCTGGCTAGCCGGTGAGCCTTTTGGCAGTGATGGCGAGGAAGAGGTCTTCAGGAAGTACTGGGAGTCAACGAAATATGGAAGGATCTGATGTCATGTCTCGCACGTACCCGTACGGTGCACTTCGTGTACTCAGTGAACAACGCTATCCAGACCTTCAAACAGCTGTGACTCGACTCGCAGACGAGACCTCTGGACCTCCACTCGGTGCCCACAGTGTGCGACTTCAACTCGAAGGTATAGCCGAACTCACTGACGAGCTGCTTGATCGCATAGCCGAGGACACCGAAACCAGTGATGACATCACCGGCCTCCGAAAGCTCCTCACTGAAACCGCTGACGCAGAGAACGGCTACATCGCCGGGCTGGAGAACCTGAGGGAAGACATCATTGCCGGTGCCACCTTCCGCAACATCCGATGATCACCATCGGGGATGACGCACGGCAGCGTGTCACTGCGCAGTACGACGCGCTGTGTTCATCAGCCGGAACACACAAAGCATCTACCGTCCTAAAGCATCTCGCTGGTCAACTGCCCTATCCAGTCGAAGTTCACGACAAGCCAGCAGAAGAGATCCATCAGTGCACCGTCACAGGGCAGGCCAGCACAGATGACGTGGCAGGTCTGCATCACATCACCCTAGCCAGTCAACTACGCGGCAGTGTCCGTACTCATACGATGGCGCACGAGCTCTACCACCTAGCTTTCCATCGCATAGACCAGGTCGATGTCGATGAGGTCCTGGATTATTACCTCACGCTCCCCCAATTCGCGTCACTGTCGCGAACCATGGCCAGGGCAGTTCTCCTCGATGCGCTATCCACACCCCGAAACCGCGACGGCGAAGCCAGTCTCTGGGAGCAGGAGGCCGAGTGCTTTGCATCGCTGATCGTATCGAACAGCGCCCTCATTACTCCCCCCAAGCCACGAACTGCCCTATTCAAAGCTCTAGGAGAATTTCGCCGTGTTCCTTAGCTCACTGTCCGCGCTGGGCACCTTCGTGATCAGCTTGCCGGCCTACGTTCTGCTGTCACGCCGTCACTACACATGGACCTACCGCCTCCTATGCTTCGCCGTGGTCTTCCTAGGCCTGGCGAAACTATGCAGATTCCGTCCTGTGGCCGATCCGTACATTGAACCCTGGCTCAACGACCTCACGGGCGTACACAACCTACCTATTGGTATGGCTGCGACGTGCGCCATCACTGCATACACCGCAGTGCTTCTAGCCGCAGTCGCAAAGACATCAACAAGGTTGCGCATCATGATCGTGGTTGGCTCGGTCACACTGCTGTTCTGGGTAAGCTTTTCCATCGGCTATGGCACATCCGCCTCAGG
>NZ_JBQSWR010000010.1:0-70184 GCF_052377405.1 Corynebacterium sp. AOP40-9SA-29 | reverse complement strand
AGCCACGTCGCCACCAGAACGCCCGCCGGCACGGCCGTAAAGATCCGGACCATGGCCAGCAGCCCCATCAGCGAGGCCTCACCGGTGCTCCACCCGTCGGGACGCACGTAGTCGGCAACCGCGGAGTAAACCCACTCCCACCCCAGGAAGACCACGAACACGGTGGCAATGACCGCGGGATTGCTGGCGTGCGCGGCCAGGCGTAGGAAAAGGTGACGGAAGTGCAGGCCCACAAAGAAGGCCGGCGCGTACAGGGTGATGTGGGTGATCTCCGGGATCGACGACAGCCCGGCCGCCGCGACAACAAGGGCAGGCACGAAGGACACCAGCACCGACCAGACGGGCGGCAGGTGACGCAGCAAGCAGGCCATAATATTGAAGACCATCAGCACATAGAGGAACCAGATCCCGGGGTCGCCCAGCAGGATTGCGCGGCCCAACGAGGTCCAGCTCAGGTCATTCGCCATGTCCAGACGGATCGCCGCCTGGATGGGGGTGAACACCAAATAGGGAACGAGCAGGAACCACAGCCGCCGATACCACAGGTCACCGAGGGTGCGTTCGATCACGCGGTGGGCGAACAGTCCGGAGATGACGAAGAAGAGCGGCATCCGGATCGGGTCCATGAACTCGTTGAACCAGTTCCACGCCGTGTCAGTCGCACCAGGAGTACCGGTGACCACGTGCATGTAGCAGACACCGATGATCGACAGACCCTTCGCACAGTCCGCCCACAACAGACGACCACCGGCAGGGCGCGGCGCTGCTGCGGCGGTGGTTGCTGTGGTTGCTGCTGTGGTGGTTTCAGGGGTCCCGGATCTGTCAGACACGGTTCTTCACGTTGCCCCATGCCGACGGAAGAATCAATTGAGTGTGCCCTGATATAGAGTCGTATCCCGTGGAAAACCCCAGCAAACCAGATCTCCGCCGGCGCAGCATGGTGCTCTGCTACCTCGGAGTCCTCGTCGCCTTCACCGTGGCAGGAGTTCTCAGGTTCGTCATCAGCGACGACACCCTCACCTACCACTTCGATTACGACATCTACCGCGGTGGTGGGCAGGCGGTCCTGGACGGGGCCACCCTCTACAACCAGAGCTTCCAGGCCCAGGGCATCACCCTGCCGTTCACCTACCCGCCGCTGTCCGCCCTGGTCTTCGCCCCGCTGGCGCTGGTCTCCAGCTCCGTCGGATACGCCATATTCACCGTGCTCAGCGTGTTGGCACTGTTCGCGACCACGATGATCGTGCTCCACGCCCTGGCCGGTGAGGCCACAGAGGCCGCGGTCCGCGGGGGTTTCACGGCGACGCGACGCCAGATCACGCTCGCAGCCCTGCTCGTGCTGCCTCTCGCCGCGTGGCTGTGGCCGGTGACCCACACCCTGGAATTCGGCCAGATCAACGTGATCCTCATGCTGATGGTGGCCGCCGACCTGCTTCTCCCCCGGACTCCCTGGCCACGCGGCATGATGGTCGGCCTGGCCGCCGCACTGAAACTCACACCCGCCGTGTTCGGGCTGTACTTTCTGCTGCGCCGCCAGTGGGGACCGGCCCTCACCAGCGTGGTGTCCGGACTCGGGGTCAGCGCCCTGGCCTGGCTTGTCCTACCGACCGACTCCAAGCAGTACTGGACGGAGACCATCAGCGATCCCTCCCGCATCGGCGGGCTCGCCTACTCCGCTAACCAGTCTCTACGCGGCATGATCGCCCGGTTCACCGACGACCCCCTGCAGACCGGGCTATGGTACGTACTGGCCGCATTGACCGTGATCATCATCGTCGTCGTCATGGTCCGGCTGCTCTCGGCGGGCGCCTACACGGCCGCGGTATGCACCAACGCCCTGCTGGCACTGCTGGTCTCTCCAGTGTCCTGGGCGCACCACTGGGTGTGGCTACTGCCGCTGATGCTCGTCGTCGGGGTGTCACTGTGGACCCAGGTGGCGGGCAAGCAGACGGGCCCCAAGATGATCCCCGGCGTGATTCCCCTCGCCGTGCTCGGTGTGGTGCTCGTCCTCGTGACCACCGCATTCCCGGTGCACGTCTACCTGCCGTCGGCCCACGGGGCCGAGCAGGAGTGGTCGCTGGTGATGAAACTACTGGGGTCGGAGTACGTGCTCGTCGCCCTGTTGTGGCTCGGCGTGGCCGGGGTATGGCCCCGGGTATTCCGGCCGGTCGCCCCGGGAGCTGCAGAGTCCCCAGAGACCGGGAAGGACCTCAGAGACGGAAGCGAAGGAACCGCGGACGCGGCTTGCTCCCCAGCACCCGTCCCGAACCAGGCGCGGCCCCGTCCGGATAGCCCCGACCAGCGGTCAGCGACTCCTTGACGTCCGCGGCGTACGCGCCCTCCACGTACTCCTGACCGGAGAGCTCCGCGATCTTCTCCATCGTGTGGTCGGTCAGGGCGCGGGCCGGAGAGCCGTCCTCCCCGGCATCGGCGAAGTCGGCCGGGTCGATCGGGTCACCGACGATAACGCCCACACGGTGCGGACGCAGCAGCCAGGAGCCGGCAACGTTCGCCTTTTGCGTATCGATCATGGCGATCGGGTAGATCTTCGCCCCCGAAGCCAGGGCGATACGCGCCATGCCTGTCTTGCCGCGGTACATCCTGCCGTCCGGCGAGCGGGTGCCCTCCGGGTACATGCCCAGCGGGTCGCCCTTGTCCAGCACGCGCAGGGCAGTCTCTAGGGCTGCGTCCTGCGAATCTTTGTCCTGCCGGTCGATGGGCACCTGCCCAACCGAGGAGAAGAACCACTTCTGGATGGCCCCGGCGAAACCCGGGGTGGTGAAGTATTCCTTCTTCGCCAGGAAGGTCAGCTGCCGTTCCGCGAGCAGCGGGAAGTACAGCGAGTCCATCACCGCAAGGTGGTTGGAGGCCAGGATGACCGGCCCCTCGGAGGGGATCTTGTCCAGACCACTGGAGTACGGCCGGTTCAGGATCCACAGCCATGGTCCGATGACCACGTTCTTCAACCACCAGTAGGTGCGGTTCTGCACTGATCTATCCCTTTCGCAAGCAGGTCGTGGACGAACTCAGGTGAGCATGCCCGGCGAGAAGCGCCACGCCGATCATACCCGCCTCGGACCCCAGGGACGCCGCTTCGACGCGGGCCATCGGCCGGAATCCTGAACCGACCACCGAGGCGTCCATCTCGGCGCGAGCCCGGGGAAGGTAGAGGTCGGCATCCGCCGACACCCCGCCACCGAGCACGATGAGCTCGGGATCGAGAACTTCCTGAACTGCAGAGAGACCGCGTCCCAGCCAGAGGGCGAAGTCGTCGATGACCTCCATCGCCAGCGGGTCGCCGTCGCGGGCCAGGCGCACCACGCTACGTCCCGTGATCTCCTCCGGGCGCGAGTGGAAGATCCCGGCAAGCATGCTGTCGGGGTGCCGGCCGGTGGCGATGAACTCCAGCGCCGTAGTCTCCAGCGCACTGCCCGAGCAGTAACGCTCCAAGCAGCCACGCTTGCCACACGGGCAGGCCCGACCGCCGGGAACGACGGTGAGGTGACCGAATTCCGGGGCGGCACCGTAGGAACCACGGTAGATCCGCCCCTCGGTAACCAGGGCGCCGCCAATGCCGGTGCCCACCGCGAAGAGTGCCCAGGTACCAGCGTCGCGTCCTGGCCCGAGCATCTGCTCGCCCCACGCCGCGGCATTCGCATCGTGCTCGAGCACTACCGGCAAGCCAAGGCGCCGGGTGAGCCGGTCACGGACGTCGCGGTCACGCCACGGCAGGTGCGGGGCGAAGCGCACGCGCTCCTGATCGGCGGTGATAAAACCGGCCACGGCCAGACCCACCGCCCCCACGGTGTGCCGGGAGCGCAGGATACCCACCGCGTGGGCGATCGCCGTCTCCAGCGACTCGACCGTTGACGGGGTGGGCAACTGCTCCACGTCCAGCACCCGTCCGTCCGGGTCAACCACCGCGGCGCGCAGGTTCGTCCCCCCGATGTCGATGCCGATGGTCAGTTGCGTCACTTGTCCTCCTGTACGTCTCGCACCGGCGTCCCGGCGCAACCTGTTCAGGGTATCGGTCACATCCGCCAGTTCCAACTGTGACGCGGCGGGCGGGCCGCCCCACCGTCCAGGACATTGACGAGCTGCTGGCCGAGCACGTCCCAGTTCCAGGCGTCCCGGACATAGCGTCTCCCCTGCTCGGAGTAGCGACGCGCCCGCTCCGGGTCGGCGAGCAGGGCGACCACGCAGGCAGCAACCGCGGCAGTATTCTCACCGTCGACGACGTCGCCGGTCACACCGTCCTGCACGGTTTCCGGGGCCCCGCCACCAGCGCCGGCAATGGTGGGTACACCGCAGGCCTGCGATTCCAGGAAGACGATGCCGAGCCCCTCCACGCTGAAACCGCCGCCCTGGGTGCGCACCGGCATGGCGAAGACATCGCCGGCACAGTAGTGCGCGACGAGTTCGCCGTAGTCCACCGGGCCGGTGACCGTCACCCGGTCCCCCACGCCCAGTGTGGTGGCCCGTGCGGCCAGATGGCCCGCGTCGTCGCCGGGACCGACGATGAGCAGGTGGGCGTCCGGCACGGCGGTGAGCACGTCCGGCATGGCCTCGACGAGGGTGTCCTGCCCCTTACGCGGGACGATCCGGGAGACGCACACGATCACGCGGCGCTGCTGCAGCCCCAACCGGGCGCGCACCATCTCCCGGCCCTCAAGATCAGGGTGGAAGACGTCCGAATCGACGCCGCCGGGCATCGGTTCCCAGGCAACGTCCGGCCCGAAGGCGGAGGCGAAACGATTGCGCGCATAGCGCGAGACGTAGGTCAGGCAGTCCGTCCGGCGGCCGATGGCGCGCAGGACGGAGCGTCCGCCCGGCACCATCGACCAGCCGACTTCGTGGCCGTGGGTGGACGCCACGACGCGGGTCGCGCCCGCGGCGCGTGCCGCCCCGCCCATCAGGCCCAGGGGCGTGGAGGAACCGAACCACACGGTGTCGATGTCGCGCTCGCGGATGACCTCGGCCATGCGACGGGCGGTCGCCGGGGTGGGCAACATGACCTTGCGCGGCCACCTGACCACCTCAAAGGGCAGTTCGGCGTCGTAGGACGCCGCGGCCGCGGCGTCCTGCGTGGACGCCAGGACCGTCAGACGTCCGGGGTCGCGGCGTTCAAGCTCCGCGCAGTAGTCGCGCAGGTAGCTCTGGATGCCGCCAACGGCGGGCGGGAAGTCATTGGTGACCAGGAGGACGCGGGATGCCACGGGAGAAAGCGTACGCGCTCTCAGTACCGGGCGGCACCGGCGAAGGGCATGCTGTCCACGCTGACAACCTGCACCGGGATGCCGTAGTCGGAGGCGTGGACGATCTTGCCGTCGCCGATGTACATGCCGACGTGGGTGACACCCGGGTAGAAGCCCACGATGTCGCCGGGCTGCAGGGCGTCGCGCGAGACCGAGGTCCCGCCGGAAACCTGGGCGGCGGAGGTGCGCGGCACGGTGGTGCCGATCTGCTGATAGGCCCAGTACATCAGACCGGAGCAGTCGAAGGCGTCCGGACCTGCGGCACCCCAGGAGTAGGGCGAGCCCAACTTGGACATCGCCGCACCCACGGCGCCGTCCGCGATCGCGCTGATCGCGTCGGCCGCATCGCCGGCGGCGCTGCTGACCCTGCCGAGGAACTCATCAACATCCACGTCGATCGGACCGTTGCGGTCCACCCAACGCTGCTTCTGCTCCGGACTGAGACCGTCCACCGCGGTGGAGATCTGGTCCTTGAGCCCGTCGAGTTCACTGATGCGCTCGTCGAGGGTGGTCTGACGCGACTCCAGCTGGCCGAGCTGGAAGTCGGCGGAAGCCTTGGAGCGGTTCGCCTTCGACTCCAGGTCGGCGGCGTCCGTGAGGCCCTGCTGGAAAGCGGAGAGAGTGGCCGTGCGGTCGTTGTTCAACGCGGTGGCGAAGGCACGACGGTCGATCGCGTCCTGCGGATTCGCCGAGCCGGTGACCGCGGAGACCGGGTCGACGACGGCACCGCGGTAAAGCGACTGCGAGAGCTCGGTGACAGGGCCTCGGTTGGCCTCAACCTCGTCGCGGGCCTGGGCGGCCTGCTCCGAGTAATGCTCGGAGGCACGCACCGCACGGTCCAACTGGGCACGCGTCTCGTCGAGGGCACCGGAGTTTTCCTGCACCGCGTCGCTGGCCTCCTGGGCCTGGCGTGAGACGTCAGCGAGACGATCAAGGAGACCGTCCGCGTCGTCCGGGAGGGGTGAGACGTCGATCGCGTCGGAAGCTTCAGACGCCGAGTCGCCGGCGTCCGGATCAGCAGCGGCGACGGAGGTGGAGGTGACGGTGAGCACGACGGCGGCACCGATGCCAATGATGGCCCTGGCCGATGCACTACCGGTGGAACGGCGGGCCCCCGAGGGGCGGATCCTGCTCACTGTTACTTGAACCTCTTCACCTTGTCACGAAAGTCAACGTCGATATAGTGCCACACCAGCGCCGAAAAGGATGTACTCCCCACGCCGAGCGCCCCGGGGTGGGGGTACCCCGGCGGGTACTGCCTCATCCGGGGCGACACACAATCGCGGTGAACGCGTCCTAGAAGCGGACGGCGTTGTTGATCGGCATGTAGTTCAGGTCGTTGACCTGAACCGGGGAGCCCTCGTTGAGAGCGTGGACGATCTTGCCGTCGCCGATGTAGATGGCGACGTGCGAAGCGCCCGAGTAGTAGGAGACGACGTCGCCCGGCTGCAGGGAGTCGATGGAGACCGGGGTACCGGAGCCGGCCTGCTCGCCGGAGGTACGCGGGATGGACTTGCCGGCCTGGCTGTAGGCCCAGCTGGTCAGTCCGGAGCAGTCGAAGGCGTCCGGGCCGGCCGCACCCCAAGAGTAGGGTGCGCCCTGCTTCGACATGGCGGCGTCGGCGATCTGCTGGCCGATGCCATTGGAAGAGGATGCCGGAGCCTCGGAAGAAGCGGAGGCTGCAGCGGCGGGCACGGCCTGCTCGGCCGCGGCGATGAAGGGATCCACGTCCACGTGCTGCTTGGCGAAGTCAACGGCCTCGTTCGGAACGTCGACACTGATGTCGGAGTTCGGAACCTGGACGGTAACGGCCTGAGCGGTGGCAGGCAGGGCGAGGACGGCGCCCATGCCCACGGCAGCGACGGCTACGGCGTTGCGGCGGGAGTGGTCCTTCTTCATACGGTGCTTGCCCATGAGGAATGTTGCCTTTCTGATTGCTGTCGGGGACGTCCGGGATACGTCACGGCGTCGCCCCTTAAGGTCACGAGAAGATTACGAAACCTGCGCGACCGTGTCCAACTGCCGGGCCGTGACCGAGCCGTGAGCGCTTCGTTATTTAACCGTTATCCAATCGCGACCAAAGCTTGACCCAATCCCCCCGGCCGGCCGGGATTCTGGCGGCGAAGGCGGTGACCTGCACGGACAACTCCGGAGTGCGGACGAAGGGGCTGCCTGGATGCCGCCGGTCCTCGTGCCGAGAATCCGTGATGTGATCCTCGTCACATCTTCTCGGTCGTGGTTCTATGTCGCCACATCGACCACACGAGTACCACCGTCGGGACATTCCATGTCCGTGGTGCACCGTAGACTCAGTGAGCGTGAGAACCCATCTGGAGCACGAACTCGCCACTGCACTCTCCAACTGCGTGGTCATCGACTGTGAGACGACCGGGCTAGATCCGGGCAGCGACCGGATCATCGAGTTCGCCGCTCTCTCCGTGGTCGATGGAGCGCCTGCGGGCCTCTACCACTCGCTCGTGAGCCCAGAGCGTTCGCTGAGCCGCGAGATCAGCGAACTGACCGGTATCAACGACGAGACGTTGAATGGCACCCCCACCTTCGACCAGATCGCCGACGACGTGGCCTCTCTGCTCGGCGACCGTGTAGTCGTCGGGCACAACATCTCCTTCGACATCGCCTTCGTCGACGCGGAGTTCCAGCGCCAGGACCGCGACAGCGTCCTGGATGCGGGACGTTCCGTGTGTACCGCAGCAACAGCGAGGGAGCTACTCCCCCGTTCCCTGGTCGGCCGCTACCGGTTGGCAAACCTCGCTGAGGCCCTGTCCCTGGAACACCGCCCCTCTCACCGTGCCGTGGACGACGTGCTCGCCACGGCCGACCTTCTGACGAGATTGCACGCCGTGGCGACCGGGAAGAACTGACACGGAAAAGACCCCGCCCCGCCTTTCCGTGGTGACACGGAAAGGCGGGGCGGGGTCTCTCTGGAGTTAACCGGGGTCAGGGGTTCTCGTGACCCTCGTCGCTGAGCTTGCGACGGTTCTCCTCCTGGAGACGCATCAGCATCTCCTTGTGCTCGTGCTCGTTGGCCTCCTCGATCTCCTCGACCTGGGAGACGATGTCCTCCGGGTCCGGGGAGAACAGCGAGCCACGGCCGGGCTGACCGGCGAAGCCGAGCTGGTTGAGGCGACGCGGCACCGCGGCACCGGCGTAGTCGAGCGGGATCGGGTGACCGTGCTCGTCGACCGGGCCGAGGGGCTGGTGCACCTCGATGAAGCCACCGGAGGGCAGCTGCTTGATCGTGCCGGTCTCGATACCGTGCTCGAGCACCTCACGGTCGGAGCGCTGGAGACCCAGGCAGATCCGGTAGGTGACGAAGTAGGCGATCGGGGGCAGGATAATGAACCCGATACGGCCGATCCACGTCATGGCGTTCAGCGAGATGTGGAAGAACACTGCCACGTGGTCGTTACCACCCGAGATGGTCAGGATCGCGTAGGCGACCAGGGCCATCACACCGAGGGAGGTGCGCACCGGCACGTCGCGAGGACGCTGCAACAGGTTGTGGTGCGCCTTGTCCTTCGTGAAGTGCTGCTCGATGAACGGGTAGGCGAACAGGAGCATGACCAGGATGCCCAGCAGGATCGCGACCCAGACCACGGCGGGAACGGTGTAACTACCGAGGTAGAGCTCCCACGCCGGCATGATTCGCGCGGCACCGTCCGTCCACAGCATGTAGATATCAGGCTGAGAACCGGCCGAGACCTGCGAGGGGTTGTACGGGCCCAGGTTCCATATCGCGTTGATCTGGAAGACACCGGCGAGCAGTGCGACGAAGCCGAAGGTGATCAGACCGAAGGCCGAGGAGTGCACGGCGAACACGGGGATCACGCGGGCACCGACGACGTTGCGCTCGGTACGTCCCGGTCCGGGGAACTGGGTGTGCTTCTGGTACCAGACCAGCGCCAGGTGGGCGGCGATCAGTGCCAGCAGGATCGCGGGGATCAGCAGGACGTGAGCGATGTACAGGCGCGGGATGATGATGTCGCCCGGGAAGTCGCCAGCGAACATGATCCAGTGCAGCCAGGTACCGATGATCGGCAGGCCGATGATGATCGCGGACATAATGCGCAGACCCACGCCGGAGAGCAGGTCGTCCGGCAGGGAGTAGCCCATGAAGCCCTCGGCGATGGACAGCAGCAGCAGGACGCAACCGATGATCCAGTTCGCCTCACGGGGCTTACGGAACGCACCGGTGAAGAAGATGCGCATCATGTGAACCATGATCGACACAGCGAACAGCAGTGCCGCCCAGTGGTGCACCTGGCGGATGAACAGTCCACCACGGACCTCGAACGAGATATTCAGGGCCGTCTCGTAGGCGCGGGACATCTCGACACCGTTGAGCGGTGCGTAGGCACCGTCGTAGATGACCTTCGACAGCGAAGGATCGAAGAACAGCGTCAGGTAGACACCCGACAGCAACAAGATAATGAAGGAGTAGAGCGCGATCTCACCGAGCATGAAGGACCAGTGGCTCGGGAAGACCTTGTTCATCTGCTTCCGGAGGCCGCCGGCTGCAGTGTAACGCTCGTCGAAGTTATTGGCCGCCTCTGCGAGACGGGAGGGCTTTGTGGGTGTGCTCATGACTGACGCTCCCAGAAGGCAGGGCCGACGGGCTCGACGAAGTTCTTGTCCGCGTACAGGAACCCGTCTTCATCGACGTTGATGGACAGCTCGGGCAGGGCACGTGCGGCCGGACCGAACACCGGCTTACCCCAGTGCAGTGCATCGAACTGCGACTGGTGGCACGGGCAGAGAATACGGTTGGTCTGCTGCTCGTAGAGCGACGTCGGGCAACCGATGTGGGTGCAGATCTTCGAGTAGGCGTAGTAGTCGCCGTAGTGGAAGTCCTCCTGGCCCTCACGCTGGACAGCCCTGACGGCGTCGGCGTGACGCAGGCGGATGAGCATCACGGCGTTGCGCGAACCGTGGATCGAGTGCATCTGCTCCTCGTACACGTCGCGGGTAGCGTCGAAGTCGTCGTGGTCGTTGACCATCTCCTCGGTCATCGGGAAGACAGTCTCCATGCCGCCGGCATCCAGGTCCTCCGGACGCACGCGGATGAGGCGGTTGACGCCCTCCGTGCTCCAGTGGCCGTCGTGCTCCTCGGCGATGGCACCGGTGTCACGGCCGAGGTACACCTTCTCGCCCTCGTTGACGAGGGTCCAGCCGGTGGTCCACAGCGTGCCGTCGCCGTCGATGCCCATTGCACGGGGCTTCCACGGGTTCCTCACGATACCGCCCAGCGGCAGCGCGATCGCCACACCAGCGAGTGCCACTCCGGCACCGCCCAGGCCCATGAGGACCTTGCGGCGACCGAGGGTGGACGTCTTCCACGCATCGTTGAGCAGAGCAGTCATGGTCCGGCGGTCAACCTCGTCGGAGGGGCCGTCGTGACGCTTCTGGACAGCGATCTCTTCGGGGATGAACTTCTTGGAGAACTGGACCGCGCCGATACCCAGCGTGATGATCGAGAGACCGGAGGTCACGCCGAGCAGCGGGGTGTAGAGCGAGTAGACCCAGAGGCCGTCCTGCTCGAGGTGCTTGTACTCCCACGGCCAGAACAGGTAGACCGCGATGAAGGCGATGCCGAAGACGACGGCCAGTGCCCACCAGAAACCGACGCCGCGGGCGGCGCGCTTCTCGGCGGGGTCGTTCTCCACCGGGAACCGCTCCTTGCGGAAGGCCACGGTAACGTCATCAAGTTCGGTTCCGAGGCGGGCGAGCTCCTCGTCGCTCATGCCCTTGATCTCTTCTTCAGAGTAGGTGCTGTTGATCTCACTCATGACCGGGTTCCAATCCACATGGCCGTGCCGATCAGCACGACGATCCCGACGATCCACATCAACATGCCCTCAGTGACCGGGCCGATTCCGCCGAGGCCGAGGCCGCCGGGGTTGGGGGTCTCCTTGGAGGACTTGATGTACGCGATGATGTCCTTCTTCTCGTCAGCAGTCAGCTGGCGGTCAGAGAACTTCGGCATGTTCTGCGGGCCGGTGAGCATGGCCTGGTAGATCTCCTGCTCATTGGCCGAGTCGAGGTCCGGCGCGTACTTACCGCCGGACAGGGCTCCGCCACGACCGGTGAAGTTGTGGCACGAAGCGCAGTTCAGACGGAAGAGGTCAGAGCCACGGGAGACGTCCGAGGGGTCGATCTCTCCGTCGTTGTTGTGGGATCCGCGCAGGGATTCCATGGCGATGGTCCCGTCCTCGTCCTTGACGATTCCGGGGCCGCCGCCGTTGGCGTTGACGTAGGCAGCCAGGGCCAGCGTCTGTGCCTCGTTGAAGCGGGCGTCCTTACGGTCCGCCTGAGCCTCGTTACGCTTCATCGGCATACGGCCGGAGTGCACCTGGAAGTACACAGCACCCTCGCCGACACCGACCAGGGACGGGCCCCGGTCCTGGACGCCCTGCAGATTGGCGCCGTGGCAGGTGATGCAGGCGACCTCGTAGATCTCCTGGCCCTGCGTGATCATCGACTGCGCGTCCTGCTGTGCGGTCGCGGACTGCGGGTCCGGGGTGAAGGCCTGGGCGACCAGACCTGCGCCGGTCAGACCGAGCACGAGCGCCAGCGCTCCAGCCATGGTCCGGCGCAGTTTACGCCGGGTACGACGCTTCTTGCCTGTTGTGGATGCCGGGGCGGAGGCCGCCACCGGGGTCTCCCCCTCGGGAGTTGGATTGTTCGTATCCATCTTGTTCCCTTAACTCGTCATTTGGAAGGCGATGGGCTTAACGGCCGAGCGTCACACATCGGCCCGTCCGGCCTACTGGATGAAGTAAATGGTGATCCACAGTCCGATCCACACGACGTCGACGAAGTGCCAGTAGTACGACACGACGACGGCGGCGGTGGCCTGGGCTGGAGTGAACTTCGACTTCACCGTGCGGAGCAGCACGACGACGAAGGCAAGCACGCCGGCGAGGACGTGGGCGCCGTGGAAGCCGGTGGTGATGTAGAACACCGACCCGTAGACGCTGCTTGAGATCGTCGTGCCATGCTGCACGAGGTGGATGTACTCGTACGCCTGTCCGGAGAGGAAGATCAACCCCAAGACAATCGTGAGTGCGTACCACTTCCGTAGACCGAAAACGTCCCCGCGCTCCGCAGCGAACACGCCCCACTGGGCCGTGAACGACGACGACACCAGAATCACGGTGATCGCCAGAGCGAACGGGACGTTAAGTTCGGTGGGCTCGGAGGGCCAGTTCCCGTTCGAGTTCGCCTTCGAGACGAAGTACATCGCGAACAGGCCCGCGAAGAACATCAATTCCTGGGACAGGAACACAATCGTGCCGACGCTGACCATATTCGGTCGGTTCAGCGTCACGGCACGCTGTGGTGCTGCCATGCTTTGGTTTCCAACTGCGCTCGTCACGCGTACAAGTATGACCGACCCTGGCCCCCTAGTCGATTCGCAACCCCGGCGAGTTCACGGCTTTCTGCAAAACCGCTGGTAGCGGCTTCACGTTTCCTGGCAACTCACCACAAACGGGGTTAGCCGGGAACTCTTGTTGATGATTTACGACGCAGCCACATCAGTGCAGGTGGGCCGTCTGCCGGACCTACCGCGAAGCGTCCCCACACTCCGCAGCCCACCCTGTGAGCACCCCCGTCCCAGGGGGACGGGAACTGCCAGGAACCTGACCATTCCCACGGCCAGGACCGGAGGGCCGAATCCATTCCTGGCAGTCTACCTGGCACACGCTGCACCAACCCAATTCCCGGGCCCTTCTCCCCTTCGCTTCCTGCCGACGCCCAGACGCCGACAACACCCCGCCACCTCCCCAGCCGTCCTGAACCGCCTGGCCTCCTCTCCACGTAATAGGATGGCATGGTCCCCAGGCGGACACAGCCAATAACCAGACCCACCGAGAGGACGGCCCCGATGCCGGACGACCTGACCCCGAATTCTCCCGACCACGTCACGCCCCTGGGCTCCGACCGTCTCCCGGAGAGTTACTTCACCTGGCCTGGGGTCCTCGACCGGATCGGACGCCACGAGGAACTCAGCGAGTCCCAGATCACCTGGGCCGTTAGCCAGGTAATGGAAGGCGGGGCGACGGACGCGCAGCTCGCCGCCTTCGCCTTCGGATTGCGCGTCAAGGGCATCACCGCCGCGGAACTGTCCGCCGCGGCCTCCGCCATGCGCTCCTTCGCCACCCCGGTCGACTTCAGTGACATCCCTGATGCCGTAGACATCGTCGGCACCGGTGGCGACGGACACCACACGGTCAATATCTCCACGATGGCGTCCTTCGTCGTCGCAGCGACAGGGGTACCGGTCGTCAAGCACGGCAACCGTGCAGCGTCCTCCAAGTGCGGTGGAGCGGACGTCCTGGAGGTGCTCGGCCTCGACATCGACCGCTCCCCCGATACGATTCACGAGGATGCCCTCAAGACCGGCTTTGCGTTCATGTTCGCTAAGACCTACCACCCGGCAATGCGCTTCGCCGGCCCGGTACGTTCCGAGCTCGCGGTGCCGACACTGTTCAACCTCCTCGGCCCCATGACCAACCCCGCCGGCCCGAAGTTCGGCCTCATTGGCTGCGCCTTCCGGGACATGATGCCGATCATGGGCGGCGCCTTCGCGCACCAGGGTGTACGCGCGCTCATCGTGCGCGGACTCGACGGCATGGACGAGATCAGCGTGTGCGCCCCCACGGAGGTCGTCACCGTCGACGAGGACGGACGCACCGGCGAGTTCACGATCAATCCCCGCGCCTTCGGCCTCGACGTCTACGACGACGACGCTCTCAAGGGCGGCGATCCCGAATACAACGCCGATATCGCCCGCCGATTGATGGCCGGGGAAATCACCGGCGCAGTCAAGGATGCTGTCCTGATTAACGCCGCTGCCGCGCTGACCGCCGTGCACGGTTGGAACGGTGACCTGAAGTCGGCGCTGGCCGAACAGCTAGCCGTTGCCCGTGATGCCCTGGAGTCCGGTGCCGCAGAGAAAAAGATGAACGACATCATCAACCTCTAGAGCCTGTTGCCGGTAACCATCCCCCGATGGCCATCGCCGGGCATGCAGAAAGGAGCACCCGCGAGGAAGATGCGGGTGCTCCTTGTCACGTGTGCCCCTTCAGCGGGGCGCAGGTGGTGTTACTCCTTCTCCGGCGGGAGGCCGTACTGGAGGTTCAGCATCGTCGTGGCCCACACCAGCATCACTGCGCCGAGCAGGATCAGCCAGATCAGGAAGAAGGCGATGCCGTAGCCCATCATCACGATGGCCAGGGACATCAGGAAGGGCCAGCCCGAGTGCGGGGAGAAGAATCCCAGCACGCCGGCACCGTCCTCGATCTCGGCCTCTTCCCAGTCCTTCGGCTCGATGTCGGCTTTGGAGTTGCTCAGGTGGAAGTACACACCCAGGAACAGGGTCAGCAGGGTCGCCAGGACCAGCCCGGTTCCACCCGCCCACTCGATGCCTTGGACGTTTGCGCCGTCATTCAGCTGCGACGTCGCGTAGAAGTACACGACCGCCATCACCGTCAGGAACAGTGAAAGTCCGTACATCAACTTGGCTGTCTGCCGCATTGTTGTCTCCTAGTGTCTCGTCGCCGACTAGGCGGAACGGTCGATGTAGTTGTCGCCCTCGACGCCCCGAGTTGCCTCACGGCCGGGGAGGAAAGGCTGGGTCGAGGTGGCGTAGGGATCCTCGCCGATCTCCGCCAGCGCCTCGGCGTTGGTGGCATCCGGGTTGGCCTCGCGGTAAGCGATGTAGGCCGCGAAGTTCTCCGGGCTCACTGCACGGACCTCGAAGTTCATCATCGCGTGGTAGGTACCGCACATCTCAGCACAACGGCCCACGAAGGCGCCTTCGCTGTCGATGCTCTCGATCTGGAACCGTCGCTCGGACTGGTTCGCCTCGGGGTGCGGGAACACGTCGCGCTTGAACAGGAACTCCGGGACCCAGAAGGAGTGGATCACGTCAGAGGACGCCAAGTTGAACTCGATCGGAGTGTTCGTCGGCAGGACGAGCACCGGGACCTCCTCAGAGGTACCCAGGGTCTCGATCTGGTTGTAGTGGAGGTAGGTGAAGTCCTCGGCGGACTTGCCGTGGATCGGGCCAACGGACTGGCCGTGCTCGTCACGATCGTCCTGCGGGACGGCGGCGCCAGCCTCGGCGGCGTCCGCACGTTCCTGGTCCTGGCCCACGTACTCCTGGCCGTCCTCGGTCAGGTCTCCGCTCACCTCGCCGTAACCGAACTTCCAGTTCCACTGGTAGGCGGTCACGTCAACGGTCACCTGCGGGTCCTTGTCCAGTGCGGTGACCTTGTCCTGGGTCTGCACGGTGAAGAAGAACAGGCCCATCACGATCAGCACTGGGATGACGGTCAGCGTCAACTCCAGGGGAACGTTGTAGGCCGTCTGCCTCGGGAACTCCGGCTTGCCCTTCTTCGCAGCGCGCTTGTCGCTGTCGCGGAAGATCACCAGGAACATAAGTGCCCACATGATGATTCCGATGATCCAGGCTACGACCCAGGTCCACACCCAGAAGTTGCCCATGGACTGGGCCTCCGGGGTGATTCCGTCGGGCCAACCCATGCGCAGGGCATGGAAGAAACCGTTGTCGGGGGGTGCGACATCGCAGCCGACCAGGGCAAGGGATCCGAGTCCCAGCACGCCGGCGAGGCCGAGCTTGCGACCTCTTCCGTGAACTTTTCGCTGTACCACGCGAGTATGCCTTCCTCAATCACACGTCGTGTTCATCGGAACACCGTTATCCGTCGCCTGCAGAGGACGGATGCGGGTCCCGTGTCATCCACCGACAATAGTGCATGGAGGGGGCTGCCCCTGCATCATGCACACCGTTGTGATTTTCTGTCGGCCCTATTCGGGGTTGCTGGGTGTCTCCTGGAAGCCCACCCGGGTGTCGCGCATGTTCCGTCTGTGCCAGTACAGGCGCGGGTAGTATCCTTGAGGGCTTACGCACGCGCACGAGGCTGACGTCCGCCGACCGCACCCCCGACCTATGTATCACTCGTGGGGTCCGTCCGGCACCGAGACGTTAGCCACCGACGACACTTACGGAGATGACCCCCAGACCTCATGTGTGGACTTCTTGGATTTCTGACGGCACAGGGCGACGCCCCCAGCTATGTAGACACCACGGCCCGGGCCCTCCCCTGCATGCGGCACCGCGGCCCGGACGAGGACGGCACCTGGAACGACGACGACGTGGTCTTCGGCTTCAACCGCCTGTCGATCATCGACCTCGAGCATTCCCACCAGCCCCTGCAGTGGGGACCGGCCGACCAGCCCGCCCGCTACTCGATGACCTTCAACGGCGAGATTTACAACTACCTCGAACTCCGGGAGGAGCTGCAGGCCGAGGGCTACGAGTTCGAGACCTCCGGGGACTCGGAGACCATCGTCGTCGGGTTCCACCACTGGGGTGCCGATGTCGTTGACCACCTGCGCGGCATGTTCGCCTTCGCGGTGTGGGACGCCGTGGAGCGCACCATGTTCCTCGCGCGCGACCCCTTCGGCATCAAGCCGATGTTCTACGCCACCACCCCGGCTGGCACCGCATTCAGCAGCGAGAAGAAGTCGATCCTGGCCATGGCGGAGTCCATCGGTCTAGGCCTCGACCTTGATGACCGCGCGATCACCCACTACACCGACCTGCAGTACGTCCCGGAACCCGAGACCCTGCACGCCGGCGTCCGCCGTCTGGAGTCCGGTTGCCACACCACCCTCACACCGGGAGGTGAGGTCAAGGCCGTCCGCTACTTCGATCCGAAGTTCCCGATCACCCCGGTTCCCGCCGGCTCGGAGCAGGCGCTCTACACCAAGATCGCCGATGCCCTGCAGGACTCCGTCGCCAAGCACATGCGTGCCGATGTCACCGTGGGTTCCTTCCTCTCCGGCGGCATCGATTCCACCGCGATTGCCTCGCTAGCCAAGCAGCACAACCCGGACCTGTTGACCTTCACCACGGGCTTCGAGCGCGAGGGCTACTCCGAGGTCGACGTGGCCGCCGAGTCCGCCGCCGCGATCGGCGTGGACCACATCGTCAAGGTCGTCTCCCCCGAGGAGTTCGCCGCCGCCGTCCCCAAGATCATCTGGTACCTCGATGACCCGGTGGCCGACCCGGCCCTGGTTCCGCTGTACTTCGTGGCCGCCGAGGCACGTAAGCACGTCAAGGTCGTGCTCTCCGGCGAGGGAGCCGACGAGCTCTTCGGTGGGTACACCATATATAAGGAGCCGCTCTCGCTCGCTCCGTTCGACAAGGTCCCCTCCCCGATCAAGAAGGTCTTGCGGACTCTCGGCGACGCGCTTCCGGACGGCATGCGCGGCAAGTCGCTGCTGCAGCGCGGCACCACCCCGATGGAGGAGCGCTACTACGGCAACGCCCGCTCCTTCAACTACGAGCAGCTCGAGCGGGTTCTGCGCATCGCCCGCCCGGAGTGGGACCACCGTGAGGTCACCGCCCCGATCTACGCCAAGTCAAAGGACATGGACCCGGTCGCCCGGATGCAGCACCTCGACATGTTCACCTGGCTGCGCGGCGACATCCTGGTCAAGGCCGACAAGATCACCATGGCTAACTCACTGGAACTGCGCGTGCCCTTCCTGGACCGTGTGGTCTTCGACGTGGCGCAGACCATTCCCCACGAGCTCAAGGTCGGCAACGGCACCACGAAGTACGCCCTGCGCCGTGCCCTGGAACTCATCGTGCCCGAGCACGTGATCAACCGGAAGAAGCTCGGTTTCCCGGTGCCGTTGCGCCACTGGCTCGCCGGCGACGAACTGTACGACTGGGCCAAGCGCAACATCGAGGAGTCGAACACCGACCACATCTTCGACAAGGCGCAGGTCCTGGCGATGCTGGACGAGCACCGCGTGTCCATGAACACCGGCTCAGGCCCCGACCACTCCCGTCGCCTGTGGACGGTCATCGCGTTCATGATCTGGCACGGCATCTTCGTCGAGAACCGCATCCACCCGGACATCGACGAGCAGGACTACCCGGTCCAGCTCTAGTCCCCCGCGGCGCTCCCCTAGAACGACGAAACTCCCCGCACCCAAGTCACTGGGGCGGGGAGTTCGTCCGTTCGAGGCCGGACCGTGAGGTCTAGCTGAACGAGTCGCCGCAGGCGCAGGAGCCACCGGCGTTCGGGTTGTCGATCGTGAAGCCCTGGGACTCGATCGTGTCGGAGAAGTCGATCTTCGCACCGGTCAGGTACGGCGCCGACATCTTGTCTACGATCAGCCGGACGCCTTCGACCTCGTCGACGAGGTCTCCGTCCAGGGTGCGGTCGTCGAAGAAGAGCTGGTAACGCAGGCCGGCACAGCCACCTGGCTGCACGGCGATACGCAGCGCAAGGTCGTCGCGACCCTCCTGCGCCAGCAGGCCGGCGGCCTTGCCCGCGGCAGCGCTGGTCAGCTCAACACCGGTGGACTTCTCGGCGATCTTCTCGGGAGCGGTCATGAATTTCCTCCTCGGTAATGCGGATATGCCCAAACTACTATCCATCAACCATGAAATCCAGTGATCTATTCCCTCGCCCGACCGCGCCCGATCGCACACCGGCCCACCAGCCCCGCCCGGATCCTCACCCTCGTTGGTCGAGTGAACCTCCCGTGCTCTAGCCTGTGAGGTGTGAAACTCCCGTGGAAGAAAGACGACGACAGCGACGTGGCGGCCGGTGACGCCACCCTGGACGGCACTGCCGGCATTGACGGCGCAGCGGACGACGCCGCCCAGGCCCCGAAGGGCTACACCCCCAAGAAGGGACGCCCGACCCCGAAGCGCAATGAGGTCGAGCGCTCCACCGGCGTGCGACGCGCCCACTACGACGCCCCGATGACGCCCAAGGAGGCCCGTCAGCGCAAGAAGGACTACAAGAGCTCCATGTCCAAGGACGAGTACAAGGAGGCCAAGCGCAAGCAGCGTGATGAGGCCGCCGAGTCTCGCCGCAAGGCCAATGAGCGCATGATGGCCGGTGACCCGAACTACCTGCTGGCCCGCGACCAGGGCAAGGAGAAGCTGTTCGTCCGTAACTTCGTGGACTCCCACCGTTACCTGATGAACTACTTCCTCCCCTTGGCGCTAATCGTGGTCGTCGTGATGATCCTCGGCACCCGTCTGCCAGCACTGGCCAACTACCTCAGCCTGTTCATGATGGTGATCATCATCGTGCTCATCGTCGAGGGTCTCTTCCTGGGACGCAAGGTCAACAAGCTGGTCAATGAACGCTTCGCCGACAACTCCTTCGGCAAGTGGTCGATCGGCTTCTACGCCTTCACCCGCGCCACCATGATCCGCAAGATGCGCACGCCCGCTCCCCAGGTGAATATCGGCGACTCGGTCTGATGACGGTCCAGCCGGTACTCCAGCACCTCGCCGGGTGGGCCGAGTCCACCGGCTGTCTCGAGGCGCTCCGAGCACAGGACGTCCGCCCGGAACTCCTCCTCACCGCCGCCGACCACGCTGTCGCGCGTCCCGCCTCCGAATCGGTGAGCCCAGTCTCCACCCTGCCCTGGGGTCATGCCGCAGGCGAGGCCGCACGGATCGAGTCCGGTGATTCTCCGCTGTCCGCCCTCGCGGACCAGGCGGGTGTGGACGTCACAGTGACGCAGTTCGACTCCACCGACTCCGCCGAGTCCGCCGAGTCCACCATGGGCGAGGCCTCCCCGCACTCCCGGTGGCTGGACGCCGGCGCCGAGGCTGCGGACGCCCGCGCTGACTCCGGACGCCCCCTGCTACTTACCGGCACCGTGGGTGCCGGGGCGACCACGACTGCGGCGGCGCTCATCGGCACGCTGTGCAACGTCGAGCCGGTGAAGGTGGTGGGACGCGGAGGCGGCCCCACCCCGATCGCCGACGAGCGGTGGAAGCACAAGACCATCGCGGTGCGCGACCTGATGTTCCGTACCCGGTCGCGACGTCGGCGCCCCGTCGACGAGACGGCCGTGCGCGAGATCCTCGATGAGATCGGCTCCCCCGACATCGCCTTCCTCACCGGCGTGCTGTCGCAGTCCACGGTCAGACGCACCCCGGTCGTCCTCGACGGCGTGACCGGTCTCGCGGCGGGACTTCTCGCCGACGCGGTAACCCCGGGTGCTGCCAAGTGGTGGCTCATGCCGGACGCCTCCAGCGAGCCGGCGGCAGTGCCGGCGCTGCGTCGCCTGGACCTGACGCCCGTCGTCGATCGTCCACTCGGCGCCCCGGCCGCGGCGTCCGGCCTGCTCGTCCTCCCGCTGCTTACCGCAGCCTGCGCCGTGAACTAACTCAAACCCGCGCAGCCCCCGGGCACGCAACAACCCCGTGCGGTCGGTGGCACCGACCGCACGGGGTTGCTGTGTGCGTCCTACGTGCGTCCTACTAGCGTCCTACTAGCGTCCTACGCCTGGACGAGGGTGTGGTTCCACCCGTGGGTGTCCTCCACGGTGCCGCGCTGGATGCCGGTCAGCCGCTCGCGCAGGCGCATGGTGATCTCGCCCGGCTCGCCGCCGTTGATCTGGAACTCACCGTTGCGATCCTTCACGGTGCCCACCGGGGTGATCACCGCGGCGGTGCCGCAGGCGAAGGCCTCGGCCATCTCGCCGGACGCCGCGGTGCGCCGCCACTCCTCCACCGTGAAGCGACGCTCGGTGACCTTCAGGCCCTCGTCCGCGGCGAGCTGGAGCAGGGAGTCGCGGGTGACACCCGGCAGCAGCGAACCGGAGAGCTCCGGGGTGACCAGCTCGGCCGGGCCGCCGTCGGTACCGCCGAAGATGAAGGCGAGGTTCATGCCGCCCATCTCCTCCACGGTGGTGTGCGTGGCAGCGTCCAGCCACACGACCTGGTCGCAGCCCTTCTCCTCGGCGTACGCCTGCGCGGCCAGGGAGGAAGCGTAGTTGCCGGCGAACTTCGCGGCGCCGGTCCCGCCCGGGGCGGCGCGCACGTACTCGGTGGACAGCCACACGCTGACCGGGGTGACCCCGCCCTTGAAGTAGGCACCCGCCGGCGAGGCGATCACGTAGTAGCTGTAGCTCGATGCCGGGTGCACGCCCAGACCGACCTCGGTGGAGATGAGGAAGGGGCGCAGGTACAGCGCCGCCTCACCGCCGGCGGCGGGGACCCACTCGCGGTCGACGTCGGTCAGCTGCGCCAGGGACTCCAGGAACAGGTCCTCCGGGACCTCCGGCATGGCGATGCGCTGGGCGGAGGAGCGGATCCGGTCGGCGTTCTTCTCGGGACGGAAAGTCGCGATCGAGCCGTCCGGCTGGCGGTACGCCTTGAGGCCCTCGAAGATCGCCTGCCCGTAGTGGAACACCGACGTCGCCGGGTCCATCGGCACCGGGGCGTAGGGCACGACCCGCGCGTCGTGCCAGCCGGCGTCCTCAGTCCAGTCAACGACCACCATGTGGTCGGTGAAGTACGTGCCGAACCCCGGGTTAGTGAGTACGTCGGCGATCGCACCGGACGTGGTGGGGTTCTCCGTCAGAGTTCGGGAGAAGGCGAGGGACTGTGAGTTGGCGGGCGCGGAATCAGACATGGGCTGTATCTTAGACCCGTCGGTTCCTTCCCGGAACACAAGCCCGAAACATAAGTCCGAAACACAATCACGGGCCCGCGACGCCTACTCCAACCAACACATGAGGTGAGGGATGACTTCCGAAGGCCTGCCCCGGGGCACCATGCCCCCACTCGAACTGCTCACCGACACCGCGTCGGTCGCCGGGACGGACGTGGACGTGCTGGTCGTCCCGTCCTTCTCCGGGGACAACGGTGTCGAGATGTCCGTGGGCTCCGCCGCCTTCGACCGGGAGACCCAGGTGGCGATCTGGAAGTCGCTGGTGGCCACCGGAGCGTCCGGGCGCGCCGGCGAGACGTCCCCGCTACCGGCCGTCCCGGGCATCGCGGCGCGTCGACTGCTGGCCGTTGGCCTCGGTGACGCCGATACGTTGACGGACGAGGGGCTGCGCACGGCGGCCGGGGAGGCGTCCCGCGCGCTCGGCCGTATGGCCGCCGCAGGATCCGCCGGTGGCGCCGGCATCCGCGCCCTGAGTCTGCTGGGCACCCTGGGCACCGGGCCCGCCACCGAAGGCCACGGCCTCGGGGCGTACACCTACACGGGCTTCAAGGGTGAGCAGGACGGCGCGCAGGACGCTGGGAGCATCGCGCGGCTCATCGTCGCCGCCCCGGCCGGGCCGACGGCGGCGGACGCCGCACGGGAGGACTTCGCCCGCGCCTGCGTCGTCATCGAAGCAGTGAGCTGCGCCCGCGACCTCGTCAACGCGCCGGCGAACGTCCTGTACCCGCAGAGCTATGCCGAGATGATCTCCGGGCTCGCCACGCAGGCCGGACTCGAGGTCGAGGTGCTCGACGAGCATGACCTGGCGGAGCAGGAGTTCGGCGCGATCCTGGGCGTCGGCCGCGGGTCCACGCACCCGCCGCGCCTGGTGCGGGTAACTTACCGGCCGGACGCCGCGGCGTCCGACTCCTCCCCCGCCACGCCGCACGTCGCGCTCGTCGGCAAGGGCGTGACGTTCGACACCGGCGGAATCTCGCTGAAACCCGCGCCGCACATGGACAATATGATCTCCGACATGGGTGGCTCGGCGGCGGTGATCACCGCCGTGATCGCCGCGGCGGAACTCGAACTCCCCGTATCGGTGACCGCGACCGTGCCGCTGGCGGAGAATATGCCGGACGGCACGTCGATTCGCCCCGGCGACGTCCTGCGCCACTACGGCGGGACGACGACCGAGATCCTCAACACCGACGCCGAAGGACGCCTGATCCTCGGCGACGCTATCGCCCGCGCCGCCGAGGACGACCCTGACTTCCTGGTGGAGACCGCCACGCTGACCGGTGCCCAGGTCCGTTCCCTCGGCGACCGCGTGCCGGCGGTCATGGGCTCACCGGCGTTCCGCGATCGGGTGTCCGCCGTCTCCCGTGCCTGCGGCGAGGACGCCTGGCCGATGCCCCTGCCCGCGGAGATCGCCCGCGACATTCGCTCCGACGTGGCGGACCTGCGCAACACCGGCAAGAAGCCCTGGGGCGGCATGGCCGCCGCCGGGCACTACCTGGCCGCGTTCGTGCCGGACGGCCTGCCGTGGGCGCATCTCGACGTCGCCGGGCCGTCCTACAACACCGGCAGCGCCCACGGGTACACCCCGCGGCGTGCGACCGGGGCGCCGGTGCGCACGATCATCGCACTGCTGGAGGAGCTCTCCGCAACCCCGGCCGACGACCCCGCCTGACTCACTCCCCGTCCGCGCGGCGCTCCTCGAAGCGGGCGCGGCGCTCCTGCTGCTCGAGGCGTTTGCGGATGATCCGGTCGCGTTCGATCCGGTCGCGCATGCGCTGCGGGTAGCCGGTCTTCTCCGCGTCGAACAACCGGACGCCGGTGGCATCGGCCACCTCGTCCACGCCGCGGGGACCGCCGATACGCCGACGCGTCCACTCGCCGGTGGCGTCCACCAGCACCACTGACATCTCGTTGACCAGCGTCTCCGGCTCCACGAACCCTTCCACCCCCTCGCGCTGCGCAGCCCAGTTGCGCAGATAGTCGAGGTCGTGTTGCCGTGCCTTACCACCCGGGGCCCGGGGTGGGCGCGGTCCGGAACGACGTGATCGGCCAAAGATGTTGAACACGCCACCGATACTAGGTGAACTCCGTACATCCCGACCACGTCCCCGGCACGTCCCCCGGTTGTGGGAGCCCCGTGCCAGCAGAACGACTCCGACAGCGCTACCATATATAGTATTCGGTCAGAGACCACTTCTCTGTTTTTCTCTGCGTACTTCTCTGGGTACCGCGGACCGATCCACGTACTCCACATCTGTACCCCGTCGTTAACTAGGAGCTTCAACACCATGGCGCACTCCGTCGAAATGCCCGAGCTGGGCGAATCCGTCACAGAAGGCACTGTCACCCAGTGGCTGAAGAAGGTCGGCGACACCGTGGAGGTCGACGAACCCCTGCTCGAAGTCTCCACGGACAAGGTCGACACGGAGATCCCCTCCCCCGCCGCCGGCGTTCTGCTGAAGATCATCGCCGACGAGGACGACACCGTTGACGTCGGTGCCGTTATCGCCGAGATCGGTGAGGAAGGCGAGACCGCCGATTCCTCCGACTCATCTGATTCCGCAGACTCCGCTGACGAGGAGCCCGCCGAAGAGCCGGCTGAGGAGCCTGCCGAGGAGCCCGCTGCAGAGCCGGCCGCAGAGTCCAAGCCTGCCGCATCCAACGGCGGTGGCGCGGGCACCGACGTGACGATGCCGGAGCTCGGCGAGTCCGTCACCGAGGGCACCATCACCCAGTGGCTGAAGAAGGTCGGCGACGAGGTTGAGGTCGACGAGCCCCTCCTCGAGGTCTCGACCGACAAGGTCGACACCGAGGTTCCGTCCCCGGTCGCAGGTACGCTGCTGGAGATCCTCGCTGAGGAGGACGACACCATCGACGTCGGCGGCGTGATCGCCCGCGTCGGCGACGCCTCCGCCGCACCGGCCGAGGAGCCCGCAGAGGAGCCGGCCCCGGAGCCCAAGAAGGAGCCGGAGAAGAAGGCCGAGCCCGCCAAGGAGTCGGCACCGGAGCCCAAGAAGGAGGCCCCGACGAAGGAGGAGCCCAAGGATGAGGCTCCCGCGTCCGACGCCGGCGAGCCCGCCGACGGCAACCTGCCCTACGTCACCCCGCTGGTGCGCAAGCTCGCCGAGAAGCACGGCGTGAACCTGTCCTCCGTGGAGGGCACCGGTGTCGGTGGACGCATCCGCAAGCAGGACGTCCTCGCCGCCGCCGACGGTGGCTCCACCAAGAAGGCCGAGAAGGCTCCCGCCAAGGGCGTCGACCCGGAGAAGGCGTCGCTGCGCGGCACCACCCAGAAGGTCAACCGCATCCGCGCGATCACCGCGAAGACCACGCTGGAGTCCCTGCACGGTGCAGCCCAGCTCACCCAGGTCCACGAGGTCGACATGACCCACGTCGCCGAGCTGCGCAAGGCATCCAAGGCTGCCTTCCAGGACAAGCACGGCCTGAACCTCACGTTCCTGCCGTTCTTCGCCAAGGCAATCGTGGAGGCCCTCGTCGCCCACCCGAACGTGAACGCGTCCTACAACGCCGACACCCAGGAGATGACCTACCACGGCAAGGTCAACCTCGGCATCGCCGTGGACACCAAGGACGGCCTGCTGTCCCCGGTCATCCACGACGCGCAGGACATGTCCCTGCCGGAGCTGGCCAAGGCCATTGCTGACATCGCCGACCGGGCCCGCAACAAGAAGCTCAAGCCGAACGACGTGACCGGTGGAACCTTCACCATCACCAACATCGGCTCCGAGGGTGCGCTGACTGATACCCCGATCCTGGTCCCGCCGCAGGCCGCGATGATCGGCACCGGCGCGATCCGCAAGCGCCCGGTCGTCATCACCGAGGACGGCTCGGACAGCATCGGTATCCGCAGCATGGTGTACCTGCCGATGACCTACGACCACCAGGTCGTCGACGGTGCGGACGCCGGACGGTTCCTGACCACCGTCCGCGACCGCCTGGAGAACATCGACTTCAGCTCCGACCTGGAGATCTAGTCCCCTCCTGAAGCCGTCCTACCCCGTCACCGCACTTGTGCGGCGGCGGGGTAGAGTCGTTAGTCATGGGATATCAACACGGATCCATCCGACTGTCGGACTCTCCAGTCACCGTCGACGACCTCGGGACGGTGGACTACCTATCCACCTGGGACCGCCAGGCCGAACTCGCCCGCCGCCGCGCCGACGGCGAGATCGACGACACCGTGCTCCTGCTCCAGCACCCGCCGACCTACACCGCCGGCAAGCGCACCCAGCCGGAGGACCTGCCCACCAACGGGCTGCCCGTCGTCGACGTGGACCGCGGTGGCCGGATCACCTGGCACGGTCCCGGCCAGCTCGTGGCCTACCCGATCGTGAAACTCGCCGACCCGATCGACGTCGTCGACTACGTCCGCCGGATCGAGGAGGCCGTCCTTGCGACCTGTCTGGAGGTCGGCCTGGAAAACGCCGGACGCGTCCCCGGACGCTCCGGGGTGTGGCTGCCCGCCGGGCTGCGCCGCGGCGAACTCGTCCCCGCCCGGAAGGTCGCCGCCGTCGGCATCCGCGTCACCCGCGGGGTGACCATGCACGGTGTCGCACTGAACTGCGACAACACCCTGGAGTACTACGACCACATCGTGCCCTGCGGCCTGGCGGACACCGGGGTGACCACCTTGTCTGAAGAACTGGGACGCGAGATCACCGTCGCCGACGTGACCGAGATCTTCACCGGACACCTGCTCGACGCACTGGACGGGGCGCTCGAGATGTCGGAAGTGGACGTCCCCGAGGAACTCGCACACGGCGCCGTACCGTCCTGAACAGGCTTTTTGACCTGCTTTCGACGATGGGAGTCAGTTAGCGTCACTGAACGATGCAGCGTAGGGTGGGGGCCGTGACTGTTACATCAGACGGACGACGACTTCTCCGCATCGAGGCGAAGAACTCCCAGACCCCCATCGAGCAGAAGCCGCGGTGGATCCGCACGCAGGCCAAGATGGGCCCGGAATACCGTGACATGAAGTCGCGGGTCGCCGGTGCCGGGCTGCACACGGTGTGCCAGGAGGCCGGCTGCCCCAACATCCACGAGTGCTGGGAGGAACGCGAGGCGTCCTTCCTCATCGGTGGCGACACCTGTTCTCGTCGATGTGACTTCTGCCAGATCAAATCCGGCAAGCCGACCCCGCTGGACCGTGACGAGCCGCGCCGCGTGGCGGAGAACATCCGCGAAATGGACCTGCGCTACGCCACCATCACCGGCGTGACCCGCGACGACCTCGACGACGAGGGCGCGTGGCTGTACGCCGAGATCGTGCGCAAGGTTCACGAGGTCAACCCGCACACCGGCGTGGAAAACCTCACCCCGGACTTCTCCGCGAAGCCCGATCTGCTGGCCGAGGTCTTCGAGGCACGCCCCGAGGTCTTCGCCCACAACCTGGAGACCGTACCGCGCATCTTCAAGCGCATCCGTCCGGCCTTCCGCTACGACCGGTCGCTGGAGGTCATCCGTGCCGCCCGTGACTTCGGTCTGGTGACGAAGTCGAACCTGATCCTGGGCATGGGTGAGACGGCTGAGGAGGTGCAGTCCTCCCTGACCGATCTGAAGGACGCCGGCTGCGACATCATCACCATCACCCAGTACCTGCGCCCGACGTCGATGCACCACCCGATCGAGCGGTGGGTGAAGCCCGAGGAGTTCATGGAGCACTCCGAGTTCGCCAAGGAGCTCGGCTTCGGTGCGGTCATGTCCGGCCCGTTGGTCCGTTCGTCCTACCGTTCCGGACGTCTCTACGCCGAGGCCAAGGCCGCCCGCGGCGAGGCTCTTCCGGACAACCTCGCCCACCTCGGTGAGACCCTGGGGTCCACCACCAGCCAGGAGGCCAGCACGCTGCTGGACAAGTACGGCCCGTCGGTCGAGACCCCGGTCTCCTCGGCGCGCTAGTTGTTCCCCGCCCCGGTGGATGGCCATTGTCGGTCCTGGGGCGCTGATGTTCTAAGGTAGGCGGTATGGCGAAGGATCCCCGGGAGAAAGAAAACAAGCGGCTTGAGAAGGCCGCCAAGAAGTCACGTCGCAAGCAGACGCGAGGCCAGATGTGGCAGGCCTTCCAGATGCAGCGCAAGAAGGACAAGAAGCTCATCCCCTACATGCTGCTGGGGTTCCTTGTCCCGGTGCTGGTCATGCTGGGGCTCAGCTACTTCTTCGGCTGGTGGTGGCTGAACCTCATCGTGGGTATCGCCATCGGTGTGATGGTGGGCTTCTGGATCTTCTCCCGCCGTCTGCAGGCCGGTGTGTACGACCAGATCGAGGGCGAGGCAGGTGCCGCAGGCTGGGCCCTGCAGAACCTGCGTAACGGTGTCGGCGTCAAGTGGATCACCGAGACCGCCGTGGCCTCGAACACCCACATGGACGCCATCCACCGCGTGGTCGGCGTGCCCGGTGTGGTGCTCGTCGGTGAGGGAAGCCGTCACCGTCTGCGTCCGATGATGGCCCAGGAGCGCAAGCGCCTGGCCCGCATCCTCGGCAACACCCCGATTTACGACGTGTACGTCGGCGAGGGTGAAGACGAGGTCCAGATCCGCAAGCTGCAGAACCACCTGGTCCGTCTGCCGCGCAACATCAAGAAGAACGAGGTCGACGGCCTCAACAGCAAGGTGGAGTCGATCGCCCGCCTGCACTCGCGTGAGTCGATGCTCCCCAAGGGGCCGATGCCGCGCAACGCCGCCAACCCGGCCGGCGTGAACCGTCGTGCCCGTCGCGCCGCCCAGCGCAACAAGAAGGGCTGAGGCCCCTCCCAGAGGGCCTGAAGAACCCCCGGGGACCGTCCGATACGTTGACGGTTCCCGGGGGTTCTTTGTACGTCCGGGCGAAGTGCACGAAACCCCACGCCGTTGTTGGTCTGAGAGGTCAGGACCAACATCTGCGTGGGGTTCTGTGTGCGATGTCCGGACGTCCGCGACGGTCAGCGAGTGCGGATCACTGCGGTGCCCGTCGCCCGGTCGTGCATGCCACGACTATCAGTGTCCTGGATCAGCGGCGGGAACAGGAAGATGGTGAGCACCGTGCGCACCACCGCGCGGACGAAGCCGACACGGGCGTCCGGGTCGTCCACACGCGCGACGCCGATGCCGAGCAGCGCGTGCCCCGGCGACTGACCGAACAGCCAGACCGTCACAATGCGCCAGACGATCCAAACCATCAGCACCACGGTGGATATTCCGCCCAGCGCGCTCGTCATCTGAGTGAGGAAGAAGGCAATTCCATAACAGATCAACCAGTCCACCAGCAGCGCCAGCGCGCGCGGGAAGATCGAGGACACCGAGCCCGGTCCCGACGCCGGTAGTCCGAGCAACTTGCCCGGATACGAACTCAGGTCATGGGGGTTCTCGTATTTTCCGGGGACCTGGGGCCCCTCCAACCAACTCGATTGCCGGGCACGGTCCTCCCGGATGCCTTTGCGACGTTGACGACGCTCGTCCCCGCTACCACTGCTGTTCTGCCGTTTCGCCATGATCATCAAGCGTACCGGCCCTGTGACGGCCCCCCAATTCTGCGGTGGAACACCCCGGCTATGCACACCCGAATGCCGCTGCCAGTATCCTTAGGGTGATGCCCCAACCGGGGACGCCCGCATCGGCCCCGGAGCGCAACACCTTTCGTCCCACCGACAGTGACGACCAGTTACACGCCGGTAACATTGGATTGACATTAGGGCAACAACCCCACAATAGAATCGCTCCCGACGCACCCGGCAGGGTGAAATCCCATCGTGAGACAACGAGACAACGAGTTGGGTCGAACATGACTGCAAGGAGTCCAGAAGTGGCATTTAAGACGGCCGAAGAGGTCACGAAGTACATCGCGGACAATGACATCGAGTTCGTCGACGTCCGATTCACTGACGTCCCCGGCGTGGAGCAGCACTTCACCATTCCCGCGGCAGCCTTCGACGAGGACGCCATCGAGACCGGCCTGGCCTTCGACGGCTCCTCGGTCCGTGGCTTTACCACCATCGACGAGTCGGACATGAACCTGCTGCCCGACCTGGCCACGGCAACGGTTGACCCGTTCCGCAAGGCCAAGACGCTGAACGTGAAGTTCTTCGTGCACGACCCGTTCACCCGTGAGCCCTTCTCCCGGGACCCGCGCAACGTCGCCCGTAAGGCCGAGGAGTACCTCGCGTCCACCGGCATCGCCGACATCTGCAACTTCGGCCTGGAGGCCGAGTTCTACCTCTTTGACAAGGTGCGCTACTCCGCCGATCAGAACTCCGCCTTCTACGAGGTCGACTCCAACGAGGGCTGGTGGAACCGCGGTAAGGAGACCAACACCGACGGCACCCCGAACACCGGTTACAAGACCCGCGTCAAGGGTGGTTACTTCCCGGTCCCGCCGTACGACCAGACCGTGGACGTCCGCGACGAGATGGTCCGCAACCTCGCCGCCTCCGGTTACGACCTTGAGCGCTTCCACCACGAGGTGGGCACCGGTGGACAGCAGGAGATCAACTACAAGTTCAACACCCTGCTGCACGCCGCCGACGACCTGCAGTCGTTCAAGTACATCATCAAGAACACCGCCGCCGCCCACGGCAAGTCGGCGACGTTCATGCCGAAGCCGCTGGCCGGCGACAACGGCTCGGGCATGCACGCCCACCAGTCGCTGTGGAAGGACGGCAAGCCGCTGTTCCACGACGAGGCAGGCTACGCCGGCCTGTCCGACCTGGCCCGCTACTACATCGGCGGCATCCTGCACCACGCCGGTGCGGTCCTGGCGTTCACCAACCCCACGCTGAACTCCTACCACCGTCTGGTGCCGGGCTTCGAGGCCCCCATCAACCTGGTCTACTCGCAGCGTAACCGCTCCGCCGCGGTGCGTATCCCGATCACCGGCTCCAACCCGAAGGCCAAGCGCCTCGAGTTCCGCGCGCCGGACCCCTCGGGCAACCCCTACCTGGGCATGGCAGCGATGATGCTCGCCGGCCTCGACGGCATCAAGAACCGCATCGAGCCGCACGCCCCGGTCGACAAGGACCTCTACGAGCTTCCCCCGGAGGAAGCGGCCACCATCCCGACCGCGCCGACCTCCCTCGAGGCCGCGCTACAGGCCCTGGAGGAGGACAACGAGTTCCTCACCGAGGGTGGCGTCTTCACCGACGACCTCCTGGAGACCTACATCGCGTACAAGTACGAGAACGAGATCTCCCCGGCCCGTCTGCGCCCGACCCCGCACGAGTTCGAGCTGTACTACGACTGCTAGTCCAGTACCTCTCGACAGCACGGAGTCGAACCCCCGCCACATCTTCTTGTGGCGGGGGTTCTCCCGTGCCTACAGGACGCCCTGCCGGACGCCCCGGCGACGCCTAGACGACGCCTAGACGACGACCCCGCGTCACGTGCCGGATCCGCCCCGCCGCCGGCACGCAAAGGCCGAATCCGGCACGCGGCGCGGGATGCACCGCGAGATGGTGCGCGGGAAGCACCGTCCTAGCCGTAGGTGAACAGTTCGTTGTTCAACAGTGCACTCGGCGTATCCTCCAACCTCGCCGACACCATGCCCTCTCCCCTGGCCTCCAGTACGCCGCCGTAGAGCTGCCGGAAGCCGGTCAACGCCGCCGCATAGTGGCTGACGGCGGTCTCGTAGGTGACACCGATGCCACCGTGCAGCTGGATTGACTCTTCCGCCACCACCCGGGCCTGGCGTGCGAGGAAGACGAAACTGTCCAACGCCGCGGCCTCGAGTTCCTCAAGACCGAGTTCGCTGTGCTCACCTGTCTCCCCTGCCTCTGCCGTCTCCGCCATGGCTGCTGCCCACAGCGCGGTGGATCGGGCCAGTTCCACGTCTGAATACAACTGGGCGGCCCGGTGGGTCAGCACCTGGAAATTGTTGAGGGTGACCCCGAACTGCTTGCGGACCTTCAGGTACTCCACCGTCTGCGTCATCGCGGCACCCATGAGCCCCGCCGCCCGACCGCCCTCGACGACCCGCGCCAGGGCAATGGCACGGCGCAGCGCCTGCTCCGGTGTCAGGCCCGGTGCCGACTGCGAGCCGTCGCCGTCGAGCCGCTCGGCCGGGGCGTCGCGGAACTCCACAGTGCCGACCGGGGCCCACTGCGCGTCGCGGTGGACGCTGACCGTCACGCCGTCGCCGGCGGTGACGAGGTAGACGCCGAGGGAGCCGTCCTCCACCGCAGTGACGAGGAAGGCATCCACGTCGCCGGGCGCGGCGACGGCACGCTTGGCACCGCTGAGTCGACCGTCGACGACGGTGGCGGTGCGCGGGTCGGCCCACCCGGTGCCCACTTCGGCGTGGGCGAGCGCCAGGAGCCGTTCACCAGCGGCAATGCCCGGCAACCAGGTCGACTTCTGCTCCTCGGTGCCGAGGTCCTGCAGCAGCCACGCCGGCATATGCGCCAACTCGGTGACCGGTTCGGGGACGGCGAGGTCGCCGAGCACGCCCGCGGCGGCGTAGGCCTCGCCCACGCCCGCCCCCGCGCCGTCGTACCGCTCGTCGATGACTAGGCCCGTCACCCCGAGTTCCGCGGCCTGCTGCCAAAGGTCCCGGCGGAACGTGAGCGCCCCGTCGGGAGCGACGGCACCGCTGGTGGGGTCGTCCTCGGCGCCGGAGAAGACGCTGCGGACGGAGTCGGCGAGCATGCGCTGTTCATCTGTCAGGGAAAGATCCATGGTCGTATCGCTCCTAGAGTCCGAGGATGGCCTTGGCGATGACATTCGCCTGGACCTCGTTGGTGCCTCCGTAGATGGAGACCTTGCGGTTGTTGAGGTAACGCACGACAGCATCGCCGTGCTCATCGTGCTCGCCGCCGTCGCCACCGGTGATCTCGACGGCGTCGCTGCCGAGCGCCTCGACGGCCAGCTCGTTGATCTCCTGGAGCAGGCGGCTACCCTCGATCTTCAGCATCGAGGACAGCGGGCTGGGCTTACCGTCCGTGCTCGTGGCCGTCACCCGCAGCTGGGTGGCCTCGACTGCCTTGAGGCGAAGTTTCACGTCGTAGAGACGGTCGCGGAACAGGGGGTCGTCGATCACGCGGCGCCCGCCGAGGGTGCGCTGCGCCGCCGCCTCCACGACGTCGGCGTACTGGCGTTGGCTCGTACCGACCTGGGTGATGCCGTTGCGCTCATTGCCGAGCAGGAACTTGGCATAGGTCCAGCCCTTGTTCTCCTCGCCGACGAGGTTCTCCACCGGGATGCGCACATCGGTGAAGAAGAACTCATTGACCTCCACGGACCCGTCGATTAGGCGGATGGGGCGGCGTTCGATGCCCGGAGTGTCCAGGTCGACGAGCAGGAAGGAGATCCCCTGCTGCTTCTTCGGTGCCGACGGGTCGGTGCGGGCCAGCAGGAACATCCACTCGCCGTACTGCCCCAGTGTGGTCCAGGTCTTCTGCCCATTGACCACGTAATGGTCGCCGTCGCGCACCGCGGTGGTCGACAGTCCTGCCAGGTCGGAACCTGCGCCGGGTTCGGAGAAGCCCTGGGCCCACCAGATGTCCAGGTTGGCGGTCTTCGCCAGGAATCGGTCCTTGATCTCCTCGCTGCCGAAGGCGGCGATCACGGGACCGACCATGCCGGTGTTGAAGGCCAGCGGTTCGGGGATGCCGGCGCGCTGCAGTTCATTGGTGTAGATGTGGGACTGCACAGGGGTCCAGTCCTGCCCACCGTGCTCGACCGGCCAGTGCGGGACGGCAACGCCGTGGTGGTTGAGGACGCGCTGCGCGGCGACGATATCGTCGCGGGTGACGTGGCCGGCGCGCATGCGGGTACGGATCTCCGCGGGCACGTCAGCGAAAATACTGCGGAGTTTGTCGCGGAAGGCGACGTCCTCCTCCGAGAGCTCGAGATTCACGGGCACTGCTCCTCACTGATGTTCTGCATCGCTTATGTCCTGCATCACTGATCTTTATACAACGTGACCCAGACTACTCTCGCGATCCCGGATCAGACGGAATAGACCGCACGGTCCACCTGTTGTGGGAAGGGACGGCGACCAGAGACGGCCCCGTCACACCACACCAATAGGAGGCACAACATGACGAACATTCTCATCATTGGCGGGCACGGCAAGGTCGGACTGCTGGCAGCACCGAAACTCGTCAAGGACGGCTTCGAGGTCACGTCCCTCATCCGCAACCCCGACCAGACCGCGGAGATCGAGTCGCTCGGCGCCTCTGCACTGGTCAAGGACGTTACCGCCCTCACCCCGGAGCAGTGGGACGAGGTCCTCGGCGCCTTCGACGTCGTGGTGTGGACCGCCGGCAACGGTGGCCGCTCAGGTCAGGACGTGACCTATGCGGTGGACCGCGACGCCGCCCTGGCCGTCATCGACTCCTTGGAGCGGTTGCGCGATGCAGGCACCACGCCGCGCTACATCAACGTTTCCTACGCTGGCGCGCGCAACCACACCGTGCCGGAGACCGACGACTTCTTCGCCTACGCGGACTCGAAGAAGACCGTCGACGACCGCCTCGTCGCCACCGAGGGCCTGGACTACGTGATCCTCGGCCCGGCCGCGCTCACCGAGGAGCCCGCTACCGGCTTCGCCCCGGTCACCGCCGATCTGGACCGCGCTGATTCCCACACCGCCCGGGAGCTCGTCGCCGACGCCGTGGTGGAGTTCGCCGGACGCGACACCGTGTCCGGTCAGCGCACCGTCGAGTTCGTCGACGGCGAGCGCCCCGTCAGCGAGCTCTAGGAGCCAGCACCTTCCTGAGCCCCGCCGCCGCGGCCCGCGGGTCATCGGCGGTGGTCACCCCACGCACCACCACCGCGCGGCGTCCCCCGGCTGCGACGACGGCCGGCAGGGTCGCCTCGTTGACCCCGCCGATGGTGAACCAGGGTTTCGTGCTCCCGGCCGCGTCGAGCATCTCCGCGGTACGGGTCACCAGTTCCAGGCCGGTGGCGGTCCGCCCCGGCTTCGTCGGCGTCTCCCACACCGGGCCGGTGCAGAAGTAGTCCAGGGCGTCGTCCTGCATCGCTGCCCGCGCCTGGTCAAGTGAGTGGGTCGACAGTCCCACCAGGACGTCGGGCCCCACGATCCGCCGCGCCTGCGCGACGCTCAGATCGTCCTGCCCGATATGCAGGACGTCCGCCCCCACGAGGACCGCGATATCCGCCCGATCGTTCACGGCGACGAGCCCGTCATGTTCGGCGGCGACGCGGGACAACACCTCCAGCGCCGCGATCTCCTCGCTGGTGCTGATCGAACGATCACGGATCTGCACGATGTCCACGCCGCCGTCGAAAGCGGCGTGCAGGAAGTCCTCCAGATCGCCCTGCTCCCGGCGCGCCGTGGTGCACAGGTAGAGCTGGGCATCCTGGAGCCGGCTGCGCCGCCGGGCACCTGTCGTTGCGGGGGCATCCGTGCGCTGCTGTGGGTTCATATGGTGTGATGGTAGTCGTTACGCGAACGACGGGAGCCCCCGATGCCGGGGCTGAGAGGACCGGGGCACACCGGTCGACCGTTCACACCTGATGCGGATCATGCCGCCGGAGGAACAGAACGCAGATGCCCGACATTCTTGTCGTCGGCGCCGGGGTGATTGGGCTGAGTACGGCCTGGTCGCTGCGGCAGGCCGGACACACCGTCACCGTCGTCGACCCCGCCCCGGGGTCCGGCGCCAGCCGTGCCGCCGCCGGCATGCTCGCCGCGGTCAGCGAGGTCGTGCACGGCCACGACCGGATCCGGCCGCTGATGCGTGCCTCCGCCGCCGCCTATCCGGAGTTCATCGCCGGGTTGGAGGACGCCGTGGGCCATCCGGTGGGTTACCGCGCCACCGCCACGCTGGGGGTGGGTGCCACGCGCGGCGATGTGGCGGCGCTGGCCGACCTCGCCGAGGTCCAGGGTGGCGCGGGCATGGACGTCGAAAGGCTCACCGTGCGCCAGGCCCGCCGGTTGGAGCCGGCACTGTCGCCGGGGATCGCCGGGGCATTCCTGCTCGCCGAGGACCACCAGGTTGACCCGCGCGTGCTGGTGGACGCCCTCCTGGAGGCGCTCACTGCGCCGAGCGGCGCGAGCGGCCCCGCGGGGACGCTGCACCGTGTCAGCGTCCGGAGCGTCCTGCGCGAGAACGGCGCCGTGACGGGGGTGCTGCTCGACGACGGCACCGGCCTGCACGCCGATACCACTGTGCTGTGCCCCGGCCTGGCGCTGGCTGGCATCGGCGGGCTGCCGGAGGCAGGACGCGTCGCGCTGCGCCCGGTGCACGGCGACATCCTGCGCGCCCACCTGCGACCGGGGCGTCCTGCACTGCTTGAACGCACCGTGCGCGGCCTCGTGGACGGCCGGCCGGTCTACCTCGTGCCCCGGCAGGACGGGGGCATGGTGATCGGGGCGACCGAGCGCGAGGACGGCTTCGACGGCGTCTCCCTCGAGGGCGCCCACCAACTGCTGCGCGACGCGCAGATCCTGGTGCCCGGTGCCGCTGACCTGGAACTCACCGAGATCCTCGCCCGCGCCCGCCCCGGCACCCCCGACGACATCCCCTACCTGGGCCAGGTGCCCGGTCACGAGGGCATGGTCGACGGGGTGCTGGTGTGCACCGGCCACTCGCGCCACGGGGTACTGCTGGCGCCGGTGAGCGCCCGGCTCGTTGGCGGGCTCATTACCGGATCAGCAGATTCTGCCGACACCTCCCTCCTCGCCACCACCTCCCTGGAAAGGACCCTGGAGCACCCATGAACCAGATCACCGTCAACGGCACGCCACGCAGCGTGGACCCGCAGACCACCGTCGCCGACATCGTCGCCGACGTCACCGGGCAAGACCCCGACTCCGACCAACTCGGCGTGGCCGTGGCGCTGGACTCCGGCATCGTGCCGCGCAGCAGCTGGGCCAGCACCGTCACGCCCGACGGCGCGCATGTCGAGATCATCACCGCGATGCAGGGAGGCTGAGCGCACCGTGAATACTGTGCATACTGACGCACTCACCATCGGCTCGAGCACCCTGGGCTCCCGCCTGATCACCGGCACCGGCGGGGCGACCTCCCTGGAGGTGCTGGAGGACGCGCTCACCGCGTCCGGCACGACGATGACCACCGTCGCCCTGCGCCGCTTCGACCCCACCACCGGCACCTCCTTATTCGGGCTACTCTCCCGCCTGGGCATCGACGTGCTGCCCAACACCGCCGGCTGCTACACCACCCGCGACGCCCTGCTCACCGCCCGCCTGGGACGTGAGGCACTGGGCACGAACCGGGTGAAACTGGAGATCCTCGCCGACGACCGCACCCTGCTGCCCGACGTCGTGGAACTCGTCGACGCCACCGAACAACTCACCGCCGACGGCTTCGAGGTCTACGCCTACACTTCCGACGACCCCGTGGTGGCCCGCACCCTGGAGTCCGCCGGGGCGGTCGCGGTGATGCCGCTGGGCTCGCCGATCGGCACGGGGCTTGGGGTGCTCAACCCGCACAACATCGCCATGATCTGCGAGAACGCCACCGTACCGGTGATCCTCGACGCCGGGGTCGGCACCGCCTCCGACGCCACGCTGGCCATGGAACTCGGCTGCGACGGCGTCCTGCTGGCCAGCGCGGTGACCCGCGCGCAGGACCCGGCGGCGATGGCTCTCGCCATGCGCCACGCCGTGGAGGCCGGACGCCTCGCCCGTGGTGCCGGACGCATCCCGCGACGTCCGTGGGCACGCGGCGCGGTGGCGTCCTCCCCGCAGGACGGGCTGATCGACCCGGCGGGGGCGCTGTGAAGCCTCTGCCGACTCCTCTCGTCGAACCGGGCCCGGCGCTCACCGCGCAGGAGTCCGCGCGCTACGCCCGGCACCTGAGTCTGTCGGAGATCGGGGTGACTGGGCAGCGCCGGCTCAAGGCGGCCCGCGTGCTCGTCATTGGGGCTGGCGGACTGGGCTCGCCTGTACTGCAGTACCTTGCCGCCGCCGGAGTGGGCACCCTCGGGATCATCGATGATGATGTAGTGGAGGTCAGCAACCTGCAGCGACAGGTCGTGCACTCCGTCGATACAGTCGGCGAACCCAAGGTCGATTCCGCCGCCGACGCCGTAGCCCGGATCAATCCGCTGGTCAGCGTGGAACGCCATGGGATGAGGCTGGGTGCTAGTGATGCTGTGGACCTGGTCGGCGGCTACGACCTCGTTGTCGACGGCGCGGACAACTTCGCCACCCGCTACCTGGTCTCCGATGCGTGCACCCTGACCTCCACCCCATGCGTGTGGGGCTCCGTATTGCGCTTCGAGGGGCGGGTGTCGGTGTTCTGGTCCGGCCCCTCCCACGACGGGATCACCTACCGTGACCTGCACCCGGACCCTCCACCGCCAGGTTCGGTGCCCAGTTGCGCCGCCGGCGGGGTCATCGGGGCACTGCCTGGCACGCTGGGATCACTGATGGCTGCCGAGGCGGTGAAGCTGCTCACCGGGTGCGGTGACCCCTTGTATGGACGAGTTCTGCTGCACGACGCCCTGGCGATGAGTTTCCGGGAACTGCGTATTGTCCCAGACCCGGAGGCGCCCCTGGTCACCTCGGTGCAGGACATGACGCAGGCATGCTCGCTCGGGTCCGGGCCCGCGGAGGCTGCGACAGTGACGGTGGACGAGCTGGACGCCCGGCTGCGTTCCGGTGCGGTGCTGGTGGACGTGCGCGAGGACTGGGAGCGCGACATCGTGGCGATCCCTGGGGCGCGGGCCGTCCCGCTTGTTGCTCTGCAGGAGGCCGGTGTTAGCGCCCTGCCGGACGGGGTCGGCGGGCGAGACGTGATCTTCCACTGCCGCTCGGGGGTCCGCTCGGCGTTGGCGGTGGAGGCGGTGGCGTCCTCCTTCGCCGGACGCGAGGAGTCGGTGGCACACCTGGACGGCGGCGTCCTGGAGTGGGTGCGGGTCCTGCACCCGGAGATGCCGACCTACTGAGCCGCCTCGTTCCAGAACCCCTCGCGTTTGTTGGTCATGACAGATCAGACCAACAAACGCCCGGGGTTTCAGGCGGCCGGGGTCTCGTCTGCGCCGGCGGCGGCCCTGCTCCGCCAGCGTTGCATCTTCACTCTGCTGATCAGCAGGCCCACGATGCCGAACAACCAGACCACTCCGAGGGCGCACCAGGCGATGCGGAAGTCGGCCCAGGTGTAGTCCCCGCCGTCGGAGACCGCGTCCAATACCAGCCCGGCGGCCTGGGCGGCGATCATCGCGGCGAAGAAACCACCCATATTCGACAGGCCCGTCGCCGTGGCGGTGAACCTGCGGTCGACCTCCTCACGCACGGTGTCGAAGCCGTAGTTCGCCACGGGGGCCAATGCCGGCACGATGATGTTGACCACCGCCACGGCCACCAGTCCCCGCGGATCCGGGGAGAGGAAGAACACCACCCAGGTGGACGCCACGATCAGCGTGGCCACCAGCGCGACCTCGGGTCGGCGGCGTCCCGCACGTCCTGAAATCACACCCATCACCGGGCCGACGAGCACGCTGACCACCATGTTGATCACCAGGATGCCGGAGGCCTGAGCCTCGCTGAGCCCCTGGCCCAGCGTCATCAGTGGCACTCCCCACAAGAGGGTGAAAACCACCTGACTCATCAGGGTGAAGTGGATGAAGAAGCCGAGCCAGCAGGCGGGTTGGCGGACCACGAACGTCAGTGTGGCGCGGATCCCCATGCGCGCGGCAGGCTCACTGCTGCCCTCCTGCGCCATTGAGGACGCCGGGGCCGCTGAAGTGGGGGTCGGGTCCGGGGCATCCGCCACCGCGAGCCAGGCCAGTAGCGCGACCAGCACGCTGCCGGCACCCAGCGAGAGGAACGCCGGCGACCAGCCGTAGGCGTGCAGCAGCATCGAGAACGGCACGGCGGACATGAACTGGCCAACATAGCCGAGTCCACCGGTGAGCTGGGTGAACACCGGTGCCTTGCGCGGCGGGATCCACGCCGGCAGCAGACGCATGACCGACAGGAACGCCGTGGCGTCCGCCGAGCCGATGATCATCCGGGCGACAATCGCCACCGGGTAGGACGACGTAAGCCCGAGCAGCACCTGCCCAATCCCCATCAACAAAGCACCGACGACGAGCATGCGGCGCGGTCCGAACCTGTCGATGAGCATGCCCATCGGGATCTGGGCGCAGGCGTAGACGCCGACCTGCACGGAGGTGAACACCGCCAGGCGGGAGGCGTCGATGTGGAACTGGTCCATCGCCTCGACGCCGGCGACGCCCAGGGAGGTCCGTCCGGTGATCGCCAGGATGTAGGCGATGACCGCGGCGAACCACACCACCAACGCCCGACGGCTCAGCCGTCCGGACGTCATCGTTGCTTCTCGGGTTGAGTCAGGCACGTGTCACCACCCTAGACCCCGACCCTAGAACCCAGGTGTCCGCGGGCCGTCACGACAGCGCCATAACGCCGCGGACAAGCACGGTGGCCGCGCCCAGGGAGGCGATCGTCACGGCCAGCACCCTGGCCTTTTCCCGCTCGATCCGCTTGGCGAAGACCATGCCCATCGCGATGCCGATGACCATCGCCACCAGCGCTGCCGGCCAGATCCCCCAGGGCGTCCCGGAGATGTCGCCGGCACCGCTGAATGCCTTGATGGCGAAGCTGACCACCCCGGAGACGATGAACAACGGCTGCAGCGTGGCTGAAAAGGTGCGCTGGTCCCAGCGCGATGCCTGGGCGTAGACGGTGATCACCGGGCCGGCGACACCGGCGAGAGTATTGCTGAACCCGCCGACGATCCCGGAGATCGCCGCGGGCAGACGCCCCGACATCGGCGGGATGTAGCGCTTGCCGAAGGTGGTGATCCCCAGGGCGATCAGCAGCAGCGCGCCGACGACAATCTGCAGCACCGCCGGGGAGATCACGTGGATGAGCCAGGCACCCGGTATAGCCCCGATGACCATCACGGAACCGATCAAGGCGAACTTTCCCCAGTCAATATCGCGGCGCACGGTGACCGTGGACATCGCGGCGTTGACCGCGGCGATCACGTTGATCACCATGATCCCCTCGACCGGCCCGAGGGCGATGCTGAGCACCGGCCCGCCGACCAGTCCGACCCCCATGCCGGAGACTCGCTGCATGCACGCCCCCACAAGGACCGCAACGAAGACAAGAAGGATAAGTTCCATTCACGATAATTTATACCCTTGCACGGGCGGCGCGCAGCACCGGCCCCCGCCCCGGGGCACCCGGAACCCTACGGAGGCTCCCGGAGGTTCCCGGAGGCTCTCTGGACCTTTCGGGGCCTACGATAGAATCCCTGCTGTGAGTTCACCCCGCCTTGAGTCTGCGACGCCTTCTGAGCCGACTGTCGCCCGGCACCGCCGGCTGGCCCACCCGGCCACCGCCACCGTCGGTTGGGTGCTCGCCCACCTCATCGCCGTGGTGTGGATCGCCGTGGCGGGGACGTCCACCGGCGATGTGCGCTACTACCACTCCGGCCTCGCCGGCCTCGATCCGACGGCGATGGACGAGTACCCCGAGGTCGGCACCTGGCCGGCCCGGATCGTCGAGTGGGTCACTCCCTCGCAGGACGCCTTCATCGTCGGCTTCGTGGCACTGTCGCTGCTGGTCTCGGCGTTGTTCACGGTGTACCTGTGGCGGGCGGGCACCCCGCGAGGCACCGTGTGGCCGGCGTGGTTCTGGATCCTTTTCGCCGGAGTATCTGGGCCGATCTTCCTGACCAGGCTGGATATCTTCCCCGGCATCCTCGTCGCCGGTTTCGCCGCGATGCTCTTCGCCGGCGCGCGCTACTCGCGGATCGCCACGGTGCTGCTGGCGGTGGCCACGATGATGAAACTGTGGCCTGGGGTGCTGGGCGCGGCCTTGGTCGGCGGGTTCCGGCGGGCGAGCACCTGGGTGCGCGTGGCCTGGTTCTTCGCCTCCCTCGTGGTGCTGTGCCTGCTGGTCATCGCCCTCGGCGGGATGGACCGGCTGATTTCCCCGCTGACCTACCAGGGCGACCGTGGCCTGCAGGTCGAATCGATCGGCGCCACCCCGTTTATGCTCGCCGCGGGGTTGCACGACCTGGTGTCGTCCTCCGCCAACCCCTGGACGATGAGCTACGCGAGTTCGAAGAGCTACGAGATTGCCGGTCCCGGCGTGGGCGTGGCGCTGACGGTGCTGACCCTGCTGACCACGGCGAGCATCCTCGTGGCGCTCGGGTGGGCGCTGCGCCGCCTGCTGCGCGACGACTGGACGCCCGGGCGGGCCCTGACCTTCGCGATGATGCTGATCATGCTGATCATCGTGACGAACAAGGTGTTCTCCCCGCAGTACCTGGCGTGGATCGCACCGATCGCAGCGGTAGCGCTGCTGGTCAGCCGGCGCAGGGCCGGCAGCACGATCAACACCGTGATCGCCGTGGAGATCCTCATCGCCGCGCTGCTGACCACCCTGGTCTACCCGGCGTTCTACGACTGGTTGATCGCCAACCCGCCGGACTTCGGCGCCACCGTGGTGCTGGCGTTGCGCAATATGGTCGTCGTCGTACTCGCCGCGACCTGCGCCTGGTGGGCGCTCAGGCCTGCGGGGCACCCCGAGCAGAGCGAGGACGCTCCGGCGCCGGCAGACTCCGCGCGCGCAGCCGGCTGACCAGGTCGGTCGCGTCGACGACCGTGAGGTCGCGTCCGGCCATCATCACCGGGCCGGGCACCAGGTCGAAACGCACACCCGCCAGGCCCAGGACCTTCTGCACCGGCCCGCTGCGCAGCGTGAGCTCCTGGATGTGCGCCGGGGAGATCACCGACACCACCCGGCGTAACCGTCCGCGGTGCGACACCACTGCACGCAACTGCGCCTCCCCGTGCAGAGACGGGTCAGAGGACGGATCGGTGACCAGCGTGACGCTCTGTCGGGTGCGGTCCACCGGCGATACCCACCTCGCCGCCGGCGGGCTGAGGTAGGTGCGCAGCCCGGTGCCGGACGCGGCGTCTTGTGCCCCGTCCAGCTCGTCGGCACGGCCCTGCGGGTGCGCGACACCGGTGATCTCCGGCGGTGACAGCGGGCTGAGCAGTTCAAGAACGTGCAGTGCCACGGGTAGTTCGCCCACCGGCAGCACGGTGGTGGTGGACCCCTTCGAGCCTTCCCCGTTGCCATAGCCGGCGACGTCGACCCGCACCTTCCACCAGCCCAGCAGACGCCACACCAGGGGTTGCGACACCTCCACGGCATGCACCCGGTCCAGCGGAATCGACTGACGGCGACGTTCCGACAATCCGAAAGTGATGCCGAGGATGTCGCCGTCCAGCTTGGCGGTGAACCGCCAGCTGGCGTTGAGCACACCCCAGAACCACGGGACCGCACCCGCCAGCGCGGGCAGCAGCACCGCCGCGCCGGCCGGGGTCGCAATAGAGACCACCACACCGATCACCACCAGTAGGGATGAGCCGGACAGGGCCGCGGCGACGACCGAGCGGAAGATCGGGATCGTGGGCACCACAATCCGGGCGGCGTCCTCCCCCGCCCCCGCCGGCCCAGCAGCAGACGCGGTCGCAGGAATAGGACCGTCATGACGCTCCGGGGACTCGTCGGCACCGTCCGGCGTCCCGTTGACCAGGTGCAACAGATCGGCGCGCAGCGTCTCGGCGTCCGCACGCGGCAGGTACTCCACGTTGACCGAACTGTCCGAGCCGCCGGCGGTTTCCACGCGCACCCCTGCCAGACGGAATAGCCGCGGGGCCAGCGGCTCGACCACGTCCACCGCCTGCACGCGGTCGAATCGGGCGGTGCGCAACTGGCGGGACAACACTCCGCGGCGGACCGCGATCTCCTCCTCGGTGATGCGGTAGCCGGTGGCACGCCACCACGGCAGGGACACCACCCAGCCGATGAAGAACACCACCGGCACCGCCACCACCGCCACCAGGACGACCAGGGCGGTGGGCAAGGACGTGTCCGCCAGCAGGTCGCGCAGCCGTCCCAGGGTCTCGGCCTGTTGTGCCAACAGCACCGCAGCGATACCCACCAGCACGGCCCACATGCGCAGCAGCGGACTCAGCGGGTGGACGCGCCGCCAGCGGTCTTGGGCCCCCGCCGGATCCCCCGCCGGCTCTTCCACCCCAGCCTGGGTGCTCACAGTCCGCTCATCCTCTCGCGGGCGGCGACGGACAGCCGGTCGCGCAGGGCGTCGGCGTCAGCACCGGTGAGCCCGACGACGGTGGAGTCGCTGGTGGACGAGGCAGTGTTGAGTTTGACCTTCTTCAGGTCGAAGAGCCGGTCGACCGGCCCGGCGGTGACGTCCACGTACTGGATGCGCCCATAGGGCACCACGGTGAACGTCCGCCACAGCCGGCCCTTGGTGATCAACAGTTCGTCCTCGGTCTCCAACCAGCGCCGCCGCTTGGCCTGGGTGGGAATGAACCACACCTGCCAGCAGAGGACGGCTACCAGGACGGCGGCGATGATCCACAGGGTCAGGGCGAGTCCATCAGAGGCGATCACCGCGCCGACGATGACCGCGATCAGCGGAATGACCGTCCACGGGAGGTCGCAGACATAACGGGCCGGTACATATCTGGGGGCCACCCGGTTCATCGAGTCGGGCGGGGAGAGCGGTGTGATGTCAGCGGAGGAACTGGCTGTGGTCATGGCGCTCATTCTCCCATAAGGTCACAGGCTCAGCGCACGGTGTACACCCGCGGCCGCCTCGCTCACGTAGCCGCCGCCGAAGACCGCGGCGTGCAGGTAGAGCACCTGCAGGCGGTGCAGGTCGAACAGGTCACGCCAGCCGGCGTCGAGCCCGGCGGCCTCCTCGTAGGCGCCGAGCACGTGCTCCAGGTGCGGGGCACCGAACATCGTCAGGAATCCCAGGTCGGTCAGCGGGTGGCCACCATGGGCGGACGGGTCGATGAGCACCGCCCCGTCGCGTCCCCACAGCACATTGCCGGACCACAGGTCGCCGTGCAGCCGGGCAGGCGGGCGTTCATCGTCGAAGTCGCCGGCGGTGAGCCGGTCGAGCAGTCGTGCGGTGCCGGGGATCCCGCCGGGCACACGACGCTCCAGCGGGCCGAGCACCACCTCGGCGTAGAAAGTGCCCCACCGATCGTGCGGGGTTAAGGGCAGATCCAGCAGGTTGTCGTTGGGGCCCTGGTAGCCGGGGCCGTCCCAGCCGGCGGGCCCCGCGCCGAAGGACGCTGCCCCGCTGGCGTGGGTCGCCGCCAGTCGGCGGCCGAACTCCTCGGCGTGCGCCGGCGTCGGCGCCGCCTGCTCGACACGCTGCAGCAGCAGGTCCTCGCCGGACGCACCGCCGGTTCCCACGACCCCGGCCACGGGTACTCCCCCGCGGTCGGCGGCCTCGCCGAGCCAGTCCAGGCACGCGTGTTCCCACGTCCCGGGGCGTCCCGGATTGTTCTTGGCGAAGGTCAGTGTGTCGGCGAGTGCCGGGAAGGTGGTGAACATCAGCGGGGCGAGCCGGTGCGCCGGGTCGTCCGGAGTGTGCGTGGTGGTGCCGAGCGGGAGCCATCGGGCATCGGCGATCTCGGCGGCGACGACCGGGTCGACCGCCTCGCCCGGAGCACCCTCATGAAGGAAGAGGTCCGCGGTGACCGAGTGTCCCCGCTCGTTCGCCGCCTCGGCGGTGAACGTGCCCACCGACGTCAGGCAGGACGCCGCGACGGCGATGCCGGTCTCCTCGGCGACCTCGCGGACAGCGGCGCTGACGGCGTCCTCCCCCGGCTCTGGTTTACCACCGGGGTACTGGTAGAGGTCGGTGCCCTGCTTGCGAACGGTGAGCACTTCGTAGCCACCGAGTGCACTGGGTGCGCGGCGGATGAAGGCGACGGCGCTGACGCGGATGTTGCTGCCCGTGTCCCTGCCGACACTCACTGCAGGGCGTGGCGAATCGTAGACACCGTGACAGCACAACTGCTGTCCGCGTCCCGTTCGTGGTAGCCACGGCAGACATCCGAGCCGTGCTGCATCAGCAGCAGCAGGGCGGCACTGAGCTCCTCGGAGAGCAACTCCAGGGATTCCTCATCAATGACCAGGGAATCGACGACGCGCTGCAGGGAGGTGGGGTCGGCGGACTCATCGACCGCCGGGCCGGGGCATGCCCGTGCCAAGGTGAGACGCAGGTAGGTCTGTGCGACCAGGCCGAGCGTATCGCCGGCGTCCTGCAGTTCACCGATGTGGCGGCGGAACTGCAGCATCGACGGCATGGTCACGTGCCGGTCGCGCCAGCGGGCTGTGGCGTGCGCGCGGTCGAGGGCGACGGCGAAACTCTCCGTGGCACCAGCCAGGGCCGTGCGCATCGGGGCGAGTGCCACCGGATCGACGGGCAGGCCCGTGGCGCCCAAGGCGGCGCGCAGGATGCGTAGCCCCTCCCAGTGCTGTTCCAGGTAGGCGGCGCGCCCGGCGAACGGCAAAGTGCCATCCGCCATGCGGCTGAAGACCGACGACCGGTGCACACAGTCCAGCGCGGAGTTGCCTGCGGCGTCCAGCAGGTCGGCGACCGCTGCGGAGTGAACGACCGCGGGGTCGTCGAATTGTGCACGTGCTGCCTGCTGCATGACCGTCACCTTCCTGGGTTCGAGGGGTCCATTACCACGTTATTTCGTGAGCCTACCCTAAACCAAGTGCTCGGGCCAGTGCGAGGACAACGTCCTGCGTAGCCCCTCAAAAACACCCGAGTTATAGGCGAAGGCCTCCCCTGCTGCTGTCAGCAGGTGATCGCGCTCGACATCGGTCAACTCCAGGGAGTCCAATGCACCGCGGTAGGCGTCACGGTAAAGCTTCGGCTTCTCGATGTGCGGGAAGCTATAGAAGGCGAGGGCCGACCCATCCACGCCATAGTGGCGCTGCATGAGCCGGCCGATCACCTGGCCGCCCGCCAAGTCACCCAGGTAGCGGGTGTAGTGGTGGGCGACGAGTGCCGGGACGTCACGCTCCCGGCCGATGCGCTGCAGTTCGGCGACATACCCAGCCGTCTCCTCCAGGGCGACGGCATCCACGGTGCCTCCGAGTGCACGAAGGTCCTCCTGCAGGACCGCACGGCGGTCGAGCAGTCGGTCCGCGACGGCACCCAGTCGGGAGTCACCCGAGCAGGCCTCCACCGCGTCCTCCAGAGCCGAGTAGAACAGGTACGCCTGCTCCTGGAACGCCACGAACGCCTCGACACCCAGACTCCCATCCAACAGGCGTTCCATGAACACGGAGTGCTCCGCGTTCTCATGTGCCTGCCGGGTCTCCTCGCGAAGCAGCTCGGAGAGCGTGGTGGTGCTGGTCGTCATGATGGTGTCCGTTCGGTCCCTGTCCTCGGTCGTTCGCATTCGATGAACAACGTGTAGAGGCCATGCTAACAATGGAGACCCTTACCGCGGATCATCCGAAAGTTGGAACCGTGGGGCGTATCCATAGCTCCGCACCCGCCCGGTCCACGCTGACCGGCCAGTCGTACACCCGCGACAAGCGCTCAGAGGTGCACACCTCATCCGGCGCGCCGACCGCGTCCACCCGCCCATCGCTGAGCAACGCCAGCCGGTCGCAGTAGCGCGCGGCGAGATTCAGGTCGTGCAACACCACGATCACACCCACTCCGCTGGGAGTATCTTCAGCGGCACCTTCAGCGGCGACCCGGCGCACCGAACGCATGGTGCGCTCCTGGTGGCCGATATCCATCGCCGCCGTCGGTTCGTCCAACATCATGCACCGTGCCTGCTGCGCCATCACGCGGGCGAAGGCCACCCGGGCGCGCTCGCCACCGGACAGGGTGGTCACGTCCCGGTCCTGCATGCCGAACATGCCGACCTCGTGCAGGCACTCGTCGACCAGCGCGGTCTCTTCGGCCGGCTCGGCCGCACCGGACCAGGCCGAGCGTCCCATCTCCACCACGTCGCGCACCAGGTGCGCGAAGGACACCCGCGAATCCTGCAACATCACCGAACGCACGCGGGCGGCCTCCCGGCCGCGGTAGTCGGAGTAGGGACGTCCCGCCAGCAGGACCTCACCGGAGACCGGTGTGGTGTCGCCGGAGAGCACACCCAGCAGCGTCGACTTGCCTGCACCATTAGGACCAATCAGCCCCAGGACCTCGCCGGCGTGCACCTCCAGGTCCACCCCGTGGAGGATCTCGGTAGCGTCGCGGCCACCCAACGACACCACCACGTCCTGCGCCGACAGCAGCACCTCGCCACTCATCCGACCACACCTCCCCGCTTGAGCATCCTGCGCAGCAGGATGAAGAATGTCGGCCCGCCGACCAGGGCGGTGAAGATGCCGATGGGCAGGTCGGCGAAAGCGATCAGCGTGCGCGACGCCAGGTCCGCCAGCAACAGCAGCACCGCGCCACCCAGCGCCGACAACGGCACCAGCCATCGGTTCGCAGGGCCAGTGACCTGCCGCAGAATATGCGGGACGATGAGGCCGACGAAGCCGATGATGCCGGCGAAACTCACCGCCAGCGCCGCCAGCGCCGTCGACAACCCGATCACCGCCACCCGCATCAGCGGGACGTTGACACCGGCGTGACCGGCGGCGCGCTCGCCGAGGCTCAGCACGTCGAGCCGTCCTGCGATGAGTACGGCGGCGATGATGCACAGCGTCACGGGCAACGCTACGAAAGCCACCTGGTTCCACTGGGCCCCGTTGAGCGAGCCCATCTGCCAGAAGATCACCTGCTCGCGCGAGGACGTCGGCGCCAGGAAGATGAGGAAGGAAATCGCCGCACCGGCGACGGCGTTGACCGCGATGCCGGTGAGGATCAGGGTCAGGACCTTGACCTCACCGTCGATCGAGGCCAGGCGATAGATCGCCACGGTGGTCAGCACGCCGGCGACGAAAGCCAGCAACGGTACCGTCGCCGTCCCGAGCACCGCGATGTCCAGCACGATCGCCGCGGCCGCGCCGACGCCGGCACCCGAGGTCACGCCGATCACGCTGGGTTCGGCCAGCGGATTGCCGAACAGGCCCTGCAGCAATGTGCCGGCGACCGCCAGCGCCGCGCCGACGAACAGGCACAGCACGATGCGCGGCAGACGGATCTGCCACAGCACGCTGGCCGCCCGGGTGTCCTCCGCGGCATCGCCGGACGCACCGCCGGGGCCGTGCACCAGCGCCGACCAGACCTGGCCGGGGGACAACGTGAACTGGCCAAGCACCAGGTTGGCCGCCACCACGACGACGAGGGCGGCCACGAGCACACTGAACGTGGTCCACCTCGTCGCCCGGCGGCGGGCGAGAGTGTCTGTCATGTAGTCTCGGTCTCCCCTAGTCCCCGAACTCGGCGTCGGTAACCTCTTCGCCCCAGAACACCCGGTCCACTACCCGGCGCGCCCGGCGCGTGGTCTTCAGGTAGTCGTCGAGGAAGCCCTGGGAGTTCTCCGGATCCCAGTTCGCCGCCGCGGCGATGTTGACGAGCTGCGGGCCCGGTGCCGGCAGCTGGTCGCGACGTTTGGCGTCGGCGAGGATGATCGCATTGCGTGCCCGGGTCGCCACGATCCAGGCGTCACGCAGGATGTCGACGTCGGCCTCCGAGAGCAGTCCGGCGATGCGGATCTCCTCGATGACCTGCAGCGTAGAGGTGTTGTGCAGGTTGTCGATCTTGTGGCAGTTCTGCATGGTGAGCAGCTGGACGGTCCACTCGATGTCGGTGAGCCCGCCGCGGCCCAGCTTGGTGTGGGTGTAGCGGTCCGCGCCGCGCGGCAGCCGCTCGCCGTCCACACGCGCCTTCATCCGGCGCACCTGCTGCACCGTGGTGCGGTCGGCTCCGCCCTCCGGGTAGCGGAAGGTGTCGATGGTGCGCAGGAAACGGATGCCGAGGTCCTTGTCCCCGGCGATCCACGTGGCCCGCAGCAATGCCTGGAACTCCCAGGTCTCGCCCCAGCGCTCGTAGTAGGCGCGGTAGGACTCCAACGTGCGCACCGTCGGCCCGCTGCGTCCTTCCGGACGCAGGTTCAGGTCGACCTCCAGCGGCGGGTCCTGGGACGGACGCGACAGCCGGGTGCGCAGCCGCTTGGCGATGCCGCTGGCCCAGGTCACCGCGTCCTGATCGGTGCCTGCTTCGCCGTCGCCGTCCGCATCGAGGTCGTTCTCCCCCTCGACCGGTTCGCAGACGAACATCACATCGGCGTCCGAGCCGTAACTGAGCTCCGCGCCGCCGAGGCGTCCCATCCCGATCACGCTGATCAGCGCCGGGGCGTTGGCGTGGTTCTCGTCCTCCCACGCGCGGATCTCCGCGCGCAACGCCGCCTCCAGCACCGCGTCCCAGATCAACGACAGTGACCGGCATACCTCCGGAGTGTCGATCAACCCGAGCAGATCGGCCGAGGCGATCCGGGCGAGCTCGGCCCGACGCAGCGAGCGGGCGACGGCGATCGCCGCGTCCGGGTCGCGGTGGCGTCCGGCGGCAGCGACGAGCGAGTGGCTGATGATCGAGGCGTCCTGCTCGAGCAGTTTGGGGCCGTTGGCCCCGTCGGAGAGCATGCGCACCGCCTCCGGGGAGGCGATGAAGAGGTTCGCGATGTACGGGGACGTGCCGAGGATGCGCATCAGGCGTTTGCCCACGATGTTTTCGTCACGCAGCAGCCGCAGGAACCACGATCGGTCGAAGGCGGCCTCGGAGAGCTTGCGGTAGGCCAGCAGGCCAGCGTCCGGGTCGACGGTGTCCGAGAGCCACTCCATCAGCGACGGCAGGATCATCGCCTGGATCCGGTCCTTGCGCGTGGTGCCCGACGCCAGAGCCGACAGGTGGTCCATCGCCCGCGACGGATGCAGATAACCCAGCGCGCCGAGCTGGCGCTGTGCGGCCTCCGGGGTCAGACGCAGCGCGTCCACCGGCATCGCCACCACCGAGGACAGCAGCGGACGGTAGAACAACTTATTGTGCAGCTGGCGGATCTGCCCGCTGACCCGGCGCACCTTCGCCGACAACGCCGCGTCCGCGCTCTCCTGGCCTTCGCCGCGGACCCCGGCCGTGCGCGCCAGACGCAGGCGTCCGGCCTCGTCGTCGAGCTCCGGCAGAGCGTGGGTGCGGCGCAGGTGCTGCAGTTGCAGCCGGTGCTCCAGCAGTCGCATGTACTCGTAGCAGGCGATGAGGATCTGGCCGTCCTCCCGGCCCACGTACCCGCCGTCCACCAACGCGCCGAGCGCCTTGACGGTGGAGCGCACGCGCAGCGACTCATCCACCCGCCCGTGCACCATCTGCAACAGCTGGATGGCGAACTCCACGTCCCGCAGCCCGCCGGGCCCAAGCTTGAGCTCCAGGGGAAGCAGGTTGTCCGGCACGTTGTCGATCACCCGACGACGCATCGCCTGCACGTCGGCCACGAAGTCCTCGCGCTCGGCGGCACTCCACACCATCGGCGCCAACTGCTCCACGTAATCGCGGCCCAGGTCCAGGTCACCGGTCATCGGACGCGCCTTCAGCAACGCCTGGAACTCCCACGTGGACGCCCACCGGCGGTAGTACGTCAGGTGCGACTCCAGGGTGCGCACCAATGCGCCGTGCCGCCCCTCGGGGCGCAGCGCCGCATCGACCTCGAAGAAAACCCGGCAACCGATGTTGATGAACTCGCCGGCCAGGCGCGTGGTCTGCGCATCCGCCGGCTCGGCGACGAAGATGACGTCCACGTCCGAAATGTAGTTCAACTCCCGGGCACCACACTTGCCCATCGCCACCACGGACAGCTTCGCCGGCACCGGCCCCTCGGGGTACACCGTGGCCGTGGCGACGGCCAATGCCGCGGTCAGTGCGGCATCAGCGGCGTCCGCCAGGCGCTCGGTGAGGACCTCGAACGACAGGCCGTCCGATGTGGCTTTCTTCTTTGGTGTGTTCTTCGGTGTGTTCTTGCGCTCGGGGCCGAACTCGCGGCCGGTAGCGGTGCCGCTGAAGGTGTCCGCCAAGTCGATCGCGGCGATCCGGGCGAGGACGGTGCGGTAGGCCGTGCGCATCGCCCGGTCCGCGTCCACCCCGGTCACCGTGGCGCGGAACAACAAGGAGTCGCCGTCGTGGCCCTCCACTGGCTCCGCCCCCACCGAGTCGGTGAGCGCGGCCATGATCTCCTCGCGCTCCGGGAGCTCACCGGCGAGCTCCGGCCAGATATCCGGATTGGCCACCACATGGTCGCCGAGCAGCGTCGACCCGCCGAGCAGGGCAAGCAGCCGGACACGGAAGGTGGGGTCGGCATCGATCTTCGCCAGCAGCTCCGCCGAGGAGTGCTTGGCATCTGCTTGTTCGTCTGATTGTTCATCTGCTTGCTCGTCGAGGGTCTCGACGAGACGGACCACCGCGTTCAACGCCCGGTCCGGATCCCCGGTGGACGCCAGGACGCTGAGCACCGCGCGGTGGTCCTCGTCGTCCCACCCCAACCTGGTCAGATCCTCAGCCGCCGAAGGCCTGGTCAGGCCCAAGGACACCGGGGAAGGAACTCGACGACGGGTGGTACGCGGTTGATTCACCGGGTGTTCAACTCCTGGGATGCGGCCTTCGACGGGGATCCGTCGCGGCCAGGCTGTGGCGTGTACGCGAGCGCTGGACTCCGCCCCATCGTAATAGATGCCCGTCCCGGTAGGTGGACGCTGTGCAGATCCGGTACCGCGCCCCAGCGACGTCCGTTACCCTTGTGCAGTTCCCGATTTCCCGGAAGGTACCCCTCTCCCGATGCTCAGCCCGGCTCTCTCCCTCGCGGCCACGGCGTTCGTCCTGATCGCCGTTCCCGGCCCGAGCAACCTCTACATCATCGGCCAGACCCTCGCTTCAGGACGCCGTGCCGCGTTCCTCAGCATCCTTGGTAACACCGCTGGCATGGCTACCGTGGGCGCGGCCGTGGTCTTCCTGCTGGGGGAACTCCTCCAACGAAACGACTGGCTCCAAACCGTTCTCGTGGTGGTCGGTGCGCTCGTCATCGTCGTACTGGCGGGCATGTACCTGCGCGAGTCACGGCATGAATGGTCAGGTAGCACTGCGGGAGATGTCACCGACACGGACCCAGACACTCTCACCGTCACGACGGACTCACGCCGGGCCCTGGTCAGCGGATTCATCGTGGGGGTCACCAATCCGAAAGGCCCGATCATCTTCGGGACGATTGTGCCGGGTTTCCTCCCCGCCGGTGCCGACCCGTACCCCGGCCTGGTGCTGCTAGCCCTGATCCCGCTGACGATTGGCCCGGTCGTGGACACCGTATGGGTACTGTGCGCCTCCGCCGCGCGCGGCTGGATCATGCAGGCACCCCGGGGACTGGCGGTCATCAAGGCCGTGGGCGCGGTGATGCTGTTACTCATGGCCGGCTACATGTTGCTCGTCGAGGCATGACCTATGTACAGCACAACACCCCGGCCCATTACGGTCCGGGGTGTTGTGCGTACGGGATTATGCAGAAGCCAGGTCCTCGTCAGCGTCTCTCACTTCGACAGCCTTGCGTAGATCGTCGAGGGTAGCCCACCCATTGGTAGAGGCACCGGCGGCGTGCAGCGCAGTCCGCAAACTTGAACTGGCGTCGATCAGGGCACTCAGGCGGTCGTCAGCATCGACGGTGACGGTCCAGATGACCTCCTGCTTGCTCACCGTAGCCAGGTAGTCTGCGTCGACACCTCGGTCGTAGAAGTCGTCGAGAACCCGGTCCAGGAACTCATCGAACGCCTCAGTGATATCGCCGTTGCGGGTGAATTGCTGCGTGATCTGGATAACGTGCTTCATGCTTCCTCCTTCCAACAGGTACTACGCTTCAATTGCCCGGTAAGGTTTCGTAGGTAATTGGGGTCCGACGGGGTGAGGTGCACCGTCTTCATGTGCTTGTCAGGGCACGGGCACTTCATCTTGAAGTACTTCCGCTTCTCCACCGACCAGCCCTGCCGTTCCGCTGTTCGGATGACCTCTTCCAGCTCCTTAACCGGGTGTCTCGGACGCTGGGTCATGTGGTCAGTATAGGCCAATCACGGACCCACGTGGGAAGTTCTCTTCCCCACCGCTGGTCGCCTCACAGCTCCAGGACGACTGCCCGAAGCGCGAGAACACCCGACCTGTCAGCATGCCCTTGCTGGGGCCTCGGTGCGGAAGTAGTAGGAGCAGCCGATCAGCCACCACTGCCCCGAACGCTCTGAAACCCCCCGCCGTTGTTGGTCTACGAGAGGTAGACCAACAAACGCGGGGGGTTTCAAGACAGGAATGGACGGCAGCGCCATCACGCCGCCGAGCCGCCCAGACCCTAGAATTCCAGGTTGTGCGCCAGCTCCCACGCGGTCACCTGGGACTGGTAGGACTTCCATTCCTCCCACTTGTTACGCAGGAAGTACTCGAAGACGTGCTCGCCCAGGGCGTCCGCCACGAGCTCGGACTTCTCCATCTCGCGCAGGGCCAGGTCCAGGTCGGTGGGCAGGTCCTTGTAGCCCATCGCCATGCGCTCGCGACGGGTCATGCCCGCCACGTCCTCCTCCACCGGCGGGTGCAGCTCGTAGCCTTCCCGGATGCCCTTCAGCCCGGCGGCCAACAGCACGGCGTAGGTCAGGTACGGGTTCGCACCGGAGTCCGGCGTGCGGATCTCCACGCGGCGCGAGGACGGCTTGTGCACCGTGTACATCGGCACGCGGATCATCGCCGACCGGTTGGACGCACCCCACGTCGCCGCGGTCGGGGCTTCTGCACCACTGGTCAGGCGCTTGTAGGAGTTGACCCACTGGTTGGTCACCGCGGAAATCTCCGGGGCGTGCTCCAGGATGCCGGCGATGAAGGACTTCGCCGTACCCGAGAGGTAGAACTGGTCGTCCGGATCGTGGAAGGCGTTGTTCTCGCCCTCGAACAGGGACATGTGCGTGTGCATCGCCGAACCGGGGTACTCGTGGAAAGGCTTCGGCATGAAGGTGGCACGCACGTCGTTACGTGAGGCGACCTGCTTAACCATGTAGCGGAAGCTCATCACGTTGTCCGCCATCGACAGGGCGTCGGCGAAACGCAGGTCGATCTCCTGCTGGCCGGGGCCGGCCTCGTGGTGGGAGAACTCCACGGAAATGCCCATCGATTCCAGCGCGGAGATCGCGTCCTGCCGGAACAGCGGTGCGGCGTCGGTGACGGCCTGGTCGAAGTAGCCGCCGGTGTCAGCGGGCTGCGGACGCCCGTCCGGGCCATTCTCATTCTTGAGCAGGAAGAACTCTATCTCCGGGTGCACGTAGCAGGAGAAGCCCTCGTCAGCGGCACGGTTGAGCTGGCGACGCAGCACCTGACGCGGGTCGGCCCAGCTCGGCTCCCCGTCCGGCATGGCGATGTCGCAGAACATGCGTGCGGTGAGCACCTGATTGTCGCCGCCGGCGGTGTCCAGCGGCAGGATCTGGAACGTCGACGGGTCCGGCTTGGCGATTGTGTCGGACTCGACCACACGCGAGAACCCCTCGATCGAGGACCCGTCGAAGCCGATGCCCTCGGCGAACGCGCCCTCAAGCTCTGCGGGAGCGACGGCGACGGACTTCAGGTACCCCTGGATGTCCGTGAACCACAGACGGACGAAGCGGATGTCCCGTTCCTCGAGCGTGCGGAGGACGTATTCCTGTTGGCGACTCATGGCCACCATCGTAACGTCCGACTCGGCGGTCAGCCCCTTTTTTCCGGCCGGTTGCACGGGTTGTTACACATCGTTAACACCTGCCTGCCTGACGTGGCACAATATCGTGACATGGCTGACAAGAACGAACCCACCGGATACCTCGCCCCCACCCGTCAGGTCCGCATCGGCGACCTGCGAAAGCGCAAGGGGACGGCCGATAAATGGGCAATGCTCACCGCCTATGACTACTCCAGCGCCCGGGCGCTTTCCGCCGGCGGCATCGAGTGCCTGCTGGTCGGTGATTCCGCCGCCAACGTGGTCTTCGGCTACTCCCAGACCCAGCAGATCAGCCTCGACGAGATGATCTACATCGCCGCCGCCGTCGTGCGCGGTGCGGGCAATGCCCTGGTCATCGCCGACCTCCCGTTCGGGACCTACGAGGCCTCCGATGAGCAGGCCGTGCGCTCGGCTGCGGAGATGATGCGACGTTCCGGCGCGGCGATGGTCAAGATCGAGGGCGGGGTGCGCATCGCCCCGCGGATCCGCGCGCTGGTCGCCGCGGGTATCCCGGTGTGCGCGCACATCGGCTTCACCCCGCAGTCCGTCAACGCCCTGTCGGGCTTCAAGGTCCAGGGCCGTGGGGACGCCGCGGACCAGTTGCTCGACGACGTGCGCGCCGTGGCCGAGGCCGGCGCGGATTTCGTGGTGCTGGAGATGGTGCCGGCGGACGTCGCCGCGCGGGCGACCGAGGCCGTCGACATCCCCACCGTCGGCATCGGCGCCGGCCCGGGGACGGACGCCCAGGTGCTGGTCTGGCACGACATCGCCGCCTACCCCGCCGATGGCCACCGGCCGAAGTTCGCCAAGCAGTGGGCGCAGGTCGGTGAGGACCTCACGAACGCCGCAGCGTCCTACAAGCGCGAGGTCGCCGAGGGCACCTTCCCTGCCCAGGAGCACTGCTTCTAAAAATCGCACCTCACGTTCCCGGCCGCCGGCGCGTCTACCCTGTGTGAGGATGCAGCAACCATTCGATGAGGCCGTGAGGCGGCACGGGGCCACCGTGCTGCGGGTCTGCCGCGCCGTGCTCGGCCCCGGCCCGGACGCCGACGACGCATGGTCGGAGTCCTTCCTCGCCGCACTGCGCTCTTGGCCGGAGTTGCCGGACGATACGAACGTGGAGGCGTGGCTGGTGCGCGTTGCCCACCGCAAGGCCGTCGATATCACCCGGGCCCGCGCCCGCCACGCCGTCCCCAGCGACGACCTGCCCGAACAGGCTTCCGCACTCGGCAATCCGGAGGGCTCTCCCGGCCAGGACGAGCACGGGGTGTGGGCCGCGGTGACGGCGCTCCCGGAGCGCCAACGCCTCGCGATCGCCTACCACTACCTCGGCGGACTGCCGCATACCGAGACCGCCGGGATCATCGGCGGCACCCCGGAGGCGGTGCGACGCGCCGCGTCCGACGGCATCAGGAGTCTGCGCACAACCTACCGTGCCGAGGGGCACACGAAAGGACCGTCGCAATGACCGACGAACTCTCCGACCTCTTCCCCGTCGACGCCTCCGCACTGGATGGGTTGCGGGCGAGTCTGGCTGCGACAGCGACCGACCTCGACCTGGTGGACGTCGCCTACCGCACGCTCGACTCCCCGGTGGGCACGCTGCTGCTGGCCGCGACGGACGCGGGCCTGGTGCGTGTCGCCTTCGACTGCGAGGGCTTCGACACGGTGCTGGAGACGCTGGCGGCGAAAGTGAGCCCGCGGGTAGTCGAAGAACCGCGGCGCCTAGACGCGGTCGCGGCGGAACTGGACGAATACTTCGCGGGCAGCAGGCACGCCTTCGACGTCCCCCTGGACTACGCCATGTCCTCGGGCTTCCGGCAGCAGGTGCAGCGCCACCTCCCGCACATCGGCTACGGACACACGCAGACCTACAAGGAAGTCGCCGCACTGGTCGGCAACCCGAAGGCGGTTCGCGCCGTGGGCACGGCTTGCGCGACCAACCCGCTGCCGGTCGTGGTGCCCTGCCACCGGGTGCTGCGCTCCGACGGGAGTCTCGGCGGCTACCTCGGTGGGTTGGAGGCCAAGACCACGCTGCTCACGCTGGAGCAGGCCGCGTGATCATCAGGACGTTAGACGGACGTTAGCCGGGCGCTAGTCGTCCTCGTCCCAGTCGTCGGCCGCCTTCGTGCGCGCCCGCGCGGTCTCCAGTGCCTGCTCAGCCTCCTGTTTCGAGGAGTACGGGCCCATCCGGTTGTCCCAGCCCGAGGTCTTGCCCTGGGTCACCTCACCGCTGGAGGTGTCGAAGTACCACTCGTTATCGCTCATACCGTTCGAGTCTAACCGCCGAACGCACTGCGCGCGTCGGCCAGCACGAACACCATGCCCGCCAGCCCCAGCACCACCGTGCCGGCCGTCAGCGCCACCACCGCGCCGGACGAAACCCCCGGCGCCGCGTCCTGCGAACCTGTCTGCGCGCCTGCCACCGAACCAGCCACCACGCGCCGGTAGCGGTCGTAGCGACGCCGTTGCGTCGCGTAGATCACCCCCGCCACCAGCATCAACCCGCCGGAAACCCCCACCACCACCGCACCGTAGTGCGGTGCCCAGCGCAGCATCACCGCCGCAGCCACCAGGTAGGCCAACGACGTCCTGCCCCAGGACATGCTCGTGCGTTCCGGCTGCAACCCCGGGTCCGTCGGCAGGCTCACGAGAACACCATGATCGAGACCACCACCGCGGCGAGCACCGCCCCCACCGACAGGGCAGGCACGATCGCCGGTGCTGGCAATGGGCGGTCCTCACGCATCGCGCGCTCCACGCGCAGCCATCGCACCGCCGCCCCACCGGCCAACAGGATGCCGATGGCGATGGCGACCAGGGCCCCGGCAGAGCGCAGGTGCCCGGGCAGGTCGTCGACGGGCAACGCCTCCAGCGCCACACCACCGGCGATGAACGCCAGCGAAGTGCGCATCCACGCCAGGAAGGTCCGCTCATTGGCCAGGGTGAACCGCGGGTCCGGCTCCTCGCCGGACGGGAACAGCACGCGCGCCAAGGCCGGACGCTTCTGCGCCTGTGCTGCGTCCGGTACTGCGTCTGGGGCCGTGTCCTCGCTGTGTCCTGCGGTGCCGTCATTCACGGTGAATCATTCTAACGATCCCGGCCGGGCACCGGCGAACACGAGAAAAAGTTGTGCGTCGAGAGGGCCTATGAGCCGGATTCTGTCCCGCCCCGGGCACAAAGGCCCGGGTATGTGCGGCGGCGATCATCCATCTGGGTCAGCCGTCGCCGGCTGCCTCAAGCGGTCTACCTGCCCCTTCACCGACGAGCAGTCGACGGGGCACGGCCACACCGTAAAAACGGTCGCAGCCACTTGACCTTGCTCCCGGTGGGGTTTACCTAGCTACGCCGGTCACCCGACGCACTGGTGCGCTCTTACCGCACCGTTTCACCCTTACCCCGGCCCGACCCTGGAACGAGCCAAGGACGGTCGAGGCGGTCTGTTTTCTGTGGCACTTGCCCGCGGGTCACCCCGGGTTGCCGTTAACAACCACCGTGCTCTGAGGAGTCCGGACTTTCCTCGACACCGGGCCCACGCCCGCACGCATGCAGACGCGGTCCCCGGCGCCGCGATCACCCGGCCCTCTCGACCCGGACAACTCTAGCACCCGCCCGCGCTGACCCATTCAGTGCCGGTCAGCGCCGGTTAAAGCAGGTGGTGGGTGTCATTGACCCCACGGACCACCGAATGGTCGGGGTAGAACTCCACGTTCGACAGTCCCGCCAGGTCCAGGTGCAGGGTGGAGTACATCGTGGCCGGCACCTGCAGTGCCCGGCGCAGGATCGCCTTGATCGGCGACACGTGGCTGACCAGCAGGACGGTACGGGTACCCGCCGGGTCACCCTCCAGCCCCTGCGCCAGCCCCTGAACCAGCTCACCACACCGCCGCTCCACGGCGGCCATGCTCTCCCCGCCGACGGTGGGCACGGTGGTGTCGCCGACCCACGCGGCGTGCTCGTCCGGCCAGCGCCGGTGCACTTCGTCGAAGGTCAGGCCCTCCCACTCGCCGAAGTCGGTCTCGATGAGGTTGTCGTCGACCTCCACCTCCAGCCCCAGCCGACTCGCCGCTTCCTCGGCGGTCTGCCTGGTCCTGGCCAGCGGCGAGGAGATGATCCGGTCGATCCCCTCCCCTGCGTCCTGACGTGCGGCCAGGCAGGACGCCGCCCGGCGCGCCTGCTCGGTACCGAGGTCGGTGAGGTCCGGGTCGCTGCGTCCGGAGAACACCCCGGCCGCCGACATCGCGGTCTGCCCGTGGCGCAGCAGCAGTACGCGCACGGGCGCGCCACGCTCACCCATCCAGCCCGGTGCGCCACTCACGACCGGGAGCCCCTGTCACCTTCTGCCTCGTAGGCGCTGGCCTCGGGCAGGAGCATCACGCCGCACTCGGGGCAGGACGCCGGGTCGTCCTTCGGCGCGGCGAGGATCTCGGCGAGCGACGCCCGGTCCAAGGTCATGAAGCAGGCCCGGCAGGACGACCCGGCCAGGGCGGCCGCGCCGACGCCGTTCTCGCGCTGGGCGTGGTCGTAGCGGCGCAGCAGCTGCGGTGAGGAACCCTCTTCCAGTTCGGTGCGCAGGGAGTCGGAGTGCTCCTGCAGCGACTCCAGCTGCCCGGTGATCTCCCGCTGCCGGGCAGCGTGGGACTCGCGGGCGCTCTCTAGGGCGGCGAGGGCCACTTCAAGGACAGTGTCGGAATCGCTGTCACCGGCACCCGATGAGGACGTCCCTTCAGCCTCGATGGCCTCCTCCACCTCGGCGAGGCGGCGTTCGGCGACGGTGAGGTCGTGCTTGAGGTCGCGTCGGGTTTCGGTGTCGACGGCCGCGCCGAGGGCATTGATGTCGTCGCGGCGACGGGCGCGCAACTTCGCGGCGTCCTGCTGCATGCGCTGCAGACGCAGCGTCGCGTCCTGCGTTTCGCGTTCGGCGGCGGCCTTCGCTTGGCGCGCGGCGACAACGTCCTTCTCCCGGCTCGCGATCTCTTCAGACGCACCGGACGTGCCGGACGCGCCGATCTCGCCGGCGAGTGCGCTGCGTTTGGCGTCGACGTTGACCAGGTCCCACAGGACTACGTGGGCGGGGCGTCGCGATGAGTGCGACGAGGGGCGGAAACTGGTCGGTGCATCAGGCACGGTGCTGTCCTCCGGAACTAGGTGACGGGGCGTGGACGGTCCACGGGTCGGTACGGACGTCGATCACTGCCGTGGCGACCCGCGGGTCGGCGGCGGCGATGATCTCGGCGGCCTGCGAACACCAGGGGAACTCGCTGGCCCAGTGGGCGGTATCGATGATCGCGCAGCCGCCGGCGCGCAGGTGTTCATCCACCGGGTGGTGGCGCAGGTCGGAGGTGACGAAGCAGTCGACGTCCAATCCTGCCACCGTACCCAGGAAACTGTCGCCGGCCCCGGAGGAAACGGCGACACGGCGGATGATGGTCTCCGGGTCGCCAGCCGCGCGCACCCCCCAGCTCGTGGCCGGCAGGCGCTGTGCGACCCGTTCGGTGAACTCGCGCAGCGTCATCTCGGTGTCGAGTTCGCCGACGCGGCCGATGCCGAAGGCGGTCGTCGGGTCGGCGGGCACACCGGCGATCTCGGTGACGTCATAGGCCGGCTCCTCATAAGGATGCGCGGTCAGCAGGGCCTCCAAGACCGCCGCACGACGCGAGCGGGCGGCGACGAATTCCACGCGCAGCTCCTCGACGTGTTCCAACTGCCCGGGCGTGCCGGTGTGCGGGTCGGCGGACGTGCCCGGGAGGAACTGCCCGCGCACTGGGGACTCGTGGGAGCAGCGTTCGTAGCCGCTCACGGTGCCACCGCCGACGGCGAAGACCGCCTCCTTCACGACCTCCGCGTCCTGCACGGGGACGGTGAAGCCCCAGGAGTCGAGCACGGGGGCGATTGCCTCGCCGCGAGCGGCGCGCACCGCCACTGTCGCCGAGGCCGAGGACGGTGCCAACGGGGCTCCCGCGCTGACGCCCAGGATCTCGGCGAGGCGGTCGTTGACTCCGGGGCGTGCCGAGTCGGCGCTGGTGTGTGCCGAATACAGGGCCACCCCGGCGCGGATGAGACGGTGCACGATCCGACCCTTCGGGTGGTTCGCCGGCACCCCGGTCACCCCGCGCATCAGCAGCGGGTGGTGCACCAGCAGCAGGTCAGCCCCGCCGTCGATGGCGCGCTCCACCACCTCGTCGGTGCAGTCCAGGGCAACCATGACCGTGTGCACCGGTGCGTCCGGGTCGCCACACACCAGGCCGCAGGCGTCCCAGGACTCGGCGAGCTGCGGCGGGTAGGCGTCCTCGATCACCGAGACGACCGAGGCCACGGTTGCGGTCGTGTCGGCCGGTTCTTGTCCACTTTGTGTCGCGTTCACCCCGCCCACGATACCGCCCGCACCACGGTTCCCCACCGCGCCCCGACGCCACTTCGGTGACCCTGCCGTGGCCGGGCCGCCGGTATTCTGGCACCCTGGGTTGCGTGACGGACGCACATGAGCCATCAGGCACCAGGAACAGGACCCTACTTGTCGACGTCGACGGGACACTCGTCGACTCCTATCCGGGTATCCGCTCGAGCTTCCTGCGCGCCCTGGAGGACAACGACGTCCCCGCCCCCGGCGAGGACCTACTGCAGTTGATCGCGGGTCCCCCGATGGTCGACAGCCTGCGCAACCTCGGTTTAGAGGGCGAGCAGCTCGACGCGACGATAGCCAGCTACCGCGAGCACTACGACGGCGGCGGCTGGTTGGAGGCTAGGCCCTTCGACGGGGTGGCCGAACTGCTGCGGCTGTGGAAGGCGCAGGGGTACACGCTGGCCACGGCGACGTCGAAGTCGCTGAGTTCGGCAACCCGGCTGCTCAAGCACTTCGACCTTTATGACTACTTCGACGTCATCGCTACCGCGTCTGACGACGGGACCCGACGGGCCAAGGACGCTGTCGTCGCCTACGCCCTCGAGCAGCTCGGCGCTCCCGGTGGGCCGATCACCCCCGTCGCAGAGGGTGGTCCCGCCCACCGTCGCGGTCTGCTGATGGTTGGCGACCGCATCCACGACGTGGAGGGTGCCCGCGCCTACGGCGTGCGCAGCGTGCTGGTCGACTGGGGCTACGGCATCCGCGATGAGCACCGCAAGGCCGACTACTCGGTAGCCGACGCCTCCGAACTGCGCCGCCTGGTCGACGAGTGGTCCGATGACCGGCCGCATATCTGCGTGGTGTGCACCGGCAACATCTGCCGCTCGCCGATGGGTGAGATCATGGTGCGCAGCGCGCTCGAGCAGGCCGGGCTGGAGGACGACGTTCGGCTGAACTCCTGCGGCACCGATGGCTGGCACGTCGGCGAGGCCGCCGACCCGCGAGCCGTCGCCCGGTTGAAGCAGGACGGTTACAACGGTTCCGGTCACCGCGCCGCCCAGTTCGGCCCCGAGCACCGCGACGCCGACCTCTTCCTGGTCATGACCGCCGCGCACCGTAAGGCGCTGATCAAGCGGGGTGTCGACGAGGACCGTATCGCCTTGTTCCGCAGCTTCGGGCCGGCCGGCGATAAGGAGGTCGAGGATCCCTACTACGGCGACCGCGACGGTTTCGCCGAGGTCTCCCGCCAGCTCGCCGAGGCTATCCCCGGCGTCGTCGACTGGGCGCGTGCCCAGGTCGACGCCCGCGGCTGAGGGGAATCAGCGCGGTTCAGCGCTAGTTAGCGCAGCTCGAAGTCCACGGAGTCGATCGTGCCGTGGCGCGAGCAGGTGGCCGTCCACCCATGCGGGGTGACCTGGGCGACGGTGCGCCGCCCGCAAGTCGCGCAGTACCGGGGGACGTCCAGACCAGCCTTCTGCGACGGTGAATACTCCAGCGACTCCCCCGCCCCCAGGTCCGCCCCGGTGTAGGGGTCGAAGGGGCCAATACCGCGGCCCCGCCGCGAACGAGTTCGCGAACCTGCACCTGATTCCGTACCGGATTCTGCGCTAGACACTGCGGCTCAGCACCTTGATCGGCAGGTTCATGCGGCCCACCATGTCCATGTCCTCCTCGGCGGGGCGGCCGAGGGTGGTGAGGTAGTTGCCGACGATCACGCCGTTGATGCCGCCGGTGAGGCCCTGCTCCACACCCAGGTCGCCGAGGGTGAGTTCGCGTCCCCCGGCGAAGCGCAGCGTGGTCGCCGGCATCGCCAGGCGGAACATGCCCACGGCGCGCAGTGCGTCCTTCCCGTCCATCACCGGCATATCCGCGAAGGGTGTGCCGGGGCGCGGATCCAGGAAGTTCAGCGGCACCTCGTCGGGGTCGAGTTCGGCGAGCTGCACGGCAAACTCGGCGCGCTGCTCCATCGACTCGCCCATGCCGACGATGCCGCCGCAGCACACCTCGATGCCGGCGTCCTTGATCAGGTCCATCGTCGCCCGACGTTCCTCCCAGGTGTGCGTTGTCACCACCTTCGGGAAGTAGCTGCGGGCGGTCTCCAGGTTGTGGTTGTAGCGGTGCACCCCGACCGCCTTGAGCCGGTCGACATCCTTCTGGGTCAGCATGCCCACCGACACCGAGACGTCGATACCGTCGACATTGGCGTAGATCTCCTCGATGGCGACTTCGAGCTGGCCCATGAGGTTCTCGTCGGGGCCACGCACGGCGGCGACGATGCAGAATTCGGTGGCGCCGGTCTTGGCGGTCTGACGGGCTTGTTCAATGAGTTCGGCGATGTCGAGTCGGGTGGAACGCACCGGGGAGTCAAAGAGGCCGGACTGGGAGCAGAAATGGCAGTCTTCCGGGCAGCCGCCGGTCTTCAGGCTGACGATGCCCTCCATCTCCACTTCTTCGCCGCACCACTTCACCCGGACTTCGTGGGCCAGGGCGAGCAGGTCGGGGATGCTCTCGTCAGGGAGCTGGAGGATGCGGATGAGGTCGTCGTAGTCGAGCCCGCGGCCGTCGTCGAGGACGCGCGAGCGTGCAGTCGTGAGGATGTTGTCCATGGACACACCCTAACTTGAACACCGTACAAGTTCTACCGAAAAAGTACTTTCGGTTTCGCCGCCACCCCTAGAAGCGCTCCTGATCTCGGGCATTGCGCTTGTCGTAGAACCGGGTCCGGCTCCCCCCGTAGCGGTTCTCCAACTTGCTCGCCCGACTCGACGACGACGTAGGACGCTCCGGCGCCGTCTGCGTCTGCGTCTGTGTCTGTGTCTGCGTTGCTGTCTCCGTCGCGGGTGCGGCCGATGCCGCAGTCTCCGCGGCGACCTCGGCGCGGCGACGGCGGCGCTCCCGGATCTCCGCCCACACGAAGTAGGCCAGACCCAGCGGCACCATCACTCCGAAGGCGATCCACTGCAGCCCGTAGGACAGGTAGGGTCCGGAGTCCAGGTTCGGCAACTCCAGGGCCGACATCGTGCCCGAGGGATCGGCGATCGCCACTGAGGTGTCGTCGAGCTGCACATAGTCGGCGGCGAGATCCAGGCCCACGGTGTCCCCGACCATCGAGGTGCTCATGCCGTAGACCTGCAGGCGACCATCGGCGGTCATCGGGTCATTGCCCGGCACGGCCTCCGACATGCGCACATAGCCGGTCACCGTGACCGGGGTGGACGTAGCCGCCGGGACGTCCGGCGCGGCGGAACCATCGACCGGGCGATCCCAGCCGCGGTTGACCAGCACCGTCGTCCCGTCGTCCATCCGGAACGGGGTGAGCGCGTGGTAGGCGGGGCGTCCGTCGACCGGCCGGTTGCGCAGCAGCACTTCCTCGTCGACGAGGAAGCGCCCCTGCATCTCTACGCGGGTCCACTCGCTCTCCTCCCCCGCGCTCGACCCATCGGCGGGCAGCACATCTGCCGCCGACACCGGGTCCTGCTCCAGCCCCGCGCTCAACCGGTCGTTGAACTCATTGGTATCGCGGTTCTTGCCGAGCTGCCAGGGCGCCAGGACGGTGAAGGCCACATAGGCGAAGGCCACCGCCACCACGGCGGTGATCACCCACCCCGGGGTGAGGAAGGAGCGCCAGCCGGTGCGACGTCGGCGGGCACCGGCCGTCGGAACGTCCGCCCCTCCGTCGGGTGGCGAAGCGGGCGCAGAGGACGGTTCGGTCACTGGCTCAGACACGTCCACGAGTCTAGTCCGCCACCGGTGCCATCCGACAGTTACTCACCAGAGCGACGCAGTCGCACACCGAACCAGGCGGCAACGGCGACGGCGATCAGCGCAATCGCGCTGGGGATCGCCGAGGACGGAGTCGTGACGAAGGACACGAGCGCATTCTCGTCATCGGCGTCATTGTCCTCGCCGTCGGAGGTGTCGCGGATGGTGACCTCACCATCACCGTCGTCGTTCTGCGCACCCTCGGGCACGCCGTCCTCGTCCTCGGGCATGTCGCCGAGACCATCCGCATCGCCATCGCAGCCGTCGGCCAGCGCAGCGCGGAAGGTCAGCGGATCCATCTGCGACCCTGCCTCGTAGAACGAGCCCATCGCCGAGGAGCCGTCCTGCGTGAGCGTCACCGACGCAGTGCCGTCGAGGATGCCCTCGCTGACGCCGGCCTGCGACACCGACAGCGAGCCGACCTCGATGCGGCCGTAGTCGTGCGGGTTGCCGTCGGTGTCATTGGAGGTGACGTCGGCCACCAGCGTGCCGGCGGAGCCGGACAGGCGGATCTCCGGGTTGGCCACGGTGGTGTCCAGCACTCCGTCGTGTCCGGTGAAGTTCACCGAGCCGGCGAAGGACAGCACACCGTCGGTGACCTGGTCGTCTTCGACGGAGACAGTGCCCTCGTTACCGGAGAAGACGAACGCGCCGTCGCTGTAGACGGTCTCGCCACCGGTGGTCCAGCCGCCGTTGGCGATGCTGCCGCTGATGTAGCTGCGGAAGGACTCGCGCACTCCCCAACCCATGCGGGCGTCCACGACGCGGTTCGCCGTGTCGTCCTGCGCGTCGCAGGTGGTGTCCGCCGTACCCGCGGCACCTGCCGTGCTCGCTGCGCCCGCGGTGAGCGCCAGGTCCGGGGTGCCGGAGCCGGACGCTGCGGCGCCCGTGCCTGTGCCAGCGGCGCCGCTGGTACCGCCGGTGGCGGGGGACGCCGCGGCGAGTTCGCCGAGGCCGGTAGTAGCTGTAGTGCCGCATTCGCCGCCGTCGGTCTGCAGGGTGACGTTCAGCGGGTCGGCCTCGTTATTGCCCTCGCCGTAGTTGCCACCGAAGGCGGTATTGCCCTCGGCGGTGATGTAGCCGGGACCGGACAGGTTGATGGTGCCGGAGTCGGTGGCGGCGATCGGCTGATCGAGGGTGAACTCGGCGATGGCGACCTGGCTGCCGGTGTCCGCACCGGTGACCGCTGCGCCCGGCGAGAAGCTGCTGACCGTGCTGGAGCGATAGTCCGCGATGAACTGGGCTTGGGTGCCACGGACCTTGACGGACATATTCGACAGCGTGATGTCGAGCGCGCCGAAGTGGCCGTTCATGTGGACCGAGCCGGCCAACGGGATGTCGGCATCCTGCCCGGAGAGCTGTGCTGAAGCAGGATCGCCGGTGAAGTCGAACTGGCCGGAGCCGCGGGGCTCGCCGGAGAAGCCGACGCCGTCGAGGTCCCAGCCGCCCATTGCGATGGGGCCGTTGAGGTAGCTGCGGAAGGACTGCTTGATCCCCCACCCTGCCGACGCCGAGGTGACCTGACCGCAGGTGGTGGTGTCAGCGGAGGGCTGGGACTGGGTTTGGGCCTGAGCCTGTGTCTGGGCAGCGGGGGCTGTGGCGGTAGCTGCCTCCGTCGTGGCCGCCGCGGCGGTGCCCTCGGGCTGCCCGGCGGAGCGTGCCACGGTCACCGAGTCGTCGACGGTGTTGGTCCCGGCGGCGGGCACCGTGGACAGGTTGAGCGAGAACCGGTCGCCGTCGTTCTTGCCCTCCCCGTAGTTGCCGAGCAGCGCCTGGTTGAGGTTCTCGTGGATCCAACCGTCGCCGGCCAGCGTGGCGGTGCCCTCGGCACCACCAGCCTGGCTCAGCGTCTCGTCCAGCGCGAAGGTCGCCACCGGCGATGCGGTGAACGCCGGCGGACCACCGGCCATGCTGACCACCGCGTCGGCGTCCGCGGCGAGGTAGCGACCGTCGGCGATGAGCTGGGCCTGTCCGCCGCGGACCTGCAGGACCATGTTGGACAGGGTCACATTGATCAGCCCGCCGTGGCCGACCAGGTTCACCGAGCCCTGCAGCGGCAGGTCAGCGTCATCGCCCTGTACAGCGGCCGAGGACGGGTCAACGGTGAAGTCGAAGCTGCCGTCCTCACCGTTGGATGTCCCGGAGAAACCGACGCCGTCCAGTGTCCAGTGCCCGCCCGCGATCGGCCCGGTGAGGTAGTTGCGGAAGGACTGCTTGATCCCCCAGGAGAACGAGCCCTGGGATACCGCTGCGGGTTGCGAGGTTCCCTGTGTTCCCTCCTGGGAGACAGCAGTCTGCGCCGCTGCCACCGGAGTGAAGGCCGACGGGGCCGCCACTGCGAGCGGACGAGCTGCGACGACGGCCACGAGAGAGGCGGAGGAGGCGATGCGCAGCGACCGCCCTGAGCTGCGCAGAGGTGGGAGGACGGGCGACAGAGGGTTCACGGGGCTGCACTTTCCTGGAAACGTCTAGAAACACATCGATGTTCAGTTAGGTAAGGCTAGTCGCCATGACCGTCGCTAATCCAGCCGGGTGCCCCCTGGGGTGCTGAAGGTGCAGCCCGCAGGAGCTACGTTGACTACCCTGCGAGCGATATCCCGTCGGCCTGAGACCGGTAGAAAGCACGCGCAATGAGCAGCCTGGCACGTTCGGCGTCCGAGTCGCCGGCAAAAATGAGCTCGCTGACCCGGCTCATGACGTCGCCTGCACCGAGCACCGCCTCATCGGTACTTGCGTGGAGATCGGGACTCTCCTCGAACTGTGACTCACTGTTCGACTTCGCCTGCTGCACCAGGATCTCGTCTTCGCCAAGCTTGGACAGGATCGTCGACACCGCACCATGCGTGGTCTCCTCGGACTCGCCGAGCATCGTCGAGAGTTCTCGGACGACCTCAAGGAGCGCGACCATCTTCGGATCTCGTGGCTCTCCGCTCGCCACCGCGGTGGTTCCTGTGACGACTGCCCCAGCGGAAATGTCGATGTCTACGGGCTGCTCCTCGACGAGCTGAAGGCGGGTCAGCTCCACATCAGCAAGATCGATAGTCTCTGAGATCTCGGTATCTCTCAGATGGGGTGCGAGGAGACGCAGGTAGATCGCCTTCTTCGCGAGATCCGTGTCCTCGTAGTCGACGACCTGGGTCATGAAATCGTAGAAGTTGAGGAACGAGGTCGTGTTCTTACGGAAGAGCTCGAGCTCATTGAGTTCAATGCGATCCTCCGTGAGCTGCGCATGCTTCCACTGCTCCCGGAACCTCTTCTTCGCCGGCCCCAGGCCCCTGGCAATTTCGCGGTTGATCTTCGATCCTGTCCCGGTTCCCTCGGTCAAGAACACCGTCGCGACGAGCTCGACCTGGTCGATATCGTAGATATCAGCGCCGTCGAGCTTGGACACGATGTCCCAGATGAGGTTCGGGTCCGTGGTCTCGTCGATCTTGGCATCATGGAAGTAGGGCTCGAAGGACTCCTGGATCTCCGACGGTTCGTTCACGAAGTCGACAACCTGGGTCATGGCCGCGGTCTTCTTCGTCCCCTTCGCGGTTGTATGGGTCCGATTCAAGCGGGACAGTGTCTGCACCGCGGTAATGCCGGAGAGTTTCTTATCGACATACATCGCGCACAGCAGCGGCTGATCGAAGCCGGTCTGGAACTTGCTGGCCACGATCATCACCCGGTACTGATCGCTCTTGAACTCTTGGCGCAGATCACGCGCGCCATGATTCATCGTTGCCTCGGTCAGCGTCTCTAGCCCGAGCTCAGCGCTAGTGTCGGCGTCCTCGACAGTGCCAGAAAAGGCAACGAGCGTTTCATAGCCGAGTCCCCTGGACTTGATGTACCTGTCGATCTCACGCTTGTAGCGCACGGCACCGAGCCGATTGGGAGAAACCACCATCGCTTTGGCCGACCCATCGAGCAAATGGGCGACGTTCTCGCGGAAATGCTCGACAATGATCGCAGCCTTCTGCGCGATCGTCGTGGGGTTGACCCGCACCCACTGCATCACAGATCTCTTCGCCTGGGCTTCATCAACTTCGATGTCCAAGCCACCCTTGATCTTCTCCCCCAGATCGAAGTACATCTTGTACGTGCGGTAGCCACGCAGCACGTCGAGGATGAACTCCTCCTCGATCGCCTGCTTCATTGAGTACAGGTGGAAGGGGCGGGGTTCGCCCTCGTCGCTATCACGATGCCCGAACAGTTCGAGAGTCTTCTTCTTCGGAGTCGCCGTGAACGCAAAGAACGAGATGCCCTCATGAGAGGCTTTGGCGGCCATCTCGTGACTCAGCATCCTGTTGATCATCATCTGCTCGGCATCGACCTCAACCTCACCGGTCTCATCGAGCTCATCCTTCTGCTCGTCGGTGAGCACACTCTTGAGCTGTGCGGCCGTGTTGCCCGACTGTGAGGAGTGCGCCTCGTCAGCAATGATGGCGAACTTCTTCGCCTTGAGCTCCCTGGCGTTCTGGATCTTGTCGAGGATGAACGGGAATGTCTGGATCGTGACGACAACGATGAGCTTGCCGGACTCGATAGCGTGACCGAGCGCCCCGGACTTGGAGGCGGAGTTAGCCTCGCTGAGGCTGGCGTACTCGCGGATCGCTTTGTCATCGATGGTGCTGACGATCGACTGGTTGTCGGTGTCGATCTGCTTGATGGCCTCCTGCAACTGCGCATCCAGGACATTCCGGTCAGTCACGACGATGACGGTGTCGAAGACCTTCTCGTTGTTGACCTGCAGGCGTGCAAGACGGTGGGCCAACCAGGCAATGGAGTTGGTCTTGCCCGACCCGGCGGAGTGCTGAATCAG
>NZ_JBQSWR010000009.1:0-116285 GCF_052377405.1 Corynebacterium sp. AOP40-9SA-29 | reverse complement strand
CATCGCGCCCAGGTCCGAGGTGTAGGCCCCGACCGGCAGGTTCTCCGGCATCACGGTGGAGGACTGCCCACCGCCGGGCACGATCACCACGATGTTCGGCTCGCACCTCGGGATCGCCGGGGTGGCGACGATGCCGGTGGAGAAGCCCACGGCCGAAGCCATCGGCGCTCCGACGACGGCGACCGCCACGGTGGCTGCGGCAGCAGCGAGCATCGAACGAAGAGCGGGACGGTTGCGGCGGTGACTGGCGGACAGACGCACGTGGACTCCTGAGACATGGACGACGGAGGTGGAGAGCTAAAACAATCACCTGTGATGAAACGACTCGGAAGATTATAAGCATACTTTGCACCCCGAGTCACCGTGGCGGGTGCCGAGGCTGCTTCCGTGGTGGTCACAGTGATGGTCGCCGAGGCAGCCACCGAGGCCCCCAGGCGTGCTGTACCTGCCCGTTCCGTACTCGACCTAGCGCAATGCCCTGACTTCTTCTTTGAGTTGCCAGATTGTCGAGCCGATGTGGGTGAGCAGATAGAGCGGGAGCATCGACAGGCCGCCACCGACGGCACCCACGACAGCGAACACGAGGCTCTCCCCTCCATCGGCGGACATGCCTCCAATAAACGCACCACCAATGACTGCTAGCACCAACAAGACATGCCACGCGCTGAACCATTTTCCGAAGGGGTTGGGCGGCCCGGGAGTCTCTTCGGTCCACTCTGGCATCTCAGGGACGTACCGTTCCTGCTCTTGCTTCGCGGCCTGCGGCGGGTACTGGTCGACCTCCACAGCATCGCCGACCTCCCCGCTTCGAATCTGATCAGGGTAGACGATCTCACCAGACGAACGGCTGATGTACTTCGGCATGGACACTCCAAGGCAGCTAGTTCAAATGAAACCCAAGACTAACCCGCCCCGTAGCCCAAACAAACTCTAGGCATATACTTCTGAAGTTCACACGCACAGACTTACAAAGGACGTTCCCATCTCTACCCCGCAAGAGCCGAAAGACGCGCCCGCCCCGGGCCCAGAAGGACCTTGGCCTCACGCTCAACAGCCCCATCTTCAGCCTTTCGCCGATGTACCGCCTCACCTACGAGCAGAGGCCTCACGGCAGCCCTACCCTAGGCAGGCAGCACCCGCCGGTCGCCCGGGACACCACGCGCTGCCACTGCTGGCAGCGTTCTTCATCCTCATGCTCGCGTTGTGCGCGCTGGGCTTCTTCATCTCACTCATCGCCCTCGCAACGCTGTCCCCCACGTCGAGCAGCTACGGCGCAGGTCTGATGTCACGGACCACACTGCTCATCGGCACCGGGCTAGGTGCAATCACCAGCGGTATCGGGTGGGCCGTAGTTATCCTCATTGAGCGGCTGACGGGGCGAATTTAACCGTCCCCCAAGAAGCAGACGACAAAGAGAAGACCCCCTGACCAGTAAGTCAGGGGGTCTGTCGGTGGAGCCGCCGGGAATCCACCACCTCGGACCACTAACTAGCAGATCACAGCACATATCCGACGATCACACCAACAGCCCTGTTGGGATGTAGTTGGGTATCGACCGAATAACCCCCTCTAGTTAGGAGACCCTAATGTCACACAACATCCTGCCGCTCAGCGACGGATACCGCCCGATGATTCACGCCGCCATCATGGACAGCGACACACCGGAGAGCAACGCCCGGACGGTCGACGTCGTACTCGATGAGATACATGCTCTCATGGAACAGGCCACCACGGTCTACGAGATGGATCACAACACCAGCGACATAGACCAGGCGGCGATCTACGCCGATGCCGCCAGCCACGCACGCGACCTCATGGACGCACTGCAGGCACTCGCTGACGCACCGCACACCACCGGCACCACCGCGTAGGCGGACCCGCCGCACCGTCACTGGGGCACCTGGTCACCGCGACCAGGTGCCCTTTTGTCGTGCCTGCACCCGTCGCCGTGCCTGCCGTGCCTGCCGTCGCTGCCGTCGCTGCCATGGCACGCTCGCTCGCCATCGGTCGGTGCGGGCACGCGCATACAGCGCCCTACAGGGCACGGAGTACCTCGGACGTCCCACCGTCGCCGTCGACGCTTCAGACCGCCGCACAGGTGCCGTGGCGGGGATATTCCCCCTGGTCGTACTCCACACCCCCGAACAATGCACTCCCCCGAACAACGAGAATGAACAGCGCATGACCAGCCATCCCATGCCACCATCTCCAGTCACCTCCCAGCCCCACGGACACGCTGACGCACCGGGACGACAGACCAGGCCCCTACGCTCCCCTACAGCGCTCTACGTGCTGTACAGCCACGGAACAACGCTAGGCACCCCAACACTGCGCACGCCACACTCAGCGCCAGAGACAGCCACACAGCGCACCCGCTGCCACCCGGTACACCGCCGAACACGGAGACAGACACGCGCAACCGGATACCCCACCCCCTTAGAGCCACCGCACCCTGCAGGTAAAGCACCGGCGTCACGACATATCGCCGTGACCAGCCACGTTACCGACGCTAGTCAGGTTCCCCCTGACCTCCGGCACCGTCAACGCCACCAGCAAAACACACCTGACCAGCAACAACCCAAAGGGGAGGGGGGCACCCCGAGACGCCACGCGCCGCCAGGGCAGGGTCAATGCGCCCAGGACCGCGTACGGGTTGAGAACGTTTACAGTACGATCGTACTGTTTTCAGAGCGGGCGAAGGCTTCTGCCGAAGCGCAGAACATGGACGTGACCAGTATTTTCATGGTCAACCATGAAATTTCCGGAAAGCGTGGACCTAAGCGTGAGGACGTTCGGCTCACTAGGTTCGCCGCGAAACACACCTGACCAGCCTTTTCTCCCACGCGGGAGAACCCCGTCGCAGGACGGGCCGCGCACGGTGTCGCCGTTCGACGGCATCCGTCAGGTCGACGAGGACGGCGCGGAGTTCTGGTCGGCGCGAGACCTCATGCCGCTGCTGGGGTATAGCGCTTGGCGGAACCTTGCCGTCCCGATGAACCGGGCGATGGCTACCGCCGTTAACCAGGGACATGACAAGGCCAGGCACTTTGCGGGATCGCGCAAAGTATCTGTGAGTGGACCACCTCAGGAGGATGTCCTACTCACACGCTTCGCCGCCTACCTGGTCGCGATGAACGGCGATCCTAACAAGGCTGAGGTTGCCGCCGCGCAGTCATACTTCGCGGTCAACACCTACGAGAACGAGCAGCGCAAGGCCGAACCGCAGTTCGAGATCCCCGCGACCTACGCCGCCGCGCTACGGGCCGCTGCAGACGCGACAGACCGCGCCGAGATCGCCGAGCGTCAGGTCGGCGCAGGACCGAGGACATGGGCGCTCCCCCGGTGGCGTTAGAGCGCCCGGAGAATCGCGCTTGCAAGCCGTGCTGCCTGGTCGGGTACCAGCCTGAGCGTCCGGTTTCCGTCGGTGATCGTCACTGTCCGATTGCCGTTCTCAGCGGTCAGCAGGTGCGCGTGCACGATGGCTGACGTACCCGTTCCCGCGCTCGCGGTCGCTGTTGTTCTGCTCGCTCGCACGGTGGTGATTCGGTAGGTGTTCAAGGTGTTCCTTTAGATGTTGCAATGAGGGAATATCCCTCTACGCTGCGGTTACAGTTGAATGTAGGCGGGTACTAGGGGCGTCGAGTCGCGGTATTCCGCGCCGGTTGTGTCGCCGTACATCGTCGCGGCGAGTACCTGGCGTTGACGTCCCCTGAGCATGTCTATAAAGGCGTCTCCCCCGGTATCCCAAGGGGTGGTGGCGTGGTGGTCGGTCATTGGTCTACTCCTAGAGTTGGACTAGTTGAAGCATCTAGTAAGCGTTCTGTAAGGTCATGTGCCATGACGATTAAGAGGATGAGTGCGGCGATTGCCGCAATGATGATTAGCGCTACGACTCTGACGGGATGCGCAGAGGAAGCGGAGAGCGATAGTCCATACGGGATTAGCGAGATGATTCAGGTAGATAACTACGCATATCAAGTTCACCTGTCTCTCTGCTCGCCTTCGAGCATGGCGGTGAGGGTCATAACCAGGGAGTACGAAGACCAAGAGGCATACGATAACGATGCCCCCGTAGAAACGATCTACGACAACGAGCGCGGGCAATCGTATTCACTAGGCAGGGCAGGCGACCTGACGATGCGGTCCAGGGAAATTAAGCAAACAACAGACCAGCCTATTTTCAGCATGGTTGAACTTTTCCCCGTCGAAGGTAATTCGCTTAAATGCCGTGCGGAAGTGCAAGGACTGAACTACGACGGTTATGTGGATGACGTCTACTGGGAGGGGGAGATAAGCGAAAACGCAAGATTCACTATCACTCTCCCGCCGTACGAATGGGACTGAATCTCCTTACGAGATCAGAACGACGGTGCCGTTTCCGCCTGCCACCCACCAACGGTGACCAATATAGGGGCGGAGCGGAGGGCTCACCTTGACCGTTTGACGCTTGGTATCGGTTGTGGCTTTCGCGGTATCGTCACGGCCCGTAGCAATCGCCCTATATATGAAGTGTCATCACTTCACAATGCAAAACATCTATTCGTGCAGGTCAGGACACTTTAGTCCGAATTGTACTAGACACTTTCGCGGCTACCTTAAAGTTTCCAACTATAGGGGAATCGGCCCCGGAAATAGCCCACCATCAGCGAATATTCAGCGCATCGGCCAGAATCGAACCTGAGAGCCTCCAATACTACGGCCCTAGAGCGTCGAATGTGAGCGAAAGTGTCTCGCTCCGTGACTAAATGGCGACACCCTGCAACCATGCCCGCCCGGCGAGCGACTCAGCACGCCACTGCTTCCAATCGTCGTATTCACCGATACCCGGAACAGTCAGGGTGACGATCGACGGCTTATGGTCACGCCGCCGCACAATCAACAGCCCGGCCCGCTTCAGGGCCCCCATGCGACGCTTTACTGTTTCCAAACTACAACCGGCATCCTCCGCGAGTTTCTCATATCCAGCCCAGTAGCGCCCGGCGGATGAAAGCAACTCCCCGCCAATAATGAGCGCGACACCTCCGCAGTGAGCCATCGGGGTGCAACCCTCAGCGAGTGCCGCCACGACTGCATCGCCCTCCAGCCCTGCTGAATCCAGCATTGAACGCCAATCTTCGGCGAACTCCGGATACAGTGACGGGGACGATCGGTCTATCGTCGTTTTTAGGTCCGTGAACTCCATGATTCTATCCTTACGTTGCTTATTGGTGCCTGTCTACAAAACACCCCGCTGAGACGCCTGCTGAGCGCCTTTCGCGGGGTGCTACGACTGAGTGCCCGGAGAACTGCTGAAAGTCCGCCACAGGGCCACTCAGGGCCGATACCGCCTAAATGCCGGTATCAAGTTCGATACGAGTTCCGCCATACATATCCCGATCGGGGTAGAGGTGAACAATTCCGGAACGGGTCGCAATTCCGACCAAGTCGCGGCAACGCTCCACACTCACGCCCGCGTAATACGCCGCCGCGTCCTCACTGAAAAACCATTGGCAGAACCGACCAAGGAACGTCCCCCCGCGAACCACCTTAACAATTCCGTCGGCGTCGCTTGACGGAATGTCCAATCGCCGCACCGACTGTTCCCACATTCTGAACACGGCGTTCATGTCCAATTCCGCCCTGTTCCAATCGGGCATCTTTGTCACCTGCGCCCCGGCGATCATTCTATCCTCATATCGTCGAGCACGGCTAAGCATGGACCGTCACCTCCAGAAGTTCGGCGATCTGCGCTCTCAGGTCCGTAACTTCGGCTCTCATTGACGCTACTGCGTCGACCGCTTCCGCCGGACTCATGCAGTCACCGCTTTCGAGCCGTTGAGAATCTGGAAACGCAACGTCCCTACCAGACTCCCGAGGATCTTTGCGTAGGCCTCATCGGTAGCATCCTGCACTTCAGCGGGGTAGTCAGCGCTTCCCTCACGTCGCTTCCCGGAAACTTTAGAGCGGCCCCTGTTACATGCAAGGCATGACCTCCAGCCCCGCTTCAGGGAACTAGGAACGAGATTACATGGCACGTAGAGGTGCCCGCGACTACAGCAATTGTCTGCATTGCCCGCGTCCCTCATCCTGTCCTGAACGTTGCGCGAGAAGTCACCCGGATAGAGATTCCAGACAGCGACATTGTCACGGTCATTTGTCCGATGTAGGGCCATCTCTCCGTGGTCGAGACAACCGGGAAACCATGCCGCCAGAACGAGACGCTGAAGCCGCCAACTCCGACCGGAGAATGCGACATACGGGTAGCCGTGTTGATGGTAGATGCTCAGCGATCGTTCTGACCTAGCGTTCCAGACTTCTGAACCGTCGATGAGAATATGAATATGCGGGAATCCTGGTACGGATCGGTACCCTGCGCCCTGAATCCAATAGGGCGATTCAGTGTCGTCTGCAGTGACTTCACCTGATAATTCGTGTATGATTGACATACGTACTACAACATCCTTTGAGTGTGTTGACTGTTATTTACCCGGCCCGCAGAGTTCCTTTCCACGGGCCGGTTCTGTCTCTCTGGTGTTGTTATTGTTGTTGTTCACAGCACCTGTTCACTGTCGGCGCTGTGCGGCTCTCTAAGCCACGTTTTCGGCGTCTACGAACTCATGCTTACCTGCGGTGTCGAATGCCCGCATTCGGCGTGTGAGTTCGTCCCACGAGGTTGCCACGTCCAGCGTCAAGCCGAACTGCTCCTCCAAGTCACCCACGGCAAGCGCCGAGACTGCAGCATCACCCGGCGCGACGTCGCGGTACTTGTTGGGCCTGACGGAGAAACTGCCGTCGTGCTGGCTCACATTCCGTGCGCCCTCTGCATCCTGATCTCGGATGATGTCACGCCAGACCTGCACCGATTCGTGCGCCGCCTGGTCGGCAGCACTGTAATCAGCCTGTTTGCGCTTCGGTGCGCCGTTGAACCGCTCCAGAACGATCGTGCGCAGGGGGCGCAGGTCGCCGGGGTTGAACCACAGTGCGGCCCATGCCGTTGCATCCGTTGGGTCGAGTGCGACGTCGAGGGACAGCAATGCGTTCATTGCTGCGCGATAGCGGGTGTAGTCACGGCCCGGCGTGCTTGGATCGTAGACATTGACCGCTGCGAGTTCGGCTACGGCATCACTGAGTTCCGTGAGTATGCCGTCAACGTCGGCGGTTGCCATGACGTGGGCGAAAGCCTCCGGCCCGGTGAGGTTGCCGACGGCGTGCCGGTCGAGGTCTGTCGCCATGCGGTTCAACTGTCCGGCGACGTTGCCCTGTGCTAGGGCGGTGGCGTGTGCTGAAAGTCGCTGCCCCCATGTGTTCGGGGCGGTGTTCATGATCCAATCAGCGGTGAATGGTTCGGGCTTCTGTTCGCGCTTGCTGTCGAGGAATCGCCGCCATTCCTGAACTTTCGCGGTGGCCTGTCGGTACTCCGGCGGTAGGAGGGTGTCGAGGTCGAGGTTCAGTGCGTCGGCGGCTCGCTGATAGCGCTGCGGCGCGGCTGTGCTGGCGCGGGGGCGGGTGTACTGACCGTGGTAGCCAATGAGCATGTGTTGTCCTGTCGTGTGGTGGGGGATGGTATTGGTCGTGACGGGGTTAGATTCGCCAGTGGGCCGGGTAGGCGTCCGGCTCAGGTGCTGGAGTCTTGGCAAGGTCGGTGCCGTCGTCGTTGAGCAACGGATCGGCCCTGAGGGCTTCAGCCATGCTGTACGGATCTCTGGTGCCGTCGAGCGGGTTGGTCGCTCCGGCTCTCCATGCCGCCGGGTATGCGGTGGCTGCAACGTCGGCGTAGGTCTGGGTGTTCATCTCATACCAGCCCTGCTGCGTAGGTTCCGGCGGAGGGGATCGGTCGGAGAGCCTGTTCTAAGTCCTGCAAGTGGATTCGGACTGAGCGCCGCCCGAAACGTCGAGCGATGAGGTCTCCGCTCTCGATCATTCGGTCAACCGTGGCGATAGAGACGCCTACGGCTTCGGCGGCTTCGGCTTTCGTCAGGGCGATCTTTGCTACCGGTTCGATCGGCACATATTCGCTGAGCACGGGTGCAGGCGCGTTGGGTTCACGCTGGATCAAGGGTTACTCCTAGTCTAGGAATGCGGAAGTGGCACGTTGACCGGTGGTCAACGTGCGCCAATCAGGAATGTCCGAGGATCAGGTGTCCCCCGCCTGCATCGGACTTGACCCCCTAAAGTTAACATGCTACATCACCCCCGGTCAAGGGGTTAATAGCGTTTACTTTTGTCAGGACTTGACATTCTAGTCAGAATAGTACTAGGAGCTCTGGCGCGATCTGCTCCAGACACGCAAAACGGCCCTGGTGAACTCTGTAGTTCCACCAGGGCCGTTAGCCTTGCTTACTCCCCCGCCGCACCTTTCAGCCGCTCTCCGACCGCCTGTAGCCCCGTCGCTAGGTGTTCATCTGTGTGGCGCAGATAGTGCTCTCGCAGAACGTCAGGGTTGCGGTCCCCAATGAACGCACCGGCGGCAACCTCCGACGTGCCAGACTCCAGTAACTCCGTGGCGATGAACCTCCTACCGTCATGCTTCCGGATCGAAACGAATCGCTCCTCCAGCGCCTTAGCCTGCTCCTCCGACAGCCCACGCTGCTTAGCGATCTCAGCGGCGGCTTTCTTTGCCGCCCGTTTGAGCACGCTGTTCCAACTGGAGTCGAGCGGACGTTCGCCCGTACGTGTGACAGCGACCAGCCCCTCAGCACCGGCACCCGCGTAGGTGCTCATGTGCTCCTCCAGCATGTCGACAAACTCAGCGAACACCGGCACCGCCCGGTAGGAGGTGTCAGTTTTCAGGCCTTTCTCTACCATCTGGTGCCTGCCATCCCGTTTGAGTTTCACAGCCGCCCGAACCCGCTTCCGGTCGCGCAGGTCTACGACGTACGACACCGTGCCCTCATCGTCCACAGAGCGCTTCACCTGCCACCGTCGTAGCCCCAGTACCTCCTGAGTCCGCATACCGTGAAACAAGGCGAGCGCAGTAGGGAACCGATAGTACTTCGGGACGTGGTGCAGAATCGCCTGCAGCTCCTCCCGTGTCGGACGATCCACCCGCGCCGGTGCATCTCCCACCCTGACCGACGGAATGGGGAGATCACCAACCGGGTTCGCGGGAATCAGTTCTTCACTGACGGCCCATTTGAACGCTGCCGAAACGTGCTTACGCGCAGCAAGATTCGTCGGACGTGTCTTGGGGAACTGTGACCACACACCGGCCCACCAGTTGCGGACATCCTGCCCCGTGACCTTAGACAGCGGCAGTGACCGGAACACTCCAGCGTCGCCGTCGATCTCTAGCAGTCGGCTGTTCACCTGTTGCTGATTGGTCTGACGGGTAGTCTCCTCCCACCAGCCCCGCGACTTATACGCAATCCATTTGCCGAGCATGTCCCCCACGGTCACACTGTCCCGCTCTCGCTGAGCCTGAGCCGCCGCACGCCGAGCGGTCGGTGCCAGCCACTCATGTTCGGTCCCGGCAGCGACGTGCTTCTCCCACAGTTCACGCTCTGTGTCGAGCCACCGTGCCGCCAGTTCGTAGGACGTGAAGCCGACACCGGGGCTGAAGCGCTCCGCTACACCCGGCAGGCTGTACCGGGGGTAGAACTTCTTGCCTTGCTTTGTCAGGCGCTCCTGAATCTCTCCGAACGTCCGCTTGTTCCGTGGCCTTGCCATGATCTCCTGCTCTCTTCCCAACGGATTTTCACCGCCCAACGACTGTTGGGATCGGAGTTGGGAACGTGTGCCGTTACCTGGGGTACTTGTGCGGAACAGTGCATCATGTAGACTCTGCCGTGACCTGCACAAAGAAAGAATCCCGCTGGTCGTAATGACCAACGGGATTCATACTAGTGGAGCCGCCGGGAATTGAACCCGGGTCCTTCGCGACCTCGCCAGGGCTTCTCCGTGCGCAGTCCGCGGCTACCTCTGCTCGGCTCTCCGGGTCATGCGGACGTGCCCGGATGATGAGCCCAGTCGCTCTGAAATGTCCGCCACCCGCCCGAACGACAGGGCGGTAGCGTGAAGTCCCTTAGCTGATGCCAGTGACCGGGTCAGGGACCTACCCGGGCTGACAGACACGCGGTCGCTGATTAGGCAGCGAGGGCGTAGTCGCGCTGAGTGTTCTTCTCGGCGCCTATAGGTTGCTGCGACGCTCACGGTGGTCTCCAGCCTGCACCGGCACGCTTCCCCTGGCTCAATGCACGAAGTCGAAACCTGATCGACCCCTTGGTGTACATTCCCTGTCGTCGGAAAGCTCGGCGACGGCAGGAAGATCCATTCTAGTTCGCGCCGCGCACCGCCGTCAACCTCGGGTGTTGCCCCAGGTCAACCCTTGATGCCCTTGATCCGACGCCCCAGCTCGCGGGTCGCCTCGCGCTCCTCGGTGCGTCGTTTGATGTCCTGGCGCTTGTCGTAGTCCTGCTTACCGGTGGCCAGCGCAAGCTCCACCTTGAGGCGTCCGGAAACGAAGTAGAGCTGCAGCGGAACCAGGGTGTTGTTGCCGTCGCGGACCTTGCCCATGAGGGTATCGATCTCATTGCGGTGCAGCAGCAGTTTGCGGACGCGACGCGGCGCGTGGTTCGTCCACGTCCCCTGCGCGTACTCGGGGATGTGCAGGTTGCGCAGCCACACCTCGCCGTCGTCGACGGTGGCGAAGGCGTCCACCAGGGACGCCTTGCCTTCGCGCAGCGCCTTGACCTCGGTGCCGACCAGGGCCACGCCGGCCTCGACGGTCTCCAGGATGCGGTAGTTGTGGCGGGCCTTGCGGTTGGTGGCGACGACGAGCGGACCGCCGTTCTTCGTGCCGGCCTTCCCGGCCTTGCCCGACTTGGCAGCCTTGTCGCCCTTTTTCCGTCCGGAATCCACCGGTGTGCTCTTCTTCGCCATAGCCCGAGGAAGTCTACCCGCTTACTTCTTTACGTACCAGCGCAGTGTGACCTGCGCAGTCACCCCGGCGACCAGGGCACCGGCGATGATGACGAATGGCGAGACCAGCCAGATGTCCGAGGCGGAGATCCGCGCTATCAGGTTGGCGTCGTAGAGGGACCCGAGCGCCTGGTCCAGCAGGAAGCGCTTGCCCAGCAGCAGCGCGCCGACCGAGAGCAGCGAGCCGATGATCGAGGCGAGCATGGCTTCGAGGATGAACGGCGCCTGGGTGTACCAGCGCGTCGCGCCGACCATGCGCATGATGCTGGTCTCGTGGCGCCTAGAGTATGCCGCGAGCTGCACCATGTTCATGATGAGGAAGATCGCGGCGACGGCCTGCACAGCGGCCAGCACGAAGCTGGCGTTGCGCACGGCGTCGAGGTTCTGCGTCGCACCACGCAGGTCGTCCTGCTGGTCGACGATGGTGGCCACGCCGGGCTTCTCGGCGATCTCGTCGATCGGCGTGGTGTCCAACGGGTCAGCGAGGCGCACATGCAGCGCCGCGGGGAAGGCGTCCTGCGAGGTCTGCTCCACGAGGACGGGATCGGACTGGCCGAAGAGCTCAACGAAGCGCTGGTAGCTCTGCTCCTTGTTGCGGTAGGTCACCGACTCGACGTCGTCGTCGGACTCCAGGGTGTCGCGGATATCAGCGCAGACCTCGCTGGAGCAGTCGAGGTCGGTGGTGGAGATCTCATCGTCGAGCTGCACCATCACCTCGATGCGATCGAGGTAGAGCTCCTTGGTATCGGAGGTCATGTTGGTGATCAGCACGCCGGTGGCGAGCAGTGCCAGGGAGATGGCGGTGGTGATGATCATCGCGACGGTCATCGTCACGTTGCGGGTCAGCCCGGAGAAGGCTTCCTTGAGGACGAAACGGATCTTCATGTGTTCCCTCTTCCCTAGCGTCCGACGGCGTAGATGCCGTGTGCGTCGTCGCGCACGAGTTTTCCGTTGGACAGTTCCAGGACGCGACGGCGCATCGAGTCGACGGCGACGTCGTCGTGCGTGCTCATCACCACGGTCGTGCCGCCCCGGTTGATGCGGTTGAGCAGTGCCATGATCTCGGCGGACGTGTCCGGGTCGAGGTTGCCGGTCGGCTCGTCGGCGAGCAGGACGAGAGGACGGTTCGCGGTGGCGCGGGCGATGGCCACGCGCTGCTGCTCGCCGCCGGAGAGCTCATCGGGCATGCGCTGCCCCTTGCCCGCCAGGCCGACCATGTCGAGCGCCTCGGGGACGGCCTTCTCGATGGCGTCCTTGCGTCGCCCGGTGACCTCGAGGGCGAAGGCGACGTTGTCGTGGACGTTCTTATTGGGCAGCAGGCGGAAGTCCTGGAAGACGTAGCCGATCTTCTGACGCAGCTGCGGCGTCCTGCGCTTGCGCAGCGTGTTGACGTGAAAGTCTGCGACGTGCAGATCACCGGAGTCGACCTCCTCCTCACGGATCATGAGCTGCAGGAAGGTCGACTTGCCCGAGCCGCTAGGCCCGATGAGGAAGACGAACTCACCCTTGTCGATCTCGACCGAGACATCCTGCAACGCAGGCCGGGTGGACGTCCGGTATGTCTTGCTGACCTTGTCGAATGTGATCACGCCGCTACCGTACCCGACCACCTGGGACAAAAGAAACAGATGTGGCTGGAGTGACAACACTATTTATGTGCATGTCCTGCAGCAGATCGGCCGGATTGGTAGTCTGCTGCCCCATGACGCCTCAGGAGACTCAGACGCCGTCGGAGAAGGCCCCCGAACCAGCGGAGAAGCCACAAGACAAGAAGAAACACCACAGCAGACCCCACGGTTTCCTGGGGTGGGTGGAGTGGCTCGGCAATAAGTTGCCCAACCCCTTCTGGCTCTTCGTGATCCTCGGTGGGCTCGTGCTGGTCCTCAGTTGGCTCGGCTCGCTGGCCAACTGGTCCGCCGAGGACCCGCAGACCGGTGACCCCGTCGAGGTCACCAACCTGCTCAACACCGACGGTCTGCACCAGATCGTCACCGGCGTGGTCACCAACTACACCGACTTCCCGCCGCTCGGCGTCATCATCACCGTGATGCTCGGCGTCGCGGTCGCCGAGTACGCCGGCCTGATCAGCGCCATCGTGCGCGCCATGGTGGCCAAAACCGGCCCGAAGACGCTGACCTTCGTCGTCGCGCTCGCCGGCGTGACCGGGTCCGTCGCGTCCGACGCGGTCTACGTCATCGTCATCCCGCTCGGCGCGATGGCCTTCCACGCCATCGGACGCTCCCCCATCGTCGGCGCGATCGTCGCCTTCGTCGCGTCCTCCGGCGGCTTCAACTCCTCGCTGGTGCTCAACATCACCGACGTGCTGCTGTCCGGCCTGTCGACCTCGGCCGCGCAGATCGTGGACCCCGACTACGTGGTCAACCCGCTGTCGAACTACTACTTCGTCACCGTGTCCGCGATCCTGCTGGCCGTGATCATCACCCTGGTCACCGAGCTGTTCATGAACAAGCGCATCCACCAGCTCGTCGACCACGACCAGGTGAACTACGAAGAAGTCGCCTTCACCGATGAGGACGGCAACGAGGTCAAGGACCTCACCCTGCGCGACGTCGAGGGCCGCGGCCTGAAGATCACCGGCCTCGTCGCTCTCGTCGGTCTCGCCGTCTACTTCGCCCTGCTCTTCGTGCCCGGCTCCCCGCTGCAGGGCGAAGGTGGCGCGGTGATGGACAGCCCGCTGATCACCGACATCGCCGTGCCGATCGCCCTGGGCTTCTTCCTGCTGGGCACGGTCTACGGCGTGGTCGTCGGCTCGGTGACCAGCCCCGCCGACATCCCCGAGTTCATGGTCCGCGGCCTGAAGACCCTGCTTCCGATGATGGTGCTGTTCTTCGCCGTCTCCCAGTTCCTCGCCTGGTTCGAGTGGTCCAACCTGGGCAACTTCCTGTCCATCAAGGGCAGTGAGGTGCTGCAGACCTGGGATCTGCCGCCGGTGGTGCTCTTCGCCGGCTTCATCGTGATGGTCTGCCTGCTCAACCTCATGATCACCTCCGGCTCGGCGCAGTGGGCGCTGATGGCCCCGGTGGTGGTCCCGATGATGATGTACGTGGGCATCTCCCCTGAGGTCACCCAGATGCTCTACCGCATCGGTGACTCGACCACGAACATCATCACCCCGATGAGCCCCTACTTCGCCCTGGCCCTGTCCTTCCTGGTGCGCTACTACAAGAAGGCCGGCCTCGGCACCCTGCTGTCGATGACGATCCCCTACTCCATGGCGATGCTCGTCGGCTGGTTCCTCTTCTTCCTCGCCTGGTGGGCCCTCGGCATTCCGCTCGGCCCCGGCGCGCCGATGGAGTACCCGGCGAACTAACCGCGTCCCAAAAACGCGCCCAAGAAACACGCACGACGGTTTCTGTCCATCGCGCAGGACGAAGCGGTCACTTCGCCGTCCTGCGTCGACAGAAACCGTCGTCCGCACCACCTCCCGGGGTGGTGCCCGGACGCACCCGCGGGACGTCCTCCCCCGGCACACCTCCTCTGCTCAGCGTAGGCTCGGTGCCCCATCACCCACGGGCCGCTCTCCTCCGCCCCGCGCACCGTGGACCGAACGACATGTCACCACGGTCGTCCACACCACGGTGGACGTCCTCGTCGAGAGAGGAGCCCACGTGCCGCATCACCTGCTGCCGTCCGAGCTCACGGCGCCGACCGGCCTGCGTCCCGTCGGCGACCGTCCTCCGGCTCCGTCCTACTGAGCACTCACCACGAATTTTCTAGCCCCGTACCCGACCCCCGGGGCCAGTGGACCGAGAACCACGGCCCCGTCAGGAGAACACGCGTGTCATCCAATAACTCACCGTCCACCGCCACCACCCGTCCGGAGAAGGCCGACGACGTGGAAGCCGTGGTCAAGCGGTCCCTCGGCCTCGCCGACACCTGGCTGCAGGTCGAGGAGACCAGCAAGTCGACCAAGCAGCTCGCGGACATGGTCCACGAGCCCAGTGGTGTGGAGTTCACCTTCAGCTTCGTTGACCGCGTCGCTCGTCCGGAGGACAACAAGGTCGCCGCCGACGAGTTCGCCAAGATCGCCCACCCGGTGAAGCGTCAGGCTCCGGTGCCGGGTTTCCTCGGCGTCGTCGACCAGATCCTCATGACCGCCGGCTCGATCGCCGCCCCGTTGCTGCCGCAGATCGTGATGCCCATTGCGCGGTCCTACCTGCGCTCCGTGGTGGGCCACCTGGTGCTGGACGCCGAGAGCGGCACGATGGACAAGATGCTCGAGGAGGCGCGCGACGCCGGATTCCGGCTCAACATCAACCTGCTGGGCGAGGCCGTCCTCGGTGAGGATGAGGCGGTGCGCCGTCGCGACGACCTCATCGACCTGGTGCGTAACCCGAAGGTCGACTACATCAGCGTGAAGCCGTCCGCGGTGGTCTCGCAGCTCAACCACTGGGACCTCGACGGGTCCACCGAGCGTCTCAAGGAGCGACTGCGTCCGCTGTACCGCGAGTCGCTGAAGCGTTCACCGCACCCCTTCATCAACATGGACATGGAGGAGTACAAGGACCTCGACCTCACCCTGCGCATCTTCACCGAGCTGCTCGGCGAAGAGGAGTTCCTGGAGATCGAGGCGGGTATCGTCCTGCAGGCCTACCTGCCGGATTCCTTCGACGCGCTGCGTCAGCTCACCGAGTTCGCCCAGGAGCGTCGGGAGCGTGGCGGCGCGAAGATCAAGGTGCGCATCGTCAAGGGTGCGAACCTCTCGATGGAGCGCGTGGACGCCGAGCTCCACGACTGGCCGCAGACGCCCTACCTCACGAAGGCCGAGGTGGACGCCAACTACCTGCGCCTGCTCGACTGGGTGCTGCGCCCCGAGCACTCCGACGTGATCCGTATCGGCGTGGCCACGCACAACGTCTTCCACATGGCGCTGGCCCACGAGCTCTCCGTGGAGCGTGGCGTGGAGGACCAGATCGACGCCGAGATGCTGCAGGGCATGGCCCCCGCCCAGGCTGAGGCGGTGCGCAGCGTGGTCGGCGAGGTCATCCTCTACACACCGGTGGTGAAGAAGGAGAACTTCGATGTCGCGGTGAGCTACCTCGTGCGCCGCCTCGAGGAGAACGGCGCCAAGCAGAACTTCCTCTACGCCATGTTCACCCCCGAGGACGACGAGGAGACCGGCATGACCCCCATGGAGGGTCAGCGCGAGCGCTACCTCGCCGCCGTGCGCGACCGGTGGTCCACCGACGCCGGACCGCGCCGGACGCAGAACCGTACCGAGGAGGCCCGTGCCAAGGCCGGCACCAGCTCCGCCAGCGTCCCCGGCAACTTCGTCAACGAGCCCGACACCGACTCCGACCTGCCCGCCAACCGCGAGTGGGCCGCGCGCATCGTCGACGCGTCCTCCGACCCGGGCCCGACGGTGAGCGAGGAGGTCACCGACCCCGCCACCGTCGATGCCGCCGTCCAGCGTGCCTTGGACGCCCACGAGGCGTGGGCCGCGAAGAGCGGCGCGGAGCGCGCCGAGGTGCTCGACCGCGCCGCGGACACCCTGGCCGACAACCGTCACCGGCTCATCGCCGCCGCCGTCCACGAGGCCGGCAAGACCGTCTCCGAGACCGACCCCGAGGTCTCCGAGGCCATCGACTTCTGCCGGTACTACGCCGAGTCCGCGCGCAAGATCGACCGCCACCGCGGCTCCACGTTCACCCCCTACCGCACGGTGGCCGTCGTCCCGCCGTGGAACTTCCCCATCGCCATCCCCGTCGGCGGCTGCATGGCCGCCCTCGCCGCCGGTGCCTGCGTGGTCATCAAGCCCGCCCCGCAGACCCTGCGCATCGCCGAGGTCTTCGTCGAGGCGCTGCGTGAGGCCGGTGTCACCGAGGACATGCTGCAGCTCGTCAACGCCGACGAGGGCGAGGCCGGCAAGCGCCTGGTCTCCCACGAGGACATCGACTCGGTGATCTTCACCGGCGGCTCCGAGACCGCCCGCATGTTCCGCTCCTGGGACCCGCAGATGACAATCAACGCCGAGACGTCCGGCAAGAACGCCATCATCGTCACCCCGGCGGCCGACCCTGACCTGGCGGTCTCCGACATCCTCGCCTCCGCCTACGGCCACGCCGGGCAGAAGTGCTCCGCGGCGTCGCTGATCATCACCGTGGGGTCGATGGGCAAGTCCAAGCGCTTCATGGGCCAGCTGGTGGACGCCGTGAAGTCCCTGCGTGTGGGCCCCGGCGACGACCTCGCCACCGACATGAACGGCATCATCGAGCCCGCTGGCGACAAGCTCCTGCGCGGACTGACCAAGCTCGACAAGGGCGAGAAGTGGCTGGTCAAGCCCGAACCGCTCAACGGCACCGCGGAGGACGCCACGCTGTGGACCCCCGGGCTGCGCGACAATGTTCGTCCCGGCGCCTGGTTCCACACCCACGAGTGCTTCGGCCCCGTCGCCGGCGTGATGCACGCCGACACCCTGGAGGAAGCCATCGAGTGGCAGAACTCCACGGGCTACGGGCTGACCGCCGGACTGCACACCATCGACCGGGACGAGACCGAGTTCTGGCGTGACCGCGTCGAGGCCGGCAACGTGTACGTGGAACGCGGCATCACCGGTGCCATCGTCCAGCGCCAGTCCTTCGGCGGTTGGAAGGGTTCCTCGATCGGCAGCGGTGCGAAGGCCGGCGGCCCGAACTACGTCGCCCAGCAGGGCCGTTGGGCCGAAGGCGACATCAGCGAGCTGCACAGCGGCAGCGTGTCCACCGCGATCACCCAGATGCTGCGCGAGTTCCACGGCATGGCGCACCCGGTGCTCACCGAGGAGGACCACCGCTGGCTGCGCCGCGCCGCGGAGTCCGATGCACAGGCGTGGACCTCCGAGTTCGGCATCGAGCACGACCGCACCGCCCTGGTCGTGGAGTCCAACGTATTCCGCTACCGGCCGCTACTGGAACCCCTGCGCGTGCGCATCGGGGCCAACGCGAACCTGCGTGACCTGCTGCGACTCTACCTCGGCGCCTCGGTGACAGGCACGAAGCTCGAAGTGTCCGCCGCACCGTCGGTGACCTCCGAGATGGGCGAGCTGGCCAACCGGATCCGGATGGTCTCCGACATGGAGTTCGCCGCCGAGATCGGTGTGCAGCCCAGCGTGCGGATCCGCACCCTCGGCGATGTGGACGAGAACCTCTACGAGGCTGCCGCGCGCTCCGGCTCGGTCGTCCTCGACCAGCAGGTCCTCCCCGACGGACGCCGCGAGCTGCTGCCGATGCTGCTGGAGCAGGCCGTGACCACCACCGAGCACCGCTTCGGCTACATCCACGGCACCACGCCGTAGGGCTTGTAGGGCTGGGGCGGCTGGCAGCGCCGGTAGCGCTGGCCCCCTTGTCCCAGAACCCCGAGCGATTGGTGGTCTCCATCCCGGAAACCACCAATCGCTCGGGGTTTCGTGACGGGCGCCCTGACGAGCGAGCGGTCGGGCGCGCAGACGGGCGCGCCCTACGTCCCCTTGACGTTCATCACCTGGCGCAGCTTGTGCAGCACGTGCACCAGCGGTTCGGCGTCGGCCATGACCACGTCGATGTCCTTGTAGGCGTCGGGGATCTCGTCGACGAAGGCGTCGCCGGGACGGTAGACGATGCCGTCCATCCGGGCGTCCAGATCCTCGGCGCTGAACCGCTTGCGCGCCTGCGTGCGGGAGAAGCGGCGTCCTGCGCCGTGCGGTGCCGAACGAAGTCCCGGTGCGAAACCGCGTCCCTCGACCACGTAGGACGCCGTGCCCATCGACCCGGGGATCAGCGCCTTCACGCCCTCGTCCGCACGCACGGCACCCTTGCGCGTCAGCCACACCGTCCGTCCGTAGTGCTCTTCCTTGACGGTGTAGTTGTGGTGGCAGTTGATCCGCTCGGTCTCCTCGACGGGCGTGCCGATCCACTCGCCGAGCAGGCGGGAGAAGCGGTCCATCATCTCCTCGCGGTTCAGCCAGGCGAAGCGCTGCGCCCAGGCGAGTTCACGCAGGTAGCAGTCGAATTCGGGGGTTCCTTCGGGGAGGTAGGCGAGGTCGTCGTCGGGCAGCTGCACCCAGAACTTCCGCATCAGCCGCTGCGCGGTCTTGATGTGCTTCTGCGCGATCTTGTTGCCCACCCCGCGTGAGCCGGAGTGCAGGAACATCCACACACGCTCCTCCTCGTCGAGGCAGAGCTCGATGAAGTGGTTGCCGCCGCCGAGGGAGCCGAGCTGCTGACGCCACTTCTTGGAATGCCCCAGGTCCACGCCGGTGGACTCGGCGAGGTCGGCGAGTTCGCGGGTGCGTGCCTCGGCGGTGCCGCCGAGCACCCAGCCGTTGTAGCGTCCGGGGGACAGCGGGATGGCGCCTTCGATGGCGTCGCGCAGGTCGGTGAGTTCGTGTCCGGCCAGGTCGTCGGCGGTGAATGCGGTGCGCACACCGATCATCCCGCAGCCGATGTCCACGCCGACGGCGGCGGGGATCACGGCGCGTTCGGTGCCGAAGACGGTGCCGACGGAGGATCCCTTGCCGAAGTGGGCGTCGGGCATCAGCGCGACGTGCGGGAAGATGAAGGGCAGCCCGGCGATCTGGCGCGCCTGCTCGAGCGTGTTGTCGTCGACGTCGGAGGCGAAGCTCAGGAGCTTGTTCTCCTGGAGCGTCACTCCCGGTGTGTCGACGTGTCTACTGGACATGGTGGTCCCTTTCTGGTGAAAGGGGCGGCAGCATCGGCGGGCACACGTCGAGAGACTTGAAAGAGGGTTCGCTGAGGAACTCGTCCGGACGGGGCACCGATGCCCCGCCCGGGAAAATGTGGGTCGGAGTCAGCGGTGGTCGGGTAGCAGCCAAAACTGGTGCTGTGCGCGATGCGTCGCCGTCATGGCCGCTCCCCTTTCCGGAAAAATTCTGAGTTCTTCTGACTCGAACTGGTTCGTGCCCGCAGCATCTCGCTCCGGGCACCCCGATCATGGCACAGCCCCTTGTGGCTGGCAAGAGGTGTGCAGCATTACCGGATCCGACGTGCCCCGTCGGACGGTGCGGCCACGAAGAACGTCGGCGCCGGGAAGCTGCGCTCGCGGGCTGCGGCGTCCACCGCCTCGGCGACGACCTCGACCTGCTCGCGGTGCACCAGGGCGATGACACTGCCGCCGAAGCCGCCACCGGTCATCCGCGCGCCGAGCGCCCCGGCGGCCAGCGCGGCCTCCTGGGCGCCGTCGAGTTCAGGCACGGTGACTTCGTAGAGGTCGCGCAGGCTGGCATGGCTGGCGTTCATCAGCTCACTGAGCGCACCGAGCCCACCCATCTCGCCGGACGCACCGGCGTCGCGCAGCGCCGGCACCGCTTCGTCGCGGGTACGCCGGATCTCCTCGACGACGTGCCGGACGCGGCGCTGCGCGACATCACCACCGTCGCTGCCGCCGTCACTGCCGCCGAGCAGCGCGTGGGCCTGTGGCGTCGCCGACCAGGCGCGCACCTCGTCCGGCAGTCGGGAGGACGCCGCGGCGTCCTGCAGTATCTCGCCGAGCGTACCCACGCCGAGGTGGGCGGAAACCGCGTCGATCACGCCGCGGCGTGAGGCGTACTGGCCGTCGGCGAGCTGGTGTGACGCATTGGTGTTGATGATCAGCAACGCCAGGCCCGCCGCGGCCAGGTCGCAGGGCACCAGTTCGACGGAGCCGTCGAGGAAGTCGACGGCCAGGGCCATGCCCGAGCGTCCGTAGAGCGAACTGCGCTGGTCAAGCCCACCGGTGGACGCTCCGACGACCTCGTTCTCCGCGCGCATGCACGCGGTGACCAGGCGCTCGAGCGCCTCGCTGTCAGGTGCGTGGCCGGTGGCTAATTCATAAGCGGCCAGGGCGACGGAGCACTCCAACGCCGCAGAACTCGACAGCCCAGCGCCCAGGGGAACGTCGGAGACCAAGGCAATATTCAGTCCTTCGCACGACGGGATGACCCCGTCCTGCAGTCCGGCCCACACCGCGCCGGCGGCGTAGCCGGCCCACCCGGACGGGTTACCCGGTCCGATGTCGGCCAGGGCGATCTCGGTGGACTGCGCATCCTGCGCGCCGCCGGTGCCGGGCACCACCGACACCAGACGCAGCACCCCGTCCGTCCTGCGTCCCACCGCGGCGGCGGTGTTCTGCGGCAGTGCGAAGGGCAGGGACATGCCGCCGGCGTAGTCGACGTGCTCGCCGATGAGGTTCACCCGCCCGGGCGCGGCCCACACACCCTCGCAGGTACCGTCACCAGTACCGTCACTGAAGTGCTCCGCGAAGAGCGCCTGCGCATCATCGGCCAGCTGCTGCTCATCGCGGGTGGCCCACCAGTCCGGTGTCACCATGAGTCGATCTCCTTCTCATCAGGCCACACCGCGCGCAGCCGCTCGGCGACGGCCTCCGGGGTGGTGTCGCTGATCCACGCGCCGAAAGCGGACTCCGAGCCGGCGAGGTACTTCATCCGGTTCGGCGAGCGCATCAGGGAGAATAGCTGCAGGTGCAGGCGTCCCTCCCCACGCAGCGACTCGTCCTCCCCGGTCAGCCGCGGCTGCACGGGCGCCTGGTTCCAGGCGGCGATGTAGGGGGTGCGTTCCACGCCCTCGAAGTAGCGGTCCACCGCGGTATACAGGGCCTTGAGCACACCCGGCAGTGCGGCGCGTTCCTGCTCGGTCAGCCCGGTGAAGTCGGCGACAGGACGCTCCGGCACCACCATCACCTCCACCGGCCACTTCGCCGCGGCCGGCACGTAGACGGTGAAACCGCCGGTGGACGCGGCGTCGGCGATCACCCGCGTACCGGCCCGACGCTCCGCGGCGAGCACGTCGTCGAAGAGGTCGCCGCCGGTGGCCGCGCGGTGGGCGCGCGCCTGCTCCAGGATCTGGCGGCTGCGCGGCGGCAGGAAGGGGTAGCTGTAGATCTGCCCGTGCGGGTGCTGCAGCGTGACCCCGATCTCCTCGCCCCGGTTCTCGAAGGGGGCGACCTGCAGCACCCCGTCGACCTGAGACAACGCCGCGGTGCGGTGAGTCCAGGCCTCCACGACCGTGCGGATGCGCCTCAGCGGCAGGTCGCGGAAGGAGAGCGAGGAGTCCGGGGTGAAACAGATGACCTCGCAGCGTGCGGCCGCCGGACGCCGCGGGACCAGCTCCTCACCGTCCACCTGCCAGGGGTAGTCCGCCGGGTCGTCCGGCATCACGATCCTCGTGGAGAACGACGGGAACCGGTTCTCGAAGACGACCACGTCGTAGTCGTCCGCCGGGATCTCCGTCGGCAGGTTGCCCGGGGTGGACGGGGCCAGCGGGTTCTCGTTCGCCGGGGGCATGAATGTGCGGTTGTTGCGGTGCGCGGCATAGGTGACCCATTGGCCGGTGAGCGGGTCGCGGCGCATCTCCGACTCCGTCACCGAGCCGGGCAGGTCCCGGGGGTCGTGGAGTTCGCGGGTGGTGCGTCCGGCGAGAACATCCGGGTCGTCGTCGAAGTAGATCAGTTCGCGGCCATCGGCCAGGCGGGTGGGCGTGATCGCCATGGGGTGCTCGGCCATCAGTCGTCGGCCCCGGGGAGTTTGTCCTCGTCGATGAGCGACTCATCGACAACGACGGGGTTCAGCCGGGCCCACAGCACCAGGGCTCCGGCGACGATGATCAGGGCGATGCCGGCCCAGACGTTGTCCGTCATGGACTTCGCCTCGCCGGTGTCCGGGTTCACGCCGGGGTCCATAAAGGCGGCGACCAGCAGCAGGACGACGCCGTAGATCCCCAGCAGGGCCGCGGTGACCGTCCGGATGTCGAAGGCTCCCGCCCGGTGGGTGGCCGGTGCAGCGGGGTCGGTCATGGTGGCGGTATCAGTGGTATTCGCAGACATGGTGTTCTCCTTTCAGTTCAGGTCGGTACAGGTCAGTGGAAGATCACATTGAGGACCACGGCGATCACGAGCGCCAGCACACCCAACGGCACGGTGCGGCGGTACCACGGCAGGGTCTTCTCCACCGGGTCCTCCAGCATCGCCTTCGGGGTCACCGACTTCACGAACCCGACCAGTTCCTTGTCCGGCTTCGGCTTCGTGAAGGACGTGACGATCACGGAAACGAGGATGTCGACGGCGAACGCCAGGCCGGCGGCGACGAATGCGGTCCCCTGCCCGGGCAGATTCACCAGCGGGTCGGAACCCAGCGAGCAGGCCCAGAAGATAATCGCCGCGGCGGTACCGGCGACCAGGCCGGACCAGCCGGCGTGCGGGGTCATGCGCTTCCAGAACATACCGAGCAGGAACGTGGCGAACAGCGGGGCGTTGAAGAAGCCGAACAACGTCTGCAGGTAGTCCATGACATTGCCGAAGTTATTCGCGATCAGCGCGGTGCCCACGGCAATCACGGTCGCGCCCACGGTCGCCCAGCGTCCCACGCTGAGGTAGTAGCCGTCCTCGCGCTCCTTGACCACGTAGGTCTGCCACAGGTCGTAGCTGAACACGGTATTGAAGGCGGAGATATTCGCCGCCATGCCGGCCATGAACGAGGCCAGCAGGCCGGCGATGGCCACGCCGAGCAAGCCGGTGGGCAGCAGGTCGCGCATGAGGTAGAGGATCGCGTCGTTCGGCTCGGCATCGCCGCCCTCGGCGTAGGCGGAGACCACCACGCCGGCGATCATGCCGGGGATGATCACGATGAACGGGATGAAGAGCTTCACGAAGGAGCCGATGATCGGGGTCTTGCGCGCCGCACTGATCGAGTCCGACGCCATCGCCCGCTGCACCTCCACGAAGTTCGTGGTCCAGTAGCCGAAGGACAGCACGAAGCCCAGGCCCAGCACGATGCCGATCACGGAGAACACCGGGCTGTTGAACCCGGACAGCTCCTGCGCCGGCCACGCGTGGTTCTGGAAGTCCTGCACCTGCTCACGCAGCGCACCCCAGCCGCCGACCCGGTTCAACCCGATGATGGTCAGCGGGGCGAGCGCGGCGACGATGACGAAGAACTGCAGCACCTCGGTGTAGATCGAGGCCGACAGCCCGCCGAGGGTGATATACGACAGCACGATCACCGCCGCGGCGATCAGCGTGATCCACAGCGGCCAGCCGAGCAGCGCGTTGACCACCTTGGCCAGCAGCACCAGGTTCACACCGGCGATGAGCAGCTGGGCCACGGCGAAGGAGATCGCATTGACCAGGTGTGCCCCATTGCCGAACCGGCGGCGCATGAACTCCGGCACGGAACGGACCTTCGAGCCGTAGTAGAAGGGCATCATCACGATGCCGAGGAAGACCATGGCCGGCACGGCGCCGATCCAGAAGTAGTGCATGGTCTGCAGGCCATATTCCAGACCATTGGCGGACATACCGATGATCTCGACGGCACCGAGGTTCGCCGCGACGAACGCCAGGCCGGTGACCCAGGCGGGCAGTCCACGCCCGGAGAGGAAGAAGTCGATGGAACTGGAGACCCTGCGCTTCGCCGCCCAGCCAATGCCGAGGACGAAGACGAAGAACAGGGCCACCAGCGCGTAATCCACCCAGCTCGCGTCGAGCCGGAGGACGTTTGGTGCGGTCTCCATAAGAGAGTCGCTTTCTGTTCGGGATCAGGCAGGCTGATCGAGGTGGAGGGGTGCGTCAGGTCTCGGGGCCATTTCAGGGGTAAGTACGGCAAGACGCCAGGAGCAGGTCAGGGACTCCCCCGGTGGCAGGCGCGCCAGGCCGGTGCCGGAGTTCAGTGCGTCCGGCGGGGCGGTCATCGGTTCCACTGCCACGGCCCGGCCACCGGGACGCCCCGGATAGGGCATGCCGGTGGACGCGTCCGGTGTGAACACCTGCGCCCACCGCAATTCGGGGGACGTAGTCAGCGCCACTGCCTCACCGGCACCGCCGCGCAGGACGAAGCGAGCGTCCTGCGCGGTGTCGTCGAGCCGCAGGCAGTGGTCGAGCACCAGCCCGGCCAGCGGGTTCACCGCATCCGGCAGGACGCTGGTATCCGCCTGCAGCGGCCCGTCCGGCAGTCCGCGCTCATCCAGCGGCAGGACGCGGTGGGGCGGCACGGACAGCGTGCAGGCGTCCGTCGCCGCGCCGAGCGCGCTGGGGTACAGGTGGAAACCCAGGGCGGCGGGCATATCGGAGTCGCCGTCATTGCGCAGCGTGGCGTGTGCACTGAGGCCGGGTGCACCGGGTGCACCCGACTCCCCCGTCACCGTGTACTGCACGGACAGGTGCACCGGCCACGGCCACCCCTGCTGCGGGCCCGGATCCACCACGAGCCGGACGAAGTCCTCCCCCTTTTCCGCCACGGTCCACCCCCGTTCGGCGACGAAGCCGTGCAGGGCAGTGGCCTTCGCCGGCTCGGTGACCTGGAGTTGCCTGCGCTGCCCGTCGAACTCGTAGAGCCCGTCGCGGGTGCGGTTCGGCCAGGGTGCCAGGACCACGTTCGCCGACAGCGGAGCGGTGTCCGGCTGCCCCGGACCTGCGTATCCTTCGAGGATCTCGCGATCCTGCCAGGTCAACCGGGAGGGGCCACCGCCGCGAAGCGCCAGGGTCGCCACACACTCACCGGAGACGATTGTCACACCTGCCGTGCCAGCTTCCATTCACCTGACACTAGTCCACCCGACCCCACAATGGGACCCTCCTATAAGCGGCATACCGGGGGTGCGTATCGGGGGTCCAGGTGTCCCCAGGTGTCCCCAGGCGTCCCCGGTGCCACATGAGGTCGCATGGGGTCACACAGCGGCCGCCATGTCACCTGAGTCATGCCCCAGGGCGAAAAACGGGCGGAAATCTACCTGGGGCATGACTCAGGTGACATGCGCCAGCGACAGCGACATGCGCCAGCCACAGCCGCACCCACCAGCCGCCCCCCACCAGCCGCAGGCGCTACTTCCCCTCGCCCTGCTGCTCGGCCATACGCCAGCGGATACCAGCTTCCAGCAGGCCGTCGATGCCGCCATCGAGCACCTTGGACGGGTCGTTGACCTCGAAGTTCGTCCGAAGGTCCTTGACCATCTGGTACGGGTGCAGCACGTAGGAGCGCATCTGGTTGCCCCAGGAGTTCGAGCCGTCGCCACGCAGCGCGTCCAGCTCAGCGGCCTCCTCCTGGCGCTTGCGCTCCAGCAGTTTCGCGGCGAGCACTCGCATGGCCGAGGCCTTGTTCTGGATCTGCGACTTCTCGTTCTGGCAGGTCACCACGATGCCGGTGGGGATGTGCGTCAGCCGCACCGCGGAGTCGGTGGTGTTCACCGACTGGCCGCCGGGACCAGAGGAGCGGTACACGTCCACCCGCACGTCGTTGTCGTCGATATCGACGTGGTCGGAGGTCTCCACCACGGGCAGCACCTCGACCTCGGCGAAGGAGGTCTGGCGGCGGCCCTGGTTGTCGAAGGGGCTGATGCGTACCAGGCGGTGGGTGCCCTGCTCCACCGACAGGGTGCCGTACATGTAGTCGCCGTGCACCACGAAGGTGGCGGACTTGATGCCGGCCTCCTCGGCGTAGGAGATATCGTAGACCTCGACCTTGTGCCCGGACTTCTCGGCCCAGCGGGTGTACATACGCATGAGCATCTCGGCCCAGTCGGCGGCGTCCACACCACCGGCGGCGGAGCGGATGTTCACCACGGCCTCGCGGGAGTCGTACTCGCCGGAGAGCATGGTGGTGACCTCGAGGGACTCGATCTCTTCGCGCAGGTCGGAGAGTTCGCCGTCGGCCAGTTCGGTGGCTTCGGCCGCCTCGTCGCCCTCGGACTCGTCGGCCATCTCGTACATCACGGGCACGTCGTTGAGCCGGTCGCGCAGGCCACGGACCTTCTTCAGCCGGGCCTGCACGTGGCTGAGCTGGCTGGTGATCTGCTGGGCGTGCTCGGGGTCGTCCCACAGTGAGGGGTCGGCGGCCTGGTCCTCGAGTTCGCGGGAACGCGACTCCATCTCGTCCAGGTCGAGCACCTTTTCGATGGTGGTGAGCGTGGAGTCGAGGTCGTCGATCGCGGAGATCACATCGGGCTGCATGGTCGTCCACTGTACTCACCCGCCACGGACCCCAGGGGCTGCACCCCGGGCGGACCGCGTGCACAATAGTGGGCATGAACTCACCCATCCCGGCGGACGCCCTGCAGGCCATCACGAAGACGTTCATCATCTCCCACGACCGGGACGACGACGGCACCCTCGCCCAGGCCCTGGTCTACAACGCCGGCCGGCTGGCCTGGCGCATGCGCGAGGCGGGGCTGACCACCGAATTCAAGACCTCGGTGTCGGACGTGGTGACGGAGGCCGACCGCGCGGCGGAGGGCTTCGTCGCAGACGTACTCAGGACGCTGCGTCCGCAGGACGGCCTCCTCGGCGAGGAGGGCGCCTCCGCGCCCTCGGAGTCGGGACGAACGTGGGTGATCGACCCGGTGGACGGCACATACAACTTCACCACCGGCTCGGACTACTGGTGCTCGGCGTTGGCGCTGGTCGACGGCGATCCGGAGGATCCGGAGCGGCTGCACTTCGGCGCGGTGCACCGTCCGGCGATGGGCTACACGTGGTTCGGTGGCCCCGGCATCCCCACCACGCTGGACGGTGCCCCGGTGGGCACGCTGCCGGACCTCGCGCCGCAGCAGTCCTGCCTCAGCGGCTACCTGCACCCCACCGACATCGCCAACCCGGAGCTCAACGCGGTGTTCACGAAGGTCGTGGGCGATTTCGCGACGGTGCGCTGGAATGGTTCGGCGTCGGTGGACATGGCGGGCGTGGCGGCCGGCAACGGCGCGTGCTGGTTCCAGCACAGCGTCCTGCCGTGGGATCTGTTGCCGGGCCGCGCGCTGATCGAAGGCGCGGGAGGACGCTGCGAGCGGGTCAGCGCCGGCGGGCGCCTGTGGTCGGTCGCCGGGGCCCCCTCCAGCGTCGAAGCGGTCGTGGCCCGCCTCACCGAGTCCGAGGAGATCTAAATGTGGTGGCGTAGCGCGGTCATCTACCAGGTCTACCCGCGTTCCTTCGCGGACGGCGACGGCGACGGCATGGGTGACCTCCGCGGCATCACCGACCGGTTGGAGCATCTGCGCGACCTCGGGGCGGACGCGGTCTGGCTGTCTCCGTTCTATCCCTCGCCCCAGGCGGACGCCGGCTACGACGTCTCCGACTACTGCGGTGTCGACGAACTCTTCGGCACCCTCGACGATGCTGAGGCTCTGATCACCCGTGCCCACCAGCTCGGTCTGCGCGTGGTGGTGGACCTGGTGCCCAACCACACCAGCGACGAGCACCCGTGGTTCCAACGGGCCCTCGCGGCATCTCCCGGTTCCCCGGAGCGGGACCGCTACATCTTCCGCGACGTCGACCCGACCGACCCCGAGCGTCCCCCGAACAACTGGGAGTCGATCTTCGGCGGACCGGCATGGACGAAGGTCCCCGGGCCGTCCGGCACCGGCGACCAGTGGTACCTGCACCTCTTCGACTCCAGGCAACCGGACCTGAACTGGGATGACCCGGAGGTCAGGGCGTCTTTCCTGGACGTCCTGCGGTTCTGGCTGGACCTCGGCGTCGACGGCTTCCGGGTGGACGTCGCCCACGGCCTCGTCAAGGCCCCCGGCCTCCCGGACGTGCAGACCAGCGCCGGGGACAGCGAGTCGATGGCGCAGAGCGCCACCCCCTACTGGGACCAGGACGGGGTCCACGAGATCTACCGTGACTGGCGCCGACTGCTGGACAGTTACCCGGGCGACCGGATGATGGTCGCCGAGGCGTGGGTCCAGCCGCTCGAGCGCATCGCCCGCTACATCCGCCCCGGGGAGCACCACCAGGCCTTCAACTTCTCCTTCCTCGACACCCCCTGGGACGCCGACCTGCTGCGCCACACGATCTCGGAGTCCTACCGGGTCAGTGCGCTGGTCGACGCACCGACAACGTGGGTGCTGTCGAACCACGACGTGATCCGCCACGCCACCCGCCTTGCCCTCCCCCCGGAGGACTTCTCCACCCAGCTCGGCCGGGAGGTGCCCGCACCCGACCGTGACCTGGGGCTGCGCCGGGCCAGGGCGGCGACGACGCTGATGCTCGCCCTGCCGGGCTCTGCCTACATCTACCAGGGCGAGGAACTTGGATTGCCCGAGGTCCTCGACCTGCCGGCCGACGTCCGCCAGGACCCGACGTTCCGGCGCACCGAGGGAGAGCGGCTCGGCCGGGACGGCTGCCGCGTCCCGCTCCCCTGGCGGTCGGACGCACCGGGGTTCGGCTTCGGTCCGGACGGCGCCCAGGCGCCGTGGCTGCCGCAGCCGGCGGAGTTCGCCCCCCTCGCCGCCGACGTGCAGCGCGGGGATGCGTCCTCCACGCTGGAGCTCTACCGCCGCCTGCTGCGCCTGCGCCGCGACCGCAACCTCGGCGACCCGGCGGGGACGTTCTCCCTGCTCGACCTGGGGCCGTCGCTCGTAGCGTTCGAGGTCACGCAGGACGTCACGACCCGCGTCGTGCTCAACCTCGGCGACGAGGAGTGGCCCATCCCCGAGGGGTGGGCGGTCGTGGCTACCAGCACCTCCGCCGACGATGCCGCCGTATCATCGCAGGTCACCGTACTCCCCGACTGCGCGGTGTGGCTGACTGTCATAGGATAAGTGGCACATCCGGGGTGCTTCCACCGACCGGACCGAGACACCTGGAGTGCCATGACCGACAGACTGACCGTCCAGGGTGTGCAGCGGGACGACCTCTCGCTGCCTGAGCCCACGCCCGACCACTTCCGATGGTGGCTGCTTCACCACCTGCAGTACACCGTGGGGAAGGACCCGGAACACGCGACAAAGACGGACTGGCGTCTCGCCCTGACCCACACGGTGCGCGACCGGGCGCTGACCCCCTGGTTCGAGTCCACCCGGCGCACCTGGGCCGAGAAGCGCAAGCGGGTCCACTACCTGTCGATGGAGTTCCTCATCGGCCGGCTGCTGGAGGACGCCACCATCAACCTCGGCCTGCGCGACGTCGCCGCCGAGGTGCTCGACGGACTGGGCCTGAGCTTCGCCGAACTCACCGACGACGAACCCGATGCCGCCCTGGGTAACGGCGGTCTCGGCCGCCTCGCCGCCTGCTACATGGAGTCCATGGCGACGTTGGGCTGCCCTGGTTTCGGCTACGGGCTGCGCTACGAGCACGGACTGTTCAAGCAGGGCTTCGACCACGGCCGCCAGGTGGAGACCCCGGAAGACTGGCTGGCCACCGAGAACCCGTGGAACTTCACCCGCCCCGACTCCTCCTACGAGGTCGGCTTCGGCGGGTCGGTGTCCGATGAAGATGGTGGCGTCCTCTGGACTCCCCGCAACCGGGTGGTCGCCGCCGCTCACGACACCCCTGTCGTCGGCTACGGCGGACGGTGGGCGAACACCCTGCGGCTGTGGGCGGCCCTGCCCACCGCCGACCTCTTCGACCTCGACAGGTTCAACGCCGGTCAGTTCGTCGCGGCGTCCAACCACGAGGCGCTCGCCCGCAGCCTGAGCCGGGTGCTCTACCCGAACGACTCCACGGACGGCGGCAAGGAGCTGCGGCTCGCCCAGGAGTACTTCCTGACGTCGGCGTCCGTGCAGGACATCGTCCGGCGGTACCTCTCCTCCCACGACGACCTCACCCGGCTGCCCGAGTTCGTGGCCATCCAGATGAACGACACCCACCCCGCGATCGCCGGGCCCGAACTGATCCGGATTCTCGTCGATCAGCACGGCATGGGCTTCGACACCGCCGCCGACCTCACGACCGAGGTTCTGGGCTACACCAACCACACCCTGCTGCCCGAGGCGCTCGAACGCTGGTCGGTCGGGCTGATGGCCAAGCAGCTGCCGCGCCACCTGCAGATCATCGAACGTCTGGACACCCGCGAGGTCGAGCTGCACGGACCCCGTCCGGACGGGGTCGGTCTGATCGGCGACGGCGACGTGAAGATGGGCGACCTGGCCTTCCTCACGAGCCACAAGGTCAACGGCGTGTCCGCGCTGCACACCGACCTGGTGAAGCGGGACCTGTTCCCGCAGCTCGACGCACGCCACCCGGGGCGGATCCTCAACATCACCAACGGGATCACCCCGCGGCGCTGGCTGAAACTGGCCAACCCCCCGTTGTCCTCGCTGATCACCGACACCGTGGGAGAGGGCTGGGAGACCGACCTGGACCGGCTGCAGGAACTGGACGCCCAGGTGGACGACCCGGAGTTCCTCGCCGCATTCGGACGCACCAAGCGCCAGGCCAAGGAACGGCTGTGCGCGTGGCTGGCCGCCGAGCACAACATCGAGGTACCGGTCGACGCCCTCTTCGACATCCAGGTCAAGCGGCAGCACGAGTACAAGCGCCAGCTGCTCAACATCCTGTGGACGATCGCACACTGGCAGCGCATCAAGCGCGACCCGGACAACATCGCCAACGGCGGCGGTGGCTGGGTTCCCCGGGTGAAGATCTTCGGTGGCAAGGCCGCCGCGAGCTATCACACGGCCAAGGACATCATCCGGTTGATCAACGATGTCGCCGAGGTCGTCAACAACGACCCGGACACCCGCCACCTGCTGCGGGTCGTCTACCCACCGAACTACGACGTGTCCATGGCGGAGAAGCTCATCCCCGCGGCGGACCTGTCGGAGCAGATCTCCACCGCCGGCATGGAGGCGTCCGGCACCGGCAATATGAAGTTCGCACTGAACGGTGCGCTGACCATCGGCACATTGGACGGAGCCAATGTGGAGATCCGGGAGCAGGTCGGCGCGGACAACTTCTTCCTCTTCGGGCTCACCACCGACGAGGTCGCCGAGCGTCGCGCCACGCCGGATCACGCACGGTCAGCGGTGGAGGCCAGTCAGGCGCTGCAGGACGTGCTCCAGGCCATCGCCGAGGGCACGTTCAGCCCGGATGAGAAGTACCGCTACGGCGCACTGGTGGACAATATGTGGAACAGCGACTGGTTCCTCGTGGCATCCGACTTCGACGCCTATGACGCCGCCCAGGCGGAGGTGGAGAAGGCCTACGCCGACCCGCAGCGGTGGCAGCGCATGGCGGTCCACAACATCGCCGGGATGGGTTTCTTCAGCTCCGACCGGTCGGTCCGGGAGTACATGACGAAGATCTGGGACGTCACCCCCGCTCTCTGACCCGGCTCCGTGGTCCGGCTCTCTGACCCGGCACCGTGGCCCGCGGTGGTCTAGAGTGAACGCATGGTTCATCAAACCTAACTGAAAGGGATCTGATGACGTCCCCTCCTCCCGACGGGCTCCCGCTGACCGCCGCAGACGCCCTGCGCCTGGCGGAGGGCACCCACCCGGACCCGTTCGCCATCCTGGGCCCGTCCGGCGCCCGCGACCTGACCGTGCACATCCCGGGTGCGGAGCGGGTGTGGGTGGTCAACGACACCGACGAGATCGAGCTGGAACGGTATGCGGGTGTCACAGGTGACACAGCGGTGTTCACCGGTCGGGCACTGCCCTACTACCGGCTGCGGGTGTCGTGGCCGGACGGCAGCGTCGAGGTTCGGGAGGACCCCTACCGATTCGGCCCCGTGATGGGCGAGATCGATGAGCACCTCATCGGCGAAGGCACCCACCGGCGTCTCTGGACGGTTCTGGGTGCCCACGTACTCACCCACCAGGGCGTCGAGGGGGTCCACTTCGCCGTGTGGGCACCGAATGCCTCCCGGGTGTCGCTCGTCGGGAATCACAACGCCTGGAACCCCACGGCACACCCAATGCGCCTCCGAGGGGCGACCGGCGTGTGGGAGATCTTCCTGCCTGGGTTGGCCGACGGCGCGGTGTACAAGTACGACATCCTCGACAGCGACGGCCACACCCTGCCGCAGAAGTCCGACCCGCTCGGGTTCGGATCGGAGCATCCGCCGGCCACCGGCTCGGTCGTGCGGACGCTCGGCACCCACACCTGGGAGGACCACGGTTGGGAGGCCCGGCGCGCCCAGGTCAACGCCGTCGACGCCCCGGTAAGCGTCTACGAGGTCCACCTCGGGTCCTGGCGGTCCGGGCAGCGTTACCTGTCGGCGGCGACCGACCTGGTGGACTACGTCGCGGAGATGGGGTTCACCCACATCGAGGTTCTCCCGGTGACCGAGCACCCCTTCGACGGCTCCTGGGGATACCAGCCGATCGGTATGTACGCCCCCACCATCCGTTATGGAACGCCGCGGGAGTTCGCCGCCTTCGTCGACGCCGCCCACGCGCGTGGTCTCGGCGTGCTCGCCGACTGGGTGCCGGGCCACTTCCCCACCGACGCCCACGGGCTCGGACGGTTCGACGGGACCGCGCTCTACGAGCACCTCGACCCCCGGTCGGGGTTCCACCCGGACTGGAACACCCTGATCTTCAACTACGGGCGCCCCGAGGTCCGCAACTATCTGGTGTCCAATGCGGTGTACTGGCTCGAGGAGTACCACCTCGACGGGCTCCGCGTGGATGCGGTGGCCTCGATGATCTACCGCGACTACTCCCGTGAACAGGGGCAATGGATCCCGAACAAGGACGGCGGCCGGGAGAACTACGAGGCCATCGAGTTCCTGCAGGAGACCACCGTGCAGACCTCCCTGGAGCGTCCGGGCACCACGACGGTCGCCGAGGAGTCCACGACCTTCCCCGGGGTGACGGGCGACGTCGCATCCGGGGGGCTGGGTTTCGACTACAAGTGGAACCTGGGGTGGATGAACGACTCCCTGGCCTACTTCGGCAAGGACCCCCTGTACCGCAGCCACCACCACAACCAGCTCACGTTCGGGCTGACCTACGCCTTCACGGAGAACTTCCTCCTGCCGATCAGCCACGACGAGGTCGTGCACGGCAAGGGGTCCATGTACGGGCGGATGCCGGGCAACCACGCGGACAAGCTGGGCAACCTCAAGGCCTTCTACGGCTACATGTGGGGTTACCCGGGCAAGAAGCTGCTCTTCATGGGTCAGGAGTTCGGCCAGCCCGCCGAATGGGACTACCGCGGCGAGCTGGACTGGGCGGTCCTCGACGATCCCGGCCACGCGGGGGTCCGGGCCGTGGTCCGCGACCTCAACATGCTCTACCGCAAGCAGCCCGCCCTGCACGTCGGCGACTGCGACCCCCGTGGTTTCCAGTGGATCACCGTCGACGCCGTGGAGGACCAGGTCTTCGCCTGGCTCCGACGGGGCAACCCGGGCGACCCTCACGTGGTCGTGGTGCTGAACCTCACCCCCGTCGAACGTACGGGATACCGGGTGGGCTTCCCCGTCCGTGGACGGTGGGTCGAGGCATTGAACACCGACTCCGCGTTCTACGGCGGAGCCAACCGGGGAAACACCGGGGCGATCGAGACCGAGGACGTCCCGTCCGGCGACCAGGCGCAGTCTGCGTTGCTCACGCTGCCACCACTTTCAGCCATCTACTTCGTGGAGGAACCACCCTCATGACATCTCAAAACTCACCACAGAACACACCCCACAACTCGCCCCGCACCCCGGCGAGTCCGGGACATGTCGGCGCCCCTCCCCGGCTCTCCAACCAGGCGATGGCATTCGTCCTCGCCGGCGGACGGGGCAGCAGGCTCCAGGAGCTCACGGATCGACGGGCGAAGCCGGCGGTGCACTTCGGTGGCAAGACGCGCATTATTGACTTCGCGCTGTCCAATGCCATGAACTCGGGGATCCGCCGGATGGCCGTCGCCACCCAGTACAAGGCCCACTCCCTGATCCGGCACATGCAGCGTGGCTGGAGCTTCATGCGTGCCGAGCGTAACGAGTACCTCGACATCCTGCCCGCCAGTCAGCGGGTGGAGGAGTCGAAGTGGTACCTGGGCACCGCCGACGCCGTCACCCAGAACATCGACATCGTCGACGACTACGGCGTGGAGTACGTCATCGTCTTAGCCGGTGACCACGTGTACAAGATGGACTACGAGATCATGTTGCAGCAGCACCTGGAGACCGGGGCGAACGTGACGGTCGGTTGCCTGACCGTGCCCCGCGAGGAGGCCTCCGGGTTCGGGGTGATGCACGTCGACGAGCGTGGGCGCATCGTCGACTTCCTCGAGAAGCCGGCTGACCCGCCCGGCACCCCGGAGGACCCGGATGTCTCGCTGGCGTCGATGGGCATCTACGTCTTCAAGTGGACGTTCCTGCGTGACATGCTGCTGCAGGACGCGGAGGACCCGGACTCCCGTCACGACTTCGGTCACGACATCATCCCCTCCATCGTGGCCGACGGCAGTGCGTTCGCCCACCGGTTCAGCGAGTCCTGCGTGATGAGCGGCCTGGAGACGGAACCCTACTGGCGCGACGTGGGCACCGTGGACTCGTTCTGGCAGGCCAACATCGACCTCACGGAGTTCGTCCCGGCACTGGACATGTACGACCACTCGTGGCCGATCTGGACCTACTCGGAGATCGTCCCGCCGGCGAAGTTCATCCACGACGATGCCGAACGGCGGGGCCAGGCGATCCAGTCCCTGGTCGCCGGCGGATGCATCATCAGCGGGTCCGAGGTATACAACTCCCTGCTGTTCACCAACACTCGGGTCAGGTCGTACAGCATGCTCGACCACGCGGTCGTCCTGCCACGGGTACAGATCGAGCGGAATGCCCGGCTGACCCGGTGCATCATCGACAGCGGCGTGCACATCCCCCAGGGACTCGTCGTGGGCGAGGACCCCGAGGAGGACGCCCGCTGGTTCCGGCGTTCACCCGGTGGGATCACCCTGATCACCCAGCCAATGCTGGACCGGCGCGCCGCCGGACTCGACTCATGAGCCGGACCCGTCACGTCCTGTCGGTGGCCTCGGAGTGTGCCCCGCTGCTCAAGACCGGCGGGTTGGCCGATGTCGTAGGCGCCCTGCCCGCGGCCTTGGCACCGTACGGCTGGGCCAGCCGCGTCCTGCTGCCCGGCTACCCGGCGGTCCTAGACAGAGTCCGTGACGGGAAAACCGGCACCACCGACGAGCCCGTGTGGCAGACAGACGACCTCTTCGGCGGCCCCGCCGCCGTTCTCCCGTCCCGGCAGGCCGGTCTGGACCTGTTGGTCCTCGACGCCCCGCACTTGTTCGACCGGGCAGGCGGCCCGTATGGCGTCGACGGTCAGGACCACCCGGACAACCACGTCCGGTTCGCCGCCCTGTCATGGGTAGGCGCGCAGCTGGCGGTGGAAGGTGCCGCGGGACGCGACGGCGTGTGGCGTCCGGACCTGGTCCACGTGCACGACTGGCAGGCCGGCCTCGTGCCGTCCTACCTGCGGTACGCAGGTGCGGACATCCCCACCGTGATGTCGATCCACAACATCGCCTTCCAGGGGGTCTTCGGCGCCGATCAGCTGGACCGGCTGAAGCTGCCCACCTGGGACTTCCATCCCGAGTCACTGGAGTACCACGGTCTGGTCAGCAGTCTGAAGGCCGGCATGGTGCACTCCGACCTCCTCACCACCGTGAGCCCGACCTACGCCGAGGAACTGGCGACCCCAGAGTTCGGTTTCGGCCTGGAGGGGGTGGTCGCCGCCCGGCGCGACCGCGGGCAGATGGCCGGAATCCTCAACGGCATCGACACCACGGTGTGGGATCCTGCCGCGGACCCGCACGTGGTCCCCTATTCGGCGCAGGACCAGTCCGGTAAGCAGGAGGCCAGACGGGCCCTGCTCGACGAGTTCGACCTGCCCGTCCCGGAGGGCCCTCTGGCGGTGGTCGTGACCCGGCTGACGCACCAGAAGGGTGTCGACCTGCTGCTCGACGCCCTGCCTTCCTTCATCGACGACGGCGGTGCCGTGGTGGTGCTGGGGTCCGGTGACCCGGCGTACGAACGTGGGCTCCTGGAACTGCAGGACGCCCACCCGCGTTCCGTGGCCGTGCGGATCGGTTACGACGAGCCGCTCAGCCACCGTATGTACGCCGGCGGGGACCTGGTGCTCGTTCCGTCCCGCTTCGAACCCTGTGGCCTGACCCAGATGTACGGGCAACGCTACGGTGCCGTGCCGCTCGTCGCCGCGACCGGAGGACTGCGTGACACCGTCACCGACGCCACGCCGGAGTCCCTGGCCGACGGCACGGCGACCGGGTTCACCTTCGGGGATGCCTCCCTCGGCGGCACGGTGGACGCCGGCGGTCTCCGGTTCGCCCTGGGCCGTGCGGTGGACCTGTACGCCGACCCCGAGGCGTGGGCGCGGCTGCGTACACAGGCGATGCTTACCCCGGTCGATTGGTCGACGTCGGCATCACGTTACGCCGGATTGTTCGCTACGCTGCTGGAATGACCCCCTCTGCGTCCCCGGACGCTTTTTACGACGCCGCTCACGGCACCGCTCACAACGCCACGTCGCCCGGCCTGTCCCGTCCCCTCGGAGTGACCCCGGACGGCGACGGCGTGAACGTCGCCGTGTGGGCGCCGGACGCCCAGCTCGTCGAGTTCTGTGTCTTCGAGGACGCGCACGAGACCAGGTACCCGTTGCGTCACCGCGATGGCGGCGTCCTCCACGCTCACGTCCCCGGGATCCAACCCGGTGCCCGGTACGGGCTGCGGGCCCACGGCCCCTGGGACCTTAGTGCGGGGCACCGGTTCAACCCCGCCAAACTGCTCCTCGACCCCTACGCCAGGGCACTGGAGGGGCCGGTGCGGTGGGCTCCGGAGATGTCCGGGACCGTGTTCGGGGAGGACGGGAGCCAGCGTCCCGACGAGCGCGACAGTGCCGCGGTGGTGCCGAAGTGCATCGTGACCGCCACCGCGACGGGCCCAGAAACAGGCCCAGAAGCCGGACCGGACCCGGCGGCGAACCGGCCGGTCGTCAGCCCCAGCGACCTGGTGATCTACGAGACCAACCTCCGGGGACTGACCGCGGCGCACCCGGAGGTCCCTCAGGAGCTCCGGGGCACCTACGCCGGGATGGCGTCTCCCGCTGTCGTCGACCACCTGACCCGGCTGGGGGTCACGGCGGTGGAGCTGCTGCCGTTGCAGGGCTTCTTCGACGACCGGCACCTGGTGGAAAAGGGGTTGTCCAACTACTGGGGCTACCAGCCGCTGACCTGGTTCGCCCCGGAACCCCGGTACGCCGTCGACCAGTCGGGCACCGGGGCGCGGGCCGAACTGCGTCATCTCGTGCATACCCTGCACGAGGCCGGTATCGCCGTGATCGTCGACGTGGTCTACAACCACTCCGGGGAGGGCGATGAGCACGGCCCCACTCTGGGCCTGCGCGGACTCCACAACGCCGGCTACTACCGCCTGCAGGACGCCCCGGGCTCCCCGGACGATCCCGGTGATTCCAGCGACCGCGCCTACGTCAACGACACCGGGACGGGGAACACGCTGGCCGTCGAACGTCCGATGGTGCTGGCCCTGGTCATGGACAGTCTGCGGTACTGGGCGACCGAGTTCGGTGTCGACGGTTTCCGGTTCGACCTCGCGGCCTCGGTGGGCCGCACCCCGGGCGGGTTCTCGCCCGAGGCGGCGTTCTTCCAGGCCGTGAACCAGGACCCGGTGCTCTCCCGACTCACCGTCATCGCCGAACCGTGGGACCTGGGCCCGGGCGGCTACCTGCTGGGTGGTTTCCCCCACCCCTGGTCCGAGTGGAACGACAGGTTCCGGGACACGGTCCGTCACTCGTGGCGCGCATCGTCGCTGGATAACGCCGAGACCGGTTCACGCCTGCTGGGGTCGGCAGGCCAGTTCGAGCACGGCCACCGGGCCGCGACGTCCTCGGTGAACTTCATCACCGCCCACGACGGGTTCACGCTCGCGGACGTGGTGTCCTACGACGCGAAGCACAACGAGGCCAACGGCGAGGACGGCAGGGACGGGCACGACGACAACATCAGCGACAACCTCGGGGTTGAGGGACCGACCTCGGACCCGGCGATCCTCGAGGCGCGGTACCGACGTGCACGCGGGATGCTGGCGATGCTGTTCGTCTCGCAGGGCACCCCGATGATGCTGGCCGGGGACGAAATCGGCAACAGCCAGGGCGGCAACAACAATGCCTACGCCCAGGACAACCCGACCGGTTGGGTTGATTGGTCGGATCCGGACACGGGCCTGCTGGATCTGACCCGTCGACTCATCAGCCTGCGACGGCGACTGCCGGTGCTCCGCCAGACGGCATTCCGGCATGGGAGGCAGCGCCGCGACGGGGCCCGGGACGTGGTGTGGCATCGCGCAGACGGTTCCGAACCAGATGCCGGGGACTGGCACGACCCCGAATTCCGGACGGTCTGCGCCGAGTTGCGGGGCACCGCGGGCGACCCGGTCGGCGAGTCACTGACCGGTGTGGTCTTCATTGTTCTGAACCCCGGCGAGGCCACCGGGATCGTCCTCCCGGACGGCATATGGCGCCTGGAGGTGGACACCTCGCTCCCCGACGGTGGGGGCAGCGGCACCTCCGCCCGGTCGGCGACCTGGTCCGGCGAGTACGACGTCGCCGCCCAGTCGGTGGTGGTGTTCTCGCGGTAACACGCACCTGGCTATCCTTGTCCCCATGAGTGACAACGCCACCACCGTCGCCCGCTACGCCGACGACCTGACCCTGGCCCTGCACCTGGCGGACACCGCCGACGCCGTCACGATGGCCCGCTTCGGTGCCGGTGACCTGCAGGTCTCCACGAAGCCGGACCTCACCCCCGTCTCCGACGCCGACACGGAGGTGGAACGCCAGCTTCGCGAGGTGCTCTCTTCCCGACGCGCCGACGACGACGTGCTCGGTGAGGAGTTCGGCGGGGATGCCGCCCGCGTCGGCCGCCAGTGGGTCATCGACCCGATCGACGGCACGAAGAACTTCGTACGCGGCGTGCCGGTATGGGCCACGCTGATCTCCCTGGTCGTCGATGGCACCCCCGTAGTCGGCGTGGTCTCCGCCCCCGGCCTGTCGCGGCGCTGGTGGGCGGCAGAGGACATGGGCGCCTGGTCCACCTTCGGCACCGGCGAGGCGCGCCAGATCAACGTGTCGAAGGTGTCCGAGGTAGCGGACTGCTCGATCTCCTTGTCCTCATTGGAGGGCTGGCACAAGGTCGGACGCCGCGAGGACCTCATCGCGCTGACGGACGCCGCCTGGCGCCTGCGCGGTTTCGGCGACTTCTGGTCCTACTGCCTCGTCGCCGAGGGCGCCGTCGACGTCGCCGCCGAACCCGAGGTCAACCTGTGGGACCTCGCCGCGTTGGACGTCCTGGTGCGCGAGGCCGGCGGACGCTTCACCGCCCTCGACGGCACCCCAGGGCCGTACGAGGGTTCCGCCGTGGCGTCCAACGGACTGCTGCAGGACGCGGTGCTCACCGCGCTCACCCCGAACTGACCCCCTGATCCCCGGCCGGGCAGCCGGTTTTCCGCTACCGTGGGCGGTGAACTGACACGACACACCGGATTCTCGAAAGGGCGACACCTGTGACTTTCACCGTCCCGAACCCCACCCCCGTGACGAAGACGCCGGAGTGGCAGGCCCTCGTCGCCCACGCGACCCGCTTCAAGGGCACCACCCTGAAGGAGCTGTTCAAGGACGATCCGGGGCGTGCCGGCGACATGACCTTCGAGGTCGGCCCACTGCACGTGGACCTGTCGAAGAACCTCGTCGACGAGAACACGGTGCGCCTGCTGCTCAACGTGGCCCGCGCCAAGGGGATCGAGAACTACCGCCAGGCACTGTTCAACGGTGAGCACGTCAACACCACCGAGGACCGCGCCGCCCTGCACACGGGTCTGCGCGTGCCGATCGACCAGGACCTCAAGGTGGATGGGCAGGACATCGCCGAGGACGTGCACCACACCCTCGACCGCATGCGCGGGCTGGCCAAGGCGCTGCGCAGCGGTGACTGGCGTGGCGCCACGAACCACACCATCAAGAACGTGGTGAATATCGGCATCGGTGGCTCTGACCTGGGTCCGTCAATGGCCGCCCAGGCGCTGCGCCCCTACTGCACCGCCGGGATCACCCCGTACTTCGTGTCGAACGTGGACCCGGCGGACATCACCGCCACGCTCGACGGGCTCGACCCGGAGTCCACGCTGTTCGTGGTCTCCTCGAAGACTTTCACCACCTCCGAGACTCTGGCCAATGCCCACAGTGCCCGGCGCTGGCTTCTCGACGGCCTCAAGCGCACCGGTGTGGATACCTCTGATGAGGCGGCGTCGAAGGACGCGGTGGCCAAGCACTTCGTTGCGGTGTCCACCAACGCCGACGAGGTCGCGAAGTTCGGCATCGACACTCACAATATGTTCGGCTTCTGGGACTGGGTCGGTGGACGCTACTCGGTGGACTCCGCGATCGGCCTGTCGCTGATGGCGGCGATCGGCCCGCGTGACTTCATGGAGTTCATCGCCGGTTTCCACGAGGTGGACAACCACTTCTATTCCGAGCCGCTGGAGATGAACGCTCCGGTGCTCATGGGCCTGTTCGGTGTCTGGTACACCTCGGTGCTCAGTTCGCAGTCCCACGTGGTGCTCCCCTACTCGCAGGACCTGGGCCGTTTCCCGGCCTACCTGCAGCAGCTGATGATGGAGTCCAACGGCAAGTCCGTGCGCCTCGACGGGGAACTGACCACCGCCGAGACCGGTGAAGTGTACTGGGGCGAGGCCGGCACCAACGGCCAGCACGCCTTCATGCAGCTGATCCACCAGGGCACGCACCTAATCCCGGCGGACTTCATCGGCTTCGTCAACCCCCACACCGACCAGAAGGGCTCCGACGGAGAGACCAGCATGCACGACATGCTGCTGTCGAACTTCCTCGCCCAGTCGCGTGTGATGGCCTTCGGCCGCAGTGCCGAGGAACTGCGCGAGGCCGGCGTGGAGGAGGAGCTGATCCCGCACAAGGTGATGCCGGGCAACCGTCCGTCCTCCACGATCGTGGCGGACAAGCTGACCCCGCGCACCCTCGGCGCGCTGATCGCCCTCTACGAGCACATCTGCTTCGTGCAGGGTGTTGTGTGGGGCATCAACAGCTTCGACCAGTGGGGTGTGGAACTCGGCAAGAAGCAGGCCAATGAGCTGCTGCCGCTGCTGAGCACCAACACCGACTCCTCCGACGTCGACACCGGCGACCCCTCCACCGACTCCCTGCTGCGCCACGTGCTGCGCAACCGGAAGCGCTAGTCAGCGGGCTTTCGCCACCTTCACCCCACCCACCGCGAGGCCGAGGAAACGTAGGTAACTCTGATCCTCGGCCTCAAAGAGCGCGTCCGCACGAGCCACTGAATCCTTCGCGGTATCCACGTACGAAAGAGTCATGCTCTTCGTCACGTCGAAGAGATCGTCGTAGTCTGCACCGTGCCGGGCGTCCTGCAGATCAACGAAGGCCTGTGCCACGTCCGCGACGTCCGGTGCCACGGGTTCAAGTGCCATCCGCAACGCCCCGCTCCCTTGCCCGTTCGCTGCGATCGAGAGTTTGGCGAGGTCCGTGTGGGCAATCCAACGTGCAACAGCAGCATGGTTATCTGACCAGCCGGGCCCCATTAACCTCTCGACAGTATGCTGCGACAGCTTGTGGAAGAGAGCGTAGTACGCGGTACTGATCGCCCGACGAAGTGCAATGGTCTTCGGCTTCCCAGGCCCCGCACCGCGACCTGCCAAACTATCCGCCACTTCCAGAAGCTCGTGCGGTTGGATGTACCGCCGAGACATCAGATCGCCTCTTGAGCGTTCTTGTCCGACGAGTACTCGGGCTCCGCCGCCTCTGCATCGCCTTCGTCAGCGGACGTATAGACCAGGCTCACCTCCCCGAATCTCCCGTACTCTTCTTGAGCGATGGCCCGGGCATATCGACGAATCTCCAGGAAGTCACGCGGATTCCATGCCCCTCGTGTCGATGAGGACAGCGAGACGGTGATTTCCACGGAGTCTCCGTAGCGTCCCTCCACCTCATCAATGTCAACGTCGACCGGAGACAGTGTTCCCTGCCGAAGCTCGCGGATCCTCTCTCGGACGGTGTCATGTGCCGGATGCGTCGCGGTAGCCATAGGCCCAGATTGCCACAAAGACCGACCCACGAATAGGTCCGGGAAGAATGTCCGGAGCAAGGGCGGCTGAACCCCGCCCCATAACAACCTCACTCCGGCTGGCAGACCGGGCACCACCAGATGACCCGTTCGAGCTCCCCGTCGTCGCCGCCGGCGTCCACCCCGCCGAGGAAACCCTTGAGCACCGGGGTGCCGCAGCGCCGGCAGGCCTTCGCTGCCCGGCCGAATACGTAGTTGCCCATGCCGGGGCGTCGGTCGCCGGTGAACAGCCGACGGGGTTCCAGCCGGTTCTCCCACATCACCGTGCGCGACAGGTCGAGCAGGTGCGCGGCGGTGCTCGCAGCGTCCTGCCCCTGCCCCACCGGCCGGCGAGGGTCGACGCCGCCGAGGAAACAGACCTCCGCCCGGTACTCGTTGCCGATGCCGGCGACGTTGCGTTGGTCCAGCAGCGCGGCACCGATGCTGCGCTCAGGCCGGCGCAGGATGCGGGCCAGGGCGTCGTCCCGTCCTCCTGCAGACGCCCAGTCGGGCGCGAGGATGTCGGGGCCCAGGTGTCCGACGACCTGCGGGTATTCGTCGATGTCGAAGAGTCGGACGAAGCCGAGGCTGTGGCCCACGGTCTCGATCTCGGGGCCGCCGGGGTGCTGCGGGCTGAAGCGCAGGACGACCCGGGCGGTGTGCCCGGGCCGGCGCCAGCGCGCGCCGGCGACGTGGATGGACCACACGCCCTCCATTTTCAGGTGGGTGTGCAGCACGCGCCCGCCGACGTCGATGAACAGGTGCTTGCCGTAGGGCCACACACACCGGACGCTGCGTCCGGCGAGGTCCTCGGTGGCGAAGCGGGGCACGCGGATGTCGCTCCGGGTCACGGTGCGCCCGGTCATCCACTGCATGCGGTTGGACAGTTGCAGCACGGAGTCGCCCTCGGGCATCTGGCGCACCTCCTTCTACGAGCCTGGGATCACCACGAGCGGTGATCCGGGGCTCAGGGTACGCCGCAGGGCAACTGACGTGGAACTGGTCAGCGCTTCAGCAGACCGGAGTCCTGCAGCAGCTCCTCGATCCAGGTCCCGCGCAGGACACCGTCCAGCTTCGCGCGCACCTTCGTCTTCACGAAGCTAGGCACCGGCAGCTTGAACTTCGTGGTCATCGGCTGCTCGTCGAAGCTCTTACGGTCACGCAGGTGGTAGGTGGCCTTGAGCAGTTCGCGCAGGTCGTAGACCGATCCGAAGACCTCCGGGATGCCACGGTCGACGTTCATGAAGGTGTAGACGGCCTCCATGGCAGTACGCACGGAGTACTCCGTGGTGAACACCGTGTCGCGCGAGGGCGACTCGGCGAAGTTGCCGATGAACGCCAGGTTCGCCGAGCCCTGCGGCACCACGGCCGGACGGTCGCCGGCACGCCGCGGCATGAAGTACGCGGTGATGAAGGGCATGTACACCGGGTTGGTGTTGATCGACGTCTGGGAAGCCAGATCCTCGATCTGGTCGACCGGCACGCCCAGGTGGTAGAGCCACTCCTGGGTGATCTCCTCGCCGGTGCACTCCACGATCGGCTTCTTCACATAGTCGCCATCGACATCGGAGTAGAGCGCGTAGATCCACACCACGGTCTCGTCGGGATTCTGGGAGGTGAAGTGCGGCTGACGGTGCACCGCGAAGCTCATCAACCAGGTGGAGTCGGTGACGGTGATGATGCCACCGGTGTTGACCTTGCCGTCGTGCAGCGAGCGCTGGGTGAGTCGTTCGATGAACGGTTCCACCCGGGCGTCCTTCACCGTGGCGGTGGCCGAGACGTACCAGCTCTTCTCCGGCAGGTTCTTGTAGAACACCGCCGGACGGCCAAAGTCCGGTGACTTCGACGCCAGGTTCTCCCACAGTTCCCATGCCCCACCGGGCTCGGTGGTCACCGGTGCCGCGGTGTGGTGCGAGCCGTAGGTGGTGGACTCGGTGATCGACCCGTTGGTGACAAACACGTAGTCCTCGGCGCCGAGTTCCACAGTCTGCCCGCCCTCGGCGGTCGCCAGGTGCAGGGCGGTCGCGGTCTTCTTCTCGCTGTCCCCGGCACCGTCGATGGTGACGTCGATGTCGGTGACGGTGGTGCCGTAGCGCACGTCGACATCGTGGTCGAGCAGGTAGGCCAGGATGGGACGGACCATGGAGTCGTACTGGTTGTAGCGATTGAACTTCAGAGCGGTGAAGTCCGGCAGCCCGCCGGTGTGGTGGATGAACCGCATCACGTAGCGACGCATCTCGATCAGCGAGTGCCACTTCTCGAAGGCGAACATCGTGGCCCAGTAGAACCAGAAGTTGCTGGCGAAGAACTCCTCGGAGAAGTAGTCCTCGATGGTGCGTCCTTCGAGGGTGTGCTCGGAGGCGGTGACCAGCTTGACGATCTCGAGCTGGGCGTTCTCGGTGAGGGTGAAGTCCCCGTCGGTGGGCACCCGGTTGCCACGGTCGTGGATCAGCCGGCAGTTCGACGAGTTCGGGTCGTCCTTGTCGAGCCAGTAGTACTCGTCGAGGTAGGAGGCACCGGGGATCTCCAGCGACGGGATCGAGCGGTACATGTCCCAGAGGCACTCGAAGTGGTTCTCCATCTCGCGTCCACCACGGGTGATGAAACCGATGTCGGGGCGCTCTTCACCGTCGAGGGACCCACCGGCCAGCGGGAGTTCCTCGATGAGGTGGATGTTCTTGCCGGGCATCTGGGCATCCCTGATCAGGAAGGTCGCCGCGGCGAGGCCGGCCAGGCCGGTGCCGACGATCCAGGCGTGCTTGTCGTCGACGCCTTCGGGCTTGCGCGGGCGGGCGAAGGCCTCGTAGTTACCGTTGGAGTAGTACATGGTGTTCCTTCCTAGGAGGCGTTGTCTGCCTTGTCGCCGACCTGCGGCAGCAGGCGCGGGACAACCTTGCCGGAGTCATTGCGAGGCAGGTCGTCGAGGCGGACGATGTTGTCGAGTGAGCAGAACTGGTTGACCCCGGCGAGCACCGCGGCGTTGATCTCGTCGTCGGAAACCTCAGAAGAAACGACGATGAAAGCGTTCAGTGTGGCGACCACGTCGTCCTGATGGCCGATGACGAAGGCGTCGTCGATCTGCGGCAGGGTGAGCAGGAACTCCTCGATGACGCGCGGGTGGATGTTCTCGCCGCCGCGGATGACCATGTCGTCGGCGCGACCGCAGACGTAAAGCTTGCCGTCGGCGTCGATATAACCCTTGTCGCCGGTGGAGAGCATGCCGTCGACCACGTCGCCGGAGTCCTTGTCGGACAGGAAGCCCAGCGAGGTCATGGAGTTCGACGAGTAGATCACGCCGGTCTGACCGTCCGGCAGCGGCGTGAGGTCGTCGCCGAGGATCTCCAGGCGCACGCCGGGGCCGGGGCGTCCGGCGGTGGTGGGGTCGGTGACCATGTCGGCGGCGGTGGCCAGGGTGATCTGGCCGTGCTCGGTGGAGCCGTAGAAGTTGTGGACCACCCCGGTCCGGTCGCCGAAGCGCTCGTTGAGCTCGACGACGAGTTCGGGGGCGATGGCGTTGCCGGCGGAGACGATGTAGCGCACGCCGGTGACGTCCACGTTGGCGTCGTTGACGCCGGCGAGGACCTGGCGCAGGTACACCGCGGCGGAGACGATGCCGGTGACCTTGTGGGCGGTGATGTCGGCGACCTCGGTGTCCACGTCGAACCAGCGGCGGGTCAGCAGGGTCGAGCCGGTGGCCATGGAGATGTGCAGGTTCAGCCAGCCCCAGGCGTGGAACATGCCCACGGACAGCTGAATCACGTCGCCGGAGCGGAACGGGATGCGCTCCAGGATGCTGCCGAGCACCTTGGGGGTGCGCGGGACCGGCAGGACGACCGCCTTCGGGACGCCGCGGGTGCCGGAGGACATGATGACGGTGGACGCCTGGGTCGGGCGCTGCGGCAGCGCGACGTGGCGGTACGCGCCGCGTCCTGCGGTAATCAGCGACTCGAGCGTCTCTGCGTCGTGGGTGCTACCGGACCATTCGGCGACGCCGATCTTGTTGTCGGCGTTGAGTTCGGCGAGGACCTCGCCGAACTCGGCGTCGATGAAGGTCACGTCGCTGGGGTACTCGCGGGCGATGTCCTGCAACTGCGACAGCGAGGAACCGGGGTTGAGGATCTTAGCCTCGGCGCCGAGGTAGGCGGCGGCGATGAGCGGCAGGACGAGGCCGCGGCTGTTACGCGCGATGACCGAGATCGACGAGACGTCCTGCCCGTCGCCGGTGGTGTAGCTGCGCAGGGTGCGCGCCAGGGCGCGGGCGTCGTCGCGCAGCTGGGTGTAGGTCATCGCGCCGCGGTCGTCGATCAGGGCGGTGCGCTCGGGGAAGGACGTCGCGCCCATCTCGGCCAGGGCGGCCAGGGACATGCCCCAGTTACCCATCGCGCCGATGAGTCCGGCGGACTCCTTGGGCCCGCCGGTGCGCAGCACGCCGGCCTTGACCAGGGGTTTGAGTGAGCCGACCATCTGGGTGACCTGTGTGCGAGCCGACACGCGGGTTCCGTGCTTGTGCATGTTGCATCCTTTCAGGGGTCGAGACCCCCGGGGTTGGGCCGGAGGTCTCGGAAGGGGTGGGAGTTAGAAGGTCGCTGCGATGACTTCAGCGGACCGGGTGACGCCCCAGTTGGTCATGTGCACCGGCAGGTTGTAGCCGGAGCGGTTGGTGGTGTCGATGACGCCGGCGATCAGCCGGACGTTGTCGGGGGCGCACTCACCGCGGCCGGCGGTGGCGCCGCGCAGGTCGGCGAGCACGACGTTGTCGCGGGCGCGTGCTGCGACCAGTGCCTTGGACCAGTTGCTGATGTTGACCTCGGCGTCACGGATCCAGAAGGCGGGGATGCCGATGTCACCGGGGATCATCTCGACGTGCAGCAGGCACTGCTCGGCGGTGTCGGGCTTGGAGATCGTCGGGTAGCTGGCGATGGTGACCCGGGCGTTGGGGGCGGCGGCCTTGATCCGGTTGATCGCGTCGTTCATCGCGCGGTCCCACAGAACCTTCTGCTCGGCGTAGCGCTGCTGCAGGTTGAGGTAGGTGTCGGGCAGGCCGTTGGCCATGACCTTGCCCATCAGCCAGCTATAGGAGTCGTTGAAGCCGAACTGGATGACGACGTTGCTGGTCTGGGCGTTGAGCGCGCGGTCGGCCAGGGCGTTGTCGACCTCGCCGCGCAGCGTCATCGCCGGGGCGCCGGTGGAGTAGGCCATGGCTCCGGGGCAGGAGTAGTCGTTGACGGTCAGGCCCTTCATCCGGCCGATCTGACGCGGGGCGTTGGTCGGCGACTGACCGCAACCGTGGGCGGTGTACTGGGTCAGCGGTGCGGTGACCGGGTTGTCCAGCGGGATGCCGGCGTTCTCTGCGGCCAACCGGACCTTCGCGCCGACGGTCTCGGCGGGCGTGGGGTTGGACATGTAGGAATCACCGAAGGTGACCAGGTTCCGGGCGGGGGCCGCCTGAGCCTGCGGGCTGACCACCACGGTGCCGGCGACGGCGACGCTCCACGCCGCGACGACGGCCAGGGCCGCCCGCCTGATCTTGCGCTTTCCCGCCGTGCTGTTCTTCTCCACTGAAGTGCCTTTCGTACAGAAATAGTTCCCGGAGGAATTCCGTCAGACAATTCCTCGTCTCGCCACCGTAGGCGCAGGACATTTTGAAGATACCCCGAACTTCAATTGGGCGCGACATTCCCCCATTTGATATGGAATATTTGTAGGTATGTGCAGTTTTTAATGGTTATCGAGCGGTCAATAGTGCGCGCCTATCGGTAATACTCAATGTACTTCAGCGCGTAACTATCGAAAATGATTAATAAGTATCCGGAACCTACGGCAGTTCGTACGGAGCGAATATCTTTCCACCCCGGAGGCTTCCTTTCCGGGGGCACCGGCAGGGCCTCCCCCAGAGGGCGTGCCCCGACATCCGCTCACAAAATGGACTAGTAACGGAGCGCAATATGGACTAGTAAGAGGCCGAAAAATGGACTAGTAGCGGAACGCAGTATGGACTAGTAGCACTGTCTACCTGCGACGATATCGAGCAAGGGCGGCCTCCCCCACGTGCCCGACGCAGCCCTGCACGAGCGGCTCGAGGACCCACCTGTGACGTGGGACGCCGTCCGGCATCCGGCCGACCGCCATGCGCCAGCAGGCAGATTCCTCGTCACGGGAAGCGCCGCCCCGAGGCCGGACGGGTCATTTCGTTGCGCATGCGCCCCATGTCCCTGTTCGAACGCGGGGACTTCACCGCTACTGTCAGCTTCACTGACCTCATGTCCGGAAATAACCCCAGAATCAGCGAAACCTCGGCCGCCGCACTCCCCGACTAGACAGAGGCGATCGCGGTCAGTGGATTCCCTGGCATCCTCTCGCAAATCTGGGTCCTCGACCCGATTCCCGCCCGGAACTCGGTACGCAATCCATTGAAAGATGACCAGCCCGACCCAAAGCGCCAGTCGGCGGATCCAATCCTGGCGCGACGCCCGCAAAGCCACAGCTCCAGGGATCTATCGCTCCCCGGGGCTCGCACCTGCTGTGGTTCCGCGACCAGTTCCCCGATGACGTCGTCGACCTCGTTGTTCTTTACTCGGGCCAGTACGCCTACCGTCGCCCGGACGGTGTCGCCGTCATTCCCCTCGCCCTGCTCGGCTGCTGACGCGACCGAAGCTTCGCGAGCACCACCAGCACAGTGCGGACACCGTGAGGCTCCGTTTTCCCGGCACGACGAGATGGCACAATCAATCACATGCCCGAGTCTCCCCGCACCACTACCTCCCCGACAATCGTGGTCTCGGAGATCCTCACCCGTCTCGCCCGCCGCCTCGATCCACTCATCACCGGACAACTGCAGGACCGACTCCGGGGACGGGAGTGGACGAGCCTACTGACCGAACTCGATCACTCCCGCGGGCGCTCTGCGCGGACCTACAAGCGCACCGACCTGCAGTCCCAGCTCCGCATGCTCACCGAGAGGCTCGGTCGACTCGGGTACCCCTTCGACGACCAGCTCCGCCAGGTCAGTACCGTCGCCAGCGAGCTTCGCATCATCCGCAACCGGTGGGCACACAACGACATCCTCACCGACCTCGACGCGGTCCGCACCGCAGACTTCGGCGCACGCCTCCTGAATTCCCTCGGCGATGCCGGGGCCGCGCACAGCCTCGGGGAGGAACGGACCAGGCTCCTCACCGCCTACGTTGCGGCGCACGGCGAGGCATCGCGAGCATCAGTCTCGCTGCCTGATCTCCCCACCGTGCAGCCCGCCGATCAGCCCACGAAGCGCAAGACCGACTACACCGCCCCCAGCGCCGACGACCTGCATCGCACCGACAGCAAAGGTGCTGACCCGACCAACACGCCAACCATCGGCAACGGGCGCTATGAGTTCGAGGCGTGGGAGGTCGTCCCCGCCGGGGGCTCCGAGGTCATCGACGACCTTCCCAAGAAGGCCGCCAAGATGCAGGTACGGGGAGTCGCCGCCGAGATCGCCGAGTTCGAGGGCCCCATCAGTATCGAGCGGCTCGTCACACTGACGACCAGGTCATTCGGGATGTCCCGATGCGGTCCCAAGAAGAAGCAGCAGATCGCCCGCCAACTTCGGCAGATTGGGCTCGCCGTCGATGAGGACGACTTCATCTGGCCGTCCGACATGACCCCCGAAAGCTGGCGGGAGTTCCGGCCGAATGACTCCGACGCTGACCGGCCCTTCGATGACATCAGCCCCGTCGAGATCGCCAATGCGTGGCGTATCATCGCCGCGCGCACCCCGAATGCCTCGGATGGCGAAACCCGGCGCGCTGTCCTGCGGGCGTTCGGCCGCAAGCGCATGACCGGCGGGATCACCGCGCATCTGGACCGGGCCCAGCAGCACCTCTGACCGCGGACTGCCCTCCGGGTTTCCTCTTACTCCTACAGGGCATCACGGAGCCGCGCCGCGCCTACACCTCCTGCCCTGCACGGGCGATCTGCGCAATCCGTTGCCGAGATACCCCAATCAATTCAGCGGCCTCGTTCTGGTGCATGCCAGTCTGCAATAACCGCCGCACGGCCGCAGCCTTCACCGAAGCTGCGTGCGCTGCAAGCTCCCGGGCTGCACGCCCCTCTTCCTCAGCCTGTCGCAGTGCCAGTGTGACGTCATCCGGCACACGCTGTGTCAGCGACACGACGACGTCCTCCTCCTCGATGCCCAGCCACAGTGACGTGATTTCCCTCGCCACCGACTCCGCTTCAGAGAGTCGAGCTGCCTGACCACTGATGTCGTATTCGGGCACTCGGATAACCCACCAGCGGCCGTCACGCTCTACCGTCGCTTCAATGCTGACACTCATGCAACGCCTCATTTCCAGTTGTCCGGGGCTCCGGGGACCTTCCTTACGATGTCCCCGATGATCCCGGCAGACACTTCCCTGTGGTGGGGGACAACTATTCTCCCACCATCCGGCCCTACCCAGACCTCATGGCTTCCTTTGCCTCGACGTTGCATTTTCCACCCCGCACCGCGGAGAAAACGTGCGACGTCCTTGTACTTCTGCGGTCTCGCCATTAGCGTACGACACCCCTCCCTTGCATCGCAAGCAACCCCTCGCTTGCTTTTACAGCCGTTTATCAGCCCGTAGTCGGATCTGTACTGTCACTTTACCGTCGCTCCCGCCGTTGCTGAGCCTCCCCCACGTCACCGCACGACCAGCCCCTTCGGCGTGAACCGGGCACCGGCCTCGGTCCACACGCCGGTGGCCACACCCATCACGTCCACCCCGTTGACACGCTCCACGGTCACCGGCGACAGCCTGCCCGCCTGCACCGCATCGGACAGCACGGCGACCACGCCGGCCACGTCGCCGGGGTCTAGCGGTGTCGGAGCGTCCGACAGCCCGGGCCTGGTGAACACGGTGACCGTGCGCCCGCCCCGGGTCAGGTGCGCCAGCAGCCGACCGTCACGCAGGACGACCAGGGCGCCGGCACCACGGGTCGGACGCGGTGCGTCCTCCGGTACGTCCGGCCAGGGCACCGCCGCTCCGTAGGGGTTCGCCGGGTCGGACGCTGCGAGCAGCCGCGGGGCGGCCGCCCCGTCGCCGGAGGCGGTGTTCTCCTCGGCCCGGCGCAGCTGGTCGATGACCTCCCGGGAGGCGAACTGTGCCCCGCCCAGTCCGTCGACCACGTAGCCGCGCAGCACGGTGCCGTTGTCCTCCCAGGCGGTGAGCATCCGGTAGGCCGCGGCGAATCCGCCCTCGGTGTGCTCGGCCATCACCGCGCCGCGGGTCACCACGGCGTAGCGGTCCAGCCACGCCTCACCGGTGGCGATCGCGCGCTCGGCGGCCGCGCCCTCTGCCACGGGCACCTGTGACCAGCGTCCGGGTACTCCGGCGTGGGCATTCATCGCCGCCCGGCGCGAGCGAACCTCCTGGGACGCGACGGTCTGGGCGAAGGTGCTGCGTCCCATCCGCAGTCGTCGGGTGGTGCCGCGGCCGCGGTTGCGTCGCGGTGCCTTGTGCGCGCCGGAACCGGTCCCACCGGCTCTGCTACCGGTCCGGTCGGTGATCCCGGTGCCGGCCAACCGTGCCCGGATCGGGGCGAAGGAGTCCGGCATGAGCAGCCCGGCGTCGAAGAGTTCCCAGATGGCGGAGTCCACCGCGTCGTGGTCGCTGGTCTCCCCCAACCCGCGTTCGATCTCGGCGGCGAGGAATGCCCCGCCCCCGCCGACACGGTCGCGCACCAGGGACGCCACCGGTCCCACGGGATCCTCCGTAGCATCTGCACCTTCATCGGCGCCCGTCTCCTCCACGAGCAGGGGTGCCAGGTCGGCGGGCAGCAGCATGATGCGCGGGTCCGTCGCCGAGGTCGCCCCGGCTCCCACCACCAGGATCTCACCTGCGGCCACCAGGTCGTCCAGGTCGCCGGTGCGGTAGTCGGGGATGCGCGCGGGCAGCACCACGGTCTCCCAGGCACTGGCGGGCAACGCCACCCCGGCGAGTTGCTCGATGACCCCAGGCAGGTCCTCGCGCTCCCCAACACCCAGGCCGTGCCAGTCGGCGAGCACCGCGGCGTAGGTCTGCACGCTCACCGGTTCCAGTGCCCCGCGGGCCTTGGCCAACGTGGCCGCGCGCAGCCGACGCAGCACGCCAGCGTCCACGTACTGGTTGCCGCCCTGGTTCTCTCCCCTATTCTCATGGGACTCCAGGCGTCGACCGCTGACCCACCGCCGGGCCAGCGAGTCGGCGGTGGCCACACCCAGGCCGAACTCGGCGGCCACCTCGGCAGCGCTGAACGGGCCGTGGGTGCGCGCCCAGCGCAGGACGAGCTGGTCGACCGCGTCGTCCACCGTCTCGCGCGCAGCGGCGACACCGGGTGGCACGGGAATACCGAGCCCGTCGCGCAGCAGGGCGACGTCCTCCACCACTGCCCAGCGTGGCACGCCACCGACGTTGACCTCGCACACCCGCCGCGGGATCATGCCCCGCACCTGGTCGATCACCGTCTCTCTCTCGACCGGGTCCACACGTCGGCCCACCTCCTCAGGTGCCAGCGGCCCCAGGGCGCGCAGCATGTCCACGACCTGCTCGGCGGTGCGGGCGCGACGTCCCTCCGCCAGCCACTGCAGCGAGTCGACGACCTCCGCGACCACGTCCGGGTCGAGCACCAGGCCCTCACCACGTGCCCCCAGCACTGCGGCGAGCAGGGCGGGATCCACGGTCAGCGCCGCGGCCCGGTCGGCGGAGTCGCCCTCGTAGAGGAATGCCCCGGTGTAGCTGAACAGCAGGGACTCGGCGAAAGGCGAAGGGGTCTCGGTGGTGATCTCGGCGACGCGCATCGCACGGGTACCCACCGCGGCGACGACCTCCTCCAGGGCGGGCAGGTCGTAGACATCGCGCAGGCACTCGCGCATGGTCTCCACCATGATCGGGAACTCCGGGTGCGGGCGAGCGACGTCCAGCAGCTGGGCGGCGCGCTGGCGTTGCTGCCACAACGGCTGACGTTTGCCCGGGTTGCGCCGCGGCAGCAGCAGGGCGCGCGCGGCACACTCGCGGAACCGCCCGGCGAACAGGGCGGACGATCCGACGGCGTCGGTGACCTCGGCGACGACCGGCGCGGCGTCTGAACCTGCCCCACCACTTGCACCACCACCGGCCCCACCGGTGAGCAGCTCCGCGCCCGGGGCGTCCTCGGTATAGGGCAGTCGCAGGACGATGCCGTCGTCGCCGGCGACGGCCATCGCGTCGATGCCGGAGCGCCGCGACAGCTCCGCGCCGATCGCCAGCGCCCAGGGCGCGTTCACCGAGCGTCCCCAGGGGGTGTGGACAACGACGCGCCAGTCGCCGACCTCGTCGTGGAAACGTTCAATCAAGATGGTGCGCTCATCGGGCACAACCTGGGTGGCCTCGCGTTGGCCGGCGTAGAAGTCGTCGAGATTGCGCCGGGTGTTGTCGTCCAGGAAGTCCGAGCCGCGCAGGTCACCGTCTTTTCCCCTGCCCCAACCGCGACGCGCGGCGCCGAGCACCGGGGCAAGATCGGCGGGACGGCCCTCGGCGTCGCCCACCCAGAAAGGCAGGCGCCCGGTGTGCCCGGCCGCCGGGGTAACGATGACCTGGTCACGGGTGATCTCGGCGATCCGCCAGGACGACGCCCCCAGGGTGAATACGTCGCCCACCCGCGACTCGTAGACCATCTCCTCGTCGAGCTCACCGACACGCCGGCCACCGGTATTCGCATCGCCGTCGGCGGGGAGGAAGACGCCGAACAGGCCACGGTCGGGAATCGTCCCGCCCGAGGTCACCGCGGTGCGCTGGGCACCGGGACGCGCCTCGAAAGCCCCGGTCGCGGGGTCGTAAACCACCTTGGGGCGCAGCTCGGCGAAGTCGGTGGACGGGTACCGGCCGCTAACCAGTTCCAGCACCCCGTCGAAGGCCTCGCGCGGCAGGGCGGCGTAGGGGTGGGCACGCCGAACGATGCGGAACCAGTCCTCCACGTCCACCGTCCCGTCGCTATCCCCAACCTTCGCCCCCACCTGCGCCGCCGCCTGGGCAGCCACGGCGACGGTCTGCTGCGCCAGCACGTCCAACGCATTGGCCACCACCCTCAATGGCTCCAGATCACCGGCGAGCATCCGGTCCACGATCACGGTCGCCACCTCCGCGTCCGCCCGGTGCAGCGGGTAGATCGTGGCGCGTGACACCGCACCCACGGAGTGCCCGGCGCGCCCACAGCGCTGCACCGCCGAAGACACGCTCGGCGGCGCCCCGACCTGCACAACATGGTCGACCAGGCCCATATCGATGCCCAGCTCCAGCGACGAGGTGGCCACCACGCACCGCAACGAACCGTCCTTCAGCGCTGCCTCGATATCGGCACGCTCATCCTTGGACACCGATCCGTGGTGCGCCCGGGCGATGACCTGCGGGGCGCCGGGCACCGCCCCGGACTGCGCCATGAGCTGGGCAGGGTCGCGGCGTGTGGGCGGGGCCAGCGAGTCCGGGTCGTGCTCCATCGCCCACATCTCGTTGAGCGCGCCGGTGAGCCGCTCGGCGGTGCGCCGGGCGTTGACGAACACCAGGGTGGAACGGTTGTCCATGACCTGCTCGTAGATCGCCCGCTGCACGTGCGGCCACACGGACTTCTGCTGCGGCAGCGCGGACTCGCGGTCCACGCCGGACGCCACCCGTGAGCCACTTCCTGCGTCGGTGACCCCGCCAACGCCCTCGCCGATCAACGACGGGCCGTCGAGTGCCTCGTCGAACGGTACTGCATCCGCGTCGTCTCCCGAGCTCTCCCCCGCCGCGGCCGCCACGTCCTCCAGCGCCGGCGGGTCGCGGAAATCCTCGACCACGCTGCGCACCCGCACATCCCACAACTTGGTGGTCGGCGGGTTGACCACCGTGACAAGGCGGTCCCCGCCGAGGAAAGCGGCGACGGTGTCCACCGGGTTCACCGTGGCGGACAGCCCGATCCGCTGCACGGGGTTCTCGGCGATCTGCTCGAGCCGCTCCAGGCTCAGCGCCAGGTGGGTGCCGCGTTTCGTGCCCGCCACGGCGTGGACCTCGTCGATGATCACGGTGTCCACCCCGCGCAATGTGCCGGCCGCCTTGGAGGTGAGCATGAGGTACAGCGACTCCGGGGTGGTGATCAGGACGTCCGGCGGGGTGCGCAGCATCTTCGCCCGCTCGCCCTGCGGGGTATCGCCGGAGCGCACGCCCACGCGCACCGGCGCGATGTCGGCGCCGGACGCCGCGGCGGTGCGCGCGATACCGGCGAGCGGGACCTGCAGGTTGCGCTCCACGTCCACGCCCAGGGCTTTCAGCGGGGAGATGTACAGCACGCGCGTGCCGGCGCTCGCGCTGGCACCGTCCTGCGCCCCGCTCATCAGCCCCTGTGAGGTCAGCCTCGACAGCGCCCACAGGAATGCCGCCAACGTCTTACCCGAACCCGTCGGGGCGACGACCAGCGCGTTGTCGCCGCGGCTGATTGCGTCCCACGCCTGCGACTGCACCACCGTCGGCTCGGTGAAGACCTCACGGAACCAGGCGGCGACCGGGGCGGAGAAACGGTCCAGCGGATCGGGGGCGTCTGTCATGCCCACCAGTCAACCACGCGGCACGGACATGAAAATTGTGGCACGCAAAACCCCTGCTCCGGCATAGTCGGCAGACTTCACGACACTTTCCGCTGTCTCTCCACGCCTCTGCGATTACAATAGGTACCCATGACGCGCTTCATCGACGACGAGACCCTTGCCGGTCGCCTTGCCCAGGGCACCGGAGAGATCCTCAAAGGGGTCCGCAACGTGGGACTTCTGCGGGGCGGAGACCTGGGTGCCGCCGGTGACGCGATCGCCCAGGACTGGATAGCCCGGTCCCTGGCCCTGCACCGCCCGGACGATGCCGTCCTCTCCGAGGAGGCCACCGACGACCTCTCCCGGCTCGGCAAAGACCGGGTGTGGATCATCGACCCGCTCGACGGCACCCGCGAGTACGCCGGCGTGCGCCAGGACTGGGCCGTGCACATCGCCCTGGCGGTGAAGGGCACCGTCACCGTCTCCGCCGTCGGTATGCCGGACCTGGGGCAGGTGTTCACTTCTGCGGAATCCCGCGCGGTCGCCGGGGCGCCGACGAACCGCTTCGTGATCTCGCGCAACAGCACGCCGGACGTGGCCCCCTACGTTGCCGAGGCGCTCGGCGTGGAGCTCACGACGATGGGTTCCTGCGGCGCCAAGGCCATCAGCGTCCTGCTCGGCGACAATGACGCCTACATCCACGCCGGCGGCCAGTACGAGTGGGACAACGCCGCCCCGGTCGGTGTCTGCCAGGCCGCCGGCCTGCACTGCAGCCGCCTCGACGGCTCGCCCCTGAAGTACAACAACGAGGACACCTACCTCCCCGACCTGTTGATCTGCCGTCCCGACGTCGCCGAGGACATCCTCGCCGCCGTCGCCCGCTTCACCGCGGAGAACGGCTCGTACACCACCGCGTAGTTCTCCCGACTTCTCTACACTCGGTGGGATGATCTCCGCCCGCACCGCCGCCACCTACGGTGGCCTCGCCGTGAGCGGCGCCGCCGCGCTCGCCGCGGCCGCCGCCCTGCCCGCACTCACCGCTGACCTCGTCCGGCGCCAGGGGCGCAAGCAGCGTGAAGCCCCACGTCCGGGCACCTTCTCCGCCACCGTCGGCGACTCCGAGATGACCGTCTACACCGATGGTCGCAGCCTCTACGACGACATGGTCGACGCCATCGACAGCGCCGAGGACATCATCGTCATGGAGAACTACATGTGGAAGAACGATGAGGACGGCTTGGCGTTCATCGAGGCGCTCAACGCCGCCGCGGAGCGCGGCGTGGATGTCTACGTGATCTACGACGGCCTCGGCAACCTCGTGGTGCCGCGCTCGTTCTACCGCAACTTCTCCGACAAGGTCCACGTCGCCCGCCTGCCCGTGGTCACCCGCAAACTGTGGACCGCCCCGGTGCGCACCACCGGGGTGTGCCACTCCAAGATCCTCGTCGTCGACGATCACACCGGCTTCGTCGGTGGCTACAACATCGGCTCCGAGTTCGCCGGGCACTGGCGCGACACCCACGTGCGCCAGGTCGGCCCGAAGACCTGGGGGCTGCGCAACGCGGTGACCCGGGTGTGGAACCAGAAGTGGCCGGACGGTGGGGACATCCCCTGGACCGCCCCGGACAGCTGGGACTCCCGGATCCAGGTCGTGGCGAATCTGCCGGTGCAGCTGGTGTACCCGCTGCGCAATATGTACCTCACCGCCATCGAGCGCGCCCGCGATCACATCTGGATCACCACGCCCTACTTCATCCCGGACCAGCAGATCCTGCAGGCGCTCTACCGGGCGTCCGACCGCGGGGTGGACGTGCGGCTGATGGTGCCCAAGGAGTCCAACCACATGATCGCCGACTGGGTGAGCCGGGGGTTCTACGGCGAGATCCTGGAGCACGGCATCACCCTGCACCTGTACGCCACCACGATGATCCACGCCAAGACCGCCACCATCGACGGCGAGTGGTCCACGGTGGGTACGGCGAATATCGACAGACTGTCGCTGTCGTTCAACTACGAGACGAACATGGAGGTGACGGACAAGGACTTCGCGGCCACGCTGGAGGAGATCTTCACCGCGGACATCGAGCATTGCGAGACGGTCAACTCCACGTCCTGGCGCGATGAGCACCCGCTGTCCCGTGTCGCCGAGATCGCCCTGATGCCGCTGCGCAAGGTGTTGTGACCCGCCGGGTGCCACCAGCGCCACCGACACCTATTCTGGACACCATGAGTTCCACCTCCCCCATCTCCACGCCCTACGAGGATCTCCTGGCCGAGATCCTCGCCGACGGCAACGCCAAGGGCGACCGCACCGGCACCGGCACACGCAGCCTGTTCGGCCGCCAGATCCGCTATGACCTGTCGGCGGGATTCCCGCTGATCACGACCAAGAAGGTCCACCTGAAGTCCGTCGTGGGTGAACTGCTGTGGTTCCTGCGCGGGGACTCCAACGTGTCCTGGCTGCACGAGCACGGGGTGAGCATCTGGGACGAGTGGGCCGATGACAACGGCGACCTGGGGCCCATCTACGGCGTCCAGTGGCGCAGCTGGCCCACCCCGGACGGCGCACACGTCGACCAGATCGCCGCGGCGTTGGAGACGCTGAAGCAGAACCCGGACTCGCGGCGCAATATCGTCTCGGCGTGGAACGTCTCCGAGCTCGACAACATGGCTCTGCCGCCGTGCCACCTGATGTTCCAGCTCTACGTGGCGGACGGGAAGCTGTCCTGCCAGCTCTACCAGCGCAGTGCGGACATGTTCCTGGGTGTGCCGTTCAACATCGCCAGCTACTCGATCCTGACCCACATGTTCGCCCAGCAGGCGGGCCTGGAGGTCGGCGAGTTCATCTGGACCGGTGGCGACTGCCACATCTACGACAACCACGTGGAGCAGGTGGAACGCCAGCTCAGCCGGGAGGCGCGCCCCTACCCCACGCTGTCGCTGACGAAGGCGGCCGACATGTTCAGCTACACCTTCGACGACATTTCCGTGGACGGTTACGACCCCCACCCGGGCATCAAGGCCCCGGTGGCGGTGTGAGGAAGGACGATACAGTCAGCATGAGCGAGACCGCACAGAGCAGGGATGCACTAACCAGGGACGCACTGCGCGCCGCCGGGCTGCCCGACGACGTCGAGGTGGCGATGATCTGGGCGCAGACCACCGACAACATCATCGGCGACGGCACCGACATGCCCTGGTACCTGCCGGAGGACCTGGAGCACTTCAAGAACTCCACGGTCGGCGCACCGGTGGTGATGGGCCGGATCTCCTGGGAGGCCTTGGACCCGCGCTTTCGTCCCCTCCCCGGACGCGACAACGTGGTGATTACCCGCAATACCTCGTACGACGCCCCGGGTGGGACGGTGTGCGCGACGATCCCCGAGGCCATCGCCGCCGCCTACCGCGTCGCCGGTGCGGACGCGTCCACAGTGCCCACGGTGTGGATCCTCGGCGGCGGGGAGATCTACCGCCAGTGCCTGCCGGTCGCCGACCGGGTGGTGGTCACCGAGATCGCCTGTGGGGCACCGGAGCGCTTCACCGTCGCTGCACCCGACATGCGTGCGACGCTGGAGGACGGTTCCTTCACCGTCACCGACGGCCCGTGGCTGGACTCGGCGAAGGGCACCGCCCTGACCGGGGAAGACCCGCTGCGCTACCGTATCTGCGAATACACGAACACGAACAGCAAGTAATCAAGGAGCAATCCCATGTCCGTCACCCTGTACACCACCACCTGGTGCCCCTTCTGCAAGCAGCTCACCGCTGACCTGGACGCCACCGATACCCCGTACGAGCGTATCGACGTCGAGGAGCACCCGGATGCCGGCGAGTGGGTCAAGTCCGTCAACGACGGCAACCGCGTGGTGCCCACCGTGAAGTACTCCGACGGCACGCACGCCACCAACCCGCCGGCCGACGATGTCCGAGCGAAGCTCGCCGAGATCGGTTAACGACAGCGTGCACCCATAAGCACATATTTTCGGAAACACTTAGGGAGGGCCTGCCGCACATTTGCGACGCACCCCTCCCAGTACCCACCCCCGTTTGTCTCCTGCTTAGGCGCATGTCAGGACGACAAGCGGGGGTGCACTGCGTTCATCGCCCCCGCCCAGTCACATTTGGCCTTGAAATGGCTTCCTTGGGTTCTGTAACTTGACACCCATCCACAGCGCGGCTGTGACCATTATCACTGACAGAAAGGGAGCCGATGTCGACACCCGACCTCCGGCACACACCGACCCCCGAGGAGTTCGTCGAGGCGCAGAAGAGCCCCGAGTTCCAGGAGCTCCGCAAAAAGCAGCGTAGCTTCGCTTTCCCCGTGACGATCTGCGCGCTGCTCTGGTTCGCAGCGTACGTCCTGCTCGCCATGTTCGCCCCCGACCTCTTCGCTGGCAAGGTCTGGGGCAACATCAACGTCGGAATCATCCTGGGCCTGCTCCAGTTCGTGACCACCTTCGCCATCACCTACGCCTACGTGAAGTACGCCGACCGTGAGCTCGAGCCGCGTACCGCAGCACTGCGTGACCGCCTCGAGCGCACCGGTGACTTCGCCGAGACCGGCACTACCCCGGCGTAAGCCCCGCTGACACGGAACTGAGAGAAAACATGCAGACACATCTCCTTGCCCAGGCGGATGCGGGCAACCCCATCCTCAATATCGCCATCTTCGTCGGCTTCATCGTGATCACGATGTACATCGTGACCCGGGCCAGCAAGTCCCAGCAGAAGGACTCCGCCAAGGACTTCTACACCGGTGGCGCAAGCTTCTCCGGCACGCAGAACGGTCTCGCCATCGCCGGCGACTACCTCTCCGCGGCATCCTTCCTCGGCATCGTCGGTGCGATCGCACTGAACGGTTACGACGGATTCCTCTACTCAATCGGCTTCTTCGTCGCCTGGGTCGTCGCCATGCTGCTCGTCGCCGAGCCGCTGCGTAACACCGGTAAGTTCACCATGGCCGACGTGCTGTCCTTCCGTCTGAAGCAGCGTCCGGTCCGAATGGCCGCCTCCTTCGCGACACTGTTCGTGTCGCTGTTCTACCTGATCGCCCAGATGGCCGGTGCCGGCTCACTGGTCTCCGTGCTGCTCGACATCCACGAGAAGCCTGCCCAGGCCGCCGTCGTCGCTATCGTCGGTGCCGTGATGATCGCCTACGTGCTCATCGGCGGAATGAAGGGCACCACCTACGTGCAGATGATCAAGGCCGTGCTGCTGTGCACCGGTGTGTTCATCATGGCCGTGATCATCATGGTTATGGTCAAGGGCAACTTCTCCGAGCTGCTGCAGATGGCGATCGACAACCACACCGAGGCCGGCACCGAGAACGCAGCCGGTATCCTGGAGCCCGGAATGAAGTATGGCGGCTCCCTGATGGGCCAGCTCGACTTCATCTCCCTGGCCATGGCCCTGTGCCTCGGCGTCGCTGGCCTGCCCCACGTGCTGATGCGCTTCTACACGGTGCCCACCGCCCGTGAGGCCCGCAAGTCCGTGACCTGGGCCATCGTCCTGATCGGCGGCTTCTACCTGCTGACCCTGATCCTGGGCTTCGCTGCCGCCGCCTACGTCGGTGTGGACAGCATTGAGAGTGCCCCGGGTGGCGCGAACGCCGCAGCACCGCTGCTCGCCTTCGAACTCGGTGGATCGGTCTTCATGGCGCTGATATCCGCGGTCGCCTTCGCCACCGTGCTCGCCGTGGTCGCCGGCCTCGCCATCACCGCCTCGGCTTCCGTCGCCCACGACTTCTACGATGCGGTGCTGCGTGGCGGGCAATCCAGCGAGGCCGAGCAGGTCCGCGTCTCCAAGATCACCGTGGTCGTCATCGGCATCGCCTCGATCATCCTCGGCATCCTGGCGATGGACCAGAACGTGGCCTTCCTGGTCTCCCTGGCCTTCTGCATCGCCGCCTCGGCCAACCTGCCGACCATCCTGTACTCCCTGTACTGGAAGCGCTTCAACACCACCGGCGCGGTCGCCTCGATCTACGTGGGTCTCATCTCCTCCCTGGTCGTGCTGTTCTTCTCGAACTCCGTCTCCGGTACCCCGACGGCGATGTTCGCCAACTCTGACTGGTCTCTCATCGACCTGACCAACCCGGCGATCATCTCCATCCCGCTCGGCTTCCTCGCCGGCATCGTCGGTACCTACCTCGGCAAGCCGGACCACAAGGAAGAGCTGCAGGCCGAGATGGAGGTCCGCTCCCTCACCGGCGTCGGCGTCGAGGCCGTGGTCGAGCACTAAGCCACAACCTTCCAGCGACACCACCACCGGCACACCACCACTGTCACCACACACCGCGCACCACACACCACATACCGCCGCCGCCCCCTCCCCACACACCACACGGGGAGGGGGCGGCGGTGTTTTCGGTCCGCCGACATCCGTTTCCACCCAAGAGAAACGGGCCGGTAGGCTCAGCAACATGACAGACGCCCTCGTCTCCTTCGCCTGGATCGCCGGAGCCGGACTCCTCGCCCCCGTCCTCGCCTTCCTCACCGGAAAGCGCGTCCCCGCCGTCGTCTTCCTGCTCATCCTCGGACTGGTGATCGGCCCCTTCGGCTTCGAACTCGCCACGGATGGCGAAGCCGTCGACCTGCTGCGCGAACTCGGACTTGGCTTCCTTTTCCTACTCGCCGGCATGGAGATCAACCCGGCGATGCTCAAATCCCGCCAGGGCGGCCACGCCCTGCTGACCTGGGCGATGTGCCTGGTGCTCAGCTTCGGCGCGGCAATGCTGCTGACCTCTGGAGACATCGGAGTCTCCATCGTGCTGGGCATCGCCCTGACCTCCACTGCACTGGGCACACTGATGCCGATCCTCAAACAGAACGGTCTCAGCGGCACCCGGGTCGGCGACAGCGTGATGATCCACGGCGCGATCGGCGAACTCGCCCCGGTCATCGCCATGGCGATCCTGCTGTCGGCCCGCACCACGTGGGCCAGCGCCGCGGTGCTCGCCGCCTTCTTCGTCGTCGCCATCGTCGTCGCCCTGCTGCCCAGGACGGTCCGGACGCTCACCCCGTGGATCGGGTGGGCGATCCGCGACGGTGCCGGCTCGACGAACCAGACCGTGATCCGCTCGGTGGTCCTCATGCTCGCCGTGCTGATGGCCGTCGCCGCCGTCTTCGACCTGGACGTGGTGCTCGGTGCCTTCGCCACCGGCATCATCCTGCACCAGATCGTGCCGGAGGCCTACCGTCCGGGGCTGGAGGAGCAGATGGAGACCATCGGCTACGGCGTCTTCATCCCGGTCTTCTTCGTGACCTCGGGCATGGCCATCGACACCGGAGTCATCACCGACAAAACGTGGTTCGTGCTCGCCATCGTCCCGACGATCTTCATCGCCCGCGGCATGCCCATCTTCCTGCGCGAACTGTGGACCAACACCGGGTCGGGACTGACCGGCTGGCGGGAGAAGTTCGAGATGTCGCTGTACTCGGCCACCGGCCTGCCGATCATCGTCGCCGTGACTGGAGTGGCCACCTCGTCCGGGATCATCGGGCAGGACGAGGCATCCCTGCTCGTTGCCGGCGGGGCGCTTACCGTGCTGATCTTCCCGCTGCTGGCCCCGGTGATCGGGCCGAAGCGGGAACAACCCGCGGCTCAGGAGGCACCGGAAGCCCGCTGAGGTACCTCGGGTTACCTCGTTTCCGACGCCGCCGCCCCGGCACGGTACACTGTTGCGGTGCGCCCCAGTAGCTCAGGGGATAGAGCACCGCTCTCCTAAAGCGGGTGTCGGCAGTTCGAATCTGCCCTGGGGCACTCCCCGAGAAACCGCCGGTCACGACGACCGGCGGTTTCTCTCATTCCCACAACAGCGTGTGCCCCGACCACGGGATCTCGTCGGGTGTCACCTCGAACAGCTCGCCCGCCTGAAGCTGGCGCTCCTCCTCGCGTGCGTGCGGGCAGATGATGTCCACGACCGCCTCAGCCACCTGCTGCGCCTCGGAATCTGTGAAGCCCGTGACACCCGAACCGATCGTCCGTATCCGCCGCTGCCCCACCGGCTGTCCGGGGTGCTCGATGGTCCACTGCTCCACCAGGGAAGCGGTGTCCTCTTGGTCCCCGTCGGTGAAGACCACCCCGACGTCACGCCCCAGGCGTCGCTCCAGCTCGGTGATCACCTCCTGCTCCACCTCGGGCAGGATCAGCATGGTCACCAGTTCTGTGCGGCTCATGTCCACGCACCCTACCGGTTTTCCCCGGCCACCAGATCCGATCGCCGAGAATGTGCGTCAACGCCGGTACCAGGAAGGAGCGCACCAGGAAGGTGTCGATCAGCACACCCAGGGAGATGATGATCGCCAGCTGCACCAGGAACTGGATCGGGATGACCAGCAGCGCGGCGAAGGTCGCGGCCAGCACGATACCCGCACTCGTGATCACCCCACCGGTGCTCACCAGCCCGCGACTGACCCCCTCGGGCGTGCCGTGGACCATGGACTCCTCGCGCACCCGCGTCATGAGGAAGATGTTGTAGTCGATCGCCAACGCCACCAGGAACACGAACGCATACAGCGGCACCGACGGATCAGACCCGCTGAACCCGACCAGTGAGAAGATCACCGCCCCCACGCCCAGCGCCGTACCGAAGCTCAGCACCGTGGTGGCCAGCAGCACCAGCGGTGCGACCACCGCGCGCAGCAGCAGCGCGAGCATCACCGTGATCACCAGCAGCACGATCGGGATGATCAGCGTGCGGTCGGCCACGGAGGTCTCCTTGGTGTCCAGCTCGGTGGCGGTCGTCCCGCCGACCATCGCGCCGAAGTCCCCGACCTCCGCGCGGATCTCGCGCACGGTGTCCTCCGCCGCATCGGAGTACGGGGAGTCAGCGAGCGTGACCTCGAGCAAGACGTCTCCGTCGACCTCGGTGCGTCCTTCCGGGGAGTCAGCGCCGGCGGCGTCCACCGACGCCACACCGTTCAGCGCTGCCACCGCCGACTCCACCTCGTCCTGGTTCCCGGCGGGTGTGAGCACGTACGTCGGTGCTCCGGAACCGGCCGGGAAGTGCTCGTCGAGGACGCTCTGCCCATCGCGCGCATCACTCTGCCCGATCACGTAATCGCTGGTGGGCACGCCGTCGGCGTCCAGGGCGAAGAGACCAGCACACCCGGCCACCAGGACGACGCCGACGCCGGCGGCGATGCGGCGCGGGTAGCGTCCGACGACGCCCGCGACGCGCGGCCACAAACCACCGCCGGACGCTGCGGCGTCCGGTGCGTCCTGCGTGTTGTGCGTGTCGTGCGGCACGCGCGGCCAGAAGACCCGGCGCCCCAGCAGCGCCAGCACCGCCGGCAGGAACGTCAACGAGGTGAGGAACGCCGCAGCGATGCCCACCGCGGCCACCGGTCCGAGCCCTGCGTTGGACGCCAGGTCGGACAGCAGCAGGCACAGCAGCCCCGCGCTCACCGTCGCCGCGGAGGCGAGCACCGGCTGCCACGTGCCACGCAACGCCGCCACCGTCGCCGACCAGGCGTCCGGGTGACGTCCCAGTTCCTCGCGGTAGCGTGCGGTGTAGAGCAACCCGTAGTCCGTGGCCGCGCCGATGACCAGGATGAACAGGATCCCCTGGATCTGGCCGTTGATCATCACGACCCCGGAGCGCGCCAGGGCCACGTTGACCAGCACCGCGGCACACAGGGCCACCATCGAACTCAGCAGGACGATGAACGGCAGGAATGGCGAGCGGTACACCAGCACCAGGATCACCAGCACCGCGGCGACGGCAACGAGAAGGAGCAGGCCGTCGATACCGGCGAAGGCCTCCGAAAGGTCCGCGCTGAACCCGGCGGGGCCGGTGATGCGGGCGTCCAGGGTGTCCGGGAGAGCTTCGTTCAGGGCTGAGTTCAAGGCTGAGTTCAGGGCGTCGACGGCGTCCGCCGGGGCCACGTTCTCCGGCGGCAGGACGATGAGCTGCACCGCCTCACCGTCCTCCGAGGGGATCGGCGGGCTGGCCTCGGTGCCGGTGCCCTCCCCCAGCCCGTCGACGGCGGCGATGAGACGGTCGGGCAGATCAGCCAGGCCGGCCAGGGTCGCGGGGTCCAGGGAGGTGTCGTCCTGAGCGGTGAGCACCACGATCGCCGGGGCGGAGCCGGAGTCCTGGAAGTCCGCCAGCCGCTCGCCGACCTGCGTGGATTCGGCGGATTCGGGCAGGAAGGACGACTGGTCGTTGGTGGCGACCTCGCTGATCTCCCCGAACTTCGGGCCGCCGATGGCCGCGACCGCGAGCCACAGCAAGATCAGCAGGGCCGGGAGCAGTCGTCGCAGCAGGGTTCTCGATGCGGTCGCTGTAGTTGCTGCGTGCACGGTGGCGTCTCCTTGGGCGTCGTCGCCACGGAAATCCACGGCGTTGAGACCCAAGAGTGCCAGAAACCGGCACCCAGAATTTCCTGGGCATATTGCCGCTTTAGACCAGTTGGTTTAATCTTGAACCATGTCGACCAAAAATGGACCAGATGGACAGTCGTTCATCGAGCGTGCGCGGCGCGCGCAGATTCTCACGGCCACGGCCGAGGTCGTAGCAAACGAGGGTTTCGCCAAGGCATCGCTCGCACGCATCGCCAAACAGGCAGGGGTGAGCAAGGGCGTGGTGACCTATCACTTCACCAACAAGGACGAAATGCTCGAGCAGATGGTCACCGACTACTTTGTCCGCGGTTGGGAGTACATGGAGCCCCGCATCCTCGCTGAACCGACCGGGGTAGGACAGGTGAATGCCTGGGTGAGCACACAGCTTGAGTTCTTCACGTCCAATCCCACCGAGTTCTTTGCGATGGCTGCAATCATGGCCAACCACCGAAATGACGACGGCTCCTCACGCTACGACGAGGACAGCCAGCAGACGGTCGACGGCCTCGCGGAGATTCTGGAGAGCGGCCAACAGGATGGCCAACTGCGCGACTTCGACCCGGTCAGCGTCGCCAACATCGTCCTGCGCTGCATCGACGGGACGATTAACTCATGGGCCTATGACCCCGGAAAGGATCTGTCCGACGAAATCGACACCCTCAAGGACTTCATCCGGCACGCGATCAGAAAGGAAGTGTCGTGACCGACCCAACCCGAACGCTACTGCGCGAACCCGCCCACCCGATAGCCCGCAAAGCGATCGGTTGGTGGATGCTGCAGTCGACCGCGATCGCAGTTCTGGCGTTCGTCGTCATCGCCGCCCTCGCCTGGCTCTTCGAGTCCCTCAGGGGATTCGTTCCCCTGGCAGTTGTTCTCGTCGTTTTGTTCTGGCTGGTCGGCCTGTTCGTTGAACCATTCTGGCGCTTCCGCGTTCACCGCTGGGAAACCACCGAAACCGCCGTCTACGCGCGCACCGGATGGTTGGTACGTGAATGGCGGGCTGCCCCACTGTCACGGGTGCAGACCGTGGACGCCACCCAGGGCCCACTGGAGCAGATCCTCGGGCTATCCACCCTGAAGATCACCACGGCATCATCGTCCGGTGCAGTGGAGATCAGCGGGCTGGCCAAGTCCACCGCTGACCGGGTGGCCCTCAAGCTCACCGAGATAGCCGAGCTCACCCCAGGCGACGCGACATGAGTGACCGCGCCTCAGATCTCACGTTCACATGGAGCCGCCTGAGCCCACGGGTGATCTGGGTCGACCTGGTACTCACCGTCCTATCCCTGTCACCCATGCTCATCACATTGGTCATCGCCGACGACGGAATCACCGACATCGCCTGGCCGCTGGTGGCCATCGCCGCCTTCGGCATCTTCACCGCTGTGTCGGACGCACTACGCTGGATTTTCACCCGCTACCAAGTAACTTCCACACACATCGAACTGCGCAGCGGAGTGGTCTACCGGCAGCACCGCTCGCTGCGACGCGAACGCATCCGCAGTGTGGACGTCGAGGCCAAACTACGCCACCGCTTGTCGGGCATGAGGATGGTCAAGGTCGGTGCCGGCCAGCAATCCGCAGCCGGCGAGTCCGCTTTTACCCTCGACGCTCTGTCCGCCGACGACGCACTCACCCTGCAGTCCAAGCTATTGAGCCCGACGAAAAACAACTCCCCCACGACTGCACCCGAGCAGCCCGAGGCTCTGCACGACGAGGCCTCGGACAAGACCTCAGACGAGGCCCACGACGAACCCGATGAACGGCCCCAGCGGGTGTTCGCCACGATGAACCCTCGCTGGGTCATCTACAACATGTTCAACGTGTGGGCCTACCTGATGGCCCTCGGTCTCATCGCCGGTGCATTCGGATTGTTCACTGCCGTCGGGGTCGACCTCGTCGGCCTAGTCGACGGTCTCTATGACTGGGGGTCGCTGGGCTGGCTGGGCGTTGCCGTCGTCGTGATAGTCGGCGTGACGCTGCTGGGGTGGGTCGGCCTCACCATCAACTTCTTCACCGAGTTCTGGAAGTTCGAGCTCGCCCGGGTCCCCGGGCCCGAGGGAACCCAACTACGTACCCGACAAGGGCTGTTCACCACCCGCGAGGTCAACCGGGACGAGAACCGCATCCGCGGAGTGCAGCTCGCCGAGCCCCTCGTCTGGCGGTGGCTGGGTGTCACCGACACCCATGTCATCACCACCGGACTTGACGTGAACTCCATGTCTGATCCTGCAGCGATTCTTCCGCGCGTCCACCGCGACCTCGCTCGCCGAACTGCCACCGCCGTCCTGGGTGAGGATGCCTCGCTGCTCGATACCCCGTTGCGGCGCCACCCTCGCAGCGCGTTGTTCCGTCGGTTGTGGTGGGCCACACTTCTCAGCCTCGCCGTCGCGGCGGTCTTGGGGATCGTGGTTAGCACCAGCACCCTCCCCGCCTGGAGCATCACGGCCGCCCTCGCCTTCTGGGCGTTGGCACTGACCGGTGCGGTCATCGCGTACCGAACCTTGGGCCATGCGATCGTCGGCCCTTACCTGGTGGTCCGGGTGGGACTATTCAATCGCGCGACGTTCGTCCTTCGCCGAGACGCAGTGAGCACAATCGCGATCAAGGAGTCACCCCTACAGCGCAGGTTGGGGCTGCGCACCGTCTCCGCGATGACGGCCGCAGGCTACGGCTGCTACGACATTCCAGACGTAGGGGTCCGGGGCTCCACAGACTTCGCCGGACACTCCGCACCCGGATTGCTCGACGATTTCACGACCGAACGTCCCACACCACAGGTACTCCCGTCAGAGCCGAACCGGCGCATCCCCGCCCCCGACCTGGCCCGCGGCGTAATGCTGCTGCTGATCGCCATGGCCTATGCCATGGTGTATGCCGGGCTCGGCTTCGGCGCGGTCACCACCGGTCAACCCTGGTGGGACGGTGCGGCGACGGCCATGTCGACCATAGTTCTGGACAACCGCGCCTTCCCCATGTTCGCCATCCTCTTCGGCTACGGTCTGGCCTGGACGGTGCGTCGACAACGCGAGCGCAACGTGGACCGGCTCGACACCGTGTTCCAGCTACGGCGACGGGCGTGGATGTTGCTGGCCGTCGGTGCCGTCCACGCCGTGCTGGTCTTCCCCGGGGAGATACTCACCTCCTACGGACTAGCGATTCTGTTGACCGGGTGGCTGTTGTTCCGCTCCCAGCGGACACTCGCCTGGGCCGCCGTCATCACCGGGGCGTTCTACCTGGTCACGGTCACCGTAGGAATGATGTTCCAAGCTTTCGGTCATCAGGAGGATCCCGACGGATTCCTGATGCCGGGCTACTCCACCGCAGAAGACTGGATCGAGCGGATCGTCGGGGTGCCGTTCAACCCCTTCTTCCTCGCGGTAACCTACCCGCTGATCCTTCTGGTGGTCCTGGGGTACATGGCGGCCAATGCGCGGCTCCTGGAAGAACCTGACCGGAACCGTCCGCTGCTCACCCGGATCGCGGTCGGCGGAGTCACCGCTTCCGTCCTCGGCGCGGTGCCGTCTGTCCTGGTGATGCTGAACGTCGTGGAGGTCCCGTGGGCCGCCGAAGGTCTCGTATTCTCCCTGCAGATCCTCACCGGGGTCGCCGGCGGTGCCGGCTATGTCGCTCTGTTCGCCCTGTTCAGCGACAAGATAGTCGCCGCCTCGAAGCGTGTTCCCTCGGCGATCATGGCGATGGGTAAGCGGTCCCTGACCTTCTACTTACTCAACTCGGTGCTCGTCGCCGTCGCCCTGCAGTCCGATCTACTCGGCCTGCCGGTCGGCGCCCTGGGGGCACTCGGCGTGGCGACGGCCGCGTGGCTGGTGTCGCTCATCCTCGCTGTTCTACTGGAACGTGCAAACAAGCCCGGCCCGATGGAGAGCCTGATGAAAAAAGTGGTGGGCTGACGAGCACACCGGGTTTCCTCGGCTCACTGGCGCTAAACCCCAGAGTGCGCCTTCAGCAGGGCCTCGAAGCCGCCGATACCGCTGGTGTCGGCGTCGTCAGTGGCGTCATCAGAGGAGGGGGCGGCGGGAGCCGCGGTTCCACCCACCACCCCGGTACCCAACTCGGCGGCGAGCTCACGCCCGGCGCGGGCGATGCGCTCCTGCAGGTCGCCGTCCTCCCCGTCGGACCCGGCCTCGCCGAACTCGCCGGTGGCGACGAAGACACCGGTCGGCAGGACCGTGGCCTGCAGGAACGACAGCAGCGGGCGCATGGCGTAGTCCAGCACCATCGAGTGCCGCGGTGTGCCGGCGGTGGCGACGAGGCTGACCGGCACTCCCCGCAACGAATGCTTCTCCAGGGTGTCGAAGAACATCTTGAACAGTCCGGCGTAACTGCCCTGGAAGACCGGCGTGGCGGCGATCAGCGCATCTGCGCTGGAGACGAGTGCGCGGGCACGGTCCAGCTCGGGAGTGGGGATCATGGTGGTCATGAACGTGGCCAGGTCACCGGCCAGCGAGCGCAGGTCCACGATCTCGACGGCTGCGCCCACTGCCCCACGTGCAGCACCAGCACCGACCGCGGCGTCCGCCACACGCACGGCGATGTCGCGGGTGCTCGACGGGTTGCTCAGCCCCGCGTTGACGACGACCAGCGTCCGGACCTTGCCCGGACCGTTGCCCGGCCCGCTCTCCAGATTGCTCACTTCGTGCTCCTCTCCTTCACGGGGTCAACGTCGTGGAAGGGGTCGTCCATTCCCGCGGCCACGAGGGAGGCGTGGGACGGCGGCCCGGACGGCACGTGCGCAGGACGCCTGGCCTCGAGCTCACGGCGCAGCACCGGGACGACCTCGGTGCCGAGGATCTCGATCTGCTCCATCACGACCTCCTTCGGCAGTCCCGCGTGGTCGACGAGGAACATCTGGCGCTGGTAGTCGCCCACGGCATCGGCGTAGCCGAGGTAACGCTCGATGACCTGGTCGACCGTTCCCACGGTCAGCGGGGTCATGCGGGTGAAGTCCTCCATACTGGGGCCGTGGCCGTAGACCGGGGCGTTGTCGAAGTAGGGGCGGAAGAATTCCTTGGCCTTCTGCTCGGTATCGCCGATGAAGACCTGCCCGCCCAGGCCCACGATCGCCTGGTCGGCTGAGCCGTGGCCGTAGTGCTCGAAGCGTTCGCGGTAGGTGTTCACCATCTGGGCGGTGTGCTCGATGTTCCAGAAGATGTGGTTGTGGAAGAAGCCGTCGCCGTAGTACGCGGCCTGCTCGGCGATCTCCGGGGAGCGGATGGAGCCGTGCCAGACGAACGGCGGGACGTCGTCCAGCGGACGCGGCGTGGCGGTGAAGTTCTGCAGCGGCGTGCGGAACTCGCCCTTCCAGGAGACGTCCTGCTCGCGCCACAGCCGGCGCAGCAGGTGGTAGTTCTCCACGGCCAGCGGGATGCCCCGGCGGATGTCCTTGCCGAACCAGGGGTACACCGGGCCGGTGTTGCCGCGGCCCATCATCAGGTCGATGCGTCCGCCGGTGAGGTGCTGGGCGTAGGCGTAGTCCTCGGCCAGACGGACCGGGTCGTTGGTGGTGATCAGGGTCGTGGCGGTAGAGAAGCGAATATTCTCGGTCACCGCCGCCAGGTGCGCCATGAGGATCGGCGGGTTCGCCGGGGCGACAAAGGGCGGGTTGTGGTGCTCGCCGGTGGCGAAGACGTCGAGGCCGACCTCCTCTGCCTTTTTCGCGTACTCGACGGTGGCGGCGATGCGCTCATGTTCACTGGGGGTGCGTCCGGTGGTGGGGTCCGCTGTGACGTCACCGATGGTGAAGATTCCGAAGTCCATGTCCCCATGATCTACCCAAAGTAGATGACGTGTCAACTACTTTGGGTTTTTCCCGGTTTACCGAAGGTCTCCGGGTCGATCGGCCAGCGCTTCCGCGGCAGGTTATTGGCCACCACCAGACGGTAGGACTCGGTCACCAGCTCGCGCACCAGATCCTCCTCGAGACCCTCGAGCCCCTCACCGTTCCCCGGTTTCAGGGTGATCCAGTGCCGCTTATTCATGTGGTACCCCGGCGTGATCAGCCCGTACTGCGCCCGCAGCGCCGTCGCCTCCACCGGGTCGGACTTCAGGATCACGATCGGCTCACCGGTGACCTCCGTGAGCAGCATGAAGACCTTGCCGTGCACCTTGTGCACCTCCCAGTCCGGGCCGAAGGGCGCGGTCGGACGCGCCCCCGGCAACTCCTCCGCGCGCTCACGCGCGACCTCCTGCGGCTCACGCATCGACGGCCTCCTCACTCTGCATTTCCTGTGTTTCCTGTGTTTCCTTGGCTTCCTGCATTTCCTGTGTCCTACGCGCCCACCACTGCACCAGCCGGTGCACCGCCTCGATCGCCACACAGCCCACCGCGCCGACCACCAGACCAGTCAGCATCAGGCCGGTATTGCCGGGCTCCAGCAGCACCAGCTCGCGCAGGAAAGGCACCGTGAACAGCAGCACGTAGCCGGTCACGCAGCCCACCAGCAGCAGCACCTTCCACCACACCAGCGGCCGGGCCACAATGCCCAGCACCCACAGCCCCATCACGATCAGCGCCAACAGCACCGCTGTGCCCGCCTGCGCACGCTCGATCGCCGGGGCGTCGCCACCGGGGTACACCACGATCCACATCGCCACGGCGATGCCGCCGACAAGCACGCCGGACGGCACGGCCAGTGCGAGCACGCGGCGCAGGAAGCCGTCCCGCGGGCGCTCGTTATTCGGCGCCAAGGCCAGGATGAACGCCGGGATCCCGATGGTGAACCAGCCGGTGATGGTCACGTGGATCGGCTGGAACGGGAAGGACATGCCCAGCACCGCCACCACCAGCGCCAGCACCACCGAGTACACGGTCTTGGTGAGGAAGAGGTTCGCCACCCGCTCGATATTGCCGATCACCCGGCGCCCCTCCCCCACCACCCGCGGCAGCGCGGAGAACCGGTTGTCCAGCAGCACGAGCTGCGCCACACTGCGCGTCGCCGGGGCGCCCGCCCCCATGGCCACGCCGATATCGGCCTTCTTCAACGCCAGCACGTCGTTGACCCCGTCGCCGGTCATCGCCACCGTGCGCCCCGCGCGGTGCAGCGAGCCGACCATCTGCTGCTTCTGCTCGGGACGCACCCGGCCGAAGACGTTGGCGCGGGCGACCTCGGCGTCGAAGTCCTCCTCCGACAGCTCGTCGAGATCACGGGCATCCACGGCATGTAGCTCGTGGTCGGTGGCACCGCGGGCGACGGCGGCCACGGAGTCCGGGTTGTCCCCGGAGATGATCTTCAGGTCCACGTCTTGGGTATCGAAGAAGTCGAGCGTCTCGCGGGCGTCGGGGCGCAGCTGCTGGCCAAGCGCGACGAGCGCCGGGTCCTGCAGTGTGGGCACGTCCTGCCCTGGCGTGCCGTCCACCCGCCCGAACGCCAGGACGCGCAGCCCCCGGTCGCCGAGCTCGCGGGCGGTCGCCGCGGCGACCCCGTCGGCGAGCAGGACGTCCGGCGCGCCGAGGATCCAGGCGGCGTCCTCCAGCTGCACGCCGGAGTACTTCCACGCCGACCCGAAGGGGATCTCGGTGCCCGCGAAAGGTTCCGGAATGGCGTCCCCGTAGGACGCCAGGATCGCCTCGGCGGTGATGTTGCGGTCCTGCTGGGACGCCACCAGGCGGCCCAAGGCCTCGCGCGCCGCGGGCGACGCCTCGGATCCGTCGGCGGCGTAGACGCCGTCCAACTCCATCTCATTGGTGGTCAGCGTGCCGGTCTTGTCCGTGCACACCGTATTCACCCGGGCCAGGCCCTCGATCGCGACGAGCTCATTGACCAGCGCCTTGTACCTGCCGAGGCGCACCACCCCGGCGGCGAAGGCGATGGACGTCATCAGCACCAGCCCCTCGGGGACCATCGGCACGATCGCCGCCGCCATGGACAGGATCGACTCGCGCACGCCGGTGCCGGAACGCACCAGCTGCGTCCAGATCGTGAGTACGCCGGTGGGAATCAGCAGCCAGGTGATCACCCGCAGGATGGAGTTGATGCCGCTCATCAGCACCGAGTCGGTCAGCGAGAACTCGCTGGCCTCGGCGGCGAGCTGGGCGGCGTAGGCGTCCTGCCCGACCCGTCCGGCGCGGAACACCGCGGTGCCGGCGGAGACGAAGGATCCGGAGAGCACCTCGTCGCCGACCTGCTTGGACACCGCGTCTGCTTCACCAGTGAGCTGTGACTCGTCGACGGAGAAGCCGCTGTCGGCCACGGCCACCAGCGGGCCGTCGACCACGATCTCATCGCCGGTGCGCACCACGATCAGGTCGTCCACCACGACCTCGGACTGGTGCACGGTGCGGCGTTCCCCGTCGCGCAGCACGCTGGGCTGCGTCTCCCCGACGATGCGCAGGTTCGACAGCGTGCGCTTGGCGCGCAGTTCCTGAATTACTCCCACCGCCGAGTTGGCGATGATCAGCAGGCCGAACGCCGCGTTGATCCACGATCCGGTGGACAGCACGATCACGCACAGCACGCCGAGGATCGCGTTGACGCGGGTGAAGACGTTCGCGCGGATAATCTGCCACACGCTGCGGCCGGTACTGCGTCCGACCTCATTCGTCCTGCCCTCACGGACGCGCTGCGCCACCTCCGCCGAACTCAGCCCGGTCAGGGCACCGCCGATGTTCTGGGACACCGCCATCTACCTTCCTCGAAAACCTACCGTCCCTCGAAAACCGGGGGACGCTTCTCCTCACGGGCCCGACGCGCCTCCGCGGCGTCGCGGCTGAGCCAGCAGGACCCGCCGAGCCGGTCGATCTCCCCGGCGAGCTCCTCATCCGGCGAGGGATTGTTCAACGCCAGCTTGAAGTAGTGCATCGGCATCGGCGCCTGGCCGGCCATGGTGCGAACCAGTTCCAGGGCATCGTGCGCAGGCCCGCCGAGGATGGCGAACCCGGTGGACACGGCCATGGACTGTCCCACCTGCGCCCCGGCGATCAGCACATTGCGCGCCACGGAGCCGCCGAGCAGTTCCACCGCGCGGGCGACCGTCCAGCGGTCCAGACTGAAGCCGTGGTGCACCGCCGGCACCCACACCCGCGCCTTCGGGCCCATCACCCGCAGGTCACAGGCGAGCACGAGCTGGCAGCCCGCGCCGACCGCCGGGCCCTGCACGTCGGCGACCACGGGCACCGGGGCCTCGGTGATTGCCCGGAGCATGCGTTCGAGGCTGCCGAAGAAGTCGGTGGCGTACACCCCGCCCTTCAGGTTCGCGCCCGCACAGAAGGCGGGCCCCTCGGCACGCAGGAGGATCACGCGCACGGGGTCGTCGGCGTTATCGGCGGAGCAGGACGCTACAAAGCCCTCCACCGCCTCGGCGATGGCCACGCACACGTCCGCGTCCAGCGCATTGCGCCGTTCCGGACGGCACAGCGTGATGATGCCGACTCCCGGCGCGGTGCCGTCGCGCGTGACCCGTACCCCTGATCCCGCCTGTGCCTCTGCCATACCCTCACTTGCCTTCCCGTCCGGTTGTTCTCCGGTAACCCATTGTCCCCGAAAGTTCCGGCGGCGGTGAGGTGAACACCTCAAACGAGGGGCAGGTCACTCCTCCGGGACACCGAAGGACGCCTCGCGCGGGTCCGCGCCGACGCGTCCGGCGGCGGCCTCGTCGTCGTCCAGGGCGGTGATGCGGTCGATCTGCTCGTCGCTGAGCTCGAAACCGTCCACCGCGAGGTTCTCCTTCACCCGCTCGGCCTTGCTGGAGCGCGGGAACACCACGATGCCCTGCTGCAGGTGCCAGCGCACGATGACCTGCGCGGCGGACGCCCCGACCTCCTCTGCCACGGCCGCGATGACCGGGTGGTCGAGCAGACCACGGCCCAGCGGGGACCAGGCCTCGGTGACGATGCCGCGCTTGGCGTCGTCGGCGCGCTGCGCCTGCTGGGACAGGCCCGGGTGCAGCTCGATCTGGTTGACGGCCGGGACCACACCGGTGGCGTCGATGATCTCGTCGAGCACCTCCGGGTAGAAGTTCGACACACCGATGGACGTCGTCTTGCCCGCCTCGCGCGCCTCGATCAGCGCGCGCCATGCCTCGATGTAACGGCCGTAGGACGGCACGGGCCAGTGGATAAGCCACAGGTCCACGTGGTCGAGACCGAGGTTCGCCAGGGAGGTGTCGATCGCCCCGGCGGCCTTGCCCGGTGCCTGGTCGGCGTTCCAGAGCTTGGTGGTCACGTAGAGGTCGTCGCGGGTGACCTCACCCTCGGCGATGGCGTCGGCGATGGCGCGTCCCACGTCCGGCTCATTGCCGTAGGCCGCGGCGGTGTCGATGTGGCGGGCGCCGGCGCTGATCGCCGCGCGGGTGGAGGCGTAGGCGTCCTCCGGGGAGAGCTCCCACACACCCAGGCCGAGCTGCGGGATCTCGTGGCCGTCGTTGAGGGTGACTGTCTGTGTTGTTTGTGCTGTTTCTGCGTTGGTCATGGCCGCCAGCGTAGGCCTGCCCCTGGCCCGTCCGCCACCTAAAATTCTTGACAAGTCGTTGGGTTTATACAACACTTTGTGTCATGTCCTCGAAGAAGAAGCCTGCCGCCCCGATCCACAACAGGATCCGGGTGCTGCGCGCGGAACGGGACATGTCGCGCGCCGACCTGGCGACACTCATCGACGTGAACCCCCAGACCGTGGGCGCACTGGAACGCGGCGACCACTCCCCCAGCCTCGACCTGGCCTTCCGCGTCTGCGAGGTCTTCGACCTCCCCGTCGCCGCGGTGTTCAGCCGCACGGAGTTCGGCCCCATGTCCACCGAGATCTACCGGAAGGATCAGCCATGAGCGCCCTCACCAGAGTCAACGACTGGGCGGAGAACCGCGCCGAACGCCAAGCCGAGCGCTGGCGGCTCCGCGAGAAGACCCTGTCCACCCAGGCACCGTCCTGGCGGACCGAGGCCCGTGTCCGCCTCCTGATCAGGATCTACCTGTGGTCCCTCGTGCTCGGGGTGGTCACCGCCCTGGCACAGGTCATCTGGCTGCCGCTCGTCCTCGCATGGCTGCCCTTCACCGTCATCGTCTGCGTGAGCTGGACGATGCTACGCACCGTGATCAACACCCGCGACATGGCCCCGGACTCCGAGCTCGACGAGTACGAGGCGAAGGTCTTAAGCACATGGCAATCCATCGCCTACGGCTGGACCACATCGTTCCTCATGATCGTCGCGTTCTTCATGATCATCATCGCTGTCGCGAACCCGGACAGCCTGGACCGTTGGGTCTACACCGGCGGCCTGCTGACCATCCTCGGGACGATGCTCTCCATCGCCACACCCACCATCGCCTACGCCACGACCTTCGGCCCCGTTCCGGTTCCCGTTCCAGTTCCCCCAGCAAACAACTAGTCTGGCCATCACGTCCCCACAACCAGAGGAGCAACCGTGCCCACCCTGGAAATAGACCACCTCAACAAGACCTTCGGCAGCGGCGACTCCGCCGTCCGCGCCCTGACCGACATGACCTTCACCGTGCGCCCCGGCGAGGTCTACGGTTTCGTCGGATCCAACGGCGCCGGCAAATCCACCGCCATGCGCATCGCGCTCGGCGTGCTGACCTCGGACACCGGGGAAGCCCGCGTGGACGGCACCCCGATCAACGACGACATCCGCCGCACCATCGGCTACATGCCCGAGGAACGCGGCCTCTACGACAAGGAGAAGATCGCCGACCAGCTGATCTTCTTCGGACGCCTGCACGGGCTCACCAAGCAGGCCGCCACCACCGCCACCGATGAACTCCTGGAACAGCTCGGCCTGACCGAGCGCGCCAACTCCAAACTCCAGGAGCTCTCCCTCGGTAACCAGCAGCGCGTGCAGCTGGCCGCCTCCCTGGTGCACCACCCCGAGCTGCTCATCCTCGACGAGCCGTTCAGCGGTCTCGACCCCGTCGCGGTCTCGGTGATGAGCGAGCTGCTGCTGGCGAAGGCCGCCGAGGGTGTGCCGGTCCTCTTCTCCTCCCACCAGCTCGACCTGGTGCAGCGGCTGTGCCACCGGGTGGGCATCATCACCAAGGGCCAGATGAAGGCCGAGGGCACGGTGGACGACCTGCGCGACCGCGGCCCCGTCCTCTACGAGGTCCGCACCACCGCGCGCGACTGGTACCCGGCGGGCACGCGGGTCGTCGAGTCGGACGCGGAGTCCGTCGTCCTGGATGCCGGCCACGTCGGTGACCAGCAGATCCTCCACGCCGCGCTCGACGCGGGCACCGTCCACGGTTTCTCCCGCCGCGTCCCCGACCTGACCGATCTTTTCAAGGAGGTCGTCTCCTCATGACCACGCGAACCCCTGAGCGAACCCCTGCGCGAACCCCCGCTCCCGCCTCCTCCGGCTACTCGCGCGCCGGCGCGATCCGCACCGTCACCGAGCGTGAGATCCAGGTCGCCACGAAGAACAAGGCGATCATCGCCACCTTCATCATCGTGCTCGTCGGCGTGGTCGCCGCGGTGTTCATCGTCAACTTCTTCACCGGCAGAGACAGCGACAATCCGGAGCTCGTCGTCGGTGGCACGGACTCCTCCGTCGTCTCCGAGATCGCCGGCGACGGTATCGACGTCAGTGCGGTGGACGACCGGGACGCCGCGGTGTCGGCGGTCCAGGACGGGAAGGACGCTGCGCTTGTCCGCACGTCCGACGGTTTCGAGCTCATCGCCGACGGCACGCCGGACCCGGCCGTCGCCGCTGCCGCGCAGGCCGCGGCGTCCGCCGTCGCCCAAAACGAAGCACTGGACGCCGTGGGCGTGGATCCCGACGACTTCGCCGCCGCACTCCCCAACGCGGCCCTGACCACCATCGACGTCTCCGAGGACGCCCAGGACGACAATATCGCCGCCGTGGTGACCACCATGCTCGGCACCATGGTCGTGCTGACCTTCATCATGATCTTCGCCGGCAACGTGGGTGGCCGGGTGACCGAGGAGAAGTCCTCGCGCGTCGTCGAGATCATCCTCGCCACCATCCGTCCGATCGACCTGCTCATCGGCAAGATCCTCGCGATGCTGATCGTCGGATTCGTCGGCACCGTGGTGATCCTCGGCGCCGCACTCGCCGCGCTCGGGATGACGGGCATGCTCGCCGACATACAAGTTCACGCGGCGACGATACCGGTGCTCCTGGTCTCCTTCATCCTGGGCATGCTCTTCTTCAGCGCACTGTATGCCGCCGCCGGATCACTGGTCAGCAAGGCCGAGGATCTGGGCAGTACGCAGATGCCGGTGATGCTGATCTTCTTCGCGGTGATGTACCCGCCGATCTTCGGCTGGAGCGTGCCGGACTCCACGGTGATGCAGGTACTCTCCTGGGTGCCGCCAATGTCGCTGGGTGTCGCACCGATGCGCTACGCCTCCGGGGACATGTCGCTGGGACTGCTGATCGCGTCCTTCGCACTGCTGGCGCTGACCATTTTCCTGGTGCTCCTGCTGGTCGCCCGGATCTACCGTGGTTCGATCCTCAACAACGGCAAGAAGATGACCTGGATGCGCGCCATCAAGGCCGGAAAGTAGAACATTCCTGCAGTTCAGGTCGCTTTTCCTTGGTAGACTGTGGTGGTTGTCAACCACCACAGGAAGGCCCACGAGAACCGTGACAGATCACCGCACCGAAGACCAGAAAGTCGCCGCCGTCGACGCATCGATGACCATGGCCGGCCAACCCTTGAACCAGGACACCGAGGCTGAGGTCCGGCGGATCTTCCGGGGTGAGACCAGCGTCGATAACTCGGTGCTGGCGATGCTGGAGCACGACGGCTACGGCGATTCCGCCCGTGCCGGTGAATTGCGCGAGCGGGTGGCCGGAGCATGACGGGCGGCGCTCCGGAGAACTTCTTCGACATCACCGACCTCCCGGAACTGGAGTCACTGGCCGGACGGACCGCCGCCCTGCGCCTGGCCGAAATCGAGCGTGGCGATCCTCTGACCAGTTTCACCCGTGATGACCTGGTCAGGGTCCACTCGTACCTGATGCAGGACGTGTACCCGTGGGCGGGCGCTGTGCGCACCACCGAGGTCGGCGCGATGGGCATGGCGATGTGCCGCGCCCAGTACGTCGACAAGGAACTCGACCGGGTGCTCCGCGATATCGCCCGCAAGCCCCCGTCGGACACGGACCTCGACGCGGCGGTGCGCACCGTCGCCGACCACTGGTCGGAGATGACGATGGTGCATCCCTTCCAGGACGGCAACAGCCGGACGCAACGCTACTTCTTCGACCAGCTGCTCCGGCACGCCGGCTGGACGGTGGACTGGACGCGGATCAACGCCGAGCAGGTGCACGCCGCCCGCTACGTCGGCGCGGCGACGGTCGACCCGTCCTACCTCGCGCAGATGCTGCGCCCGGGTGCGCACTCTGACGGTGCCGGTCCGGACACTGATCCGACTAGTGACGAGCGTTCCTCCGCCGAGATCTTCCACGACATGATGACCTTCCGGCGCAATAACCCCCGCGGAACCCCGTATATGGTGCACTAACGACTACTGTTCGAACAGGTGCACGTTTCATGTCCGGGCCCTGGTATACACTTCCTCCAACAAATGGAAGAAGGGGGAAAACAGGGACATGACCACCACCGACGAACCGCCCACTGTCGACATCGACGCACTGCAGCGCCACATCAACATCGTCGAGATGGGCCTGATCATCCACCTGCGCCAACTACCGGCCAGCGAACGCCTCGGCTCAGCACTGGCCCTACGCGGACGCTCCCAACACGACGCCACCCGCTTCGCACACGCAGGCGAACTCGCCGCACGCAACCTCGAACTCTTCTGCGCCGTCGTCACCACCGGCATCCTCGCCGCCGACCACCTCGCCCTGATCCGCCGGATGATCAACGCCCAACTATCCACCGTGCCCAAAGGACGCCACGACGAGATCACCGCCTGCCTCGACGCGGCAATCAACACCCACGTCACCCCCTGGCTGCGCGAAACCACCCGCCTGGTCACCCTGCAAGAACTCCGCGACCGTGTACGCGCGGCGATACTGGATGCCGCCCCGGTGCTGGCCGACAACACCGCCCTGGCCCAGGAGGACATCGTCACCCTCAAGCGCCGGGGCAACAAGATGATCCTCACCGGCGGCGATATCGTCACCCTGGCGGCCATCGACGACGAACTCGACAAGAAAGCCCGCGTCATGCTCGCCGACGCCCGCCGCCTTCAGGAAAACCTCCCCGAAGACGAACGCTCCGAGCTACCGACCCGCTCCCAGCTCAAAGCACAGGTCATGCTCGAACAACTCGGCGACAACCCGAACTCGATGGAAATCCGGGTGCACCTCTACCGCGCAACGATCGACGGCGTGCACGGCACCGGGGCCGGCTACGTCGCCGGGGTCGGGTGGATCAACCCGGCCACCGCCGAACGCTTCGAAGGGGCCTGCGATCCGAAGAAGGTCAAAGAGATCCCCATCGACCCGCAGGACTACCCCGAGTCGCCGGGCTACCCGTTCCTGCTGGGCCACCGCACCTACATGGAGGGCCGGGACGCGACCTGCCGGTTCCCGTACTGTGACGTGCCGGCCACGCTCTGCGACAACGACCACATCATCAACTCCCCTCATACCGACCCCACCAGCGACGGCGCCACGCACCCGAGCAATGGGCAGAAACTCTGCCGTCCACACCACCGGCTGAAAACCGAGGGGTCCTGGCGGTGTTCCTCCCCCGATGGCGGGTTCACGATCCACTGGCAGGGCCCGGGCGGGGTGCGCTACACCACGCACGCGACCGGCCCGTTGGCCCAGGTCTATGGTCCGGATGTCAAGGACACCGGTCCGGCCCCTACCTTCGACGACACAGACGACACCACCGAGGAACCTCCCGACGAGAACTAACCCCCGCGCGCACGAAAGCCCCCGCACCACTAGAGGTGCAGGGGCCGGACGTGCGGGGGCACCACCGATCGGAGTTCACCATCGCGAAACGGAGCGGAAACGACCCGCCGGTTCACTGGGAACCATGATTGACACCGTTCCCGTCACCACCGTCGACGACCTCAACAGGATGACCCCCACCGAGGTCACAGAGATGATCGGCGCCCTGCTCTACTCACCCCCGCTCGGCGCGGCCATTGCCGCAGCCGCACCCTTCCGCAGCCTCGAGCACCTGCTCGACGTCGCCCACCGCGAACTGCTGCGGCTGCCACGCGTCGAGATCATCACCAGTATCCAGTCCCACCCGGTCCTCGGGGAGAAGACGACTGACTCCTACTCACGCGAGGAGCAGGCGTTCATCCTCGACTCCCCTCCCGAGGTCCTCGCCGAGATCTCCGACCTGGTGCGTCGCTACGAGGCACGGTTCCACCACATCTTCCTGGTGTGTGCCCAAGGCATCGGCGGCAATGAGGTCCTCCTGCTGCTCAAGCGGCGCCTGGAGAACCCGACCGTCGGTGAATGGGAGACCACCGTGCGCGAGCTCGGCAGGATCAACGCCCTGCGGCTGCGCACGGTGGTCGGTTGATCACACGAGGCTGACAACCCCGTAGATCACGAGCACGAGGGCGAAGGCGACAACCGACTCAATGGTCTGCTGGACCGTCCACACGCGCAACGTGGTCTTCACGTCCATGTTCAGCAGTCGGCCGACCAGCCAGAAACCGGAGTCGTTGACGTGGCTGGCAATCACGGAACCCGCGGCCAGCGACATCACGACACAAGCCACCTGGACAGCGGACATATCGCTCGACGCCACACCATCGGCCACCAGGGCCGCCGCGGTGGTCAGCGCCACGGTTGCAGAACCCTGTGCCACGCGGATGGCCGCGGCGATGAGGAATGCTGCGACGATGAGCGGGATGCCGAGGGAGTCGAAGGACTGGGCGATCGCGTCGCCAATACCCGTCGCACGCAGCACACCACCGAACATGCCGCCGGCACCGGTGATCAGGATGACGGAACAGACCGGCCCGAGGGCACCGTCGATCGTCTTCTCGATGGCAGTACCACTCTTGCCGCGGCGCAGGCCGAGCGCGACGATCGTCACGAGGACGGAGATCAGCAGCGCAACGGGCGTCGCCCCGACCACCTGGACGGCATTCACCCAGGTGGAGTCCGCGTCCACCACGCCGATGGAACCCAGCGCGTCCAGCCCGGTGTTCAGCAGGATCAGTAGCAGCGGCAGGACCAGCAGGAAGACCACGAGGCCCGCGCTCGGCGGCTTCTCGATATCCTCTTCCTCACCGACCATCTTGGCGAAGACTGCGTCCGGAACATCGATGCGGTGACGCTTGTCGACGACCTTGCCCCACAGGTGGCCGGAGATGAACCAGATCGGGAACGCCAGGATCAGACCCATGATCATCACGATGCCCAGGTTCGCCCCGACGAACTCCGTCGCGGCGACCGGGCCGGGGTGCGGCGGCAGGAAGACGTGCATCACGGACAGCGCGGCGGCGACGGGGATACCGACCGCCAGCAGGTTCAATCCGAGTCGGCGCGCGACCGCGTAGATGATGGGGACCATCAGCACGAAGGCGGCGTCCATGAAGATCGGGAAGCCGACGAATAGGGCGGCGACACCGAGGGCGAATGGTGCGCGGTTCTCACCGAAGATACTGATCATCTTGTCGGCGAGCGCCTTCGCACCGCCGGACGTCTCGACGAGGGCGCCGAGCATCGCGCCGATCGCGACCAACAGCGCGACGCTACCGAGCGTCCCGCCGAAACTGCTCACCATGGTGTCAACCAGGTGCTCGGCGGGGATGCCGGCGATGATCGCCGTCAGCAGGCTGACGATGACCAGGGAGAGGAACGCATGGAGCTTGAGCTTCATGACCATGAACAGGAGCAGCGCCACGGCGACCACGGCGAGCCCGATGAGCCCTCCGGTGCCGAGCCAGCTTTCCCAGCCGGTCTCTTCGATCCAAGGCATTGTGGGGTCCTTACGTCATTGGGAAGGGGGTTGGGCAGGGGTTACTCAGAAAGTTGGGTACGGCTGAGCCGGCCGGGCGACGCGGCTCGTCCGGATCACCATTCGGCGAAGGAGCCGTCGGCGTGGCGCCAGATCGGGTTGCGCCAGCGGTGTCCGGTCTTCGCCCGTTCGATCACGTACTCCTCATCGATGTCGATGCCGAGGCCGGGACCGTCCGGGATCTTCACCATGCCGTCCTCGTAGGCGAAGACGCTACGGTCGGTGATGTAGTCGAGCAGGTCGTTGTCGGCATTGTAGTGGATGCCGAGACTCTGCTCCTGGATCACCGCGTTGTAGCAGTTGGCGTCCAGCTGCAGGCAGGTCGCCAGCGCGATCGGCCCGAGTGGACAGTGCAGAGCGAGGGCGACATCGTAGGCCTCCGCCATCGCGGCGATCTTCCGGGTCTCGGTGATACCGCCGCTGTGGCACGGGTCGGGCTGGATGATGTCCACCGCTCCACTGGCCAGGACGTCCTTGAAGTCCCACCGGCTGAACAGCCGCTCACCCAGGGCGATCGGGGTCGGGGTTGACCGCATCGTGTCGAGCAGCGAGTCGACGTTCTCGCTGAGCACAGGCTCCTCGATGAACATGAGGTGGAACTGCTCGAGCTCGCGGATGAGAGTCTTCGCCATCGGTGCGTGCACCCGGCCGTGGAAGTCCACCGCGATGCCGATGTTCTCACCGACGGTCTCCCGGATCGTCGCGACGTTCTCAACGGCGCGGGTGACCTTGTCCCACGAGTCGATGAACTGCATCTCCTCGGTACCGTTCATCTTCACCGCGCTGAAGCCACGGGAGACTGCATCCGCGGCGGCCTTCGCGGTCTCTGAAGGACGGTCCCCGCCGATCCAGGAGTACACGTCGATGCGGTCGCGCACGCGACCGCCGAGGAGCTGGTGGACCGGCAGGTCGTGCGCCTTGCCCTTGATATCCCACAGCGCCTGGTCGATACCGGCGATAGCGCTCATCAGGATGGGCCCGCCACGGTAGAACCCGCCGCGGTACATGACCGTCCACAGGTCCTCGATGTTCGCGGGGTCCTGGCCGATCAGGTAGTCGGAGAGTTCCTCGACGGCCGCGCACACGGTGGCGGCCCTACCCTCGACGACGGGCTCTCCCCATCCGACGATCCCCTCATCGGTCTCGATCTTCACAAAGGCCCAGCGCGGCGGGACCTGGTAGGTGGTGACTGCGGTGATCTTCACTGGTGGTTCTCCTGATCCTTGTCCTGGTGGTTGTTCCAGACGGTCATAAGGTCGCGGGCGGACTGGTCAAGTTCACCGGTGCTGCGACCTGGCTTGTAGAGGGTAGAGCCGATCCCGGCCCCCTGGGCACCCGCGGCGAGCCAGTCGCCGAGGTTGCCGGCGTCGATGCCGCCGACGGGCAGGAACTGGGTTCCCGCAGGCACCACGGCCGACCACGCCTTCATTCCGCTGATACCGACGGCCGGGGCGGGGAAGAGTTTCAACGCCCGCGCACCGGCGCCGAGGGCGGTGAAAGCCTCGGTCGGGGTCGCGACACCGGGATAGGGTTCGAGACCGAGCTCCACCGAGCGGCCGATCACGGCCGGGTCGGCATTGGGCGCGACGATGATGCGTCCTCCCGCGTCGCGCACCCGGTCAACGTCGGCGACGGTGACGACGGTCCCGCCGCCGACGATGACATCGGGAAGCCGCTGCGCCAGCAGCTCGATCGAGGTGAAGGGGTCCGGAGAGTTGAGGGTGACTTCCAGCCGGCGGAACCCCGCCTCGCGCAGGATGTCGCCAACCGCAGGTGCGTCGGCGGGAGTGAGTCCGCGCAGAATGGCGACAAGGCCGGTGGGCGGAAGCGTATCGGTTCGGGTCACTGGTGTGCTCCAAGATCGGGGGTTGTAGGGCGGGCAGGGTGGGTCGGACGGTTCGTCGCGATGGGCACCACTTCGACGCCGGTTGGCGCATGCGCGGCCAGTTCCTCGCGGAGGTATGCGCCGAGCTCCGCCCGGCGCGCATCCGTCATGCGTTCGGCGGGACCGGTGATGCTCACGGCGACGTCTGCACCTTGGGGCCTGGTCAGCGCGACGGCGACGCAGCTAATGCCGCGTTCGTTCTCCTCGACTTCCTCGGCCCAGCCGCGGGAACGCGCCTGGTCGAGGACTTCTTCCAGTCGGTCGAGGCTGACCTCCGGCGCGGCGTTCACCGGCAGGTCCGTCTGCGCCCGGGCGGCATCGACGTAGGTCTCCAGGTCGGACGCCTCGGCGTCCTGCGCGGCGAGCAGTGCGCGTCCGAGGCCGGTGCGCGCCGACGGCGCGAGGTTGCCGACCCGGGACCAGACCCGCAGTGGACGATCGGGGTCAACTTTGTCCAGGTAGAGCACCTGGGACCCGGAGAGCATGCCGAGGTGGACGAGTTCGCTGGTGCTACGCGAGAGCGCCTCGAGCGTCGGACGCATCATCGCGGGCAGGTTCTCGTCGCGGTGGAACTCGAGTCCGAGCCGGAGCGCGCTGGGGCCGAGTCGGTAGCGCTTCCCCTCGATCTCACGGGCGGCGTAGCCGCGAAAGACCAGGGCGCCGAGCAGTCGGTGGGCGGACGGTTTGGTGAACCCGGTCGCACCCGCCAGTTCGGCGAGCGTGGCCCCGTCGGGGCCGGCCTGCGCGAGAAAACCGAGGAGCAGGAGCGCCTTGTCGACGCTCGTCACGGGGCTCACGTCCTGTTCTGCCGACATCGGGGGCCTCCTGGTCACTCGCCAGTCGCTCGCCAGTCGCCCGGCGGCACTGATACTCTGTTACGTAATGCAGAATGTACGTTACGCTATGCGGAACGTCAATAGCGCGATCTCCACCCGCTCGCCCCAGAAGGACACCCCAAAAGGAAAACAATGGACCCCCACACCACCGCCCCACGCTCATCCCAGTTCCTGCCCCAGCCCCCGCACCCACAGGTGGTGACCATCGGCGAGACCATGGCGATGATGCGCAGCGGCCAGGTCGGTTCACTGGCCCACCTGCCGTCGGTCGACATCTCCCTCGCCGGCGCGGAGTCGAACGTCGCGATCGGCCTGCAGCGCCTCGGCGTACAGGCCGCATGGATCAGCCGAGTCGGCCACGACCCGCTGGGCACCCGGGTGGCGCGGGAGATCCGGGCCGAAGGGGTCCAGGTACACTGCCGGGTCGACAACGAGCGGCCGACCGGGCTGATGCTGAAATCCCGCCCCACCGCGACCACGACCCGCGTCGACTACTACCGGGCTGGCTCGGCAGCCTCGGCCCTCTCCCCCGCTGACCTACCGGACGGGCTCATCGAGAATGCCGACGTCCTGCATCTCAGCGGCATCACCCCGATGTTGTCCGAGTCCGCGGCACACGCGACGGCAGCGGCGGTGGACCGCGCCGTCGCCGCGGGTACCCGGATCAGTCTGGATGTGAACTATCGTTCCCGGCTTGGCTCCCGTGAACACCTGGGGGACCTGCTGGTAGATGTCCTACCCCACGTGGACATCGTCTTCGGCGGCCCCGAGGAACTGTCGATCCTCGCACCGGGTCACACCGAAGGCGACCCCGAAGACAATACCGAGGCACTGCTGCGCGCGGTGGCGAACCTAGGCCCTGCCGAGGTCGTGGCGAAACTCGGCGCGGACGGGGCAACCGCCCTACGCCACGGAGAACTGACACACTGCCCCGGACACGTCGTCGACGTGGTGGACACCGTCGGCGCCGGCGATGCTTTCGTGGCCGGCTACCTCAGCGCCGTGATCTCCGGCGCGGATACCGCCACATGCCTGGCGCGGGCGAACTCCTGCGGAGCCTTCGCCTGCACCACCCCGGGCGACTGGGAGAGCGCCCCCTTCATCGAGGACCTCGCGGCACGGGACGCCGGCGGGGACCCCGTCTCCCGCTGACCCCGCTCCTCCCCCGAGAGATATAACTACCGGGCATCCACCAGGTCGATGATGAAGACCAGGGTGCGTCCGGCGAGCGGGTTGCCGGCACCGGCCGGGCCGTAGGCCAGCTCCGGCGGGATGGTGAGCTTGCGGCGCCCGTTGACCTTCATGCCGGGGATGCCGTCCTGCCAGCCCTGGATCAGGCCGGTCAGCGGGAACTCGATGGTCTGGCCACGGTCCCAGGAGGAGTCGAACTCCTGGCCGGTTTCGTAGTCCACGCCCACGTAGTGGACCTCGACCATGCCGCCTGCCACGGCTTCGGCACCGTCACCGACGGAGATGTCCTCGATCACCAGGGAAGACGGGGCGGGGCCGGACTGGGGCTCGATCGTGGGCTTGCTCATGGAGGTACTCCTGTGGGTTCGCGGTCGTGCTAACCGAACTAGATTAGCAGGCCTGCCGGCCGCGCCACCCGCGCAACGCGAAAAGGCAGGACGCCCCGTCCCGCGTGATGCGGGGCCGAGGCGTCCTGCCTGTGCACGGACGGCGCGTGCGCCGTCCTGCGTTCCTGTCTCTAGCGCTTGTCGCGCGGGACGAAGGAGCGCTTGCCCTCACCGGTGTAGATCTGGCGGGGACGGTTGATCTTCGCCGACGGCTCGTTGATCTGCTCGAGGTAGTGAGCGATCCAGCCCGGCAGGCGACCCATGGCGAACAGCACGGTGAAGAAGTCCGTGGGGAAGCCCATGGCCCGGTAGATCAGGCCGGTGTAGAAGTCCACGTTCGGGTACAGCTTGCGGGAGATGAAGTAGTCATCGTTAAGGGCGATGTCCTCAAGCTTCATCGCAAGGTCGAGGAGGTTGTCGCCACCGAGGTGCTCCAGGATCTCGTGTGCGGACTCCTTGACGATCGCGGCGCGCGGATCGTAGTTCTTGTACACGCGGTGACCGAAGCCCATGAGCTTGACGCCCGGCTCCTTGTTCTTCACGCGGTTCATGAAGTCGGTCGCGTCGCCACCGTTGGCGTGGATCTCTTCCAGCATCTCCAGGACGGCCTGGTTGGCGCCGCCGTGCAGCGGGCCGGACAGGGCGTTGACGCCCGCGGCGATGGAGGAGTAGATGTTCGCGTGCGAGGAGCCGACCATGCGCACGGTGGAGGTGGAGCAGTTCTGCTCGTGATCCGCGTGCAGGATGAGCAGCTTGTCCAGTGCCTTGGACAGCACCGGGTCGACCTCGTAGTCCTCGGTCGGGTAGCCGAACATATTGCGCAGGAAGTTCTCGCGCGCATTCAGGTTGTTGTCCGGGTACATGTAGGGCTTGCCCTTGGATGCGCGGTAAGCGTAGGCCGCGAGCATCGGCACCTTCGCCATCAGGCGGTGGGTGTTCTTGACCTGGAAGCCCTTGTCCAACGGGTCAAGCTCATCCTCGTAGTAGGTCGCGAGGATGTTGACGGACGAGGCCAGAACGTTCATCGGGTGCGCATTGCGCGGGAAGATCTTGAACTGGCTCTTGAAGTCCTCGTCGAGCAGCGTGTGGCGCCGGATGTTGGCGTTGAACGCCTCCAGCTCCTCGTTGTTCGGCAGCTCGCCGTTGATGAGCAGGTAGCTGACCTCGTTGAAGGTGGCGTTGTTCGCCAGATCAGCGATGTCGTAACCGCGGTAACGCAGGATGCCCTCGCCACCGTCGATGTAGGTGATCTCGGAGAGAGTGGAACCTGTGTTCACGTAGCCGGGGTCAACGGTGGTCAGACCGGTCTCGGCGAGCAGCTTGCCCAGCGCGAATCCGGAATTGCCCTCGTTGGCCTTGACGATCGGCATTTCGTATTCGCCACCGGGGTAGTGGAGAACGGCCTTGTCCTGGTTGTCGGAAGCCATTGACAGCCCTTTCGTTTATTCAGGTACTTCGATGCTTTCGGTTATGCCCCCAGACGGAGATCACCGTCCCGGGGCCCGCCTCGAACCGAGCGGCCCGAGGTGAGAGAATCTCACGGAGCGGACCGTCAACGATCGTGGGATAGGACACACTGTACCGAATCCCCCCGGCGCCGACACAGTAGGGTCGTACGGTATCCCCGTCAGCCACCCCCGCTGCATCCCGGACTGTGGGACAACCTGTCCCAGAAGCGTCCCCACCGGCTAGGCTGGCGGAGTTCCCGTACGACCGTGCTTGGAAGACTAGGAAGAGAGCCAGGAAAGCCGATCATGAGCGACCAGTTCCCCACCCTGCCCGAGAACCTCCTGCCCGCCGACGGCCGATTCGGCTGCGGCCCCTCGAAGGTCCGCCAGGACCAGATCGACGCCATCGTCTCCGGAGGCCGGGACGTCATCGGCACCTCCCACCGCCAGCCGGCCGTGAAGAACCTCGTCGGCTCCGTGCGCGAGGGCCTGTCGGACCTGTTCAACCTGCCCGAGGGCTACGAGATCATCACCTCCCTCGGCGGCGCCACCGCCTTCTGGGACTCCGCCTCCTTCGGCCTGATCCGCAACCGCTCGGCGCACCTGACCTACGGTGAGTTCTCCGGCAAGTTCGCCTCCGTCTCGAAGAAGGCCCCGTGGCTGGACGAGCCGCAGGTCTTCGCCTCCGAGCCGGGCACCGCCCCCTCCCCCTCCGAGCTCGACGGCGTCGACGCCGACGTCGACCTGGTCGGCTGGGCGCACAACGAGACCTCCACCGGCGCGATGGTGGACGTGAAGCGTCCCGCCACGGACGCCCTGGTCGCCATCGACGCCACCTCCGGTGCCGGCGGACTGCCCGTCGACATCGCCGAGACCGACGTCTACTACTTCTCACCCCAGAAGTGCTTCGCCTCCGACGGTGGCCTGTGGTTCGCCGCCTTCTCGCCGGCAGCCCTGGAGCGCGTCGAGGAGATCGCCGCCACCGACCGCTACATCCCGGCCTTCCTGGACCTGAAGACCGCGGTGGACAACTCGCGCAAGAACCAGACCTACAACACCCCGGCCGTCTCCACGCTGCTGATGATGGACGCCCAGGTGAAGTGGATGAACGCCAATGGCGGTCTGGACGGCATGGTCGCCCGCACCTCTGAGTCCTCCTCCACTCTGTACAGCTGGGCGGAAGCCCGCCCGGAGGCCTCGCCCTTCGTCGCCGAGGCGTCGAGCCGTTCCCTGGTGGTCGGCACGATCGACTTCGACGACTCGGTGGACGCCGACGTCATCGCCAAGACGCTGCGCGCCAACGGTGTGCTCGACACCGAGCCCTACCGCAAGCTGGGCCGCAACCAGCTGCGCGTCGGCATGTTCCCGGCGATCGACCCGGAGGATGTCAAGACGCTGACCACCGCGATCGACTACATCCTCGACTCGGGTGTTGCCTCGCGCTAGTCCGAACAGGACGTACCGTCAGGTCCAGACCCCTGACTCACCCCCGGAAGATCACCGTCTTCCGGGGGTTTTTGCGCTAGTGTGGCGGAAAACACCGAGTGGATGATGGAGGTCCCACCGATGCAGGAACTGCGGTTCGTCCAGGACGACAGCGACCGGGCGTCCCTCGTTCTCCGCGTGGCCGAAAGTGGTACCGACGGTACCGACGGCACCGAAGGCACCGACGGGGAGGACGCGGCCCCCGAGTTCTTCCTGCCGGTCACCGACGAGCTCACCGAGTTCCTCGGGACCCTGGTGCAGCCCAAGGAAGAGCCTGCCGAAGACACCTCCACAGAAGCCGCCCCTGCCCCCGCTCAGGACAGCACCGAGGCGCCGGACGCTGCGGAACCCGCCGTCATCCCGGTGCGTGAGCGCGTGCACCTGCGCCCGCGCGACATCCAGGACCGCATCCGCCACGGTGAGACCGTGGAGCAGATCGTCGCGGAGACCGGCATGGAGGACCGCCGCGTCCGCCCCTTCGCCGTGCCGATCGCGATGGAGCGCCACCGCATCGCCGAGATGGCGCGCGACGCCCACCCGGTCCGTGCCGATGGTCCGACGGACGCGCCGCTGCGTGAGGTGCTCGCCGGCGCCTTCGCCGCCCGTGGCGAGAGCCTGCGCGCTGCCGACTGGTCGGCGGCGATGGATTCGTCCGACCACTGGGTGATCTCGGTGAGTTGGACGAAGGGCAACCGGGAGGGCGCCTCGCGGTTCGTCGCCGACTTCCGCTTCGTCCCGGGTGAGGACGGTCCGGCCACCGCCGAGCCGGTGAACTCCGTGGCCTCCGACCTCATCGACCCGCGTTTCGAGCGCCCGGTGCGCACGGTGTCCCCGATGGTTCCCTCCAGCCGCGGGGAGGACGGTACCCCCGCGACCGAGGAGACCCGGCCGGATACCGCCGCGGTGCAGGAGCCCGCTGAAGAGACTTCTGGTGCTCCTGAGACCTCTGAGTCTGCCGAACCCCAGGATCCCACCGCCGACGCCCCCGTCGACCTCTTCGGTCGCCGTTCCCACCCGGCCAGCGGCGGCGAGGACCCGTCGAAGCGTAAGAAGAAGGCCGTCACGCCTCACTGGGAGGACGTCCTGCTCGGGGTCCGCACGAACCCGCGGGCCAATGGCCGGAACAAGAAGAAGTAGACCACGGTGGGATCCCCCGACACGGTGGTGACACTGTGGTTCGCCAGCGCCGCCATCCCGGTGCAGGTACTGCGTGCCGAACCGACGCCTGACCGTGGTTTCGCCCGCAAGTTCCTCGCCCAACTCGGCGTGCGCCTGAGCACCGAAGGCTCGGCGAATACCTTCGGCGACTTCTCCTCCCCCACCCACATCGGCGATTTCGACATGAACCGCTCGGCCCCGCCGGGGCGCGCCGAGTTCTACATCGGCGGCTACGCGGGTCTGTCGTTGGTGCAGACCGTACTGCCGGAACCCTGCCTGATGTCGGAAGTCCCGGCCCCGCTGCGGGAACTCATCGCCGCCGCCGACCTGTACGTGACGTGCCGGACGCCGGACGATCCGGACGGCCTCGGCGGTTTCGCCCACTGGTCCGGCGGCACGCTGAAGCGCGCCTTCACCGCCACGCGCGACAAGATCTACGAGGACACCGGCCTACCCGAGCCCTTCGAGGCCCCGTTCTGGGAGGGCAACGTGGAGGCCACGGGCATCCAACTACCCTTCCGGCCCGGCGAGTTCGCCGCTGCCGCCGAGGAACACTGGCTGGGATTCCGGGTCGAGCGCGAGGGCATCGACATCCCGGTGTGCGCCTTCGCGCTGGACGGACGCCCCGCACCGCGTGCGGTGCCCGGCGACTCCCGACCGGCATCGCGGACCCGAAACCCCCAGCGGCCCCAGCGCCCCCAGAACGTTCAGAACCCGCTCCCCCCGGGCTATGACGACTACGCCGAGGGCAAGGAGTCGGCGGTGCGCTCCACGTCCGACCTGCTCAAGGGCGCCACGGTGTCCGCGGTGACCGGGGTCGGACGCGGCGTGGTCGGTGGGGTGCGTCTACTACAGACCGGGGCGCACAGGATCGGCGACGAGGTCCGCCGCCGCGCCCGCAATACCGGGCGGTAGCGTCAGAACTGTGCGGCGTAGAAGCCGATCGCCGCGGACGTCGCCACGTTGAGCGAGTCAGTACCCGGGGCCATCGGGATCTTCGCCCGCACGTCCGCCGCGCGCATGGCGTGCTCGGTCAGCCCGGGCCCCTCCGCCCCGACCATCACGGCGACCTTGTCGGCGCCGGCCACGGCCTCAGCCAGGGTGTTGTCCGTATTCGGTGTCATCGCCACCACCCGGTAGCCACGCTCCTGCAGGTCGGCGAGACTGTGCTGCCACGTCGTCGGACGGCTGCCGAGGTGCGCGAACGGGGTGCGCAGCACATGCCCCATCGACACGCGCACCACCCGCCGATACAACGGGTCGGCGCAACCGGCCCCCAGCAGCACCGCGCCAACGTCGAGGCCGGCGGCGTTGCGGAACAGCGCGCCGATGTTCTCGTGGTCGCCGACGCCCTCCAGCACGGCAACGACCCGGTTGCCGGCCGGCAGGGCGTCCAGCACGTCACTGGCGTCGGGCTCGTCGACCCGGTCGGCGGTGGCCACCAGCCCGCGGTGCATGTCGAAGCCGGCGACCTCGGCGAGCACCTCCCGGGTGACCTCGTAGAAGGGCACGCCGTCGAGCCCACGGGCGACGTCCGGGTCGGACGCCGCGGCGTCCTGCAGTTGCTCGAGACGGTGGGCGAAGCCCACCACGCAGCGCACCGGGAAGCGCGACGCCGCCAGGCGCGGCACCACCAGATTGCCCTCGGCGACGACGAGGCCGCGGCCGCCGGGTAGGTCGGGACGCTTATCGGAGGAGTTCAGGTCGCGGACGTCGTCGAGACGGGAGTCGGACGGATCGGTCACGGGGACGATGCTGCTCATGGCGTCCTACCCGATCGCATCCATGATCGGGTCGATGCCGAAGAAGACCACAAACAGTGCGGCGACCAGGTACATCAGCCAGTGCAGCTCCTTGGCACGGCCGGTGACCAGGTACATCACCACGCAGGCGATGAAGCCCATGCCGATGCCATTGGCGATGGAGTAGGTGTACGGCATGATCACGATGGTCAGGAAGGCCGGCAGGGCGACCTCGAAGCGGGTGAAGTCGATGTCGGCGACCTGGGCCATCATCATCGCACCCACGATGACCAGCACCGGGGCGGCGGCCTCGATCGGCACCACGGAGTACAGCGGGGTGAGGAACATCGCGGCCAGGAAGATCACGCCGGTGACCACGTTGGCCAGGCCGGTGCGCGCACCGTCGCCGACGCCGGCGGCGGAGTCGACGAACACGGTGTTGGACGACGCCGACACCGAACCGCCGACCGCAGCACCCGCGCCCTCAATGATCAGGGCGGTGCGCAGGTTCGGCAGGTTACCCTGCTCGTCGACGAGCTGCGCCTGCTTACCCAGCGCGGTCATCGTGCCCATCGCATCGAAGAAGTTCGCCAGCACCAGGGTGAAGATCAGCAGGCAGGCCGACAGTGCGCCGATCTTGCCGAAGGCGCCGAAGAGGTCGACCGCGCCGACGAGGCTGAGGTCGGGCATGCTGCCGAAGGAGTCCGGGATCGCCGGGGTGGCCATCTGCCAGCCCTTGCCGGCGTCGCTGTCGAAAGGCCCGGCGGCGGCCTCGACGATCATGGCGAACACGGTGGTGGCGATGATGCCGATGAACAGTCCGCCGCGGACCTTCTTGGCCACCAGGATGCCGCAGACGATCAGGCCGACCACGAAGATCAGGGTGGGCCAGGAGGCGATGGAGCCGCCGTCGCCGAGACCGACGGGCACGGTGGTGCCGGCGGCGTCGGGCACACGGCGCACGAAGCCGGCGTCCACCACGCCGACCATGGCGATGAACAGGCCGATGCCCACGCTGATCGCCGCCTTCAGCGAACCTGGGATCGCGTTGAACACGGCCTCGCGGAATCCGGTGACGGCGAGCAGCACGATGATCACGCCGTCGATCACCACCAGGCCCATCGCCTGCGGCCAGGTCAGGCCCTCCGTCGCCACGAAGGTGACCGCGACCAGGGTGTTGATGCCGAGACCGGCGGCGATGCCGAAGGGATACTTGGCGAACACACCGAAGGCGATGGTCATCACGCCGGCGGCCAGGGCGGTGACCGCCGCGACGCGCGAGGTACCCAGCACGTCGCCGTTGCCGTCCTCCACCGTCCCCAAAATGAGGGGGTTGAGGATGATGATGTACGCCATCGCGAAGAACGTCACGACACCGGCACGGACCTCCGTGCCGATCGTGGAGCGACGCTCGGTGATGTGGAAGTACCGGTCGAGAGCACCGGTCGATTCTGTACCGGTCTTTTCGACCGTGGGTCCCGTGGATCCCGAGGAAGCTGACATAAGAAGTAAGAATCGCACCAGGCAGGCCCGTGTGCAACCGGTATGGCAGCATGGGACACATGACCCCCCGCGTTCTCCTGGCACCGCGCGGCGCACCCGGCGCCCTCACCATGGCCGGCACCGTCCTGACCTCCACTGTCCTGGTCGGCGCGCTGGCCGCGTGCACGACCGACGGGCAGGACGGTACCCCCGGCGGTTCCGGCACCGGCTCGGTGCCGGTGCTGTCCGCGGAGGTCCTCGCCGAGCACCCCTTCGACCCGGACGCCTTCACCCAGGGCCTGGAGGTTATGCCGGACGGTGACCTGCTGGTGTCTACCGGCCTGAACGGCGAGTCGCGGATCTACCGTGCGCCGGTGGACGACGCGACGTCCCCCACCGTGAACCAGGCCCTCGACGAACGCTACTTCGGCGAGGGCGCCACCGTGCACGACGACACCGTGTGGCAGCTGACCTGGAAGTCTGGGGTGGCCTTCGCCCGCGATGCAGAAACCCTGGAGGTCACCGACGAGGTGTCCTACGACGGTGAGGGCTGGGGGCTGTGCTCCGACGGCGAGCGTCTGGTGATGTCGGACGGCTCCTCGGGGCTGACCTTCCGCGACCCCGAGACCTTCGCCGCCACCGGCGAGGTAGAGGTCACCTTGGACGGCGAGCCCGTCGAGCAGCTCAATGAGCTGGAGTGCACCGGCAGCGGGGACGACCGCACCGTGTGGGCCAACGTATGGCACTCCGACCGGGTGCTGCGCATCGACCCGGACTCCGGGGAGGTCACCGGGGTCGTGGAGCTCGATCTGCCCGCCGGTGACCGCGATGGTGCCGACGTGCTCAATGGCATCGCCGCGGATGGCGGCGCCGGGGACGACACGTTCCTGGTGACCGGCAAGCTGTGGGACACCCTCTACGAGGTGCGTTTCAGTGAATGACCGTGGGGCTCGTGGTGGTGCTCGTACTGGCGTGATGGCCCGTTCGGCCAACCGGGTCTCCGGGCTGATGGGTGCCGACGGTGCCCGCGAGTCCGGGCTCACCGCCCTGATGTACACCTCGATCGCCAACTTCGCGGTGGACGCCGTGCTGGCGGTCTCTTTGGCCGGCACCCTGTTCTTCTCCGCCGCCGAGGCGGAGTCGCGGACCTCGGTGGCCGCCTACCTGCTGGTCACCATCGCCCCCTTCGCCCTACTCGCCCCGTTGATCGGCCCGGCGTTGGACCGGCTGCGCACCGGGCGGCGTCTGGCGTTGTCCTTAACCTTCACCGGACGCGTCCTGCTGGCCGCCATCCTGCTGCAGAACTTCGACTCATGGCTGCTCTATCCCGTGGCGCTGGGAATGCTGGTACTCAGCAAGTCCTATGGAGTACTGAAATCCTCGGTGACCCCACGTGTCGCGCCGGACGGTCTGGACCTGGTGCGCGCGAACGCCCGGCTGACCATCGCCGGTCACATTGGTGGCTCGCTGGTCGCCGGCGGTCTCGCCGCGGCCATCGCCTACCTCATCGACCCGCAGGCGGCACTGTGGCTGCTGATGGTGGTGGCCCTGTCGGGTATTTACGGCTGCGCGCTGATCCCGTCCAGCGCCGAGCGCGGACGCGACGAGGTGACGGTGAGCCCGTTCGTGCCGGAAGGCCAGGGAACGGGTCACGGAACGGGTCACGCCGGCGGTCGCGCGGTGACCGGCTGGCGTCGGGCCGTGCGTGTGCGCTTCCCCGACGCCGCCCGGACCTGCCTCTGGGCCACCGCCTTGCAGCGCTGCGGCACCGGGTTCATGACGATCTACATCGCCTTCGTCGCCAAGTCGTCCAGCGATCTGTCTGGCTTCGAGCAGTTGTCCATCCTCGCCGCCGTCGGCGCGGCCGGCGGGGTCGGCACCTTCGCCGGCAACGCCCTGGGCTCGCGGATCCGCTTCGCCCGGCCGCAGGCCGCCGTCCTGGTGCTCGGCGCGGTATCGATCGCCACGGTGGTGCTAGCCGCGGTGTGGGACGGCACGCTCACCGCCGCGGTCGCGACCGCGGTGCTGTCGCTGGGCAGCGCGATGTCCAAGGTGTGTCTGGACGCGGCGATTCAGTCCGGACTCGACCAGTCCGCCCAGGCCTCGGCCTTCGGCGTCTCCGAGACCGCACTGCAGCTGTCGTGGGTGTTCGGAGGCACGTTGGGCATCCTGCTTCCCCCGGAGCTCACCGTGGGTATGGCTGTGCTGGCCGTCGCCGGTACAGTGATGTACGTCAACGTCATCGCCGCGTCACGTGGTGTCGGCGCCGGGGCCCTGATCGGTCGAGCGAGAAGTTCGCGCTGAGCTGGTCGAAACCCCCGACCCCCGCGCACCTCATCAGACGCCGACAGGAGTTCCCCACCGGATGAGCACGGACAACACCAACCCGCCGAAGAAACAGACGAAGAAGCAGCGTCGTCGGGCCGCCCAGCGCAAGCAGCTGATGACCTTCGGTGCGATCGTGCTGCTCGTCGTCGTGGTGGCCGCCGCGGTGCTGGGCTATCAGCACTGGAGCAACAACCGCCCCGGCACCCCGCCGGAGGATCTGCGGGTCACCGTCACCGACGCCTCCGGCGAGGAGAAGGAATACGCCCCGTACCGGATATGCCAGCGATTCACCGGTGAGTGCGATGAGTCTGATCCCATCGACATCGACCTGGGGCCGGACGACGACCTCACCCTGTCGCTCCCCGAAGAGATCACCAGCCAGGACTGGTCACTTCTGGAGATCTACGACAACCATGCCGCGGACACCGAAAGCACCTCGGCAGCCGGGGAGCGAAATGAGGTCACCGTCCACGGGTCCGCCGACCTCGACAGCGATGAAGAGGACGGCACTGCCCAGCTCGCCATCGTCGAGGTCCATGCGCTGATCCTCGGGGAGGAAGACGGCGAAGAGGTGCCCTATGGAGTGGTGTGGGCCTTCAGCACCGGCGTCGAGCCCGACCCCACTGCCGACGAAGAAGAATGATTCGAGAACGGCGCCGAGAACAGCGCTAGTCACAGAGCAACCCCCAGGATGGTTTCACCACCCTGGGGGTTGCTCTTTGCGTCAGTTCTCTATGTCAGCTCTCAAGCTCGCTGGCGATGGTGCGCAGGATCTCGGCGACCTGGCGTCCTTCCTTTCGGTCGGGACGCCGCCCTGCCGCCAGGCTGGGCTGCACGCGCGACTCCAGCAGGGTGACGGTGTCCTGGACCAGTTCGTGGAGCTGGTCGGGGCTGTAGCGATGACCGCGTGCTCCGCGCTGACCCCGGGCGTTCTTTGCGCCCCGGCTGGCACCCCGGCCACCGGACTTCTCGTCCGACGGCGGCGGCCCGTCGTCCAGCACCGAGATCCGCATCGCCTGGGGCCCCTTGCGTGCCTCGGCGAAGTCGTATTCGATGCGCTGTCCCTTGCGTAGTTCACTGGTCCCGTCGGGAAGCACCTGGGACCCGACGTAGACGTCCTCACCCTCGGGGTTGGACACGAAGCCGAATCCCCGGTCCGGGTCGTACCACTTCACTCTTCCGGTCGGCATGTTCCTCGCCAGTCCTCTCTGTCACTTCTCTGTACTACTGCCCTGTATTACTGCTGTGTACTGTCTGTCCGGTGGGGAACCAGCCATTTTACCCGTGGGGCGCGTGGGGTCGACATCGCGACGCCCACGAGGAATGTGACGAAGGTCACAGCCAGAAAATAACGGTTCGGTAACGGCGGAGACACGGAACGATAACGCGCAGGGCAAGCCCGGTTTCGACCGCCACCACGACGCAACTCACATCGAGCAGGATTCGCCGCTACACCGCCTGAACAGCCACGAATCCCCGCAATCAGCGTGACTCAATCGTGACAAACCGTTAGTGTCGGACCTCAGCAATGAACACCGCGGTGATCCACGGGACCGGATCCCCGCATCAACGACTCCGAAAGGAATCAACCCACATGGGACGACACACCATCCGTAAGAGCACCTTCAGCACCAAGCGCCTCGCCGTCGCCGGCATGGCCGCACTGGCACTCGGTGCCGCAGCCGCCCCGGCCGCCAACGCCGCCCCCGACTCCGACTGGGACCGCCTCGCAGAGTGCGAGTCCGGCGGCGACTGGTCCATCAACACCGGCAACGGCTTCCAGGGTGGACTGCAGTTCTCCCCGAGCACCTGGAGCGGCTACGGCGGCGACGAGTTCGCAGCCTCCGCCGACCAGGCTTCCCGCGAAGAGCAGATCGTGGTCGCCGAGCGCGTCCTCGAGGGCCAGGGTTGGGGCGCATGGCCGTCCTGCTCCTCCCAGCTGGGTCTGAGCTCCGCTGCCGAGCAGCGTGACGCCCCGGGTGCCAGCACCCAGGAGACCACCTCCACCGACAACTACGCCGAGAACACCGGCGAGGCCGCTGCCGACCTGAGCAGCCAGAGCGACGTCCTGTCCATCGACTCCGTCTGGGAGGAGATCACCGCAGCCTTCGCCGCCAACGGCATCGAGGTCCCGACCGAGCTGCAGGCCCTCTACCAGGACAACCGCGAGGTCCTGAACGACAACTACTCCGCCGCCGTCGACCAGGCACAGGGTGCCGCCGACCAGGCCAAGGCCGCAGGCGACCAGTACGCTGCCCTCGCCGGCAACCTCTTCTAGTTCTCCGCGCCGCCCCCGCGGTCGCACCGGGCCCTCCATCTGACGGGCCCACGGTCCCACTCGTCGATGCGCAACAACGCACGACAACAACGTCGCCCAGCCCATTCCCGTACAAACGGGATATGAGCTGGGCGACGTTCGTGCGCGCAGAAAACCGACTAGCGGTTAATGACCGTGTACGGGTGCACGTACGACAGCTTCTCGGCGGGCACCGGGAATTCGGCGTCCCCGAAGGGGCTCAGTGCGCCAGCGTCCTCGGCGATGAGTTCGGTGACCGCGTGCTTACCCTCGGGCAGGTTCTGCGGCCAGCCCGGATCAACGTAGTGCTTCTTCTTTGCGTGAGACATATCCCCGATCATTCCACATCCGTGCCCGTCAGGCGACTTTCCGACATCGCCGTCTACACCGGCGTCTACACCCGTGACCCCGTCGGCGGGTAAAGTGACCGGCGTTATGCCTGACTCCTTCCCCACCTACGCCGAGTGGCTCGCCGGCCACTCCGACGACGAGCTCGTCGACCTGCTCTGGCGTCTGCGCGCCTTCCACCCCGGGTCCCTGGGCTCGGTGTCGGACGTGGCGGCGTTGCGTCGTCTCGACGCGACCGGACTCGCCGTCCTGCACGCCCTGGTGGCCGCCGGTGCCGCCCATGACCCGGTGGGTATCGACGCGGTGGACGAGGCGCTCACCGAACTGTGGGACGCCGCGGGCACCGCCGCCGACGCGCGGGCGGACGCGGAAACGGTGACGGCGATGGTGCACGTCCTGGCGTCCTGGGGCCTGGCCTTCGGCCCCGGCCTCACGGTGTCAGGCACGGGAAGCACCACCGATCCGGGGCAGGTGAAGGTGCCCTCGCACCTGCCGCCGCTGTTCTCCGCGACCACGGACCTTCCGTGGGTGCTGGTCGACGGCTACCGCTGCCCGGTACCCACCGAGGAACTCCCCGAGGTGCTCGACGCTCTGCCCACCCGGCAGCGTCGCCTGCTCGACACCTTGGAACTCTCCGGCGGCATCGGGCACTCCGCCACGCTGGACGATCCGGAGCGTCCGCTGGCCCGGATGATCTCCGCGGGCCTGCTCGACCGCGTCGACGCGCAGACAGCGCGCCTGTCCCCGCGCGTCGCGGCGTCCATCACGGGACGGGTCGTCCCCCCGGCCGGCGGCGATTTCCGTGCCCGCGCCGCAACCGAAACCCCCGACCAGCGCACCGACGCCACCGCGGTGGCGCGCGTGGTGGAGACCGTCCGGCTCGTTGCCGACGTCCTCGAGGAGGTCGGACGCGCCCCGGTGCGTCCGCTCAACGCCGGCGGCGTCGGCGTGCGCGAGATCGCACGCCTGTCCAAGGCCCTCGGGGTGGACGCCGCAGTCGTCGGCGACACGCTCGTGCTGTGCCGCCACGCCGACCTCATCGCCGTCGGCCTGCCGGTGCCCGCCCCGCAGGACGCCGTGGGCAGCGGCGACTTCTGGACGCTCACCGAACGCGGTGCGTCCTACCTGTCGGCCCCGCTCTCGCGGCGCTGGGCGATGCTGCTCGACGGCTGGCGCCACAGCGCCCACGCCCCGTGGCTGGCGAAGGAGCCGTCCGGCACCGATTCGCACCTGCTGCAGGAGTCGCTGGACGCTCCGGAGGCCGCCGCGCTGCGCGGCGTGATCGCCGAGGCAGCCGTCATTCCTACCGGGGCTGACCTGTGGCGACTGCGCCCGGCGGTGGCGGCAGTGACCTCGGATGAGGCGGTGGCCAGCGTCGTCGACGAGGGCGTGATCCTGGGGCTGAGCGCTGAGGGGCAGGTCTCCTCCGCGGCACTCGCGCTGGCCGCCGTCGCGGACTCCGAGGATGCCGAAGACGAGCTGACCGCCGCGCTGGCGAAGATCCTGCCCGACCCCGTCCACATGCTCATCATCCAGGCCGACATGACCATCCTCGCCCCCGGCCTGCTCGACGGCGATACCGAAGCCCGGCTGCGCACCTTCGCCGACGTGGAATCCACCGGCATGGCCAGCGTGTGGCGCGTGACCCGCCAGAGCATGCAACGCGCCGTGGAACACGGCGAAACCGCTGCCGGCATCGAGGACTTCCTCGCCGGCATGGCCCCGGACGTGCCGCAATCCATGTGGTACCTGGTGCAGGACACCTTCCGCACCCACCGCCCGGAGAACCCCGTCGTCGGCAGCACCGCGGCGAGCGTGCTCACCGCACCCGACGAAAAATCCATGGCCACCATCATGGACACCGACGCCGCCGAGGAGACCGGCCTGCGCCTGCTCTCCCCCACCGTCGCCGCCAGCTCTGTGCAACTCTCGCTCGTCGTCGAGGCGCTGGAGGACGAGGGCGTGCGCATCAGCATCGACGGCGACACCGGAGTGGGGCGCGCCACCGCCATGCCGCTGCTGCCCACCGTGCCCGACCCCGAACGTCCCGTGAGTTCGCGCGAGCAGGTCGCCGACCAGCTCGCCGGTGCCGTCGAAGGCTTCCGACGCAGCCGGCAGGCCGGCAGCAACGGCACGGACGGCAGCGGCAACAGCGCCGATGCGTCCGGCCATGACGGGGAGACCACCCGCGTGCACGAGCCGCGCGCCATCATGACCGCCCTGCGCCACGCCTACGACTCCGGCACATCCGTGGAGATCAGTTACGTCGACGCCACCGGCTCCGCGGTGCACGAATGGATCTCCGTGGTCACGATGAGCCCGGTGTCCATCGTGGGTGTCACCGAGGCCGGCGGTCAGTCGCTGCAGATCCAGCCGCACCGGGTCGCCTGGGTGGGCACCCCGCTGGAGTGAGCCGGAACGGGTAGAATGGTCGGGTTGCTTTTCGAACCCCCAATAACCCCTCAAGGAGGCATCCGTGGGACTCGGTGACGGACCCCTGATCGTCCAGTCGGACAAGACCGTGCTGCTGGAGACCGGACACGCCCAGGCGCAGGAGGCCCGCACCGCCCTGGCCCCCTTCGCCGAACTCGAACGCGCCCCCGAGCACGTCCACACCTACCGGATCACCCCGCTGGCGTTGTGGAATGCCCGTGCTGCCGGGCACGACGCCGAACAGGTCGTCCACGTCCTCGAGACGTACTCGCGCTTCCCCGTGCCCCAGCCGCTGCTCGTCGACGTCGCCGAGACCATGGACCGCTACGGCCGGCTGATCCTGTCCAGCCACCCCGCCCACGGGCTGGTGCTGGAGTCCACCGACCCCGCCGTGCTCGCCGAGATCCGCCGGCACAAGAAGATCCGCCCCATGCTCGGCGAGCCCATCGACCCCGAGAACCCCGACACCGTGGTCGTGCACCCGTCCGAACGCGGACGCCTGAAGCAGGAACTCGTGAAGGTCGGCTGGCCGGCCGAGGACCTCGCCGGTTACGTCGACGGCGAGGCTCACCCCATCGCCCTGTCCACCGAGCAGGAGAACTGGGAACTGCGCGACTACCAGGAGATGGCGGCCGAGTCCTTCTGGGCCGGTGGCTCCGGCGTGGTCGTGCTGCCCTGCGGTGCCGGCAAGACCATGGTCGGTGCCGCGGCGATGGCGAAGTCGCAGACCACCACCCTGATCCTGGTGACCAATACCGTCGCCGGACGCCAGTGGAAGGACGAACTCATCCGCCGCACCTCCCTCACCGAGGAGGAGATCGGCGAGTACTCCGGCGAGCGCAAGGAGATCCGCCCGGTCACCATCGCCACCTACCAGGTCGTGACCCGTAAGACGAAGGGCGAATTCCGCGCCCTGGAACTCTTCGACTCCCGCGACTGGGGGCTGATCATCTACGACGAGGTCCACCTGCTGCCCGCCCCGGTGTTCCGCATGACCAGCGACCTGCAGTCGCGCCGACGCCTCGGCCTGACCGCCACACTCGTGCGCGAGGACGGCCGGGAGGACGACGTCTTCAGCCTCATCGGCCCGAAACGCTATGACGCCCCCTGGAAGGACATCGAGGCCCAGGGCTGGATCGCCCCGGCGGACTGCACCGAGGTCCGCGTGCAGCTCGGCGAGGAGGAACGCATGGTCTACGCCACCGCCGAGCAGAACGAGAAGTACCGCCTGGCCGCGTGCTCGCCGACGAAGACCGGCATCGTGCGCCGCATCCTCGACCAGCACCCCGACGAACCCACCCTCGTCATCGGCGCCTACATCGACCAGCTCGAGGAACTCGGCGAGAAACTCGACGCCCCCGTCATCGACGGGCGCACCACCACCCACCGCCGCGAGGAACTCTACGACGCCTTCCGCCGCGGCGAGCTGCGCGTCCTGATCGTCTCGAAGGTCGCCAACTTCTCCATCGACCTGCCGGGCGCCTCCGTCGCCGTGCAGGTCTCCGGCACCTTCGGCTCGCGCCAGGAAGAGGCCCAGCGCCTGGGACGCATCCTGCGCCCCAAGCCGGACGGTGGCCCGGCGTTCTTCTACTCCGTCGTCGCCCGCGACACCCTGGACGCCGACTACGCCGCCCACCGCCAGCGCTTCCTCGCCGAGCAGGGCTACGGCTACCGCATCATCGACTCGGTCGACCTGTAGCCCGGCCTGTAGGATCATTCACCGTGGTCAGCTTCAACTTCCCCGTCGACGAGTCCTTCGCCCGCAAGCACAATGAGTTCTTCCGTGACGCCCGCCGGTTCCAGTGGTCCGCCGGGCTGATGGGGGCGATCCTCGTCATCGCCGCGGTAGTGCTGTTCGTGGTTGTCGACACCGGCTGGGCCGTGATCGTGGGCGCTGCTGCCCTGGTGATGGGCCTGATCTGCTTCATCATGGTGCCCGTCTTCCCCCGCCAGCTCGGCTCCCCGCAGCGCTACTACGACGCCTACGCCCTGGCCCCGACCGTGATCGCGCAGGTCAACCCGCGCGACGTGGTGCTGATGTCGCTGGTCGACACCGCCGCCACCGAGTCGGCGTCCTCACGCCCCGCCCTCGCGCTGCGCACCGTGACCTCGATCCCCGGGATTGAACGGCGCGTGGGTGAGCGTGTGCCTGCCATGGCCGTGACCGGGATGCGCTCGGTCGGCCAGCAGGACCACTGGGAGCAGGTCTCCCCGATGCCCGTGGCCTGGGGGACGCAGGACCGCTCGGTGATCGCCGCCGCCGAGGACGCGATCCCGGCCGAGCAGTGGGCACAGGTGGAGTCCCTGGTGGACCGCCTCGCCGACGTGCAGAAGACCCGGCACCTGCTGCTGGAGCTGGAGTAGCGCTGGGCGGTCCTCCGCGCTGTAGACCGATCACCCTCCCAGGTAGCGAAACACCCCGATTCGCTACCTGGGAGGGTGATCTCGCTGCATCCAGGCCGCGACAGAATCCGACAGCCCCCGCAATCACCACGCAGAACCCCGTGCACCACGCCGTGACGCCCGCTACACTGTGAACCACCACCAGGATTGTTCAACAATCCTGAACGCAGCGACGGGAAGGCGCTCCCATGACCACCAACCCCACCAACCCCACCGCCAAGACCACCACCATCGACCTCAATGCCGACCTCGGGGAGACCACCGACGGTGTCCCCGTGGCCGACGACCCCGCGATGGTCGCCCTGGTCTCCAGCGCCAATATCGCCACCGGTTTCCACGCGGGCGATCCCCATGCCATCGCCGCGACCGTGCGCGCCGCCGCCGAGCGTGGCGTCACCGTGGGCGCACACATCGGCTACCGCGACCCCGCCAACTTCGGACGCACCCCGGTGGACATCGACCCCGCCCGCCTCGCCGATGAGACGCTCTACCAGATCGGCGCGCTCGACGCCCTGGCCAGGGCAAACGGAACAAAGGTCAGCTACGTCAAACCGCACGGGGCGTTGTACAACACCATCGTGCACGACGAGGCACAGGCCCGCGGCGTCGTCGAGGGGGTGCGCGCCTTCGGCGAACTGCCGTTGATGCTGCTGCCCGGCGGCGTGGCCGTCGACGTCGCCGAGCGGGCCGGGCTGCGGGTAATCCGGGAGGCCTTCGCCGACCGCAACTACCTGCCGGACGGCACGCTGGTCCCCCGCTCCCGGCCGGACGCGGTCATCGCCGAGGCGGACGCGGTCGCCCGGCGCGTCCTGCAGGTCGCGACGTCCGGCGCGGTGACCGCGGTGGACGGCACGGTGCTGGCCGTGGACGCGGAGTCGGTGTGCGTGCACGGCGATTCGCCCGGCGCGGTGGAACTGACTCGCGCGGTGGTCGGGCGATTGCAGGCGGAGGGCGTGGCGGTCAGGGGGTTCCTGTGAGCGGCATCCATCCGGTCGGCACCCGCGCGCTGCTGGTCGACCTGCCTGACCTGGACACGGTGATGGCGTGGCACGGTGCGCTCAGCGCCGCGCCGCTGCCCGGGCAGACCGGTGTGGTGGCCGCGGCGCGCACGGTGTTGCTGCAGTTCAGCGCATCGGCGCACGCCCGCACCGCGGTGGAGGCGCTGCGGGGGTTCCGTCCGGCGGCGGCCGAGGCGTCCACCCCGAAGGAGGTCACGGTCGATGTCGTCTACGACGGCGAGGACCTGGCCGACCTCGCCGACACACTCGGCATGTCCAGCCAGGCGCTGATCGACTGGCACACCTCCACCACGTGGGTCGCCGCCTTCGGCGGCTTCGCCCCCGGCTTCACCTACTGCGCTCCGCACAACAGCGCGCAGGACGCCTCGGGCGCGCTCACCGTCCCCCGGCGCGACAGCCCACGCACGGCCATCCCGGCCGGTGCGGTGGGCCTGGCCGGCGGCTTCTCCGCGGTCTACCCGCGCACGTCACCGGGTGGCTGGCAGTTGATCGGCACCACCGCCGAACGGTTCTGGGACGCTGACGCCGAGCCGCCGGCGTTGCTCGCCCCGGGCGACGTGGTGCGCTACCGGGCCGTGCGCGACCTCGCCGAGGTCTCTCGTCCCGCCGAATCGGGGGCTCACTCCGATGCCCCGGCGCGCCCGGTGCTGCGCCTCGACGACGCCGGATTGCAGACCCTCGTCGAGGACCTGGGACGTCCCGGCTTCGGCGACCTGGGAGTGTCGGCCTCGGGGGCGGCGGACCGCGCCTCCGCCATCGCCGCCAACGACGCGGTGGGCAACCGGCGCGGAGCCGGAGTGCTGGAGAACATCGGCGGGCTGACACTCACCGCGCTGGTCGACACCGTCGTCGCGGTCACCGGCGCGCAGGCCCCGGTGCGCGTGGGCACCCGGGCCGTGGCGTCCGGCGTCCCGCTGCTGGTGCCGTCGGGCAGCCGGCTGAGCGTCGGCGCGGCGACCGGTGGCTTACGCAGTTACGTCGGCGTGCGCGGCGGTGTGGCCGGACGCAGCGTGCTGGGGTCGGTGTCCACCGACGTCATGTCCGGCCTCGGGCCGGCACCCCTGCAGGACGGCGACAGCGTCCGCGCGGGCGAGGCCCGCGGCGTGGTCGGAGCGTCCTGCGTGGAAGTTCATGCGCCGGATACGGGACCGGTGGTGCTGCGCGTGGTCGCCGGCCCGCGCGACGACTGGTTCACCGACGGCGTGGACGCACTGACCGGCAGGACGTGGCAGGTCAGCGGCGCGTCCAACCGCATCGGCGTCCGGCTCACCGGCGAGCCCGTACAGCGCGCCCAGACCGGTGAAATCCCCAGCGAGGGGATGCTGCCCGGCTGCGTGCAGGTGCCGCCGGACGGCAACCCCGTGGTCTTCCTGCGCGACCACGCCGTCACCGGCGGCTACCCCGTCATCGCCACCGTGGTCCCCGAGGACCTCGACCTGGCCGCCCAACTCGCCCCCGGCACCGAGATCGCCTTCCAGACCTTCCAGGAGATGCTGTGAACACCCGAACCGTCCTCATCGCCAACCGCGGCGAGATCGCCGTACGCATCGCCCGGGCCGCCCGCGACCTGGGAATCCGCGCCATCGCGGTGTACTCCGAACCGGACGCCGGCGCGCTGCACACCCGCGTCGCCGACGAGGCCCACGCCCTGCCCGGATCCAGCGGGGCGGAGACCTACATGAACATCCCCGCGCTGCTCGACGTCGCCGCGCGGGCCGGGGCGGACTGCGTGCACCCCGGCTACGGCTTCCTGTCGGAGAACTCCGACTTCGCCCGCGCCGTCGCCGAGGCCGGGCTGACCTGGATCGGGCCCACCCCGGAGACCATCGACACCCTGGGCGACAAGGTCGCCGCCCGCCAGCTCGCCGAATCCGTGGGCGCACCCCTGGCACCGGGCACCTCGGAACCATTGGAATCCTGGGAGCAGGCGCGGGACTTCGCCGAGGAACACGGCCTGCCGATCGTGATCAAGGCCGCCTTCGGCGGGGGCGGACGCGGACTGAAGTTCGTCCGGGAATCCGACGGTGTTGATTCCATCGAGGACGCCTTCCTATCCGCCGCGCGCGAGTCCGAGGCCGCGTTCGGGCGCGCCGAGTGCTTCGCGGAGAAGTTCCTCGAGCATCCCCGGCACGTCGAGGCACAGGTGCTCGCCGACACGCACGGCAATGTCGCCGTGCTCGGCACCCGCGACTGCTCGACGCAGCGTCGCTTCCAGAAACTCGTCGAGGAGGCCCCCGCCCCCTTCCTCACCGACGCCCAACGCGAGGAGATCACCGAGGGTGCCCGCGCGATCTGCCGCGCCGCCAGCTACGTGGGGGCTGGGACGGTGGAGTTCATCGTGGCTGGTGGCGGGGATGGCGGCGGCACGGTGTCCTTCCTCGAGGTCAATACGCGCGTGCAGGTCGAGCACCCCGTCACCGAGATGACCAGCGGGGTGGACATCGTGGCCGAGCAGTTCCGCATCGCCGCCGGGGAGGAGCTGAGCTTCCTGGGGGCTGAGGGTGTTGATGGCGTTGATCCGGTCGCGCACGGGCACGCCATCGAGTTCCGCCTCAACGCCGAGGACGTCGCCAACGGGTTCGTCCCCTGCCCCGGCACCGTGAGCACCTTCGAGGTCCCGACCGGCCCCGGCATCCGCGTCGACGCCGGAGTGCGCGCTGGCGGAACCGTGCCCGGGTTCTACGACTCACTACTCGGTAAACTCATCGTATGGGGGCCGACCCGCGAGGTCGCCCTGCGGCGCGCGACGGCGGCACTGGACGAGTTCCGCATCGAAGGTGTGCGGACCGTCCTGCCGTTCCACCGGGACATCGTGCGCCACCCCGCGTTCACCGCCGACGGGCCGGACGACAGCTTCGGCATCTACACCGACTGGGTGGACACCTGCTACACCCCGGGTGCCGGTGGGGCCTTCGGCGACGGTTCCGTCGAGGACGCCTACACCGAACGTACCGAGATCTCCGTGGAGATCGACGGACGCCTGCACCGCGTGGGGGTCCCGTCCGACCTGCTGACGCGTGGCGTGGCCTCGGGCGGTGCTCCGGCCGACACCGGCTCGGAGTCCGCCGGCTCGGGGACCACCACTTCGGGGGCCGCAGTGACCGCCCCCTTCGCCGGCACCGTCGTAGCCTGGAAGGTCGAGGACGGTGACCGGGTCGAGAAGGGCCAAGCCGTGGCGACCGTCGAGGCGATGAAGATGGAACGCACCGTGGCCGCCCCGGCCGACGGCGTCCTGAGCATCACCGCGCACGCCGGGCAGTCCGTGACGGCGAAGGAGACTTTGGCGACGGTGTCGACTGTGGAGACGGCCGGGTAACCGGCCCGCACCCCTCGTTTACACTGGACCACCATGCGCGCCCAGTCAGCCTCCACCCGCCTGCGCCACGCCGTATCTGCCGGCGAGTACGCCCCCGGGGCCAAACTCAATGAGGTTGTTCTCGCCCAGCAACTCGGGGTGTCGCGCAATACGCTGCGCGAGAGTTTCGCCACGCTCGCCGCCGACGGCATCATCGACCGCATCCCCAACCGCGGCGTGTTCATCGCCTCCCCCACCGCCGAGGACATCGGGGACCTCTACCGCGAGCGCGCGGTCATCGAACCCGCGGCGCTGCTGTGGGGCGAGATGCTCGACGCCGCCGCACTTGACCAGGTTGTCTCCGACGCCGAACGGCACTTGGCGCTCGGCAACCTCACCGAGCTCGGGCTGGCGAACCAGCAGTTTCACCGCACCGTCGTCACGGCGGCGGGTTCCCGGCTGTTGGATCAGGAGATGGACCGCCTGCTCGCCCGCATGCGGTTGGTATTCCTCCTCGCCGAGCGGGCCGACCCCGAGTTCCACCGGCCCTTCGTCGCGACGAACCGGCAGATCGTCACCCTCCTACAGGCCGGTGACCGGCCCGGCGCTGCGTCCGCCCTGCGCACCTCCATCACCGACACCGGGCACTCGCTCCCCTCCCTGATCGCCAGACGGTGAATCTAGGACACTGAACCGCCGGCGCTCAGTTCTTCTTCGAGAAGTGCTCGCGCAGGAAGATCACCGCCGCGACCAGAAGGACGATCGGGATCCCGACGTTGAACAGCAGGGAGAAGGCCATCAGCAGGATTTCCATACCGCTGATCCTGTCACAGAGGGACCAGAAGTGTTACCACTTTTCGGCGGCGAGATTTTCCGCGACCTGGGGTTTTGCCGGAGCGGCGGTCGAAAAAGTGGTAACACTTCTGAACGCTGGGGCCCACAGCACCCACACCGCCCACAGCACCTACCGCTGCGCGAGCCACCCCGCGTCGTCGCTGACCCGGCGGCGCCACACGTCCGGTGCACCGATGATGTGCTCCGACAGGTACGCCCGGAACTCCGACGAGGGGGCACAGGCGGAAAAGAAGTCGCGGACCTCGGCGGCCGGCGTCCCCCGGGAGTCCTCGGAAGCCACCGAGACCAGCGTCGGCACCTGCGACAACGCCGGCGGGGCGTCCACCAGCTCCGGGGAGATGCGCGGTGACATCGCCAGCAGGAACGCCGCGTCCTGCAGCACCTGGGTGGCCAGGCCGAAGCCGGAGCCGAAGGTGATCAGCCCGGTGCGCTGCCCCGGCTGATCCCAGCCCTGCACCTCGCGGAAGGCGGCGGCCACGGCGTCCTGCGTGGCGGCAACCCCAGCGGCGGCCGAGCCGTCCTGCCCGAAGGCGGGCAGCGGGTACACCAGGTCCACCACGGTCACCCCGGAGCGCTCCGCCAGGGCGGCGAACAGCGGCAGCCACAACTGGTCGTGGGCCTCGGCGTCGCCGAACCAGCCCGGTCCGCCGTGCAGGCTGACGGCCACAGCCCCGGTCGGTTCGCTGGGGCGCAGCACCGTGGCCGGCAACCCCGCCACCGCCGTCGGCTCCGCGGTAGGACCGGTCTTCAGGAACGCCGCGGTCGGCATCGCGTGGTCCAGGCCAGCGCCGAGCACCAGCAGGCTGCAGTGGGTGATCAGGTCGGGCACGCGCGCCCACATGCGTTCGGTGCGGTCCTTGAGCTCGGCGGTCACGCCGTCCGGCGAGGACGCGGCCTCGTCGGTGGTCAGCGAGTGGAAGATCTCCGGGTAGCTGTCCTCGAAGTAGTTGAGCAGCTGGGTGAGCTGCGCGCGCGGGCTGATGCCGTCTTTGCCGGCCTGGGCGTCGACCGGGTGACCCTTCGGCAGGGACGCGGGGTCGGTCTGTTCCAGGGCGACGGGCTCGTCCGGGTCGGCCCCGGTGGCGGTGATCGGCTGAATGCTCATGACCCCATACTATGGCCGCATGGCTCTTCACCCCCACACCACCCACTCCCCAGCCAGCCGCGTCGCCGGCGTGGGCCCCACCGTCTTCGCCACGATCACTGCCGAGGCGGTGCGCACCGGGGCGGCGAACCTCGGCCAGGGTTTTCCGGACGAGGACGGACCCGAGGAGATGCTGCGCCGCGCGGCGTCGGAGATCACCGGCGGCAATAACCAGTACGGGCCGGGACGTGGCCTGCCGGTGCTGCGCGAGGCGGTGGCCGCCGACCGCGCCCGGCGGCTCGGCCACGTCGTCGACGCGCAGGACGTCCTGGTCACCGTGGGTGCGACGGAAGGTATTGCCGCGTCGGTACTGGGGCTGGTCAATCGCGGAGAAGAGGTCGTGGTCCTGGAACCGACGTACGACGCCTACTCTGCCGCGATCGACCTGGCCGAGGCCGTCGCCCGCCCCGTCCGACTGCTGTTGGACGACGGGCCGCAGCGCAGGTGGCACCTGGACCGCGAGGGCTTCGCCGCAGCCATCGCCGACGGCCCGGCCGCGGTGATCCTCAACTCCCCGCACAACCCCACCGGCACGGTGCTGGACGGCGACGACCTGGAGTTCATCGCCGAGCAGCTGCGCGCCACCACCACGGTGGTGATTAGCGACGAGGTGTACGAACGCCTCGCCTTCGACCGTCCGCACACCGCCTTCGCCACCTTGGATGGCATGGCCGAGCGCACGGTGACGCTGTCCAGCGCAGCGAAGAGCTTCAATGTGACCGGCTGGAAGACCGGCTGGGCGATCGCCCCGCCGCACCTGTTGGAGGCGGTGACCGCAGCGAAGCAGTTCCTGAGCTACGTCGGCGTCACGCCGCTGCAGCCGGCGGTCGCCTGGGCGCTCGACAACGCCGGGGACTGGAGCGACGCGTGGACGGCGACGCTGCGCGAGCGCCGCGAACGCCTCGCCGGCGTCCTGCGCGACACCGGGCAGGACGTCCTGGCGTCCGACGGCACCTACTTCCTGGTCACCGACATCGCCGCACTGGGCACCGGGCTCACCGGCGAGGAGTTCTGCCGGGCGCTGCCCGCGGCGGTAGGTGTCGCGGCGATCCCGGTGAGCAGCTTCGTGGAGGAACCGGATGAGCAGGTCAGCACGCTGGTGCGCTGGACGTTCTGCAAGTCCGCCGAGACCCTGGCGCTCGCCGAGGAGCGGCTGCTGGCCGCCGACTGGACGCGGATCGGACGCGACTGATTAGCAGCTGAACATAAACACTACGATGGTGCCCATGACTGACATTCGCACCACCCACGTGGGCTCACTGCCCCGCACCCCCGAACTGCTGGACGCCAACCTGCGCCGCAACAACGGCGACATCGGCCAGGACGAGTTCCTCGGCATCCTCCAGGACGGCGTGGACAAGGTCGTCCAACGCCAGGTCGACCTCGGCCTCGACATCATCAACGAGGGCGAGTACGGCCACGTCACCTCCGGCGCGGTCGACTACGGCGCCTGGTGGAACTACATCTTCTCCCGCCTCAGCGGCCTGACCATGACCGACACCGACCGCTGGGCCAACGCCGAGAAGGTCCGCTCCACCCCGGGCAACATCCGGCTGACCTCCTTCCCTGACCGGCGTGACCGCGCCGCCTTCTCCGCCGCCTACGAGGACCCGGAGTCCGGCATCTTCACCGGGCGCAACAAGGTCGGCAACCCGAAGTTCACCGGCGAGATCGGCTACATCGGCGGCGACCAGGTCGACGCCGACGCCCGCCTGCTCACCCACGCGCTGGACGCCGCGGGCAGGACGTCCCGCGACGGCTTCATCGCCGCGATCTCGCCGGGCTCCGCCGCCCGCCTCACCGACGAGCACTACGGCGACGAGACCGCCCTGGTCAACGCCTGCGCCGACGCCCTGCACCACGAGTACAAGGCCATCACTGACGCCGGACTGACCGTGCAGATCGATGCCCCGGACCTCGCCGAGGCCTGGGACCAGATCAACCCGGAGCCCAGCGTCGCCGACTACCAGGCGTGGATCCGCGTGCGCATCGACGCCATCAACCGCGCCCTGGCCGGACTGCCGAAAGAGCAGACCCGCCTGCACATCTGCTGGGGTTCCTGGCACGGCCCGCACACCACCGACATCCCGATGGCCGACATCATCGACGAGGTGCTTCGCGCCGAGGTCGGCGGTCTGTCCTTCGAGGGCGCCAGCCCCCGGCACGCCCACGAGTGGCGCGTCTGGGCCGACCACGAACTCCCCGCGGGTTCGCTGATCTACCCGGGCGTGGTCTGCCACTCCACCAACGTGGTCGAGCACCCGCGCACCGTCGCCGACCGGATCCTGACCTTCGCCGAGGTCGTCGGCCCGGAGCGCGTGGTGGCCTCCACCGACTGCGGTCTGGGTGGACGCCTGCACGAGCAGATCGCCTGGGCGAAGCTAGAATCCCTCGTCGAGGGTGCCCGACTGGCCTCGAAGGACCTCAATGGCTAGCGTAGGCTGACCTCCATGACGTTCAGACTCCGCAATCATCGCCGCAGCGTCGGCATCCTCGCCGCGGCGAGTGTCGCCCTCGCCCTCACCGCCTGCTCCGACAACGACTCCGACGGGGAGGACGCTGCCAGCGCCGCAGACTCCTCCGCCGTGGAGACCGCGGGGACGTTCCCCCAGACGGTGTCCACGAAGTTCGGTGACATCACCGTCGACGAGCAGCCCACCCGCGTGGTCGCACTCGGCTGGGGCGACGCGGAGACCGCGCTGGCCCTGGGCGTGCAGCCCGTCGGTGCGTCTGACTGGCTCGCCTTCGGCGGCGACGGAGTCGGCCCGTGGCTCGAGGGTGCCTACCAGGAGTCCCCCGAGATCATCGGCACCATGGAGCCCGAGTTCGAGACGATCGCCTCGCTGGAGCCCGACCTCATCCTCGACGTACGTAGCTCCGGCGACGAGGACCGCTACGACAAGCTCTCCGAGATCGCCACCACCGTGGGCATCCCTGAGGGTGCCGACTCCTACCTGACCCCGCGCGAGCAGCAGGTCGACATGATCTCCACCGCACTGGGCCTGCCGGACGAGGGCGACGAGCTCAACGAGAGCTACGAGGCCATGGTCTCCGGCATCCGCGACGACCACCCCGAGTGGGCGGACAAGACCGCCGCAACTGTCGCCCTGTCCTCCGAGGGCTGGGGTGCCTACATCCGCGGCTCGGAGCGCTATGACACCCTGCTTGACCTTGGCTTCCAGGAGAACGAGACACTGGCCGAGGAGGAGACCGGGGACACCGGCTTCTCCGTGAAGCTCAGCGATGAGACGCTCTCCCTCGCAGACTCCGACCTGGTCGTGGCCTTCGCCGTAGGCACCACACCGGAGGACGTGGAGGCCAACAGCGCGTGGCAGCGTCTGTCCGCCACCGAGGAGGGCCACTCCTTCCCCATGCCGAAGGAGATCTCCAGCGCCTACGCCCTGGGCTCCCCCGCCGCCATCGAGTACGCCCTGGAGCAGCTCGTGCCGCTGCTGGAGGAGCACACGGAGTAGGAGCCGTTCGGCCGGCTAACGTACGAATCTCAGCCCCCGCGACCATCTGGTCGTGGGGGCTTCATTGTGCGTTGGGGGGGTGCGCGACGAATGTGCTCTCGGAGGTGCTCTCGGTGCCCGGCGGCGGCAATGGACGACCGCGGGGTACCAAGTTGGACCTGGAGGCTCTGAGTCGTCCAACTCAACGCTCCCAGGTCCAACTTGGTACCCTGCTCGACCGGCCCTCCGCAACCGCAGCCGGTACTAAGGGCCAACATCGAGCGTGCGATGCTTGAACCGGTGGGTTCAACCATCCCACGCTCGATGTTGGCCCCTCCCCTGCCCTGGCATCAGATATGAACAGCGCCCCGGCCCTCATACCCCGAGACGCCTCAGTCAGACGGACGACAGGCAAGGACAGACCGGCAACCACCCCGACAGGTCGCAGCAGTCACAGGGGACTGATCTCTCTGCCAGTGCATGCTCGGCCACCGTTCGCCGACGACTTTGGGAACACGAAAGAGGATCTGGAAGCAGGTTAGAAAAACGGGGGAGCACTCGGCTCGCCCTACGCCCCACGTGCCGGCGCCGGCGTACCTCCCCGCCGGCGG
>NZ_JBQSWR010000008.1:0-138482 GCF_052377405.1 Corynebacterium sp. AOP40-9SA-29 | reverse complement strand
CGCTGCTCGCCCGCGACCCGGAGACGTGGGGCTTCCTGGCCGGCACGAACGCAATGGTCTACACCGGTCTGCTCACCTGCGCGGTCACCGGGTTCGTGTTCTATCTCGTCGGACGTACTCCGGTGATCAAGTGGGTGCTGCACCCGCCAGCCCTGCCGCGCAGGACGCCCCGACGTACCCGCGAGGCGGTCCGGGAGAACGTCGCGGTCTAGACTGGCTCCCCGTGCGATATTTTTACGACACCGAGTTCATCGAGGACGGCACCACGATCGACCTGGTGTCGATCGGGGTGGTGGCCGAGGACGGCCGGGAGTTCTACGCGATCTCCACGGAATTCCGCGAGCGTAAGGCCGGGGACTGGGTGCGACGCAACGTCCTTCCTCTGTTGCCGCCGCGCACTGACCCCGCCTGGATGTCGAGGGCGGAGATCCGTGCACGGCTATTCGCCTTCCTGGTCCCGGGGCACCGCGAGGGGGACTGGCTGCCGGCGTCGAAGCGTCCGGAGCTGTGGGCGTGGGTGGGAGCCTATGACCATGTGGCGCTGGCCCAGCTGTGGGGGGACATGACCGCATTGCCGCAGGAACTGCCACGGTTCACCCGCGAACTCAAGCAGTTGTGGGAGTCGGCGGGGCGTCCTGAATTGCCGGAGGCACCCGCCCGAGCGCACGACGCGCTGGAGGACGCCCGCGCCAATGTGGTGAAGTTCCGCCTGTCAAGATAGGGCGGTTCACCATTCGGACAGAGCGTCTCGTATGATGACGCTCATGGGTTGGACAATAGACGCACCTCTCGAAGAGCTTCCTGATCTGCCGCCGCTGCCCGGCGCCCTGGAACGGGTCTTTCAGGACACCATTGCACGTGACGCGCAGCAGCAGCCGTCATGGGACCAGGGGCACGCCGACCGCGTGCGCAAGATCCTGGAATCCGTGCCGCCGATCGTCGTAGCACCGGAGATCCGCCGACTGAAGGCAGAGCTCGCCGACGTGGCGCTGGGCAAGGCATTCCTGCTGCAGGGTGGTGACTGCGCCGAGACCTTCGAGTCCAACACCGAGCCGCACATCCGCGGCAACGTCAAGACGCTGCTGCAGATGGCTGTCGTGCTGACCTACGGTGCGTCCACGCCCGTGGTGAAGATGGCACGTATCGCCGGGCAGTACTCCAAGCCGCGCTCGGCCGACCGCGACTCCAATGGCCTGCTCAACTACCGTGGTGACCTGGTCAACGGGATCGGTGCCACCGAGGAGGATCGTCGCCACGATCCGTCGCGCATGGTGCGCGCCTACGCCAACTCCGGTGCAGCGATGAACCTCATCCGTGCACTGACCAGCTCCGGAACCGCCGACCTGGCGAAGCTTCACCTGTGGAACCGCGAGTTCGTCGCGAACTCCCGTGCAGGGGCCCGCTACGAGGCCCTGGCCGGCGAGATCGAGCGTGGCCTGGAGTTCATGAGCGCCTGTGGTGTGCAGGACTCCACCCTGCAGACCGCGAACATCTACTGCTCCCACGAGGCCCTGGTGCGCGACTACGAGCGTGCCATGCTGCGTCTGGCCCACGGTGACGACGGGGAGGACGTGCTCTACAACCTCTCCGCCCACCAGATCTGGATCGGCGAGCGCACCCGTGGGCTGGAGGACTTCCACATCGCCTTCGCCGCGATGGTCGGCAACCCGGTCGGCGTGAAGATCGGGCCGACGACCACCCCGGAGGAGGCCGTCGCCTACGTCAAGAAGCTCGACCCCCACAACGAGCCGGGCTCGCTCACACTGATCACCCGCATGGGTTACGACAAGATCCGCGATGTGCTGCCCCCGATCGTCGAGGCCGTGGAAGCCACCGGCCACAAGGTCATCTGGCAGTGCGACCCGATGCACGGCAACACCTACACCTCCTCCAACGGCTACAAGACCCGCGACTTCGACCGCATCATCGACGAGGTCCAGGGCTTCTTCGAGGTGCACCGGGCTGCCGGTTCACACCCCGGCGGCGTGCACATCGAGTTCACCGGTGAGGACGTCACCGAGGTCGTCGGCGGCGCCCAAGACATCACCGACCTGGACCTGCCGTCGCGCTACTCCACCGTGGTGGACCCCCGCCTGAACACCCAGCAGGCTCTGGAGCTGTCCTTCCTCGTCGCGGAGATGCTGCGCAAGTAAGCGGTAAGTAGCACCCCCGCGCGGTGCGCTCTACAGCGTGCGCACCGTCACCGTGTCGCCGACGGCGGCACGGGAGGTCGGCCCGGGCGACTGGGTGATGACCCGTCCGTCGGACCGTCCGTCGACCTCCATCGAGAGGCCCTCGTCTTCGAGGGCCTCTCGAGCGCTATCTACCGACCGTCCGATGATGAAGGGGACGCGCACCATCGTCGACTCGTTCAGGGTCACCGTGGTGGACGACGAGGGGTCCACGCGAGTACCCGCGGAGGGTTCCTGGGCGGCGATGTCGCCGCGGGAGACCGAGGTGTCGGCCACGCCGTCACCGGTGGTGGGGGAGAGCCCCAGGTCGCGCAGTTCCGCGGCCGCCTCCTCGGCGTCCATCCCCTCGAGGTCGGGCACGGTGATCGCATTGGAGAGCACCAGCGTCACCGAGGAGGAGCCGGGGACCTCGGTCCCGGCGTCAACGTCGGTACCGATGGCGTCGTCACCGTCGACATCGGCGTCGAAGCGGCGGGTGACCTCGCCGACCTCCAAGCCGGCGGCCTCGATGGCGCGACGCGCCTGACTCTCGGACATGCCGTTCACATCGGGCACGGTAACCGGTCGAGCACCCTTGCTGACCTGCACGGTGACCACTGTGCCGATGTTGACTTCCTGGCCGGCCTGCGGAGAGACTTCGGCGACGATCCCCTCGGCGACGTCGTCGGAATACACCGACTCTTCCACATTCCAGGACAACGTCCGGTCGGAGAGTTTCGCCTGGTAGGCACTGAGACTATCGGTCTCCCCGGGGGTGGGGACGGTGGGACGTCCCCGGGAGACGAGCACGGCGACATCGTCGCCGCGCACGGCGCGTTCCCCCGCGTCGGGGTCGGTGCCGGTGACGGTTTCCTGCGGTTCGTCGTCGGAGTAGACGTCGTTGACCACCGCGGTGAACCCGGCCGCCTCCACGGCCGCCCGCGCGCCGCTGACGTCCTGCCCCAGGACCTGGGGGATCTCCCCGTAGCGTCCGGAGGTTCCCCACCAGCCGGCAATGGCGACGGCGACGACCAGGACGACAAGCAGGACGCCCCACACCAGGGTGGCGGCCCCGCTGCGGTTGGTTAGCGGACGCTTGCGGCGCGGCGCCGGGGAGTTTTGGACGCCCTCCTGCGGGGCGTGCTCCTCGGCTTGAGGGGCAGGGGGCTCGTCCGCTGGTTCGGGATAGTAGGGCGGGACGAGGTTCGTTTCGGCGGTGTGGGCGGCCGGAAAGTCCTGTCGGGTCTCATTGGTGCCGAAGACGCCGGTGGCCATCGCGTCGTCGTCCCAACTCAGCCGGTCGGAGACGTGCGAGCCCTCCAATGCGCGGTGGACCGCGCTGGTGGTGGGGGCGGGGACGAGGAAGTCCGGGAGGTTGAGGTCGCGTCGGGTGGTACGCACCGCCGCCAGGAATCCATTTCCGTCGGGGAAGCGTGCGGAAGGATCGCGCCTGGTGGAGCGCAGGACAAGGTCATCAAGTTCCGGCGGGACCCCGGCGATGAAGGAGGAGGGGGCGGGGACCTCGTTGTCGAGGCGCATCAGCGCGGTCTCTTCCGGGGTCGACCCGCGGAAGGGAGTACGTCCGGTGAGGAGTTCGAAGAGGAGGATACCGGCGGAGTAGACGTCGCCCTGCGGGCCCACGTGGCCGCCCTGCACCTGCTCCGGGGCGAGGTAGGCGGCGGTGCCGATGACCGGGCCGCCGGCAGAGACATCGCGCCGTGAGGCCCGAACCAACCCGAAGTCGGCGAGTTTTACCTGGTGGTCGTCGCGGATGAGCACATTGTCGGGTTTGACGTCGCGGTGCACCATCCCCTCGTCGTGCGCTAGTGCCAGGGCCTCCAGAACGGGTCCCATCACCGCGAGAGCGGCATGCGGGGGCATGGGTCCGCGCTCGCGCAGCAGTTCACGCAGGGTTCCGCCGCTGATCAGCTCCATGACCAGGAATACGTGATCGCCGTCGGGGCGGCGGTCCACCCCCTGGTCGAAAACATTGACCAGGCACGGGTGGTTGAGGCGCGCCACGGCGCGGGCCTCGCGTTCGAACCTGGCGCGGAAGGCCGGCTCGCGGGCGTACCCAGGGTCCAGGACCTTGGCGGCGAGATCGCGGTCCAGACGGGTGTCTACGCAGTGGTAGACCACCGACATTCCTCCGCGGGCGATCGTCTCGCCGATGCGGTACCGGTTGTCCAGCAGGTCACCCGGCTGTAGCTGGGGCTCCATGATGCTCGGCCCGCCTCCTTTCTTCTACGGCTATCGGGGAAGTATACGGGGCGGGCGGGCAAAGCCCGGAAAGTGCGTGGGACGGGATAGGCTGGGTGCCGTGAGTGAGAAAAACGACGGCGTCGGTTCCGACGCCACCTCCGAGAACAATCAGCCCGACAATTCCACCGAGTCCACCGAGTCCACCGGCCGTCGCCTCGCCGAGGCGATCTCGGGCCTGCCCGCAGGAACGCAGGTCCTCAACGTGCCCGAGGTCGCCGAGGTGCTCGACGTCCTGGTGACCCGTGTGATGGACGATCTGAACAGTCACCGTCTCGTGGCCGTGCAGGTCGACGGCGTGCGTCAGGTCCCCGCCCGGTTCTTCACCGACGGCGGCGAGATCAACCGCTTCGTCCCGGGGCTCGTCGCACTGCTGGCCGACGGTGGTTACAGCGATGCGGAGATCCTGGAGTTCCTGTTCACCGAGGATGAGTCACTGCCGGGCCGTCCCGTCGACGCCCTGCACGGGCACCTCGCCCGGGAGGTCATGCGCCGCGCCCAGGCCATGGCCATCGCCTGACCTCTCCGACCGGTCCTCGCTGCTCCGCAGGCAGGACGTCGCGGCCCACCACATCAGCAGGCCGACGACCACGAGCCACCACAGGGAGTAGAGGCGGTTGTTTCCGCCGCCGTCGAAGGTCATCGACATCACCATCGACAGCCACGCCACCACGATCACCGCGCGGCGGTCGCGGATCCACACGCCGAACAGTGCCAGCGGTGCCATGTAGTACCAGGGCAGGACGACGGCGTTGAGGACGCAGGTGACCGCGTAGGCCGCTGTCGCCCCGACCATGGCGTCCCTGGCATTGCGCCGCCAGATGAGCCAGCAGGCCACGAGTCCGAGGAGCATGAGGACCATCGTGACCGGCCGCAGTACGGCGACGATCTCGTTGAAGTAGATCTCCTCGGTGAACAGGCTCAGGGGGCGTACCAGCAAGCCTGCCAGCAGGGACGCCAGGGACAGCGGGTTGATCACCTTGGTATTGCCGCTGATCTCGGCGACCCACCCCCAGGTCTGGCCGCTGGCCCAGGTGATCACTGCGACGGAGACCAGCATTACCGCCAGCGAGCCCAGCCCGCCGAGCAGCATGGAGACCAGACGGGCCGGGGAAATGCGGGTCAGGTCGCGCAGTATTTCACGGCCGCTACGGCGGGGACCGTCCGCCCCGGGGGCCTCGCCGGCACGACGTGCCACGAAGACCCACACCAAAAACGGCAGCGCGAACAGAGCCGTCGCCTTCAACGCCACACCCGCGCCGATCAGGGCGGAGCCGTAGATCAGACCGCGGACCGGGGCGGCGCGCAAGCCCAGGTACAGGCCAGTGCACACGAGGGCCATCATCGTGACTTCGTTGTGCATGCCGCCGATGAAGTGGATGACTGCCAGCGGGTTGGCCACACCGATCCACACGGCGAGGTCGGGGGAGCTGCCGAGCCTGCGGGCCAAGCCGGCCACCGCCCACACGAGTACGGCGAAGCTGGCCAGGGAGAGGATTTTGTAGGCGATGATCCCGGCGGTGATGTTGTCCCCGGTGATGCGGGTGATCCCGTCGCCGATCCACAGGTGCAGTGGACCATATGGGGTGGTGGTGTTGCGCCAGTCGCCACTGACCTCGAAGAACATGCGTCCGGGGTTGGCGGAGGCACCCACCTCGTAGGCGTTGAGGCCATCGCGGGCCAAGGTGCCCTGCATCAGGTAGGAGTAGATGTCGCGGCTCATCAGCGGGCCGGCGAAGAACAGCGGGGCGACCCAGGCGACGATGGTCGGGGTGCCGAGTTTCTCGCCCAGCCGGATGATCCGTCCACCGACAACGATCCACGAGGTGATCATCAGCAGGATCGCCACCCACATGAACACCACCACGATGCCGTAGAGGTGGCCGAAGCCCAGGTTGGACCAGCCCAGTTCCTGCAGGATGCCACCGCGGTTGCGTGTGGCACCCACGGAGTGCGAGCACAGCGCCAGCAGCACAGAGCCAATCACCCCGAGGAGGACGGCCGTGCGCCGTGGCATATCCCGTAGCCGGGCTCCGGTCCGTGTCAGCACGTTTTAGCTCCTTCGCTCCGTGAGTTGCTCGGCCACGCCGACGAGGTCGTCGGTGACGGCGTCGCCGAGGCCGCCGGCGCGCAGAGTCTCCACAGCCCGGTCGGTGAGGGTGCGGATCAGCGCGTTCGACTCGGTCGCCGCGCCGGAGTCGACGATAATTCCGCGCAGGACGTCGACCTCGTCCTCCGTGGTCGCCGTCCCCATGCCGGCGCGCAGCCGCGCGGCGGCGGACGGGTCGGCCGCGTCGGCGGCCCGCAGGGCGCTGGCCACCAGGTAGGTTCGTTTACCGGAGCGCAGGTCGTCGCCGGACGCCTTGCCGGTGAGCGAGGGGTCACCGAAGACGCCCAGGTGGTCGTCCTCCAGCTGGAAGGCGATGCCGATGTCGCGGCCCACCGAGCGCAGCATCTGGACGGTCTCCGCCGGCGCGTCCGCCAGGACGGCTCCCAGGTGCAGGGGACGCTCCACGGTGTAGGCGGCGGTCTTGTAGGTATTGACCTTCCACGGTGCCTCAGGATCCTCGGAACCGCTGGCCTCCACGGAGATGTCGAGCATCTGCCCGGCGATGACCTCGGTGCGCATGGCGCGCCACGGTTCGCGCGCGCGTCGCAGCGCGGCGGCGGAAACCCCGGAGTCGGCGAGCATGTCATCGGCCCAGGCAAAAGCGAGGTCGCCGACGAGGATCGCCTGGCTCACCCCGTAGCCTGCGGCGTCGCCGAGCCACCCGTCGTGCCGGTGCCGGGCTTCAAAGGAACGGTGCACGGTGGGACGTCCGCGGCGGGTGTCGGAATGGTCGATGATGTCGTCGTGGACCAGGGCGCAAGCCTGGATGAACTCCAGGGAACTGGCCGCGGTGATCAGTGAGGTGGCGTCCGTTCCCGCGTCGAGGGAACCTCCACCACCTTCCAGGGCGCACCGCACCCCGGCCCAGGTGAAGAGGGGACGCAGGCGCTTGCCGCCGACGATGAACGCCGAGAGCTCGTTGATGCCCTGCTCGATAACGGGGTCGATGCCATCGAATTCCGTGTGCCTGGCGGCAAGGAAGTCGGTGAGGGTGGCGTCGACGACCAGCGGGACGTCGGACAGCGGGCTGTCCACGCGCCAGGTCGGCGCCGGGGCCGCGTCGGCCATCAGGTGTGCCTCCGTAACAGGGGAATGAGGGGACTGGGTGATTCCTCCCCATAGTAGGGACCGGGGTGACGAAAGCGGACCTCGACCTGCCCGAGACTCCGGGTGGTCTTCTAGGATGGGGCGCTATGGTCAACGAAATTCACCGCGAAACTCACCGCCCCGCCCCGGCGAGCCTGCAGGTCGCCGTCGCAGACACCCTCAAGTGGGGTACTCCCGGACGGGTGCCGTTCTCGGTGGAGTTCATGCCCCCGCGCAATGACGAGGCCGAGCAGCGCCTGTGGTCTGCGGCGGAGGCCTTCCACGATCTCGGTGCAAGTTTCGTATCGGTCACCTACGGTGCCGGCGGCTCGAGTCGCGAGCGTACCGAGCGGGTGGCGTCGCGGCTGTCCGTGAAGCCGTTGACGACGCTGCTGCACCTCACCCTCGTCGATCACCGAGAGGAGGAGCTCCGCGACATCCTGCGGGAGTTCGCCTCCCTGGGCCTCACGAACCTCTTGGCCTTGCGTGGCGATCCGCCGGGTGATCCCACGGGTGACTGGTCGCCGGTGGACGGCGGACTGAACTTCGCCCACGAACTCATTGAACTCGTCCGGTCGATGCCGGAGTGCTCGGACTTCGACATCGGCATCGCGTCCTTCCCGGAAGCGCACTACCGTGCCGGAAGCCTGGAGAATGACACCCGCTACACACTGCAGAAACTGCAGGCGGGGGCGAGTTACTCGATTACCCAGATGTTCTTCGACGTCGACCACTACCTGCGGCTGCGCGACCGGCTGGCGGCGGCGGACCCGGTGCACGGGGCCAAGCCGATTATCCCGGGCCTGATGCCGATCACGTCGCTGCGCTCCGTGCGTCGACAGATGGAGTTGGCAGGGGCGTCGCTGCCAGCCTCGCTGGAAGACGAACTGACCAGGGCGGCTGCCGGTGACGAGGTGAAGAACGCCGCGTCCATCCGTGCAGCGGGCATTGAGGTGACCTCGAGGATGGCAGAGCGGCTCATCGCCGAGGGTGCGCCCGACCTCCACTTCATGACGATGAATAATGTGCGCGCCACCCAGGAGGTGCTGCACAACCTGGGCATGGCACCGGCCTGGGGCCCGGAACTCGGGCAGGACATGGTGCGTTAAGACGGGACTGTCGGGACCTCAGCCCCTGGGGAGGGTGAGGATCCCGAACGGGCGGGGGTCAGAGCCGAAGCGGAAGCTGCGCAGCAGGTCCTGGAAACCCACGGTCCGGTAAAGCGACCAGGCCGCGTTGGACTCGTCGGGAACCTCCGGAGTGGAGAGCATCGCCACTGGACTGTGGAGATGGGGGAGTAGGGCGTCCAGCATCGCCCGTCCGGTGCCGTGCCCTTGAAAGTCGGGGTGGACGTGGACCTCGGAGATCTCGTCGTAGTCGCTGAGCAGGTCGTCCGCCTCGTCGGGCGTATGCCCGGACAGTCGTAGCCCGCGGTGGACTTCCCGGTACCACCAGCTGTGCCGGTCGCCAGGGAAGCCGTATGCCACGCCGACCGCGCGGTGCCGGGAGCTGCCGGGGTCCGGGGTGGAATGAGCTGGGTGGGTCAGGGCAACGACGCACCGAAACCCCGGTTTCCGGGCGTTGGAAATCCAGAGTTGGCGGCGTTGGCTGAACGTCTCCGGCGGGTAGTCCATGGCCCGGAGGTGGATGTCGACGAGCTGGTCGATCCTCCTCACGTAGTCCTGGGCGGACAGAGGGCACACGCTAATTCGGAGGTCGTCGTTCACTCCACCATTGTGACAAATCGGAGCCCGAGGGGCCGGAAGTTCCCTTAAACTAGAACACATGTTCGAGGTATGCTTTGTTTGTCGATCTCATGTCCGGGGTGCCCGGTAGTTTCATCTTCAACATCGCAACGTGGAACGGGACGAAGGAGGCGGTCATGGTTCAGGGAGCAGGCGACAATGTCGCAAGGATGGCGCGGTCGCGCCGGGGTGGGGCAGTCCTGCCGGAGACGTTCATCATTGAGGCGGAACGTCTGCTGGAACTCAGTAGGACGGACCTCGTCCGGGAGGAGCGGCTCACGTGGGCCTACCGGGCGGCGCTGCGTGCCGCTGGCGCGGTCATCCAGTTCGCCAGGAAGAAGCGTCGTCGACTTCCTCCGGGTAGTGCCTGGGAGAAGGTCCGGGCCCTGGCGGGCGATGAGGACATGGATCGCTGGTGCGCACGCTTCGCCCCGCATGCGCGGTTGGTCGCACAGGTGGAGATGGGCCTGGTTCCCGATCTCGGAGAGCAGGCCGTGGCGGAGGTCTACCACGACGCCTGCGAGTTCCTCGATGCCGTTCGGGGCATGGTCGGATACCTGCCTGAGGTAGCGTGACGGCTCTTCGTTCACCCTGGGGTAGGCTGGTGGTCATCGAGCCGGAACTTTTCTCACTCCTTGTGCGTTAACACGGTAGAGACAGAACAACCGTCAACTTCTACACCCGACACCTCAGGGGAGGACGATCGTGGCACTTTCGGAACAGGAACGGCGCATGCTGCAGGAGATCGAGCAGGCGCTGATTGCCGACGACCCCAACCTCGCTCGGCAGGCCGCCGGGGACGGCTCCGTCGGCGGCGGCAGCTTCAACATCGGTATCCGCTCTGTGGCGGTATTCCTCCTCGGCGTCTGTCTGCTGATCGCCGGTATCGCACTCTCGCAGAACAGCCTCTGGTTTGTAGGCCTCAGTGTTGTCGGGTTCCTCGTGATGTTCGGCGGAGGCCTGCTGGCCTTCCGTGGGCCGTCCGGGGGAGGGCGTGGTCGAGCGAAGGCCAGCCCCGCCTCCAACAAGAAGGGCCAGGGTTCCAACGGCGGCGGAGTGGCCGACCGTATGGAAGACAGCTTCCGTAAGCGCTTCGAGTAGACCTCCGGAGTAGTTCGGCGGACAGGGGACCGCCAACCTGTCGCACACACCAACAGCGGGCGGGTCCGATCACTGATCGGGCCCGCCCGCTGTTTTTGTATGCCACCCCACCCTCCTGTCCGCCCGCCCTCCCCACTTTGCTCCACCTGGCCCGGTGGGTGCGGACCCCACTGCGGCACGGGAGGGCTCTGGCGTGCCGAAAGTGCGTCGATCTGCCCGTCCGATACGTCGGCGACACGGGCCTGCGGGTACTCCCAGCGAGTTCTACGAAAACTTCCCCCACCTTCCCCCACCTTGCACCTGTTCTTATACCTGCAGTTCACGCGGTCGGAGCATAGAGGCTATTGTCAGGTACCTGGCGCCATATGCAACTTCTGTGGTCTCGTGTGACTGGTGGGCTAGTCAGTGTGGTTGGAAGTGGGGTACTGTGGGGCGCACTGGGGCACAATGGTCCCCGGGACAACTTCACAGAGAACGCATACGGCAACAACATTTCAGATGCCCGGGACGTCCGGGGGAGGGAGCCGACATGTTCTTCGGCACCTTCACCCCGAAGCTTGACGACAAGGGTCGGCTGACTCTTCCCGCCAAGTTCCGCGAGCAGCTCTCGGATGGCCTCGTCGTCGTCAACGGTCAGGATCACAGCCTGGCCGTACACACGAAGGCGGAGTTCCAGGTGCGCGCGTCGAAAGCAGCCGCAGCGTCCCGGTCGAATCCGCAGGCGAGGGCCTACGTCAGGAATCTGGCGGCCAGCGCCGACGAGCAGGAGCTCGACAAGCAGGGCAGGATCACCCTCTCTGCGGGGCACCGGGGCTACGCAGGGCTCAACAAGGACTGCGTAGTCATCGGTTCGGTCGATTTCATCGAGATCTGGGATGCCGAAGCATGGGACGCCTACCTGGCCGAACATGAGTCGGATTTTGCTGACGGTGACGACGACTCCCTCGCCGGGATCATCTAAGCCACCGCCTATCCCTTAGCCGTATGCCCCGCGACGCCGGTGGGACTGTGTGCCGGCCCTCATCTGCGCGGACGACCTTGATTTTGATGTACTTCCCCGACATCAAACCTGGCCCGTGCAGGTGAGGCCCCGTGTACAGTCCCGGCGGCGTTGCCACGACCACGTGAAGACAACAGGACCGGACGAGCGCCCCTGACGAAAGGACCACCCCGATGACCGTCGCCGACGACGAGAAGCAGCCACGCGTCTCTGGCGAGCACGGGCACGTCCCGGTCATGCGTGACCGCATGGTCGACCTCGTCGGCAAGGGCGTCGATTCCGAGCAAGCACCCGAGAACCCCGTCATCGTCGACGGGACGCTGGGTGCCGGTGGGCACACCGAGGTCTTCCTCGAGCGTTTCCCGCAGGCCGTCGTCGTCGGACTCGACCGTGATCCGGCCGCCATTGCCCAGGCAGAGCAGCGGCTCGCCCGGTTCGGCGATCGTTTCGTCGCCTTCCGTACCCGCTTCGATGGTCTCGGCGACGCGATCGACACCCTGGTGGAGCAGGGGAGGATCCCCACCACCGCCCGTGAGGTCGGTGTGTCGGGCTACCTCTTCGACCTGGGTGTCTCGTCCATGCAGCTCGACCAGGCTGGTCGCGGCTTCGCCTACTCGCAGGACGCACCGCTGGATATGCGCATGGATCCGGACCTGCCCGTCACCGCCGCGGACATCCTCAATACCTACGCCCACGGCGACCTGGCCCGGATCCTCAAGACCTATGGGGACGAGCGCTTCGCCGGCAAGATCGCTTCGGCGGTGCTGCGCGAGCGCGAGGTCGAGCCGTTTACCACCTCGGCGCGCCTGGTCGAACTGCTCTACCGCACGATCCCCGCGGCATCGCGTCGCACCGGTGGGCACCCGGCGAAGCGCACCTTCCAGGCCTTGCGGATCGAGGTCAACGCCGAGCTCGACTCCCTGGCCGCGGTCATCCCCGAGGCAACGGCACGCCTGCACATTGGCGGGGTGGCGGTCTTCATGAGCTACCAGTCCCTGGAGGACCGCATCGTCAAGAAGGCTCTCGCCGATCTGACGGTGGATCACACGCCACCCGGATTGCCAGTGGCCCTGCCCGAGTTCGCACCCGATTTCGAGCTGGTCACCCGCGGTTCGGAGAAGGCTTCCGAGGCCGAGATCGAACAGAACCCCAGGGCCGCTCCGGTCCGTGTCCGGGCCGTGACCCGTATCCAGAACTCCGAGAACCCCCACCGAGACGCACAGCGAGGAACCAGATGAGCACCGCCACCGCAGCCCGTCAGCGCACCCGCGAGCACTCCGGCACGACCGGCCACGAGGACTTCGGTTCCGAGGGAGACGTCCGTCAGGGGCATCCGACCCAGGGCGCGCAGGCGCCCTCGCGCCGCAGGACGCACAGCAGTCCGGTGCGTCGCCGCGGCTCGCGCCAGCAGGTCTCCGTTCGCGGCCGGCGGGTGTCGGTGCCGACGGCGAAGGAACGTTCTGTCGTCCGCACGTGGGTCGTCCTGCTGTTGATCTTCGTCGCCGGTGTGGCGTTCGCCATGTACCTCTCCGGCAAGACCACCGAGCAGTCCTTCCAGCTGTCTGAGGCACAGGAGACGAGCACGTCGCTGTCCAATGAGCTGGAGTCGCTGCACCGCGACGTGGAGGACGCCTCCTCGACCCAGCGCATCGCCGCCGAGGCGTCCCGGCTGGGCATGGTCGCCCCCGGGCAGGCCGGCGTCCTGAACGTGGAGGGCGACGAGGTCAACGAACTTCGCGCCGCGGATCCCAGCTCCACGCTGCCGGTCACCGATATCAACGGTGAGGTCACCGCCCAGCGTCCCACCAGTGATCCCGATGCCACCGACCAGGTCCCGGGGCTCGCCCCGCAGGCGCTGGAGAACGAGAACACCGGCGACACCGGTAATAACGGTAATAACGCCGAGGCTCCCGCCGATCAGAACAACGGTGCGGCCTCGACCGGAGAGCTTCCCTACTGAGACACTTCGAAGACACGCCCGGAGTCCAATGCCCCGGGTGTAGCGTCCGTGGCACGACAATGGACGGCATGCATTCGCTGCGGGTCGTCAGGGGCCCGGTCGAGACGATCTTGTGTTGAGTTTCGCGGAAGGGAGAGGTCACATTGGCCCAGGACAGGGACCGGAATAGGCACGCCGGGCGCGACAGCCGAGATCAGCGACCCCCGCAACGCCAGTCCCGTCCGGGGCAGGGCGGTGTCCCCGGCAACTCCTGGCGGACCCTCGACATCGGTGTCGGCAGTTTCGGTCGGCGTGGCACGGCGGTGCTCATCATCGTCGCCGTCCTGGTGCTCGCCCTGTTGCTCAGGCTGACATGGGTGCAGCTGGTCAAGGGCCCGGAACTCTCGGCGATGGCCAGTGAGCAGCGCACCGCGGTCATCACTGAACCTGCCCACCGTGGCGACATTGTCGACCGCAATGGGCAGCGTATGGCCTACACCATGGAGGCCCGCTCACTGTCGGTGAACCCGCACCTGCTGGAGTCGTATATGCAGGACCGCCACGACCTGGACCCTGAGGGAGTCTCGGAGCCCGAGGAGCGCATCAAGGAGATCGCCGACGGTCTGCCGGACCTGCTGGAAGAGTCGGACGCGCAGTCCGGCGAGTCCGAGTCTGATGACACCTCCACCGCCTCAGAGGTGAAGTCCGACGAGATCCTCGAGAAGCTCACCTCCGACTCCACCTATGAGGTGCTGGTGCGCGACGTCGACCCGGACGTGGCGGAGAAGGTCAGTGCGGAGTTCCCGGAGATCACCGTGGAGCGCCAGGACATCCGCCAGTACCCGAATGGTGCGGTGGGCCAGAACGTTATTGGCAAGATCAGCCGGGACAACGAGGGCCAGTTCGGCATGGAGCTCTCCCAGGACTCTCGCCTGCAGGGAACCAATGGTTCGCGCACGGTGGACGTCGGTGCCAACGGTCTGGCCATCCCGGGTTCTACCCGCGACCGGCACCCGGCGGTCGACGGCGACGCCTATGAGCTGACCCTCGACCTGGAGGCGCAGACCTACATCCAGCAGCTCGTGCAGCAGGCCAAGGACAACTCCGGGGCGGACTCCGCCTCGGCGGTGGTGCTGGACTCGTCCACCGGCGAGGTTGTCTCGATGGCCACCTCGGACACCATCAACCCGCAGGGCAATATCGACGAGCAGCTGGAGGACGGCAAGGTCTTCGGCAACCGTGTGGTGCAGGACGCCTACGAGCCCGGGTCGGTCGCCAAGGTGATCACCGCCGCCGCGGCGATCGAGGACGGCAAGACCACCCCGGACGAGGTCCTGCAGGTCCCGGGCAGCATCGACATGTCCGGTGTCACGGTGAAGGACGCCTGGGACCACGGTGTGGTGCCGTACACCACCACCGGTGTCTTCGGTAAGTCCTCCAACGTCGGCACGCTGATGCTGGCCGACCGGGTGGGCGAGGAGAGCTTCTGGGACTACGTGCAGAAGTTCGGCATCGGCCAGGCCACCGACCTGGGCCTGCCGAGCGAGACCAGTGGCTATGTACCGGACCTCTCCCAGTGGTCGGGCGGTACCTTCGCCAACCTGCCGATCGGGCAGGGTATGTCGATGAGCCTGCTGCAGATGGCCAGCATCTACCAGACCATGGCGAACGACGGTGTGCGGGTGACTCCCAGCATCATCAAGTCCGCCACGGATGCGGCCGGCAACGAGATCCCGCAGGACGAGCCGGAGTCGGTGGAGGTCGTCTCCCCGGAGACGGCCCGTACCGTGGTGGACATGTTCCGCGCGGTCAACCAGTCCGATCCCACCGGCGTCCAGCAGGGTACCGCGCCCACCGCGGGCATCGAGGGCTACCAGACGAGTGGCAAGACCGGTACCGCCCAGCAGATCGACCCGGAGACCAGGGCTTACTCGAACTCGGACTACTGGATCACCTACGCCGGTATCGCGCCGGCGGACGACCCCCGCTTCGTCGTGGCGATCATGCTCGACGATCCTGAGCGGGGCACCGACGGCAGCGGTGGACAGTCCGCCGCCCCGTTGTTCCGGGACATCACGTCCTGGTTGCTCGACCATTACAATGTGCCGCTCTCCTCGGAGGCCGCACCTCGACTGACGTTGGAGGCGCAGTGAGCGTGAAACCACCCACCCTGTCCGCACTCGCGGAACTGACAGGAGGGCGCCTGGTGGCGCTCGGCGAGAGCGGTGACTCCGGTGACTCCGGAAACACCGTCGTCGCCGGCGCGGCGATCGACGCGCGCTCGGTGCCGTCCGGCGGCATGTTCATGGCCGTGCCCGGCACCCGGGCGCATGGTGCGTCCTACGCGGGCCAGTCCGCCGGCGCGAGCGTGCTCACCGACGAGGCCGGCCTGGAGGTGCTGCGCGCCGAGGGCGTGACCACCGATGTGCTGGTGGTCGACGACTGCCGTGCCTGGCTCGGCCCGGTGTCCGCGGAGATCAACGGCCACCCCTCCCGGTCGATGACCGTAATCGGCGTAACCGGTACCAGCGGCAAGACCACGACCTCCTACATGGTCGAGCGCATGCTGCTCGACGACCACGGCGTGGGCCTCATCGGCACGACCGGTACCCGGATCAACGGCACCGCGGTGCCCACCTCGCTGACCACGCCGGAGGCCCCGACGCTGCAGGCGTTGTTCGCCCGGATGCGCGACGAGGACGTGACGCACGTGGTCATGGAGGTCTCCTCCCACGCGCTGGTGATGGGTCGGGTGCGCGGAGTGGACTTCGACGTCGCCGCCTTCACCAACCTCAGCCGCGACCACCTGGACTTCCACCCCACGATGCAGGACTACTTCGAGGCGAAGTCCCTGCTGTTCACCACCCCGCAGGATCCCGGTGCGGGCTTGCCCGCCGCGGTGGTCTGCGTGGATGACGAGTGGGGACGCAGCCTCGCCGGCACGCTCTCGGCCAGCGGCACCGCGCCGGTCACGGTCTCGACCACCGGCACCCACGGGCAGGACGCCGCGACGTGGTCGGTCTCCTCGGTGGAGGTCGGTGCGGACGGTCTGCAGCACGTCACCGCCATCCACGCGGGGCAGGACGTAGCCTTCCCGGTCTCGCTGCCCGGCACCTTCAACGTAGCCAACGCAACGGTGGCGCTGGCCTGCGTGGCCGCCGCCGGCGGCACAGCAGAGACCGTCGCCGCCAAGCTCGGCGACGTCCGCGTCCCGGGCCGCATGCAGTCGGTCACGGTGGAGGCCAATGGTTCGCGCTACCCGGATGACTTCCTCGTCCTGGTCGACTACGCCCACAAGCCGGGCGCCGTCGCCGCGGCCCTGTCCACCCTCGCCGACCAGATCGAGCGGGCCGGCCATGGTGGACGTGTCGGCGTCGTTCTCGGTGCCGGCGGCAATCGGGACCATGAGAAGCGTCCGCTGATGGGGGAGGAAGCGGCGAAGGTCGCCGACCTCGTGATCGTCACGGACGACAATCCACGCGATGAGGACCCGGCGACGATCCGTTCCGAGGTTCTCGCCGGGGCCCGCGAGGAGCTCGCGAACCGCCCCGAAAACACGGGCGTGGACTTACGCGAGATCGGTGACAGGGCCGACGCGATCAGGGCCTCGGTCGCCTGGGCCCGTCGGGGCGATATCGTCATCATTGCCGGAAAGGGTCACGAGACCGGTCAGATCGTCGGGGACACCGTTCTCGAGTTCGACGACGTGGCTGAAGTTGCACAAGCACTCAGGGATAGACAGGACGGACAGGAACCGACACGATGATTGAGATGACAAGCGGCACCATTGCCGAGGTCACCGGAGGGCAGCTCGTTGACGGAGCTACCGCGGAGACCGTCGTGACGGGGCCTGTCGAGTTCGACTCCCGTCGGATCACCCCAGGCAGCGTCTTCATGGCGCTGCCGGGCCAGCGCGTCGACGGCCACGACTTCGTTCCCGGTGCCCTGCGCGACGGCGCGGCTCTGGTCATGGTCGGACGCCCCGTCGGGGCGCCGTCCTTGCTGTGCGCCGAGAACGCCGGCGAGAACGCTGGTGAGGGTACCGACTCCGCCCAGCGCAATGCCGCCTACCTGGACAGCGATCCGGACGGGGTCGGCGAGCGCGTGCTCACCGCCGTCGGACGTCTGGCCCGCTACAACACCGATACCCTCGTCGCCGAAGAAGGTCTCACCGTGGTCGGTGTGACCGGTTCGGCCGGCAAGACCTCCACGAAGGACCTGCTCGGCGCCGTGCTCACCCGTGGTGGTGAGACCGTGGCACCTCCGGGGAGCTTCAACAACGAGATCGGCCACCCCTATACCGCGTTGAAGGCAGGACGCAGCACCCGCTTCCTCGTGGCCGAGATGTCCGCGCGCGGCCAGGGCCACATCGCTCATCTGGCACGCATCGCCCCGCCGCGGGTCGGCGTCGTCCTCAACGTCGGCACCGCCCACCTCGGCGAGTTCGGCTCCCGCGAGGCGATCGCCCGCGCCAAGGGTGAGCTCGTCGAGTCGCTGCCCTCGGCGGCGGACGGCGGCCTGGCCGTGCTCAACGCCGACGATGACTTCGTCTCGGCGATGCGCTCGCGCACCGACGCCCGCATCGTCCGGTTCTCCATGCACGGCAATGAGGCGGACTACAGCGCCACCGACATCACCCTCGACGAGGTGGCGCGCGCGTCCTTCACGATGCACCACCCGCATGGCGAGCCGGTGCAGGTCACCCTGGGCGTCTTCGGCGCCCACCAGGTGTCCAACGCCCTGGCCGCCGCCGCGGTCGGCATGGAGAGCGGGCTGGATGCCGCCACCGTCGCCGGTGCCCTGAACAGTCACGTCGCTGCCAGCGAGAACCGGATGGACGTGCGGACCCGCGCGGACGGCGTCACCGTGATCAACGACACCTACAATGCCAACCCGGACTCCATGCGCGCCGGCGTCGACGCCCTGGCCTACACCGCCACGGGACGTCCCGACGCGCAGAGCTGGGCCGTCCTCGGCCAGATGGGTGAGCTCGGTGATGGGGCACGCGAGGAGCACTCCCGGCTGGGAGAGGTGCTGGCCCAGCGCCACATCGGCAATGCCGTCATCGTCGGAAATGGCGTTAACCAGAATGCCCTGGCAGAGTCAGCGGAGGCACACGGGGTTTCCGTGCGTCAGGTAGAAAACGCCGACGCCGCGGTGAACTTCCTGGACCTCAACGTCGGTGCTAACGACGTGGTCCTGGTCAAGGCGTCCTACGCCGATGGCCTGTGGAGTGTCGCCGAAGGCCTTTTCGTCGGTGAAGAAGAGAGCAGGTAACCGCAGCCATGACACAGATCATCGTCGCCGCACTCGCGGCGTTCTTCGTTTCGATCTTCCTGACCCCGGTCCTGATCCGGCGGTTCTCCGCCGAGGGCATCGGCCAGGAGATCCGCGAGGAGGGGCTGAAGTCCCACCTGCGTAAGCGCGGTACGCCCACCATGGGCGGTATCGCCATCCTCGCCGGCATCACCGTCGGCTACCTCGCCGCGGTGCTCGTCGGTCTGTTGACCAATGGCACGGGTCCCGGTGTGTCCGGCTGGCTGGTGCTGGGCCTGACCCTGGCACTCGGTGGGCTCGGCTTCGCCGATGACTACATCAAGGTCATCAAGGGCCGGAACCTCGGGCTGAACGCCAAGGCCAAGCTCGCCGGCCAGCTGGTCACCGCCCTGATCTTCGGTTTCCTGGTGCTGCAGTTCCCCAACGCCGACGGCCTCAAGCCGGCGTCGACGAAGCTGTCGTTCACCCGCGACATCAACACCCTCGACCTCGCCGTCGGTGGCGCGGTCGTCGGCACGATCCTCTTCTTGATCTTCATCTACCTCGTCATCTCGGCGTGGTCGAATGCGGTGAACCTCACCGACGGGCTGGACGGACTGGCCTCGGGCGTGACCGCCATGGTGCTCTCGGCCTATGTGGTCATCACCTTCTGGCAGTTCCGCAACTCCTGCTCCGGCGCCGCCGAGGCCGGCTGTTACGCGGTGCGTGACCCGCTGGACCTGTCGATGCTCGCGGCCGCCGGCCTGGGTGGCTGCGTGGGCTTCCTGTGGTGGAACGCCGCCCCGGCGAAGATCTTCATGGGCGACACCGGCTCCCTGGCCCTCGGTGGCCTGGTCGCCGGGCTGTCGATCGCCTCGCGTACCGAGCTGCTGATGATCATCGTCGGCCTGCTGTTCGTGATGGAGGCCGCCAGCGTGGTCATCCAGGTCGTATCCTTCAAGTCCACCGGTCGCCGTGTGTTCCGCATGGCACCCTTCCACCACCACTTCGAGGCCGGGGGGTGGGCGGAGACCACGGTCACCGTGCGCTTCTGGTTGCTGTCGGCGTTGTTCGCCGTCGTCGGTGTGGCGGTGTTCTACTCGGAGTGGTTGAGCAACTCGCCACTGTAAGATGCATTCAGGACAGGAGAGCGATCACACATGGTGAACCAGACCGTCGAGGCTATGCGCAGCGGGAACGTCCTCGTGGCCGGTGCGGGCGTGGCCGGTGCCGGAGTGGCCCGCATGCTCGGGGGCCTCAGGCACCTCAGCGCGCCCGATCGTGCCGTTACGATCGCCGATGACAATGTTGCCGCCGGTGGCCGCCTCGCTGAGGAGATCGGTGCCCGCGCCGTCACCGTCGTCGACGCTGTCCAACTGCTTGCCGACGGGGCATTCGCCCTCGTCATCACCTCGCCGGGGTGGCGTCCGGACGGACCCGTCGCGGTGGCCGCCGGTGAGGCCGGCGTGCCTGTCATCGGGGACGTCGAGGCGGCCTGGCTGGCCGACCGCGCCGGACTGTTCGGGCAACCGCGGACCTGGCTGGCGGTCACCGGCACGAACGGCAAGACCACAACCACGGCCATGTTGGACGCCATCCTGCGCGCCGATGGACGCAGTTCCCTCGCCGTCGGCAATATCGGTACACCTCCCGGTGAGGCGCTGCTCGCCGAACCGCGGGTGGACGTGCTGGCCGCGGAGGTCTCCAGCTTCCAGCTCCACTGGGCGCCGGACTTCGCGCCGGACGCCGGCTGCGTGCTCAACCTCGCCGAGGATCACCTCGACTGGCACGGCTCCTTCGACAACTACGCCGCGGACAAGATGCGTGCCTTGACCGGTGCTGTCGCCGTGGTCGCCGCCGACGATGTCCGCGTCGTTGCCGGCGCCTCTGGCGGCTCCGGTGTCACCGGGGAGCGCCGCGCATTCACCACCGGTGACCCTGCACAGGTCGTCGAGCCGGCAACGCTCGTCACCGGTGTGCGCGATGGCCGACTCGTCGAACTCGATACGTCCACCGGCACGCTCACCGACCTGGCGGACGCCGAGGGCATCTCGCCTCCCGGGCCTGCCGGGGTGGCCGACGCCGCTGCGGCGGCGGCACTCGCCCGCAGCGTCGGAGTATCCACCACCGCAGTGGCCACAGCGCTGGCGGACTTCCGGGTGCAGGCACACCGCGGCCAGGTCGTTGCCGAGGCCGATGGTGTGCGCTGGATCGACAACTCCAAGGCGACGAACCCGCATGCCGCCTCCGCCGCACTGCGCGGTTTGGCGGACGTCATCTGGGTGGCCGGCGGTCAACTCAAGGGGGCGGCCGTCGACGACCTGGTCGCCGAGGTCGCCCCCGGCCTGCGCGGCGTGGTGCTGCTGGGTGTGGACCGCGCGATCCTGGCCGACGCCCTGGAGCGCACCGCGCCGGACGTCCCGGTGCGAGTCATCGACGAGACCGACCCGGTCGCGGCGATGAGCGCGACGGTCGCCGCCGCCCGCGACCTCGCGGTGTCGGGTATGTCCGTCGTCCTGGCACCGGCGGCAGCCTCGCTGGACATGTACGACGGAATGTCGCACCGCGGTGACCTCTTCGCCGCAGCAGCACGGAAGGACGGCGAGCCATGAGCGTGAAGGACCAGCCCACCCGCACGGAGTCACCGTGGCAGGGCATCCGGGAGCGCGGCCGCCGGGTCCTGGCGACCCCGCAGTTCAACTACAAGGTCATCATGAGCGTGACCGCCATCCTCGTGCTCATCGGCCTCACGATGGTGCTCTCCTCGTCGATGGTCACCTCCATCGACAGCGACACCGGCGTCTTCGGCGAGTTCATGAAACAAGCCGTCGTCGTGGCCGCGGGCCTGGTGGGCATGTGGTTCTTCCTACGGATCACCCCGAGTACTGTTCGCAACCTGTCCGTGGTCTTCCTCGCCATCTCCCTGGTGCTGCTGATCCTGGTGCTGATCCCCGGCATCGGTGTCGGCGGTACCGAGGTCGGCTCGAACTCGTGGATCCGTTTCGCCGGCATTGGCATCCAACCCTCCGAGGTGGCGAAGTTCTCCCTGGCTGTCTGGGGTGCTGCCGTGGTTGCTGCCCGCTCGCGGGTGAGCAATTCTGCCCGCTTCGTGCTGAACCCCTTCTTCGTGGTGTGCGCGGTGATCCTGGGCCTGGTGCTGCTGCAGGACGACCTGGGCATGATGCTGTCCTTGGCCGCCGTGGTCGCCGCGATGCTCTTCTTCGCCGGCGTGAGCACCATGGCGTTGATGTCGGTGGTGGCGGCGGCCGGAGTGGTCTTCGTGATCTACAGCCTCCAGCACACCTTCCGAAGCGCCCGCTTCAGTTCCTGGACCGAGACCTTCACCCTGAGCTTCAACGACGCCACCTCCCGCGGCGCCACCTTCCAGTCCAGGCAGGGCATTCTGTCCTTGTCGGACGGCGGGCTGCTGGGCCAGGGGCTAGGCCAGTCACGGGCGAAATGGCTCTATCTTCCCGAGGCGGCGAATGACTTCGTCTTTGCCATCCTCGGTGAGGAGCTTGGCCTGCTCGGTGCCGGCCTGGTCGTCATCCTCTTCGGCGTGCTGGCCTGGTTCGGCATCCGTACCGCCACGGCGCAGACCGACCCCTTCCTGCGGCTGCTGGCCGCGGCGCTGACGATGGGTATCACCGTCCAGGCGTTCTACAACATGGGCTATGTGGTCGGCCTGTTCCCGATGACCGGTGTGCAGTTGCCGTTGATCTCCGCAGGTGGTTCTTCGGCGGTGGTGACCTTGGCCTCCTTGGGCTTGCTGGCCAATATCGCCCGCCACGAGCCGGCGACGGTGTCGTCGATGCAGCACGAGGGGAGGCCCTTGATCGACCGGATCCTGTTCCTCCCGGAGCCCGAGCCCTACCGCCCCGGCCAGGAGCGTCGGGAGCGTGTCCGGGAGCAGCCGAAGCGGTACGGTGAACCAGTGACTCGTCGGCGTCGGCCGCCGCCCGGCGAACCGTCGGGGGAGCGTTCCAGCGAGCCGCGTTACCGTGGCCAACGGGAACCCCTTCCCGAACCCAGACGTTCCCGAAGTACCAGAAACTCAAACCACACAAACCAGCAGTACAATCGCAGGAGGCGTTGAGCCGTGTCCCCCTCTTCCCGTCCGTTGTCCGTCGTCCTCGCGGGCGGTGGGACGGCCGGGCACATTGAGCCCGCACTCGCCGTAGGCGATGCCGTCCGGCGCGCCCGTCCGGACGCCCGGGTCACCGCCCTGGGCACGACCCGCGGGTTGGAGACAACCCTGGTCCCGGACCGCGGTTTCGACCTGGAGCTCATCCCGGCGGTGCCGGTGCCGAGGAAGCTGAACAAGGATTTGTTTACCCTGCCGTTCCGCCTTGTCGGGGCATTGCGACAGACCCGCCGGACGCTGCGCGACGTGGGTGCGGACGTCGTTATCGGTTTTGGTGGCTATGTGTCCGCCCCGGCGTACCTCGCGGCGAAGTCCCTGCGCCTGCCCATCGTGGTGCACGAGGCCAATGCGCGTGCCGGCATGTCCAATAAGCTCGGCGTGCGTCTGGGCGCCCGCCCGCTGGCGGCGTCCGGGGACTCCGGTCTGAGTAGCAAGTCGGGGGATGCCGAGGTCGTCGGCATCCCGGTGCGTGAGTCCCTGCTGTCGCTGGACCGCGCGGCGCTGCGCGCGCAGGCCCGCGAGTTCTTCGGGCTGGACGCCGAGCGTCCCGTCCTGCTCGTCACGGGCGGCAGCCAGGGGGCGGCGTCGATCAACTCCGCCGTCGCCGCGGCGTCCGGCACCCTTGCCGACGCCGGCATCGAAGTCCTGCACGCCTACGGTCGCAAGAACGATGCGCCACAGGTTGCGTCCTCCGGAACGTACGTCGCCGTGCCCTACATCGACCGCATGGATCTCGCCCTCGCGGCGGCAGACATGGTGCTGTGCCGCTCGGGTGCGATGACCGTGGCGGAGATCTCCGCCTGCGGCCTGCCCGCGGTGTACGTGCCGCTGCCGCACGGCAACGGCGAGCAGGAACTCAACGCCCGCCCCGTCGTCGCCGCCGGTGGCGGGGTCATCGTGCCGGACGCCGACCTGGACGCCGGACGCGTCGCGCGCGAAGTCGTCCCGCTGTTGCGTGACCGCACCCGGTTGCAGGCCGCCGGCGAGGCCGCCGCGGCCGCCGGACATCGCGATGCGGCGGACCGCATCGCCCAGATCGTGATCAGTGAGGCAGGGGAGAAGAAGTGAGCGACAAGTACAGCCTCGGTGACCTCCACCGCGTGCACATGGTCGGTATCGGTGGTGCCGGCATGTCCGGCATCGCCAGGATCCTGCTGGACCGCGGCGTGCAGGTCAGCGGCTCGGACATGAAAGAGTCCCGGGTGGTGCTGGCCCTGCGCGCCGCGGGTGCCGAGGTGGCCGTGGGCCACCGGGCGGAGAACCTCACCCTGGCCGGTGACGGCACCCTGCCGGATGCCGTCGTCACGTCCTTCGCGGCGATCCCGCAGGACAATCCGGAACTCGTCGCCGCCCGCGAGGCTGGCGTGCCGCTGCTGCGTCGTTCCGATGTGCTCGCCCTGCTTATGGAGGACCGCCGGGCGGTGCTCATGGCCGGCACGCACGGCAAGACCTCGACCACCTCGATGGCCGTCGTGGCCCTGCAGCACGCGGGCATGGATCCGTCCTTCGCCATCGGCGGTCAGCTCAACCGGGCGGGCACCAACGCCCACCACGGGACCGGGGACGTCTTCGTCGCCGAGGCCGACGAGTCCGACGGCTCCTTCCTGTCTTACTCACCCGAGGTCGCCGTGGTGACCAATGTGGAGCCCGACCACCTCGACTTCTTCGGCACCGAGGAGGCCTACCGGGACGTCTTCGGCAAGTTCGCGGGACGCGTCGTCGCCGGCGGTGCCCTGGTCGTCTGCCTCGACGATGAGGGCAGCGCCCATCTCGGCGAGGAGGTCGTCGCCGGACGCGTCGAGGTGGCCGAGGGGGTACGCGTGCTCGGCTACGGTACGTCCGACGCCGTCGCCGCACACCCCTCTGTTCCCGTCGGTGCAGAGATCCAGTCGACCTCGCCGCTGCCCGATGGCGGCACGCAGGCGCAGGTGCGGCTCGGCAGTGGCGTCGGTGGTGCTGAGGTCTCCGTGACCGTGCGTACCCCGGGGCTGCACATGCTGTTCAACGGTGTGGCCTCCCTGCTCGCCGGCGTGCTCGTCGGGGCTTCCGCCGAGGGCATGGCCGCCGGTGTCGCCTCCTTTGACGGTGTGCGACGCCGGTTCGAATACCACGGTGCCGCGGGCGGGGTCGAGGTCTACGACGACTACGCCCACCACCCGACCGAGGTTCGCGCGGTGGTCACCGCCGCACGCGAGAAGGTTCAGGCCCGGCAGACCCAGACCGGTGAGGCCGGACGCGTCGTCGCGGTCTTCCAGCCACACCTGTACTCCCGCACGTTGGCCTTCGCCGATGAGTTCGCCGAGGCCTTGTCCCTGGCGGACGTGGCGGTGGTCCTTGACATCTTCGGCGCCCGCGAGGAGCCGGTGGAGGGCGTGGATAGCAGGATCATCACCGATCGGATCGACGCGACCACCGAGACGCACTATGAACCGCATTTCGCCGATGCCCCGGCCCTGGTCGCCGGCTTCGCGATAGACGGGGACGTGGTGCTGACGGTGGGTGCCGGTACGGTCACGATGCTCGCCGACGAGATTCTGCGCGCCCTGGGCGAGGCCTGATCGCCGATGGCAGGCAACAACCGCCGCAACCGCAGCAACCGCAACGCCCGTCGTGACCCGCGGCGGCGTCGCCGTCTGGCCGTCGTCCTGGGCGGGCTCGCCCTGGTAGTCGTCTTGGCGGCCGTGCTCGTCTTCAGCCCCTTGCTGCAGGTGCGTTCCATCGAGGTCGAGGGGACGGAACGGTTGGCCCCGGAGGACGTGATCGCCGCGGCCTCATCGGTGGACGGGCAGAATCTGCTGTTCGCCGACACGGACGAGGCGGCACAGTCGGTGTCGGCCCTGCCGTGGGTGGAGAAGGTGACCGTGTCGCGCGACTGGCCATCCTCGGTGCGGGTGCAGGTGACCGAGTTCGAGGCCGTCGGCGTCGTCGACGGTGACAGTGACGGCCCGCTGGTGATCAATGAGCGTGGCCGGGTCTTCCTGCGCGGCGAGAGCCCCGAGGGGGCTGTCCCGGTACGGGCGTCCGCCGATGATTCGGCGGCCCTCACCGCCGCCGGTGAGGCGCTCGCCGCGCTGCCGGCGGAACTGCGTGACCAGGTCGAGGAGCTGGAGGCGTCCTCCGCCGAGGAACTCACCCTGCGCTTCCCGGAGGGCCGTGAGGTCTACTGGGGTTCGGCGGACCGCGCGGACGAGAAGGCCGAAGCCACGCGGGTGGTTCTTACCCGTGAGGGCGACCGGTGGAACGTCTCGAATCCGGCAATGCCCTCGGTCCGGGAGTGAGAACTCTCAACCCGACGTTGAGGGATACGACACGCACGAAAAATGAGCACGGAAATCACCGCCGTGTCACACACAATTGGTCGCAGAGTTAGCAGCGACAGCACACGGGCAAACACTGGCCGTAACACCGGGAAAGAGAGCGCACACCATGACCCTCTACGACAACCACCTCGCCAAGATCACCGTCGTCGGTGTCGGTGGCGGTGGTGTCAACGCCGTGAACAGGATGATCGACGCGAACCTGCAGGGTGTGGAGTTCGTCGCGATCAACACCGATGCGCAGGCACTCCTGCTCACCGACGCGGACACCAAGCTCGACATCGGCCAGGCCGAGACCCGCGGGCTCGGCGCCGGCGCCAACCCCGAGGTCGGACGCAAGTCCGCCGAGGATCACAAGGAGCAGATCGAGGAGGTCATCGAGGGCTCCGACATGGTCTTCGTGACCTGTGGTGAGGGTGGTGGCACCGGTACCGGCGCGGCTCCGGTCGTCGCCAATATCGCCAAGAAGAAGGGCGCGCTGACCGTCGGCGTCGTAACCCGTCCGTTCACCTTCGAAGGCCAGCGTCGTTCCAAGCAGGCGCTCGAGGGCATCGAGGCCCTGCGCGACGTCTGCGACACGCTCATCGTGATCCCGAACGACAGCCTGCTCAAGATGGGCGATGCGGACCTCCAGCTCATGGATGCCTTCCGCAAGGCCGACGAGGTCCTGCACTCCGGTGTCGAGGGCATCACCCGCCTGATCACCACGCCCGGTGTGATCAACGTGGACTTCGCCGACGTGCGCTCCGTGATGACGGACGCCGGTTCCGCCCTGATGGGCATCGGCAGTTCCCGTGGGGACGACCGTGCGCGCAAGGCCACCGAGCTGGCGATCAACTCGCCGCTGCTGGAGACCACGATGCAGGGTGCCAAGGGTGTGCTGCTGTCCTTCGCCGGCGGTTCCGACCTGGGCCTGTTCGAGGTCAACGAGGCGGCGACGATCGTCCAGGACCTCGCGGACGAAGATGCCAACATCATCTTCGGAACGATCATCGACGACCAGCTCGGTGACGAGGTCCGCGTGACCGTCATCGCCACCGGCTTCGACGATTCGCCGAACGTGGTCGCCCAGCCGCGCCGCGGTCAGCACCGCGCACCGGAGACCTCCAACAACCAGCAGGCACAGCAGTCCCAGCCGGCACAGCGTGCCCAGCAGCCCGCCGCCGAGCAGTCCCAGCCGGGAATCTTCAACGGGGAGGAGGCACCGGCCGCCCAGCGTCAGCAGGAGGAGTCGACGAGCTTCACCCGCCGTACCCGTTCTGGTGTGCCCGGCTCCTCCGAGTCGGCGAACTCTTCGGGCCTGTTCACCTCGAACGGCGACCGCCGTGACAACCGCGACCGCCGCGATGACGGAGACGACGATCTCGATGTCCCGACCTTCCTCTGAGCCGGTGGAACGTAGCGTCCGCAAGGTCGTCACCGACCGTCACGGCGGTGCGTCCACGGGAGATTTCGACTCCTTCAATCTCGCCGCGCATGTCGGCGACGACGAGGCGTCCGTCGCGGCGAACCGCGCACGCCTTGCCGAACTGATTGGCGTGCCCGAGCAGCGCATGGTGTACATGGAGCAGATTCACTCGCCGAATGTCACCGTGGTGACCGCGGAGATGCTCGATGAGTTGGACGGCGAGCCGGTGGAGTTCACCGATTCGCTGGTGACCGCCGAGCCGGGCGTCGCCCTGGTGGTGCTCACCGCGGACTGTGTGCCCGTGCTGCTCTCCGATGAGGAGGCCGGCGTGGTTGCCGCCGTGCACGCAGGACGCATGGGCGCGCGCAATGGCGTGGTGCCCGCGACCTTGCGCCGCATGGTGGAGCTCGGCGCGGTGCCGGCGCGCATCCACGCGCTGCTCGGCGCTGCGGCTGCCGGTGTGGACTACGAGGTGCCTGAACACATGGCTGCCGACGTTGAGGACCGTCTGCCGGGGTCACGGACGACGACCTCACGCGGAACCCCGGGCCTGGACATCCGTGCGGGGATCACCCGTCAACTGCTCGGTGAGGGTGTCCGCTCGGTCGACGCTGACCCGCGCAGCACCATCTCCGAGGAGAGCTTCTTCTCCTACCGGAGGGAGGGGCGGACGGGCCGCCAGGCCTCCGTGGTTTGGATTCCCGACGCTTGACCGGACTTCCCGGTAATTTCGATAGCAGACGACCCCCGCACGACACATCCCAGAGAAAGCGAGACAGACCATGGCAGACGGAATCACCGGGAAGGTCAAGGATTTCTTCGGCTTCGGTGACGTTGACAGCTTCGATGACCCCTACTATCGCGACGAGTTCGAGGAGGACCGCGGCGGCTACCGTTCCTCCGGTCGCTACCAGGACCGCGAGGACGAGCGCGACCGGGACCGCGACTACGAGCGTCCTGAGCGCACCGAGCGTGCCGAGCGCACGGAGCGCGCAGAGCGTCCGGCGCGCTCTGAGCGCTCCGAGTACGACTACCGTTCTTCGCGCACGCCGCGGCGTGCGGAGACCCCCGTCGCCCCGGTGCCGGCCACTCCGTCCCGGGAGCCTCAGGTGGTCCGTATCGCGTTGAGCTCCTTCCAGCAGGCCGGGGAACTGGCCACGGAGTTCAAGGCGGGGGACATCGTGGTACTCAACCTGTCTGCCATGGAGAAGTCCGAGGCCAGTCGCGTGCTCGACTTTTCCGTTGGTCTGGCGAAGGGGCTCGACGGTACGCTGAAGAAGCTCGGCGGGATCCGTAACTTCGCTTTGATTCCTGCTTCCGTGACCCTTGAACAGAGCCAGCTCGACCAGCTGGTGGAGGACCAGTAGAACACCGTGGCTGCCACTCTCTATCTCATTGCCCTGATCCTCCGGCTGTACTGGTTCATCCTCCTGGCGAGGGTGATCATCGAGATGATCCGTTCTTTCTCGCGCCAGTGGAGGCCGTCGCGGAGGTTCACGCTGATCGCCGAGCCGATTTTCAGGATGACCGACGTCATCGTCCGGCCGTTGCGCCGCATCATCCCGCCGTTGCGGCTGGGAGGGGTGGCCTTGGACGTGTCGGTGCTGGTGCTGTTCTTCGGTATCTCGATCCTGACGTCCATTCTGCTGAGCGTCGCCAACGGCATGATGTGATGTCGGGGGCGGGGCGTTCTTGCAGGTGGGAAAACGCCTGCTGTATAACTGACCTGAAAGACTACACATAAGGTTGAACCTGAAGCCTTATGACCGTGGTCGCTGATAAGATCGTGACCGACTCACCGTCCGGCCCCACTAGGCTGGCGGAACACATCGACTGTGAAGGGAACTACCGATGCCGTTGACTCCCGCTGACGTTCATAACGTGGCATTCAGCAAGCCGCCGATCGGCAAGCGTGGCTACAACGAGGACGAGGTTGACCAGTTCCTCGATCTCGTCGAAGACACGCTCGCCGAGCTGCAGGACGAGAACGACGATCTGCGCGGGCAGGCCGGTTCCGGTGCTGCTGCACCGGTTGCCGCCGCCTCTGCCGCAGGTTCGTCGGACGACTCGGCGCTGAGCGCCGAGCTGGACGAGGCCCGTGCCCGGGTCACCGAGCTCGAGGCCGAGCTCGCCAAGGCGCAGGACGCCACGGCCGCCGCCGAGAAGCGCGCGACCGCTGCCGAGGACAAGGCCACCGCCGCTGAGAAGCGCGCGGAGGCTGCACAGTCCCAGGCTGCTCAGGCACAGTCCGCACAGTCCACCAAGGCCCCGGCTGCCGCCCAGGCGCAGGCCCCGGCGGACACCGCCGCAGCGTCCGGCACTGCCAACGCCGACACCCACATGCAGGCCGCCCGCGTCCTGAGCATGGCTCAGGAGATGGCGGACCGTCTCACCGGCGACGCCAAGACCGAGTCGCAGGGCATGCTGGACGATGCCCGCAACGAGGCCAACCGCACCCTCGAGGACGCGAACACGAAGGCGAGCTCGCAGCTCTCCGACGCGCAGAAGCGTTCCGAGAAGCAGCTGGCTGACGCCGATCAGCAGTCCCGCAAGTCCGTTGCCGAGGCGCAGCAGAAGGCCGACACCCTGGTCGCCGATGCGACGCAGAAGTCCGAGACCTTGATCGCGGATGCGACCGCACAGTCCGAGGCTCAGGTCCGCGCGGCCCAGGAGAAGGCCGACGCCCTGCAGAAGGACGCCGAGCGCAAGCACACCGAGATCATGACCACGGTGAAGAAGCAGCAGTCCGCGCTGGAGAGCCGGATCGAGGAACTGCGGACCTACGAGCGGGAGTACCGTACCCGCTTGAAGACCTTCCTCGAGTCGCAGCTGGAGGAGCTCAACAGCCGCAGCACCGCGGCCCCGAACTCCAACATCGACTTCGGCGAGAAGTAGGCCTGACGGCAACCGACATGCTCGCACTGTCCCTGCTGATGTCCCTCCTGGGGTTCCTGGCTCTGCTGGTGGCCCTGTACGTGGGATCGACGTTCTGGGCGTGGGTTTGTATCGGCGTCGCCGTCGTTGGACTGGTCATCTTTGCGGTGGACCTGATTCTCCACCGCAGACGATGACACGTATACTTCATTGATGACCGGCCCCGCACCGCCGTGCGGGGCCTTTCATTCGCACTGATCCGGCCATCACCGGGGAGCGATCCGGAAGAAAGGCGCACTACCACTTAATGGTTGCGCCGAGTAGAGCCGGACGTGGTCGCGGCACGTCACAGCCGTAGGAACAAGTGGGATTGCCCGGTACGGCGGTGTCGTCGGGGAGCCCAAGCGGGGTGGTACCGCGTTGTCCGGTCATTGTGCCGGGCTTACGTCCCCGCGGACCGTGAGAAGCACACTAACTTACGAGGAGTCCGCGATGAGCACCCCCGCAGGCGGAGCGTACCCGCACACCGACATGTCGGACGGCACCAATTCCTTCCCCACAATGGAAGAGAATGTCCTGGACTACTGGGGTCAGGACGACACCTTCCAGGCATCCCTCGACAACCGTGAGGGCGCCCCCGAGTACATTTTCTACGACGGCCCGCCCTTCGCCAACGGTCTGCCGCACTACGGTCACCTGCTGACCGGCTACGTCAAGGACATCGTCCCGCGCTACAAGACGATGCGCGGCTACCGCGTGCCGCGAGTGTTCGGCTGGGACACACACGGTCTGCCGGCGGAGCTGGAGGCGGAGAAGCAGCTCGGTATCACCGATAAGGCCGACATCCAGAAGATGGGCCTGGCGAAGTTCAACGAGTACTGCGCGACGTCGGTGCTGCGCTACGCCGATGAGTGGAAGGACTACGTCACCCGGCAGGCCCGGTGGGTGGACTTCGACAACGGCTACAAGACCATGGACATCACCTACATGGAGTCGGTGATCTGGGCGTTCAAGGACCTCTACGACAAGGGCCTGATCTACCAGGGCTTCCGGGTGCTGCCGTACTCGTGGGCCGAGCACACCCCGCTGTCGAATCAGGAGACTCGCCTGGACGACTCCTACAAGATGCGTCAGGACCCCACGCTCACGGTGACTTTCCCGGTCACCGGCGCGCAGCCCGGCACCGCCGCGGTGGAGACGCTGGCGGCCACCCCGGCGCTCGCCGAGGCCTCCGCCCTGGCCTGGACGACCACCCCGTGGACGTTGCCGTCGAACCTGGCGCTGGCGGTCAACCCGTCGGTGACCTATGTGCTGGTCACCGCCGCGCAGGATGGCGCGGACGCGATCGCCGGACGCAGCGTCCTGCTCGCGAAGGACCTGGCGGGTGCCTACGCCGCGGAGCTCGGCGAGGACGCCGAGGTCGTCGCGGAGTTCACCGGCGAGCAGCTGGTGGGGCTGACCTACGAGCCGATCTTCGGCTACTTCGCCGACCGGGCGGAGCTGGGGGAGAAGCGTGCCTTCCGGATCCTGGCGGCGGACTACGTCACCACCGAGGACGGTACCGGTGTGGTTCACCAGGCGCCGGCCTTCGGTGAGGACGACATGCTGACCTGCAACGCCGAGGGTATCGACACGGTGGTCCCGGTGGACATGGACGGCAAGTTCACCTCCCTGGTGCCGGACTACGAGGGCCAGCTGGTCTTCGATGCCAACAAGGACATCATCAAGGACCTCAAGGCCGCCGGCCGGGTGGTGCGCCACCAGACCATCGAGCACTCCTACCCGCACTCCTGGCGTTCCGGTGAGCCGCTGATCTACATGGCGCTACCGAGCTGGTTCGTGTCCGTGTCGTCCTTCCGCGACCGGATGGTGGAGCTCAACCACGAGCAGATCGAGTGGATCCCGGAGCACATCCGCGACGGGCAGTTCGGCAAGTGGCTGGAGGGCGCGCGCGACTGGAATATCTCGCGTTCGCGCTACTGGGGCTCACCGATCCCGGTGTGGGTGTCCGACGACGACGCCTACCCGCGCACCGACGTCTACGGCTCGCTGGACGAGCTGGAGGCGGACTTCGGGGTGCGTCCCGAGTCGCTGCACCGTCCGTACATCGACGATCTGACCCGTCCGAACCCGGACGACCCGACGGGCCGCTCCACCATGCGCCGCGTGCCGGACGTGCTGGACGTCTGGTTCGACTCCGGGTCGATGCCGTTCGCGCAGGTGCACTACCCGTTCGAGAACAAGGAGTGGTTCGACTCCCACTCGCCGGCCGACTTCATCGTGGAGTACATCGGCCAGACCCGTGGCTGGTTCTACCTGCTGCACGTGCTCTCGACGGCACTGTTCGACCGTCCGGCGTTCACGAAGGTCGTCTCGCACGGCATCGTGCTCGGCGACGACGGACTGAAGATGTCGAAGTCGAAGGGTAACTACCCGGACGTCAATGAGGTGTTCGACCGCGACGGTTCGGACGCGATGCGCTGGTTCCTGATGAGCTCGCCGATCCTGCGCGGCGGCAACCTGATCGTCACTGAGCAGGGCATTCGCGAGGGTGTTCGCCAGGCAATGCTGCCGATGTGGAACGCCTACTCCTTCCTGCGGCTCTACGCGCACACCCCGGCGCAGTACGACACCTCCTCCTCGAACGTCCTGGATCGCTACATCCTGGCGAAGCTGCACGACACGGTCGAGGCGGTCACCGGCTCGCTGGACGCCACGGATATCGCCGCGGCTACGGACGAGATCCGTCAGTTCTGCGATGCGCTGACCAACTGGTACGTGCGTCGTTCACGCGACCGCTTCTGGGCGGGCGACTCCGGTGAGGACGGCCACCCGGAGGCCTTCAACACGCTCTACACCGTGCTGGAGACGCTGTGCCGGATCGCCGCTCCGCTGCTGCCGATGACCACGGAGGTCATCTGGCGGGGTCTGACCGGTGAGCGTTCGGTGCACCTGACCGACTGGCCGTCGGCGGACGACCTGCCGGCGGACGCGGACCTGGTGGCTTCGATGGACGCTGTGCGCGGGGTCTGCTCGGCGGCGTCGTCGTTGCGCAAGGCCCACAAGCTGCGCAACCGCCTGCCCCTGCCGGGCCTGACCGTGGCCCTGCCGGAGTCCGCTGCATTGGCGGACTTCTCGTCCATCATTCGTGACGAGGTCAATGTCAAGGAAATTTCCTTGACTGACGATGTGTCTTCCGTGGGGCGCTTCGAGGTCGTCGTCAACGCGCGTGTCGCTGGTCCGCGACTGGGCAAGAACGTCCAGACCGTGATCAAGGCCGTGAAGACCGGCAACTACACGGTCGCCGAGGATGGCACGGTCACCGCCGACGGCATCGAGCTGGTCGACGGTGAGTTCAGCCGCAAGCTGGTCGCGGTCGACCCGGACAACACCACGGAGATCCCGGGTGGCGATGGCCTGGTCGTCCTGGATACCGCCGTCACCCCCGAGCTGGAGGCCGAGGGCTGGGCCGCCGACCGCGTCCGCGGTGTGCAGGACGCACGCAAGGCCTCCGGCTTCGACGTCTCCGACCGGATCACGCTGACGCTGTCGGTACCGGCGGACAAGCAGGAGTGGGCCGACCGGCACGCCGACACGATCGCCGGTGAGGTGCTGGCGACCTCCGTGACCGTGGTCGTCGACGAGACGCTGAGTCACGATGTGGGCGACGGCGTCACCGCTGAGGTGGCGAAGGTGTAGTCCCCTCCGCCTCGTTGATCTGCCCCGGACGGTTCGCCGTCCGGGGTTTTTGGCGTCTTTGCTCCGAACCCTTGACAGTCGAACACAGCGTCGATAATGTGATTGTCATCGGGAGCGGTTCCATGAATCTGAGGGGCAAGACATGGTGCAGGACGGTACGGGACCAAGCGTCATCGAACGTGATTACGAGGAGTTGTACTTCGACTGCGACGTCGAGTACGTGGAGGAGAACCTCGACGAACCCTGCTGGGCGGTCAGTGCGCAGGAGGTGATGTTCAACGCCAAGCGCGACATCAACGTCCTAGAGCTCGACATCGCCCGGGATGCGGCACCGACACCGGGCATGGAGGTCTCCCGCCACGTCCGGAAGTTGTCGGTCGGGCTGGGGGTATCGAAGGGCAAGGCCTTGGCCTACTGCGACATCGGGACGATGTTGACCAGGATGCACGGGGTTGGCCTGTTGCTGCAGAACGGTGTGTTTTCCTTCGATCACCTGCGCGCCCTGGCAGATTCTGTCGTCGCGGTAGACGACGAGCACCTCGAGGAGGTGGAGCGCGGCCTGCTGGGCGTGCTTACGCCGACGGTGCCGCGTCAGGCGGTGCCCGGGGTGATCACCCTGCGCCGTCTCGTTCAGCAGGTTGTGGCGGAGATCCAGCCCTCGGCGCGTCCGCTGGACCCGGAAGGGTGCGGGGAGGTTCCGCCGCCGCAGTGCCAGCTCGACTTCTCGGTGGACACCCGTGCGGATGCCGCGACGGTCTTCCACGTCACCGTGCCCACTGACGAGGGCATCGGGGCGATCCGCATCATCGACGCCGTTGCCGCTGCCCGCGACTGCTCCCGTGCGCAGGCGTTCATTGACCTGGTGCATGGTCAGGCAGGGGATGTGTCGGTGACCTTGAACTGCTACCGCAACCTGGACAGCGGCACGATGCACCTGGAGAGCACCTGGCTGCACGAGGTGGCCACGGAGCGCTGGATGGAGCGGGTCACCGAGTTGTGCGTCGCCGGCCACAGCGAGGTCTCCGGCTACACGCCCTCGGCCCATCAGCGCGCCACGGACGCGGGGCGGGACGGCACCTGCCGGTTCCCCGGCTGCGATCGTCCTGCCGCGGAGTCGCAGATCGACCATGTGACCCGCTGGACCGGTGACGATGAGGAGGAGAACGAGGAGGAGGACGGGGGAAAGACCGCCACCTGGGCGATGCACTCGCTGTGCCCGGGGTGCCACAGTCTCAAGACCCGCGGTCTCTACGACGTGACCATCAACCCGGACGGCTCCGACTGGTGGACCAGCGTAGAGGACGGTCACGTATACGTGACCACCCCGACCGGCCCGCTGGCCGAGGCGGTCCTGGACTTCGACACCCGCCTGCACCGTAAGGTCCGTACCTTGGCAGCCCACAATGAGGCCAGGTTGCGCCGGATCGGCGAGGTAGTCGAGGCCGCCCGCATCGCGGCACAGGAGGTGCCTTTTTGATGGTGCTCGAGGCCCCCGGAACTACACTCGGGGGCATGAACTCCACGCAGCGATGGGTGGTCCACCTCGACATGGACGCGTTCTTCGCCTCCGTGGAGCAGTTGACCCGCCCGACGCTCGCCGGACGTCCCGTCCTCGTCGGCGGTGCTTCCGGACGAGGCGTCGTGGCTGGGGCGTCCTATGAGTCGCGGGTGTACGGTGCCCGCTCCGCCATGCCGATGCAGCAGGCCGTGCGACTGTGTCGCGGCAAGGCTGTGGTCGTGTCGCCGCGGTTCAGCGTGTATTCCACCGTCTCTGCTCAGGTCTTCGAACTCCTCGGGCGTGAGGAAGACACCGTCGAACAGCTCAGCGTGGACGAGGGGTTCGTGGAGCCGGAATCATTGGTGGGGCTGGACGCCGCGGCGGTCGAACGCTGGGCCCGCGACCTGCAGCACCGGGTCGACTCCGAGATCGGCCTGCCCTGCTCGATCGGTGTGGCCACCACGAAACTGGACGCGAAGATGGCGTCCGACCTCGCCAAGCCGCACGGGGTGACGGTGGTGGGTGCCGACCGGCGGGAGGAGGTCTTCGGACCCCGTCCGGTCGGGGAGTTGTGGGGTATTGGCCCGGTGGCGCAGGGAAAGCTCGCCGACGTGGGCGTCACCACCATCGGCGCGTTCACGGCGATGGATGACGTGGACGTCAAGGGTTTGCTCGGTTCGGTGGGGCTGCAGGTCCTTGGCTACGCCCGCGGCGCGGACACCCGTCCGGTGGCACCGCGGGCCCGGTCGAAGCAGGTATCCGCGGAGCGCACCCTGGAGGTCGACGCGGCGACGACGGTGGAGGTTGACCCGGTGCTGGTGCTGGCGGCCACCGCGGCGCGTCGGCGTCTGCTCGGCGACGGTCGTGCGGCGCGCACGGTGACGGTGAAGACCCGCACCGCCGACTTCAAGGCCCACACCCGCTCGACCACGCTGGTTACCCCGACCGACGACCTGGACGAGATCCTCGCCGCGGCCCGCTCGGTGGTGCCGCGGCCCGAGGTGTCCGGCGCGGTGCGGTTGGTGGGTGTCAGCCTGTCGGGGTTGACCGAGGAGCGCCAGGCCGTGCTCTTCCCGGAGCCCGGCACCGTCGCCGTGGAACCGGAAACCGTGACAGAACCCGAACCCGAACCAGAACCAGAACCGGAGACCCCGGCCATCGCCTGGCGTACCTCCGCGGACGTACACCACCCTGAGTTCGGCCACGGTTGGGTGCAGGGCACCGGCGCGGGCGTGGTGAGCGTGCGTTTCGAGACCCGCTCCACCGGTCCGGGCCGGGCGCGCACCTTCGCCGTCGACGACCCGGACCTCACCGCAGCGGACCCGCTGGACAGTCTCAGCTAGCTGGGCTAGCTAGCGCGACGGACGGCCAATTCACACAGCAGTTCCATGCGCGCTTGCGGGGCGGTGAGTTCGCCGCCGGAGCGCACCCCGGCACGGGCGAGGGAGCGTCCTCCACCGGCGCCGCCGTAGACCAGCTGCACACCGCCGGACGCCACGCGGCTGGCGACGACGACGGGGATGCCGGCCTCGACGGCGCGGTGGGCACCGTCGGCGAGTACACCGATATTGCCGGACCCGAAGGCCTGCACGACCACGCCGTGCGCCCCGGCGGACACGGCGGCGTCGATCGCGGCGGGGTCGGCGCCCTGGCACGCGGACACGATGTCCACCCGCAGTCCGGCCAGCGGGGCCGGGGGAGCGGACGGGTCGGCCAGCCGCGCAGGGCGGGTGATGCTGCTAGGGGTGTCGAAGGCGGCGTCGGCGGTGGTGTGCACCTTGCGCACGCCGTAGGCGGGCGAGGTCCGTCCGCCCAGCACGACGGCCGGGTGCAGGACGCGGCGCGCCGCCTCGATCGCGTCGCGCAGGTTGCCCGGGCCGTCCGGCGCGGGGTCGTCGGCCGGACGCTGCGCGCCGGTGAGCACCACCGGCCCGCCGATGAGACGGTCGACCGCCATGGCGGTCTCCTCCATCGAGTCGGTGCCGTGGGTAACCACGACCGGGCCGGCGCAGCGTGCTTCGTGGATGTGGGCGAGCAGGACGTCGAGGTCAGCGAGACCCATCGTGGAGGAGTCGAGGTGCAGGACGTCCCGGGCGTCGCGGACGGCACCGCTGGCATCGGCGAGGAGGTCGGCGATGGTCCTGGTGGGGACGAGGTCACCGCGGTCGTCGCGGGCGCAGGCGATGGTCCCGCCGGTCGCGAGCACGGTGGGGGCGAGGGTGGTCTGGTCAGTCACGGATTACAAGGCTACCGTCCCATCGGCGGTAGACTCTCGTCATTCGCCGTACATCCACGACTCGAAGGAGCGTCGTCACAGTGAGCATCACGACCACTCTGAACCCCCTGAAGCGACCCCGCGCACTCGCCGCCGTCATTGCCCTCACCGCCGGCCTGTCGGTCACCGCCTGTTCCTCGGACGACTCCGACGACAGCTCGTCGGAGACCACCGCGGCACAGACCACCGAAACGACCCCGCTGCCCGACGCGCAGGAGCTCGGCGACATCCTCGCCCGTGCCGTCGACCCGGGTGTTCCGGCGGAGGAGAAGGCCGACACCGTGGAGAACGGTGAGCAGGCCGTGGACCTCTTCGACGTGATGATCCAGTCGCAGCAGGAGTCCGGCGCAACCTTCGAGGTCATTGATCCGATCCTCCCCGGAAACACCCCGGATGAGGTCATGGCGACCATGAACCTCATCCAGCCGGATGCCGAGCCGGTGCGGATGGACGGCGTGAAGTTCATCAACGACAACGGCCAGTGGAAGCTGTCCCAGGAATGGGCCTGCACCCTGGTCAGCAATGTCGCCCCCGACCAGGTCCCCGAGAGCTGCGCCCCCTTCCTCGAGGAGGCCCCCGACCCCGCTGCCGAGCAGGACGCACCAGCCGAGGACGTCCCCGCCGCCGAGCCTGCCGCTTAAGCAGGTTCCCAGCTGGACCTCGTGCGCGAGGTCTGCACCACGGTGACCGGCGAGTCCGATTCACCGTAGGTCACGCTCGTCGACGTCTCGATCATGCCGGACACCGGCACGGGACGTCGCAGGTCCACCGTGATATTGCCGGTGGACTCGCTGTCGGAGCCCACCACTCTCAGGTCGGAGCCCGACATCTGCTGCACCGAGGGGGTGCGCTCCACGTCGACGTCGAGCTCGATGCGTGAACCCTCCCGTGACACCAGGGTGTAAGTCACCCCCTGTCGCATGGAGATCCCCAGGTTCGGGTCGTCGACCTGGCCGGTGACCGTCCAGCGGGCACCGGTGCCCAGGTCATCGGCGGGGAAGACGACCGGCACGTCCGTCATCTGGGTGAAGGAGCGCTCCACGTTCGATCGTGCCGCGTCCGAGGCCTCCTCGGGCGCGGTGAAGCCGCGCGTGGTGACGCGTCCGTCCTGGTTGTAGTTCTGGGTCATCGTGAAGCCCTCGGCGGTGGAGAGATCCTCATTACCATCGGTGTTATCGCCCGACGGGCTCCCGGCGACGACCTCGGCCTCTAGCTCATCACCGTCGGTGGAGGTGGAGACGGTGACCGGGACCTCCATGGTGACATCCTCGTAGGGCAGGTCGTCCTCGCTGGTCTCGTCAGAATCACCGCCCTCGATGCTCTGCCCCCACCCCTGGGTCGCCTTGTAAACGGTCTCGGTCTCCGTGTCGTCGCTGAACCACACCAGCGGTTCGCGCGGGGCGTCGCCGGTGTCGTCAACGGTGACGGAGACACCGGACACCGGAGCGTCCACCGGTTCTTCGGACGACGCGGAGTCGCCAGAGGAGCATGCGGTGAGGACCGAACCCGCCAGCAGCGTGGTCGTCACGGTGGTCAACAGGGTCGGCAGGAGTCGTTGGGTGCGCACGTGGGTCAGCGTACCAACTGACGGCGGGGCAACAGAGGGTCGCGGGCGGGGACATGCCGCGACGCGATAGGATCATGGCCGTGACTGTTTTCAACGTCCGACCCTGGGCGCTCCTCCCACTGGCCGGCATCGTGGCCGTCGACCAGCTCACCAAGTGGCTCGTCGTGGAGAACCTCGAACCCGCCACCGCGTACCCGGTGGTCGGTGACATCGCCCGGCTGTACCTGATCCGCAACTCCGGGGCGGCGTTTTCCATGGGGGAGAACGCCACCGTGGTGTTCTCCGTGATCCAGATGGTCGCCGTGGTCATCTGCGTGGTGCTGGCCTTCCGGGTCCGCAACCCGTGGGCCGTGGCTGCGGTGGCGTTGATCGGCGGCGGGGCGGCCGGCAACCTCATCGACCGGATCTTCCGCGCCCCCGGCGGGCTGCACGGCCATGTGGTGGACTTCGTGTCCGTCGGCAACTTCGCGATCTTCAACGTGGCGGACGCGGCGATCAGCGTGGGCGTGGTGGTGTACCTGGTGTACGCGCTGATTGTCGAGCCACGGCAGGCGCGCGCTGAGGAGAAGGCAGAATGAGTGGGCAGCGGGAGTCGCGGTTGATGCCGGTGCCGGACGGCCTGGCGGGGATGCGGGTGGACGCCGGGCTGTCGAAGTTGCTCGGGTTGTCGCGCACCGTCGTCGCCGAACTCGCCGAGGCCGGCGACGTGGTGCAGGACGGAAAGACGGCGGGCAAGTCTGACCGGCTGGTCGCCGGGGCGTGGCTGGACGTCACCCTGCCGGAGCCTGAACGGGACCTCGCCGACGAGCCCGCCGAACTCGTCGAGGGCATGGAGATCCTCTACTCCGACGACGACGTCATCGCCGTGAACAAGCCCGTCGGCGTCGCCGCGCACCCCACCATCGGCTGGGACGGGCCCACGGTGACCTCGGGTCTGGCGGCGGAGGGGTTCCGTATCTCCACCTCCGGCCCGCCGGAGCGTAAGGGCATCGTGCACCGGTTGGACGTCGGGACGTCCGGCGTGATGCTGGTCGCCGCCAGCGAGCGCGCCTACACGGTGCTCAAGCGGGCATTCCGCGACCGGACGGTGGAGAAGACCTACCATGCGCTGGTGCAGGGCCACCCGGATCCGACGGTGGGCACCATCGACGCGCCGATCGCCCGGCACCCCGGTGCGGGGTGGAAGTTCGCGGTGCGTGAGGACGGCCGCCACGCCGTGACGCACTACCGCACGCTCGAGGCGTTCCGGCAGGCCACGATGCTGGAGGTGCACCTGGAGACCGGACGTACCCACCAGATCCGCGTGCACTTCTCGGCGCTGCACCACCCGTGCTGTGGGGACCCGATGTACGGGTCGGACCCGGCACTCAGCGAGTTCCTCGGACTGCAACGTCAGTGGCTGCACGCGGTGCACCTGGGCTTCACGCACCCGAACGGGCGGTGGATGGACATCGAGTCGCCGTACCCGGAAGACCTGGACGTGGCGTTGGAACGCCTGCGGGAGGTGAACTGATGCGCGCCTCGCGGCAGATCGCGCCGGACCGTAAGGTGCGGCGTCGGCGTGAGTGGGAGGACACGCGTCGTCCTGCGTGGGTGATGTGGTTGTCGGTGTTGTGCCTGGTGGCGCTGGCCGGCACGGTGATCGCCCTGGCTGGTTCGGACCGTATGTCCCGTCCCCAGGCGATCAACGGCGACATGCTGGGCCCGGACAACAGCGAGACCCTGGACGAGTACGTCACGCGCGCGGGGACGACGCTGCGGGACACATCTGACGAGGCCCGCTGGGCCCTGGTCACCCCTGCCGAGCCGGCCGGGACGCAGGAACTCACGGAGATCTTCTCCGGCATGTCCGGCATGCGCGTGTCGACCCTGCTGTACGCGAACTCGCGGTGGGAGATCGCCGAGCCGGCGGACGGTCACCGGCGGGCGGACGTCTTCGCCGCCGCCCGTGACCAGGTCGCCGCGAACGCGGGGGCGGGGGAGGACGACCCGGCGCTCGACGTCCTCGGCGTGCTCGTGCACGCCACGCCGGACGACCTGGCGACGCTGGACGACCGCGAGGACGTGCTGGCGGTGGAGGCGTTGCCGCCCGATGCGTCCTACGGGCGTTTCGGGCTGCGCGCGGTGACGGCCGACGAGCGAGACCAAGCACAGGAACAGGCGGCAGACCGGTGATCTGGGGTGTCCTGGCCTACTTGATGTGGGGGTTCTTCCCCGCGTTCTTCCCGCTGCTGCGCCCGGCGGTGCCGATGGAGATCCTGGCGCACCGCTTCGTGTGGACGCTCGCCTTCGTTGTGGTGGTCATGGCGTGCACGACCGGTTTCCGCTGGGTGCGTCAGATTTCCGCGGGCCTGTGGCTGCGCATCACCGCGGCCGCGGTGCTCATCGCCGGCAACTGGGGGCTGTACATCTACGCGGTCAACAATGACCACGTCGCCGATGCCGCCCTCGGCTACTTCATCAACCCGCTGGTCAGCGTGCTGCTGGGCGTGGTGGTGCTGCGTGAGAAGCTGCGCCCACTGCAGTGGGTGTCCGTGGGCATCGCGGCGGTGGCGGTGGTGATCCTCACGGTGGCGTTGGGGTCGCCGCCGGTGGTGTCGTTGGGGCTGGCGTTGTCTTTCGCCGGCTACGGGCTGTTGAAGAAGCGGGTGCCGCTGACCCCGCTGCAGTCGTTGACGGCGGAGACCGCGGTGCTCGCGCCGGTGGGTGTGCTTTTCCTGGTGTGGCTGCAGTCCCAGGGGGAGAACACGATGGTGCAGGGCGGGCACGGTGTGGGCCATGTGCTGCTGCTGATCACCGCCGGGGCGATCACGGCGCTGCCGTTGCTGTGCTTCGCGCGTGCGGCCCACGAACTGTCGTTGACCAGCCTGGGGATGCTGCAGTACCTGACTCCGGTGATGCAGATGCTGTGGGCGGTGCTGGTCGTCGGCGAGTACATCGAGCCCGCCCGCTGGGTCGGGTTCGCGGTGATCTGGGTGGCGCTGCTCGTGTTTGTCACCGATACGCTGATCAACGCGCGGCGCACCCGGCTGCGGAAACTGGTCTAGATTCCGAAGACCCGGTCGACCATCGGGTTGCGGAACATGCCGGACGGGTCGACCTGCGCGCGCAGCTCGGCGACGTCCGCCAGATCGGGGTGCACGGCGGCGAGGCCGTCGTGGTCGAGGGTGTGCAGCTTGCCCCAGTGCGGGCGTCCGCCAGCGGCGACGAGGACCGGCTCGACCACGGCGAAGAGCTCACGGTAGTCGTCGCGGTGGTAGCGGTGCACCGCGATGTAGCAAGATTCGCGACCGTTCGCTGTCGACAGCGGGACGTCGTCCGCGGCGGTGCAGCGCACCTCCAGGGGGAAGCCCACGGGCAGCCGGGAGGCGTCCACGGTGCGGTGGACCTCGGCGAGGACCTCCGTGGCGTCGGCCAGGGGCACGGCATACTCCATCTCGTTGAAGCGCACCCGGCGCGGGGAGACGAAGACGTCGTGGGCGGTGTCGGAGTACTCGCGCTGCGCCAGGCTCGCCGCCGCCAGACGGTTCATTGCCCCGGTAGTGCGCGGTACGTGGTGCATCAGCGAGCACATCGCCGCGAAGGCGGCGTTGCTGACGAGTTCGTCGTCGACGAACGCCCGCCAGCGCGGCACGGGGCCGGGCAGGTCGGCGGACGCGGCGTCCTGCAGGCTGTGGCGGGTATTGGTCTTGACGTGGGCGCGGTTGGTGCCGGGGAACCAGTAGTACTCCAGGTGGTCGACGGCGGCGGCGCGGGCGGGGAAGTCGGCGACGAGTTCCGCCAGCGGTTCGGCGCACTCCACGGCGGAGAGCACGAAGGAGTCGACGACCGCCATGGTGATGCGGGTGGTCACCCCGAGGGCACCGAGGGAGACGCGGCCGAGGTCGTAGAGGGGGTCGCCGGGACCAACGTCGTGCACGGAGCCGTCGGCGGTGACGGTGCGCAGCCTGCGGACCATCCCGGCGAAACCGGTCAGCCCGATGCCGGTGCCGTGGGTGCCGGTGCTCACCGCGCCGGCCAGGGACTGCGGGTCCACGTCGCCCTGATTCGCCAGTGCCAGGCCGTGCGGGCGTAGCAACGCCGGGACGTCGCGCAGGCGGGTGCCGGCCAGGAAGGTGACCTCCATGGCGTCGCGGTCCACCGACACGAGGCCCGAGAGGTGGTCGAGGTTGACCAGGATCCCGACGGTCACCGCCACGGGGGTGAAGGAGTGGCCCGCGCCCACGGCCTTGACCCGCAGGCCCTCGCGTGCCGCCCGGAGGACCAGGTCGACGACCCCGTCCTCGGTGGTGGGCTGCTCGAATGCGGCGGGGGTGGCGTGCTGTGTGCCCGACCAGTTGCGCCATCTCATGTGAAGCTCCGTCCTTCGCCCCGGTAGGTGGGCCATTCGTCGATGATGTCTCCGTCGCTGACCACCAGCACGGATTCGGTGAACTCGGCCTGCTCGCCGGCCTTGGCGTGGCGGAACCACACGTGGTCGCCGAGGTCCATCGCCGCGGCGACGTCGCCACGCAGCGGTGTCTGCACCTCCCCGGCACCTTCCGTGGCACTCATGCGCAGGCCGCGGGGGTAGTCGACGACGGGGACGCGGTCGGCGCCGGGAGGGCCGGACGCGATGCGTCCTCCGCCGGCGACGGTGACGATGTCGGGTGCGGGCCGGCGCACCACCGGCAGCACGAACCACTGCGCCGAGACCGGACGGAATGCGGAGTAGTGGTCGAACAGGCCCGGGCCCACGACCCCGGAGCCGGCACCGATCTCGGTGACCACCTCCTCGGCGGTGGTGGACTCGATGGAGCCGGTGCCGCCGCCGTTGACGAACTCCAGTTCGCCGTCCACCGCCTGCACGGCCTGCACGATCGCGGCCCGGCGTGTCGCGAGTTCCTTGGCGGAGACCCGCTTGACCGCGGTGACCAGCGGGGAGGTGTCCGTGGTTCCGGCGATCTGCCCCTCGTAGGCCATCAGGCCGACCAGGCGGAAACCGTCGCGGTCGCTGACGGCCTCGGCCAGGGCGCGGGCCTGCTCCACGGTGTGCACCGGCGAGCGGCGCGCACCCAGGTGCACCGGGCCGAAGGACAGGGAGGCGTCGACATCGATGCACACCCGCAGGACGCCACGTTCGGTCGGCGGGACGACGGCGTCGATGAAGTCGAGGTGCTCCACCGAGTCGACCATCACCGTCACCGACCGCAGGTAGGCCTCCCCGCACATCAGCCGGTGCAGCAGCTGCCGGTCGGCGCTGGGGTAAGCGACGAGCACGTCGTCGCACACCCCCTCGTCCACCAGCCACATGGCCTCGCCCAGGGAGTAGGACAGCAGCCCCTGCACACCATCAAGAGTGAGGAGGCGCTCGATGAGAGCGCGGATACGCACCGACTTCGTGGCCAGACGGATCGGAGTGCCCGCGGCACGCCGGACCATGTCCGCGGCGTTGGCCAGCGCACTGTCCAGGTCGAGGACGGAGAAAGGGGCGTCGAGGTGCGCGACGGCCTCGCGCACCGCAGGTCGTGGTGTACTCACGGGGTTGAGGATACGTCGCGAAACCCCCCGGTGTGTGCCGGTTTCGGATATCATCACCGGACATGACTGTGACGAGTGTTGAACAATTCGGGAGTCCGCTGTTGGAGCGGGTCTTCCGGGCACCGGGGCACACCGGTCCTGAAGGCAACATCGGGCGGTGGGAGGGACTCGCCGGGGACGACGCGTGGGTCGCCGAGATCACCCGCCTGAAGCGAGAACGCAATGCGGTGATCCTGGCCCACAACTACGAACTCCCCGAGATCCAGGACATCGCCGACCACACCGGCGACTCCCTGGCGCTGTCGCGCATCGCCGCGCAGACCGACGCCGAGGTGATCGTCTTCTGCGGCGTGCACTTCATGGCCGAGACCGCCAAGATCCTCTCCCCGGACAAGACCGTGCTGATCCCCGACGCCGAGGCCGGCTGCTCCCTGGCGGACTCGCTGAACGTCGAGGAACTCGCCGAGTGGAAGTCCGAGCACCCCGACGCCCTGGTCGTGAGCTACATCAACACCACCGCCGCGGTGAAGGGCCTGACCGACGTGTGCTGCACCAGCTCCAATGCCGTCGACGTGGTCGCCGGGCTGCCGGAGGACCGCGAGATCCTCTTCGGCCCGGACCAGTTCCTCGGCGCGCACGTGCGACGACAGACCGGGCGCGACAACATTCACGTCTGGGCCGGAGAGTGCCACGTCCACGCGGGCATCTCCGGGCCCGAACTCGCCCGCCGCGCCGAGGAGAACCCGGACGCCGACCTGTTCATCCACCCCGAGTGCGGCTGCGCCAACTCGGCGATCTACCTCGCCGGCGAAGGCGTGATCGACCCCGCCCGGGTGCACATGCTCTCCACCGGGGAGATGCTCACCAGCGCGCAGGACGCCGCGGCCGCCGGACGCGGCAAGGTCCTCGTCGCCACCGAGGTCGGCATGCTCCACCAGCTCAAGGGCGTGGCCCCCGACGTGGACTTCGCCCCTGTCAACGAACGTGCCTCCTGCCCCTACATGAAGATGATCACGCCGGCGGCCCTGCTGCGCTGCCTCGCCCTGGGCACCGACGAGGTCGACGTGGCCGAGGACGTGGCCGCGCAGGCCCGCCTCGCCGTGGAGCGGATGATCTCCGTCGGCACCCCGGGAGGCGGCGAATGAGCGACGCGAGAGCACTGCTTCCGACGACCGACCTCGGCACCCTTGACGGTGACCCCTCCCTGTTCTCCTCCCTGGCGTGGGCGGCACTGCAGGAGGACATCGCCGCCGGCGATGCCACCACCCTTGCCACCGTTCCGCGGGACCTGCAGGGCAGCGCACGCCTCATCGCCCGTGTCCCCGGCGTGATCTCCGGCACCGACGCCGTGCGCGCCGTGCTGGACGCCGGGGCGTCCAACCCCGTGCTCGGCGGACGCGTGGAACTGCAGGACGCCCTGGCCAACGGTGCCCGCGTGGCACCCGGTGACGTGGTCGGCGTGCTGGAGGGACCGGTCCGGGCGATCCTGCAGCTGGAGCGCTCCGTGCTCAACGTGCTCTCCCACGCCTCCGGGGTGGCCACCCACACCGCCGCCTGGGTGGATGCCGTCGCCGCCGCCCGCGACGGGGTGGCCGTACGCGACTCGCGCAAGACCCTGCCGGGGCTGCGTCTCCTGCAGAAACGCGCCGTGGTCCACGGTGGTGGCACACCGCACCGCTACAACCTCTCCGACCAGGCGATGGTCAAGGACAACCACGTCGTCGCCGGAGGGGGAGTGGTCGCCGCCTACCAGGCGGTACGCGCCGAAGACACCGCGCTGTGGTGCGAGGTGGAAGTGGACGACCTGGAGCAGCTGCGTGAGGTGCTGGGCCTGGACCTGCCGCCGCAGCAGGTGCTGCTCGACAACTTCGACGTACCGACCACCCTGTCCGCGGTGCGGCTGCGCGACGAGATCGCGCCGGGTGTGCTGCTGGAGTCCTCCGGCGGGCTGACCCTGGACAGGGCCGGTGACTATGCGGCCGCCGGTGTGGACTCGCTCGCCGTGGGGGCGCTGACCCACTCGGTGACGGCGCTGGACATTGGGCTGGACCTGTAGGGGTTCTCGCCTGGCTGTCCCCGTCCCGGTTCCACTTGGTGCTCCGCCACCTTGAGCCCTCAGGTCGCCCGGAGGGGGTTGAAACGACCTGAGGGCTCAAGGTGCGGTGGGGCGGTTCGAGCATTGCGGAGTCGGGGGCTGTGAACTGCTCAGATGGCCCCTAACCGTCGTCCTGCCGGACTCCTAGTCGTCGTTCCGTCGGATCTGTGGGGTGCAGGCGCGCCGGGAACTAGTATTGAGGTGTGTACGACATGGAGATGGAGGTGACTGCCTGATGCGCATCCGTAGAACAGGGGCAACGACCCTGGCCACGACAGCGGCGACGGCTACGACGGTGTTGTTGCTCGCCGCCTGCACCTCGTCCGGGGAGGACGGGGGACAGGACGGCGCGGACCCGTCAGACACGGTGACAGCGACAGCTACTGTCACGGAGACCGTCGCCGAGCCTGTCACGTCCAGCGAGACTCCCACCGAAACTCCGACCGAGGTGCCCGGCGAAGAGGTCGAGGCCTACTTCTCCACCGCCGGCCAGGAGGTCGGCGTCGCCGGGTTGGAGTCGGAGGAAGAGCCGATCATCGTGCGGGACGTCCCCTCGTCCACCGGCACACAGGTAGCGGAGGTCGACCGGCTCGGGGCCGTGGAACTTGCTGGACGGGAGTGGAACAACACCCAGGACCCCGACGAGGGCTTTTGGGCGCAGGTGCGGGTGGACGGTGTCACCGGCTGGATGCCCAGCGCTCACCTCTACCATTTCGCCGCGACTACGGATGTCACCGACGACTACCGGGACGTGACCGGGGACAGCGAACAGGCCGTGGTGGAGGCGGTTGGTCAGCAGGCGGCGAGCATGGCGGAGTACGTCCTGCTGACTACACCGGACTATGCCGGTGAACCGTTCTACCGGGTGGACGTCACCGGGATGAAGGACGATGCCCAGGCCGGTGAGCGACTATTCGTGACCCTCGGGGAGAATGATGGTGGCTACGCGGTCGACAAGGTGGAGCGCACCCTGCTGTGCCATCGAGGCGTGAGCGGCGGGCTGTGCCTGTAGGAGTTGATAGGTACCTAATCCCGGAGTTCTTCCTGCCGGCGAATCCAGTCGCCCATTCCTGGAGTGATGAAGTGCAGGCCTCCGGCGGGGCTTCGATAGATGGTGCCCTTCTTGATCAAACGTTCGCGAAGATAGCCAACCGAACGCACCGGCACCCCGAGTACCTTGGCGACGTGTCCGCCGTTGGGCTCGTTGTCGTCGATTTCGGCGGTGGCCAGTGCGACGAGATACTCCCGTTCCCGGCGGCTCGCGTCCTCCCAACGGCTGATGAACAGTTGCTCGAGATCCGCCTGAATTCTTGGTGCAGCTTCCGCGACGTGATCGGCCCGAATGGTTGTACAGCCACTGGAGGCGCGCCAGGCGAAATGGCCGGCGACCTGAATCGCGTAGGGGTAGCCCCCGGACATTGACAACAAGGCGTCGGTGGCATCGCTCTGGAGCGGCCGGCCGGACTGTTTCGCCGGACCGGAGAGCGCGTCCCGCGCATCGGGGTCCGATAGTGAGTCGAGCGAATGCCACTCGGCACGTTCCAGGTAAGTGGGGAGACGGCTGCCACGCGTTTCGCGCAAGGACGGGAGCGCCGCCACGGCGACGACAAGTGGCCAGTTTTCGGGCACGTTCTCCTGTAAGGCTCCGCCCAGCTCGTGGAGATCTGCAGGACTGGCGTTCTGGAGCTCATCCAGGGTGAGGAGTAGTCCGCTGTTTCGGGAGCGCGCGACCGTCAGGGTCGTGTGAAACTCCTCAGCTAGGCTGTTTACCTGCTGTTTCTCCGATGTCGAGATGTCCACTCCAGCACCGATGCCGAAGGCGCTTGCCTGGAGTGTCGTACCCGTGATCGCGCGCTTGCCGTTCTTCTCTTGTGGGACCGTACCGTCGAAGACGCTTCGGACAGCGCGGAGCTTGCTCACGAGTTCGGTGAGTATGCCAGTTGATTTCGCCTCGACATGCACCGCAGGCCAGGAGTGCTGTTGGGCGGCGATGTGCGAGATTTCGCCGAGCGTCACTGTTTTTCCAACGCCACGGGGACCCACCAGGATGAGCGGGCGAGGGGTTCTCTTGTCGAGAGCTGCGACCTCGAGTGCCTCTGCGGCAGCGTCGACGACCTCGCCTCGTCCAGCGAAGACCATCGGAGCCTGGTTGAACCCTGGGGTGTAGGGGTTCGGGATTCGTGCCGGGAGCTCACTCATAGAGCAAAGTATAGCGTGTATAGCACTGTAGAGCGTGTATAGCACAGTAGAGCATGTATAGCGCTGTATAGCACCGCGGGGACGACCGGTGCACCCCGATCTGGCGGCCGCCCGACTTGCCCCCACAAGTAGACTGACCCCCATGAAGAAGTCCTCCTTCGTCCACCTGCACAATCACACCGAGTACTCCATGCTCGACGGGATGGCGAAGGTGGACCTGCTCGCCGAAGAGGTGTCGCGGCAGGGCATGCCTGCGGTCGGCATGACTGACCACGGCAACATGTTCGGCTCCGACGCCTTCTACCGGGCGATGACCGGTGCCGGCGTCAAACCCATCATCGGCATCGAGTGCTACATGGCACCGGAATCCCGCCTGATCAAGGACCGGGTGCGCTGGGGTGAGCCGGATCAGAAACGCAACGACGTCGCCGGCGGCGGCTACTACCTGCACCAGACCATGATGGCGGAGAACGCCACCGGGCTGCGCAACCTCTTCCGGCTGTCTTCCCTGGCCAGCTACGAGGGTCAGGTGTCGAAGTACCCGCGTATGGATGCCGAGATCGTCGCCGAGCATGCCGACGGCATCATCGCCACCACCGGCTGCCCATCCGGCGACGTGCAGACCCGTCTGCGTCTGGGCCAGTTCGACCAGGCTCTGGAGGCCGCGGCGATGTGGCAGGACATCTACGGCCGCGACAACTATTTCCTCGAGCTGATGGACCACGGCCTGGAGATCGAGAAGCGCGTCCGCGACGAGCTCCTGGAGATCGGCCGCAAGCTCGACCTGCCGCCGCTGGTCACCAACGACTGCCACTACGTCCTGCAGAAGCAGGCCAAGCCGCACGAGGTCATGCTGTGCGTGCAGACCGGCGCGACGATGGACGAGCCGACCCTGGACGAGGGCGGGCGTCGTTTCGCGTTCTCTGGTGACGGCTACTACATCAAGCCCGCCGAGGAACTGCGCAACTACTGGGACCCGATCGTGCCCGACGGCTGCGACAACACCCTCTGGATCGCCGAGCGCGTCCAGGACTACGGCGAGCTGTGGGAGGAGCACACCCACGACCGCATGCCGAACTACGACGTCCCCGAGGGCCACACTCCCACCACCTGGCTGCGCCACGAGGTCCAGATCGGCCTGGTCGAGCGTTTCAACGGCGGCGAGGTGCCCAAGGAGTACCTCGATCGGGCGGACTACGAGATCGATGTCATCGACATGAAGGGCTACCCGTCCTACTTCCTCGTCGTCGCCGACCTGATCAAGCACGCCCGCTCCATCGGCATCCGCGTGGGGCCGGGCCGTGGTTCGGCCGCCGGTGCGCTGGTGGCCTACGCGCTGACGATCACCAATATCGACCCCATCGACCACGGGCTGATGTTCGAGCGCTTCCTCAACCCGGAGCGTCCGTCCGCACCCGATATCGATATCGACTTCGACGATCGTCGTCGTGGCGAGATGATCCGCTACGCCGCGGACAACTGGGGCCAGGACAAGGTCGCCCAGGTGATCACCTTCGGCACGGTGAAGACCAAGCAGGCGCTGAAGGACGCCGCGCGCGCCCACCACGGCCAGCCCGGTTTCCAGATTGCCGACCGCATCACCAAGACCCTGCCCCCGGCGCAGGCGGCCAAGGACATCCCGCTGTCCGGCATCATGGACCCCAACCACGACCGCTATCAGGAGGCTGCGGAGATCCGCACCCTCATCGAGACCGACCCGGTGGTCAAGGAGATCTATGACGACGCCCTCGGTCTGGAGGGAGTGGTGCGCCAGGCCGGCGTGCACGCCTGCGCGGTGATCATGGCGTCCGTCCCGCTGCTCGACCACATCCCGATGTGGAAGCGTCAGCAGGACGGCGCGATCATCACCGGCTGGCCCTACCCGGCGTGCGAGGCCATCGGCCTGCTGAAGATGGACTTCCTGGGGCTGCGCAACCTCACCGTCATTGGCGACTGCATCGAGAACATCAAGAAGAACCGGGACGAGGACCTCGACCTCGAGAACCTGACTACCGACGACCCGCAGTCCTATGAACTGCTGGCCCGCGGCGACACCCTCGGCATCTTTCAGCTCGACTCCGGCGGCATGCAGGAGCTGCTGAAGCGTATGCGCCCGACCGGCTTCAACGACATCGTCGCCGCCCTGGCGCTCTACCGTCCGGGGCCGATGGGTGTCGGTGCGCACTGGGACTACGCGGACCGCAAGAACGGGCGCAAGCCCATCGAGCCGATCCACCCGGAGCTCGCCGAGGCGCTCCACGACATCCTGGAGGAGACCTACGGTCTGATCGTGTACCAGGAGCAGATCATGAGGATCTCCCAGAAGGTCGCGAACTACACCGCCGGTCAGGCCGATGGGTTCCGTAAGGCCATGGGTAAGAAGAAGCCGGAGGTGCTGGCCAAGGAGTTCGAGAACTTCGAGGCCGGGATGAAGTCGAACGGCTTCTCGGACGCCGCGATCAAGACCCTGTGGGACACGATCCTTCCCTTCGCCGGCTACGCGTTCAATAAGTCGCACGCCGCCGGTTACGGCCTGGTCAGCTTCTGGACCGCCTACCTCAAGGAGCACTACACCGCCGAGTACATGGCGGCCCTGCTGACCTCGGTGGCGGACAAGAAGGACAAGTCGGCGATCTATCTCGCGGACTGCCGCCACCTGGGCATCAACGTGCTCTCGCCGGACGTCAACGAGTCCGACTACACCTTCAAGCCCGTCGGGCTCGACATCCGCTTCGGCCTCGGCGCGGTGCGCAATGTCGGTGAGGACGTCGTCGACTCGATCGTGGCGACGCGCAAGGAAAAGACCCCCTTCACGGACTTCTCCGACTACCTCGACAAGATCGACGCCACGGCCTGCAACAAGCGCGTCACCGAGTCCTTGATCAAGGCCGGAGCCTTCGACTCGCTCGGCCACCCGCGCAAGGGCCTGATGCTGGTCTTCGAGGACGCCGTCGATTCGGTGACCTCCACGAAGAAGGCCGCCGCGCGCGGCCAGTACGACTTGTTCTCCGGGCTCGACGCGGTGGAGGACGACGCCTTCAAGGTCGACGTCCCCGACCAGCACTGGGAGCGTAAGCACGAGCTCACCCTGGAGCGCGAGATGCTCGGGCTCTACGTCTCGGGCCACCCGCTGGACGGGTTCGAGGCGTCCCTGGACTCCCAGATCGACACGCCCCTGACCACGGTGATATCCGGCGAACTGCCGGACAAGCGGGCCATCAAGGTCGGCGGCATTATCTCCAGCGTGGATCGCCGCGTGGACAAGAAGGGCAATCCCTGGGCCATTGTGACCATCGAGGACCAGCACGGTGCGCAGATCGAGCTGCTGTGCTTCTCCCGGACGTATGCGCTGGTCGCCCCGATGATCGCCGAGGACAACATCATCCTCGCCCAGGCCGAGGTCAGCATCCGTGACGACCGCACCAGCCTGTTCTGCAATGACCTCAAGCCCGCCGAGCTTTCCATCGGTGCCGGTGCTGGAGTCCCGCTGCGTCTGCGCATGCGCATCGACCAGTGCACCCCGGACAACATGGACCGGCTCAAGGGCGTGCTGCACAATAACAAGGGCGATTCGGACGTCTACCTCACCCTGTTCGACGGCACGGAGGAGCTGCAGTACATGCTGCCCGCTGACCTGCGGGTGGCGCGCACGTCCTCGCTGATGGGAGACCTGAAGGCGTCGACCTGGGCCGGCGTGCTCGGGTGAGTGCCGCCCCCACCCCGGCCTATCTGCGTCCCGGAACCGACCGGCCCGTCGCCGAGACGGAGGTGAAGCGCTCCCGGTTCATCGCCTGTGCCGCCCGCGTCACCGACGAGGCCGATGCGCGGGACTTCCTCGCCGAGATCCGCGCTGCCTACACGGATGCTCGGCACCACTGCAGTGCCTACGTCCTGCACGTCGATGGTGCGAACCCGGTGGAACGCTCCAGCGACGACGGCGAACCCGCCGGCACCGCCGGCCAGCCGATGCTCGAGGTGCTGCGCGGCTCGGGCCTGCAGGACATCGCCGTGGTGGTCGTGCGCTACTTCGGCGGGGTCAAACTCGGCACCGGCGGACTGGTCCGCGCTTACCAGGACGCCACGCGCGCGGTGCTGGAGCAGGTCCGCGTGCTGCGCCGCGAACCGCGCGATATGTGGACGCTCGACGTCGACCACGCCGAGGCAGGACGCATCGAGGCGGAGCTGCGGGCGCGGGGGCTGGAGGTCGCGGCGTCCTACTCCGCGACGGTGGCGCTTACGCTCACCGTCGCGGCAGGGGAGGACCCTAGCGGGATTGTCAGTGAAATTTCAGGTGGGTCTCTGGAAGTTGTACGCGACGGGTCTCGCTGGGACGACGTGCAACCCCGGTGAACGGGGGTAGACTCCAGGTATGACCATGGACAACAACTCCGACAATCCCGTTGCCCGTCGTAAGGCCGACGTTCGCAAACGTTCGCGGTCGATCCAGGTGTCCGGGGGCATCGCGGTCGCCGGAGGGGTGCTGGCCGTTTTGACCACGGCAACGACGTTCTTCCTCGTCATCGCCATCATCGCCCTGGTCGTGCTGGGCTGGAACGCGGTGAAGGTCCGCGAGGTGCTCAACCACAAGGACGAGTGGTGAGCGATGGCGCGGATCGACGCGTGGGTGTGGTCCGTGAGGCTGTTCAAGACCCGCTCCGCCGCCGCTGACGCCTGCCGTGCCGGCCACGTGAAGGTCAACGATGCGGCGGTGAAACCCGCGCAGACCATCGCGGTGGGCGATACCGTGCGTGCCTGGGTGAACCACCGCGAGTACATCGTGGAGGTCGCCGAGATCGTGAGCAAGCGCGTCGGCGCGCCGCATGCCCGGCAGTGCTACGTGGACCATTCGCCACCACCCCCACCGAAGGAGGTGCTGGCGTCGATCCCGCGGCGCGACCGGGGTGCCGGGCGGCCCACCAAACGGGAGCGCCGCCAGATCGATCAGCTGCGCGGGCGCTGACCCATACGCTGCCACCGGTTGCCCAGTCGGCCCGGCCGCGAAGACGCATGGTCGCCGATATGCACCGTGCGCCGGATGTGGTCACGGCCGTAGGTGAACAGCAGCAGGTCATCGATGAGACGCACCTGCCCGGGCGGGTAGTCGTAGCCCATCGTTTCCTGTAGCCGGGCCAGTGCCTCGGGGGAGCACAGGACGCTGAGTTCGCCGATGGTGGTGACACCGTTGGCCGCGAGCATGTCCACGGCGAAGCGGTAATACTCGGCCTTCGACATGGGGTAGCCGCCGCCCACCAACATCGTGAGCACGCCGGGCAGCATCGTGGCGGTAAGTTCGGTGTCCGCGGTGTCCCCGGACTCGTCGGGGTCCTCTTCGACGCTGGTGGCGTGCGCGACATTGTCGAACTGCTGGTCCGCCAGTTCGATTAGCCCGGCCGCCAGCGTGAACGCACGGTGGACCTCCGGACTGAGCTCGTGGCCGGGGTTCTTGTAGCGCACGTCGTGCTCGAACTCCGCCCACGCGTGCTGCAGCACGGTGCGCACCTGGATCTCAATCAGCCGCCCGTCCAGATCCGTGCCGCCGGATCCCTCGACCAGGGTCGGCAGCCTGCGCCCGCTGATCCTGGCGATCACGTGGGAGGAGGCGTAGCCGAACTCGCCGCGCACCGCCGTTTGCGCCGCCTTGTCGGTGACCGAGACGACGTCGAACAGGCTGCGCATCACCTCTACCAGCAGGACGATGTCGGAGGTGGTGTACACCGTGACCCGCACGCCAAGCACGTCGTAGGCGGAATCGAAGTCCTGGTAGTCGGGGTGGGCGGAGTCGTGGATCTTCGCCAGGTAGCTGCCACGATCCTTGATACGCACCGATACCTGGTCGAAGGCCAGGCCCGCGTCCGAAAGCTCGTCGGAGAGGACCTTCTGGATGTCGGACACCACGGTGGGGTGACCGGCGAGCCAGGAGTCGAAGTCGTGCAGGACGGCGGAATCTTTCATGGCACCGACTCTAGCGCCTTGCAGTGCCCGGCCGAGATGTCGATCGGGCCGGTGCACGGTACTGAGGGTGTCGGTCCCGAGGAGACGAACAGGCGTTGGTCGGCGGTGACGTGAACGGAGGCCGTAGGGGAGAGGTGGTGGTCGTCCCCGCCCAGGATGCGGTGCGTCGGGATTGCGAGCAGGGGGTGGGCGATCAGCCCGGCGGCGGGGAAAGGGGCACCGATGACCGCGATCTCGCGCACGCCCCCTCCGTCGTCGCGGTGGCGCAGGGCTGTGCCGTGTACAGCGGTGAGGTCGCCCAGGATGCTGAGCATGTCCGTGGCGGCCTGCTGCCACAACAGTGCCGCGCTACTGCGGTGCACGCTCAGATCGGCGACGGTGAGTGGGGTGGGCCCGTCGTGCACTACGGCGACCAGGCCGCCACCCAGGGGGACGCTCAGCGGCGCGGTGGGTTCGAAAGGATCGAAGGTGTCGAAGGTGGCGTGCTCGGCGGTGGTGACGGTGTGGAGGTGGAGTTTCCGGCTCATACCGGTAGAGGGACTCCTAGAAGGGCGCGGAGGTTCCCTTCACCTCGTCGAGATCCGGGCGCCGCGGCTTGCCCAACGCGGCGAGGAACTCGTTGAAGGTCCACAGGGAGATCTCCTGGCCCTTGTCCTTGAGCTCGCGGGCGCGCTTCTCCTTGCTGGTCACCGAGTCCCATTCGCCCATGACCAGCAGCGTGGTCTTCTTGGTGACGTTCTTTCCGACCGTGCCGCCGGCCGCAGCGATCATGTCCCACACCTCACCCTTTTCGTAGGGGGCGAAGTCGCCGGTGACGGTCACGTTCTGGCCGAAGACGGGGCCATTGGCGTCCGCTGCGGTATTCGCCTCCGGGACGGTGTCCGGGGTGGCGACGCGCTTCCACGTCTGCTGCGGGGCGGAAGTACTTGTGGAGGCCGGTTTCTCGGCAGCCTTTTCGGCCACCTTCCCCGCCGGCTCCTCCACCGGCTCAGCGGGCGTCTCGGGCACCCTCTCCAAGGGCTGGCCCGACTGCAGGTTCGTCAGCAGCTGGTGCACGGTGGCGAACTCCTCCTGCTGCCCGGGGGCAAAAACCACCACGTCGGACGCCCCGCGCGTCGCGGGGAAACCGCGTACCGGACGCAGTGCGGCGTTCGCTGGCGCGGTCGCCAGGGAGAACTGGATCCAGCCGGGCGAACTCGCCGTCGGCGCGTGGCGGTACCAGCCGCGCAGGTCCGCCGGAGCCACGGTCAATTCGGCGAGCTCGGGTGGCAGCAGTGTCTGGCCCATCGGCGTCCGGCGGACGCGGACCCCGTCGCCGTCGACCGTGACGTCCGCCCCGTGTGCGGTGACCGTGTGCGCTGCTGCCGTGGTGCTCATGGCGTCCGATCCTAGTTGGCGACGCCGTCGAGGACGAGGTCGACCCCGGAGAGCACCTGCGACACCGGACGCGGCGCCCCGCCGGCGGCCTCGGCGGTCTGCAGGTCCGTCGCCGCACCCAGCAGATAGCGGGACAGCACCCAGCCGGTCAGTTCACAGTCCTGTGCCGGGGAGCCCTCCAAGGCAGCGGCCAGGGTGTCGGCCGGGTCGTGGCCGCTGGTGCCGGCCGCCAGCGCGGCGGCGACGACCTCGGCACCGTCCCGTACCGCCAGCAACCCCTCGAGCACACCCTCCGCCGCGGCGTAGGTGCGTGCACGCCAGTCGGGCGGCCCTGCGTCCGTCCCAGCGTCCTGCGTCTGTTCGGTGCCCAGCAGGATCCGCTCCGCGATCCCGCCGAGCAACTCCTGCTTGCTGGGGTAGTGCCAGTACAGGGCGCCGGGGGCGACCTCGAGGGTCTTGGCCAGTCGCCTCATCGTGAGGTCGCCGAGGCCGTACTCGGAGAGGATGTCGAAGGCGGCGGCGTGGATTCGGTCGCGGTTGAGCTGCACCCCGCCCAGTGTAACGACCCAGCGTAATGATCCGGGGGAGTGCGGCTAACGTTCCGGTGACGGGCGACGTTGTAGGGTCGTAGCTGTAGTACGAGTGCGAGAAGGGAACCTTTCATGTCACCACGGGTGTCTGGCCGCCGGCCGGGAATCACCAAGGCGGTCCTCACCGGTGCCGTCGCCGTAACACTGGCGACGACGCTGGGCCTGTCCGCCTGCGGCTCGGACGACGACGCCGACGAGGCGTCAACGAGCACGTCCAGCGCGTCCAGCACAGCCAGCAGTTCGTCGAGCGCTACCAGCGCTGCGGCGTCCTCCGAGAACCCTGAAGGGTCCGAGGATGCTGGTGCCGAGGACGCGGAGGGCGCTGAAGATGCCGATGCCGAGAACCCGGACGGTGCCGAGCCCGCCCCGGAGGACAACCAGGACGGCGTGGACGCCCAGGGTGGCGACAACAGTGCCGCCGGTGCCCCCGCAGGTCAGGACGACGCCGCGCAGATCACGGCTCTTGAAAGGGGGTTCGCTGAGGATCGTACCTACAGTGAGTACCTCCGGTACACCTATGAACACACCTGTAACGCCGATCTTGAACAGACCGTGGGGGGCCGCGAAGCGGCCATGGAGGACGCTGACGCCAACGGTGAACTGGGGCAGAAGCGGGTCAGCGAGGTAATGGCTTCGCTCCCAATCATTCACGGTGTCAATGACATCCGTGTGAATGGTGACCGCGCAACTGCTAATCTCGATCAGACTATGAACGGGAACCGTCAGACTCTGCCGAAGAACTACGTCCGTGAAGACGGACAGTGGAGGACCTGCATCGCCTGATGGCATCTCGTCGAACACTGATCGGACAGTCGGCGAAGACCCTCACGGTCTTCCTGGCTGTCTTCAGCATTTCCGGACTCCTGTGGGGTTGGTGGCGTCCCGCGATCACCGCCGTGATCACCGACACCGGCGCGGCCGAGGTCGACCCGGCGACGTCCGGTGCCCCGTTCCTCTCTTTCGCCGTCTTCGCCGCGGCGACCGGCCTGCTCGGCGCACTGCTGGCCGGCTGGTCGTTCTGGCGATCGCCCCGGCTGCGCGGCCCGGTGATGATGATCGCCGTGATCGTGCTGGCCTTCCTCGGTGCCGCGGTTTTCCTGCTCTTCGGCAACTGGCTGGCCGAGACCCTGCACGGCACGGAGATCACCGCCGGACTTGCCGACAGCCTGAGCCCGGGTCAGGACTTCACCATCGTGTCCCGGGTGACCGGGGCTGCTGGGTTCCTCGCGGCACCGGCTGCGGCGGCGGTCGTCTACTGGACCTGCTCGCTGTTCGCCCCGGACACCGCCTTCGAGCGGTAGGCCATGTCAGCTGGGTCATGCCCCAGGTAAGAAAAACACCGTTTTCCTACCTGGGGCATGACTTAGCTGACATCAGCCCTCGCGCAGCTGCCGCAGTTCGCGGTAGGCCTGCCAGACGGACCCCTCGTCGCCGGAATCCTCTAGGTCTGTCCCTAGCTCATTTCCCAGCTCATCCTCCCCAGCGCCCGTCTCCTCCGGCACGAGGCGCAGCTGCCCGTGAGCTCGGTCCAGGGCCACGTCGCAGGAGGAGTTCTGGCCGAGCTCCAGGTGCAGCGACGCCGCGGCGACCCAGTTCATCGCGGCACTGCTGTGGTCGTGGGCGTCGGTGAAGGACCTGGCGGCACGCGTGGCGTATTCCAAGGCGAGGTCCTCGCGTCCGGCGTCCTCCCAGATCGCCGACATGTCCTCATTCCAGTCACCCAGGTGCCAGGAGAACATCGGGTCGTCGGCGAGCCCGTCGGAGCCCTCCAGGATCCGGCGGGAGCGTTCCATCATCTCCACGGCACGTGAGGTGTCGCCCACGTTGAGGTGCTCGCGCGCGGCCGTGCGCAGCGCCTGCGCCGCGGCTAGCGGGCGGTCGAGTTCGCGGTAGAGCGTGCAGCTGCGCTCCAGCAGGTTGGCGGTCACCACGTGCTGCCCAGAGGTCGAGGCGGCCACGCAGGCCATGGTGAGACAAGCGAGGGTGCGTTCGGTATCGGGGGAGAACATCGACCAGTCGGCCGTCGCTACGGCCAGGGCGAGTCCCTCCTCCAGGTTGCCCACGCCGATCGCGGCGCGGGCGCGTACGGCACGCAGGTTCAGCACGGCAGGGGAGACCGGTGCCCCGGCTGCCGCCTCGTCGACGCGCACGGCCAGGTCGTGGGCGGCGGCGTAGTCGCCGTCGGCGTTGAGCAGCTGGCAGGCCTGCTCCGCCCGGTGCATTCCTTCCAGGGGCGCGCCCAGTTCCAGGGCGATTTCGGCGCACTGGCGCCAATGCTCCAGGACCGTGTCGTTATCGTCCTCGGTGAGGGCGAAGTAGCCGAGCAGGTCGTGGGCCTCGTAGCGGGTGGTGGGGGAGTCGGAGGCCAGCATCGTGGTCGCCACGGCGACAGCGGCCTCCACCTCGCCGTCGGCGTGCAGTTGCTGGGCGCGGGTGAGCTCCCGATCGCCGATGGCTCCATGGCTGGTGGTGAACCTGTCGGCGAGGTCGCGGAAGACCGGACGCAGCGGGACGGTCTGCGGTGTCGCCAGCGACGTCGCGCAGGTCAGCCCACCCATCGCGGCCAAGGACAGGCACGTGGCCTGGTGGCGCGGCAGGGTGGCCCCGGTGATCGAGGCGTCCTCCCCGAGGGTGGGGCCGTCGGCGTCGGGACGAAAGGCGAGGATCGAGGCATGCAGGTCGTCGAGCAGACGGGCAGCCGGCGGCAGATCGGCCAGATCCACGCCATCGGACTCCACGACCATCGCCACCAGGCACAACGCCGAGTCGGCGAGGACGGCAGAGGCGTCGTCACCGGTCTCGCGGGCCAGGTGTCGCCACTGCATGACCGCCTCGGCGGACTCTTCGTGCAGTTCCAGGCGGTCGGCAACGGCGGCGCGCAGGACGTAGAACTCGGTGCGCAGGTGCGCCGGGGCGTCCTGCGGCAGGTCTGTCGCAGGATCGGCGAGCCAGTGGCGAGTGCCGAACTGGCTCGTGAGACGCCAACTGGTGGCGTGGTCGCCGGCGGACGTGGCGGCGACGGACGCCTGCAGCAGGTCGACGAGCGGTAGCGGGTGTGAGGACACCGGCGGTGACCCTCCGTCCTTTCCTCGGTGCGGTAACGGGCTAGAATCACAACACGTTACCCGTTCACCGACCCTGGAGACGATCCCACGCCATGCTCTCGCGCCTGGACCTGAGGGGCCAGACCCCCTCCACCGCCGAACTTCGTCGAATCCTGCCGCGCGGCGGCACCGACATCGACCATGTTCTCCCCGCGGTGACACCGGTGGTCGAGGCCGTCCGCGATCGCGGAGCCGAGGCCGCCCTGGAGTACGGGGAGACCTTCGACCACGTCCGCCCGCCGTCGGTGCGCGTGCCGGAGGACGTCATCGCCGCCGCTCTGCGCGACCTCGACCCGACGATCACCGACGCCCTGGGCGAGGCCATCCGCCGCGTCCGCGCCTTCCACGGCGCCCAGAAGCCGCAGGACGCTTCGGTCGAGGTCGCCCCCGGCGGCGTGGTCTCCGAACGCTGGATCCCGGTCAACCGCGTCGGGCTCTACGTGCCCGGCGGCAATGCCGTGTACCCGTCCTCGGTGATCATGAATGTCGTGCCCGCCCAGGAGGCCGGCGTCGGCAGCCTGGTGGTGTCCTCGCCGCCGCAGGCCGACTTCGGCGGCTGGCCGCACCCCACCGTGCTCGCCGCCTGCGCCCTGCTCGGCGTGGACGAGGTCTGGGCCGTCGGCGGTGGTCAGGCCGTCGCCCTGATGGCTTACGGTGACTCAAGCGATCCCGAGCTCGAGCCGGTCGACATGATCACCGGGCCCGGCAATATCTTCGTCACCGCCGCCAAACGGCTGTGCCGGTCGGTGGTCGGCATCGACTCCGAGGCCGGCCCCACCGAGATCGCCGTGCTCGCCGACTCCACCGCCGACCCCGTCGCCGTGGCCTATGACCTCATCAGCCAGGCCGAGCACGACGTGATGGCCGCCTCCGTGCTGATCACCGACTCCGTGGAACTGGCCGACGCCGTGGACCGCGAGATCGAGGCCCGCTACCAGGTCACCCTCAACGCCGACCGGGTCGCCGAGGCGCTGACCGGCGAGCAGTCCGGCATCATCCTCACCGACAGCCTCGACGAGTCCGTCCGTGTGGCCGACGCCTACGCCGCCGAGCACCTGGAGGTGCAGACCTCCGACTCGGCGGCCGTGGCCGCCCGGATCACCAACGCCGGGGCCGTGTTCGTGGGCCACTACGCGCCGGTGCCGCTCGGCGACTACGCCGCCGGGTCCAACCACGTGCTGCCCACCTCCGGCACCGCCCGGCACTCCTCGGGCCTGTCGACCCACACCTTCCTCAAGCACGTCGACGTCATCAGTTACGACCGTGGCGCGCTCAAGGAGGTCGCCGACACGGTGACTGCCCTGGCCGACGCCGAGCAACTGCCCGCCCACGGCGAGGCCGTGCGTGCGAGGTTCGAGAGCGAGGAACGTTAGATGACTGACAACGCCGCCCAGATCACCCTGTCCGACCTGCCGCTGCGTCCTGAACTGCAGGGCAAGTCCGCTTACGGTGCCCCGCAGCTCAGCGTGACCAACCAGCTCAACACCAACGAGAACCCGTACCCGCCCAGCGAGGGCCTCGTCGAGGACCTCGTCGCCGAGGTCCGTCGCCTGGCGTCCACCCTCAACCGCTACCCGGAACGCGACAGCGTGGAGCTGCGCCAGGAGCTGGCGTCCTACGTGACCCGCCAGACCGGCGTCACGGTCGGGGTGGACAATGTGTGGGCCGCCAACGGGTCCAACGAGATCCTGCAGCAGCTGCTGCAGGCCTTCGGCGGGCCCGGGCGCAGCGTGCTCGGGTTCACCCCGAGCTACTCGATGCACCCGATTCTCGCCGCCGGTACGCAGACCGAGTTCCTCGAGCTGCCGCGCAGCGCGGTGGACTTCGGCATCGACGTCGATGCCGCGGTGCGCACCATCGAGGAGAACCGTCCCGACATCGTCTTCGTCACCACGCCGAACAACCCCACCGGCGGGGTTACCAGCGTGGCCGATCTGCGCCGCATCCTGGATGCCGCGCCCGGCATCGTCATCGTCGACGAGGCCTATGCGGAGTTCTCCGCCGAACCCAGCGCCACCGCGCTGATCGCTGAGTACCCGTCCAGCCTGGTGGTGTCGCGCACCATGTCGAAGGCCTTCGACTTCGCCGGCGGACGCCTGGGCTACTTCGTCGCCGACCCCGCCTTCATCGAGGCGGTGATGCTGGTGCGCCTGCCGTACCACCTGTCCACGCTGTCGCAGGCGGCGGCGACCGTCGCCCTGCGTCACAGCGACGAGACCCTGGCCACCGTCGACGCCTTGCGAGACGAACGCGACCGGGTCGTCGCCGCACTCGTGGACCTGGGTTACGGTGTGGTGCCCAGCGAGTCCAACTTCATCTTCTTCACGCTGCCCGGTACCGGCTCCGGCACCAGTTCCTCGGCCCACGAGGTCTGGCAGCGCTTCCTCGACCGCGACGTGCTGATCCGCGACGTCGGGGTCCCCGGCCACCTGAGGATGACGGTCGGGCTCCCGCAGGAGAACGACGCCTTCCTCGCCGCCGCCGCAACGATCATCGGAGATTTCACGTGAGAACCAGCCGCATCGAACGCACCACGAAGGAGTCCTCGATCACCGTCGAGATCAACCTCGACGGGACCGGGACGACCGACATCGCCACCGGCCTGCCCTTCTTCGACCACATGCTCACCGCCTTCGGCTCCCACGGGTGCTTCGACCTGACCGTGCACGCCGACGGCGACACCGAGGTCGACGCCCACCACACCGTCGAGGACACCGCCATCGTGCTCGGCCAGGCGATCAACGAGGCTCTCGGCGACAAGAAGGGCATCCGCCGCTTCGCCGACTCCCACATCCCCATGGACGAGACCCTCGCCCACGCGGTGGTGGACGTCTCCGGGCGCCCCTACTTCGTGGGTACCGGTGAACCGGAGACCATGCTGACCACCGTGATCGGCGGGCACTACGCCACCGTGATCAACGAGCACTTCTTCGAGACGCTGGCCTTCAACGCCCGCATCGCCTTGCACGTGCGCTGCCTCTACGGCCGCGACCCGCACCACATCACCGAGGCGGAGTACAAGGCGGTCGCCCGGGCGCTGCGTGCGGCGGTCGAGCCGGACCCGCGAGTGACGGGGGTGCCGTCCACCAAGGGGACGCTGTGAGCGTTCTGAAGGTCAGGGGCGTGCCCCTGATGCTGCTGAGCGTGTTCTGCGCGTTCCTCGGCTGGTCGATGCTGCTGCCGGTCATCCCGGTGGCGATGCTCGACGCCGGCTACGGCGACTCGCTGGCGGGCCTGTCCACCGGCATCTTCATGGCGGCGACGGTGATCACCCAGGTCTTCGTGCCGCGACTGCTGCGCCGGTGGGGCTACGTCCCGGTGATGTTCTGCGGTGCGGTGCTGCTGGGTGTGCCGTCGGCGCTCTACCTCATCGACGCCGGGTCCTGGCTGATCCTCGCGGTGTCCGCGGTGCGCGGCGTGGGCTTCGGCGCGGTCACCGTGGCGCAGTCGGCGCTGCTCGCCGAACTCGTGCCTGTGCAGCAGCTCGGCCGGGCGAACGCCTTCTTCGGCGCCTCGATCGGTGTCGGCGAGATCATCGGGTTCACCGTCGGCCTGCCGCTCTACACCGCCGCCGGCGACGTGGTCTTCCTCGTCGCCGTGGCCTGCGGCGTGGTCGGCGGTGCCGGTGCACTCGGCATCCCGTCGCTACGCGCGGCGAGCGTGGGCAAGGACGCTGCGGCGGGAACGCAGGACGCTGCGGCGTCCGATGCGTCTGATGCGTCCGCCACCGTGCGCGCCCCGCTGTGGAAGCTGGTGCTGGTGCCGATTGTGGGACTGTGCACCGGGGCGATGGGCTTCGGCGCCTTCTCCACCTTCACCGCCCCCGCCGTGGGCGGGATCGACGCGTCGGCGGCGGCCACCCTGGCCGGTATCACGCTGGCCGTGATCGGCGCCGGCCAGATCCTGGGCCGCACCATCTCCGGCTGGTGGGCCGACCGCATGGGCGAGCCGGGACGACTGGTCGTGGCAGCCTCACTGTTCTGCGTCGGTGGCATGCTGGCGATGTCCACGCTGATCCACACCGCCCCGGTCGGGGCGGCGCTCATCGCCGGCGCCCTGGGTGCCGCGGCGGTATTCGGACTCGGCTTCGGTGCGATCCAGTCCGAGACCCTGCTGATGATGTTCTCGCGCATGCCCAAGGAGCGGGTGTCCGAGGCCTCGGCGATGTGGAACATCGGCTTCGACTCCGGCACGGGTGCCGGGTCCACGGTGCTGGGTGTCACGGCGACCTCCACCGGCTACGGCGGGGCCTTCCTCGTCGGCGCCGGACTGGTCGGTGTCGGCACCGCCACGCTGGCCGGCGACCGTGTGCTGGGACGCTCCCGCGTCACCGAGCACCAGAACGTCCGCACGCGCCTGCGTAGCTTGCGTACCCGGGGCGGATCCTGAGACCCGCGGCCTTGTAGGATCTCTGCACATGGTGGAAAAAGCAGCTCCCACGGTCGCGCTCCTGGACTACGGTTCCGGCAACCTGCGCTCGGCGCAGCGGGCGCTGGAGCACGCCGGTGCCCACGTCACGGTCACCGCGGACCCGGACACCGTCCTCGCCGCCGACGGTCTGCTCGTGCCGGGCGTCGGCAACTACTCGGCGTGCATGACCGGGCTGCGCGCCGTGCACGGTCCCCGGATGATCGGGGAGCGGCTCGCCGGGGGACGTCCCGTCCTGGGCATCTGCGTGGGCATGCAGGTCCTCTTCGACCGCGGGGTCGAGGGCGGCGGGCTGGACGGCACCGGGGCCGAGGGCTGCGGCGAGTGGCCGGGCACGGTGAGCCGCCTGGAGGCGTCCGTCCTGCCGCATATGGGCTGGAACACCGTCGACGCCCCCGCGAACTCCCAGATGTTCGCCGGCGCCGCCGCCGACGAACGCTACTACTTCGTGCATTCCTACGGTGCGCGCTCCTGGGAACTGGAGACCGACGGGCACACCGTGGCACCGTCGGTGACCTGGTCCACCCACGAGGACTGCCGGTTCGTCGCCGCCGTCGAGAACGGCCCGCTGTGGGCCACCCAGTTCCACCCGGAGAAGTCCGGGGAGGCCGGCGCCCGGTTGCTGCGCAACTGGCTCGCCACCCTGTAGCTTCCTGCCCTGTAACTTCCCAGCCAGACCACCACCAGCACCCTGAACCACGCGATAGGATACTTCTCATGACCCTCACCCTGCTCCCCGCCGTCGACGTCGCCGATGGACAGGCCGTACGCCTGGTCCAGGGGGCCGCCGGCTCCGAGACCAGCTACGGTGCACCACTGGACGCGGCCCTGGCCTGGCAGAACGCCGGTGCCGAGTGGGTCCACCTCGTGGACCTGGACGCCGCCTTCGGCAAGGGGAGCAACTTCGACCTGCTCAACGAGGTCATCGGGCGGCTCGACGTGAAGGTGGAGCTCTCCGGCGGTATCCGCGACGACGCCTCCCTGGAGCGCGCCCTGTCGACCGGTTGCCGCCGGGTCAACATCGGTACGGCCGCCCTGGAGAACCCGGAGTGGTGCGAGAAGATCATCGCCGAGCACGGTGACCGGGTCGCCATCGGCCTGGACACCCGCCAGGTCGACGGCGAGTGGCGGCTGCGCGGGCGCGGCTGGGTCTCCGACGGCGGCGACCTGTGGGAGGTCCTGGAGCGCCTGGACTCCCAGGGCTGCTCGCGGTTCGTGGTCACCGACGTCTCACGCGACGGGATGCTCAACGGCCCGAACATCGACCTGCTGCGTGATGTGGCTGCGGCCACCTCAGCCCCGGTCGTCGCCTCCGGCGGTATCTCCAGCCTTGACGACATCCGCGCCCTGGCCGGCGTGGCGAACGAGGGCGTGGACTCCGCCATCGTGGGCAAGGCCCTGTACGCCAACAAGTTCACCCTTGAGGAGGCCCTCGCGGTCACCAGGGAAGAAGCCCAGGCGGTGCCCGGTGAGTGACAGTAGCGACGAGATCGACACCCGCGCACTGCTGGCCATCGCCGAGGCCGCGGTCGACGAGGCGGAGGCGACGTTCTCTGCCGCCGTCGGCGCCGAACCCTCGGTGATGAAGAGCCCGGGCGACTTCGCCACCGAGGCCGACCTCAGCGTGGAACGCCAGTTGCGTCACCTGCTGACCAGCTACACGGGCCTGCCCGTGCATGGCGAGGAGTACGGGGTGGTACTTCCCGGCGAGCCGGTGGAGGTCAACCCGAACGACGGCATGGCCGACGACCTCGACGGGCCGCGCCGCGACAGGAGCGACAGACCCGCCTCACCAGAGCGCGGCGAGTCGCTCAGCCGCGCCGACGCGGACAAGAACCCCGGCCTCGACGAGCTGCCCGAGACCTGCTGGGTCGTCGACCCGATCGACGGCACCGCCAACTACGCCGTGGGCAATCCGTTCTGCTGCATCCTCGTCGCCCTCGTGCACAAGGGTGAGGCCGTGGTCGCAGTCACCGAGATGCCGCTGCTCGGCCAGCGCATCACCGCGCGCAAGGGCCACGGCCTCTACATCGACGGGCACCCCGCGCGTCCGATGCTGCCGTCGAACCCGGGCATCACGCAGATCAGCTTCGGCTCGATTTTGTCGCAGCGCCGCGGCAACCTGCCGATCTCGTACCGCCAGGACATGCTCAACGCCATCGGCCGGACGTACCCGCGCATGCGCGTCACCGGTTCGTGCGGCATCGACCTGGCATTCACCGCCGCAGGCATCTTCGGCGGCACGGTGACGTTCAGCCCCAACCTGTGGGACAACGCTGCCGGCCTGCTGCTCGTCCGGGAGGCGGGTGGAGTGGTCACCGACTTCAACGGCGACCCGTGGCGTCCCGGCGTCTCCGGCCTGGTGGCCGGCGAGCCGGAGGTGCATTCCATCCTGCTCGACCACATCCGTTCGGTGCCGATCGGCACCGCCGCACGCAATGCCCAGGAGATCATGGACCGGGGAGGAATAAGGTGAGTATCCGATGAGTGTCGCTGTACGGGTCATCCCGTGTCTGGACGTCGACGACGGCCGCGTGGTCAAGGGGGTCAACTTCCTGAACCTGCGCGACGCCGGCGACCCCGTGGAACTCGCCGCACGCTACGACGCCGAGGGTGCCGACGAGTTGACCTTCCTCGACGTGTCCGCCTCGAAGGACGGCCGTGGCACCATGCTCGACGTGGTCCGCCGCACCGCCGACCAGGTGTTCATCCCGCTCACCGTCGGTGGCGGGGTGCGCTCGGAGGAGGACGTCAACCAGCTGCTGCGCGCCGGTGCGGACAAGGTGTCGGTGAACACCTCGGCCATCCACCGTCCGGAACTGCTCAGTGAGCTCTCCGCCCGTTTCGGTGCCCAGTGCATCGTGCTGTCCGTCGACGCCCGCCGCGTGCCTGCCGACGAAGACCCCCAGCCCAGCGGTTTCGAGGTCACCACCCACGGCGGCTCACGCTCCGCCGGCATCGACGCGGTGGAGTGGGCCGTGCGCGGCCAGGAACTCGGCGTCGGGGAGATCCTGCTGAACTCCATGGACGCCGACGGCACCCGCGACGGCTTCGATCTCGACCTGCTCGCCCAGGTGCGCGCCGCGGTGACCATCCCGGTCATCGCCTCCGGCGGGGCAGGACGCGTCGAGGACTTCCCGCCCGCCGTGCAGGCGGGCGCGGACGCCGTGCTCGCCGCGTCCGTCTTCCACTTCGGCGACATCGCCATCGGCGAGGTCAAGGACGCCATGGTGGAGCAGGGGATCGAGGTGCGCCGATGAGCGCGCTGACCAGCAACGAGGATGTTCGCGGCGTCGAGCTCGACGCGGACGTGGCCGCCCGCCTCAAGCGCGATGCGTCCGGCCTGGTCGCCGCGGTCGTGCAGGAGCACGGAACCGGCGACGTCCTGATGCTCGCCTGGATGGACGACCACGCGCTGGCGCACACCCTGGCCACCCGCAAGGCGACCTACTGGTCGCGCTCCCGGGGGGAGTACTGGGTGAAGGGGGAGACCTCCGGGCACACCCAGTACGTCCACGACGTGCGTCTCGACTGCGACGGCGACACCATCCTGCTGACCGTCGACCAGACCGGCGGCGCCTGCCACACCGGGGACCACACCTGCTTCGACGCCGACCGGCTGCTCCAACCTGAAAGACCTGTAGATGACTGAGTACGACACCGCCGACCCCTATACGATCACCGACCGGGCGACCTTCCGCCGCCTGGCCGCGCGCAACCGGGTCGTCCCGGTCGCGCGCAAGGTCCTCGCCGACGGTGAGAGCGCGATGAGCGCCTACACCAAACTCGCCGGCGGACGTCCCGGCACTTTCCTGCTGGAGTCCGCGGCTCCGGGGCAGTCCTGGTCACGCCACTCCTTCATCGGTACCGGCGCGCGCTGCGCGCTGACCGCCAAGGACGGCGACGTGCACTGGATCGGCACCCCGCCGGCAGGTGTTCCAGAAGGTTCCGACCCGCTGGAGGTGATCCGGGAGAGCCTGGAGCTGCTGCACACCGACCCGGTGCCCGGCCTGCCCACCCTGACCTCCGGTCTGGTGGGGTACATGGGCCACGACGTGATCCGCTACATCGAGGACCTCCCCGATACCTGCACCGATGACCTGCAGGTCCCCGATATGGTGCAGCTGCTCGCCGACACCCTGGCGGTCATGGATCACCACGAGGGCACCATCTGGCTCATCGCCAATGCGGTGAACTGGGACGGATCCGACGACCGCGTCGACGCGGCCTACGACGACGCCGTTGCGCGCGTCGACGAGATGGAGCGGCGCCTGGCGTCCGGAGAACACCTGCCCTCGGCGACGTTCAGCACCCCGGCGCCGCAGCCGCGCCGGCAGCGCACCCTCGACGACCACAAGGCCCGCATCGAGACGTGCAAGGAGCACATCCGCGCCGGCGACGCCTTCCAGATCGTCCTGTCGCAGCGCTTCGAACTCGACACCGACGTGCCGGGTGTAGACATCTACCGCATGCTGCGGGTCTCCAACCCCAGCCCCTATATGTTCCTGCTCAACGTGCCGGACGACTCCTTCACCGAGACCGCCTTCCAGATCATCGGCTCCTCGCCGGAGTCGCTGGTGCAGGTCTCCGACGGCCGGGTGACCACCTTCCCGATCGCCGGGTCCCGCCCGCGCGGCGCCAGCTACGAGCAGGACGAGCTGCTGGAGAAGGAACTCGTCAATGACGAGAAGGAGAACTCCGAGCACCTGATGCTCGTGGACCTGGGCCGTAACGATGTGGGCCGGGTATGCACGCCGGGCACGGTGGAGGTCCACGACTTCCGGCATGTGGAGCGCTACAGCGCGATCATGCACCTGGTTTCCGGGGTCAGCGGACGGCTCGCCGAGGGCAAGACTGCCCTGGACGCCTTCGTCGCGACCTTCCCGGCCGGCACGTTGTCCGGCGCGCCCAAGCCCTCTGCCCTGGGCATCATCGACCAACTGGAGGACACGCGACGAGGTGTCTACGGTGGGACCGTGGGATACTTCGACTTCTCCGGCAACGCCGACCAGGCCATCGCCATCCGTACTGGCCTGTACAAGGACGGCACTGTCTACGTACAGGCCGGCGGCGGCATCGTCGCCGACTCCGACCCCGACGCCGAGGACGAGGAGACCCGGAATAAGGCCTTGGCGGTGCTGCGCGCCGTCGCCGCCGCCGAGACCATGCAGGACGTGGCACGGTGAAGCGCCTCGGAGGACGCGGCCTGGCCCTGCTGCTGACCGTGCTCGGTGCCGCCGGACTGTGGGGCGCGGGCCAGATGACCTGGCTGACCGTCACGGTCGAGGACGACAAGAGTGGCGAGTCCGTCAAGAACATCATCGGCTCGGTGTGGGACGCCGCCGGCACCCCGCTGGCCCTGGCCATGCTCGCCGCGGTGATCCTGTCCATGGCGCTGCAGCCCCTGGCCCGACGGATCCTCGGCGGCATCTCCGCACTGTTGGCGGCCGCCGCCGGTTTCGCCGCGGTGAACTTGCTCTCCGGCGACCCGGACCTGGACCGGGCCCAGGCGCTGCTGGTCAGTGGTGCGGGCACGCAGCGCGAGTCCGACCCCGTGCAGATCTCCGAATGGGCCGTGGTGCTCGACGGGCAGGTGCACACCTGGCCGGTCGTGCTCTTCCTGATTTCCGCTGCCCTCGGCGTGATCGGTGGTGTACTGCTGGCGATGAAGCCGGGTGCCGCGCGGTCCGGCCACAGCAAGTACGAGACCCCCGAGGCCCGCCGCGAAGGCGTGGAGAAGGACCTCGACGACAACCCCGGTTCCGGACGAGTCCTCTGGGACGCCCTCGATGCTGGGGTGGACCCGACCGATCGTGACGCGCAGGATCGTGACGCGCAGGATCGTGACACAGGCGACGACGCCCGCCCGGTGTGAGCTTCACATCACCCCGATGTCATTCCCGCCGGGGTGTGGCGTTAGCATTGATTCTTTCAGCTGCACCAGATACTTGACCTCAGATACTTGACCTCCTGGGAGGAACGATGGCAACCGTACTCGACGACATCATCGCCGGCGTGCTCGAAGACACCGCGCGGCGCGAGTCCGCGGTCCCCTTCGCCGAGATCAAGGCCATGTCCCTGGACATGCCGCCAGCCTTGGATGCCCGCGCGGCCCTGGCCGGCCCGGAGGTGAGTGTGATCGCCGAGGTAAAGCGGGCGAGCCCGTCCAAGGGGCACCTCGCCGATATCCCCGAGCCCGAGATCCTGGCCAAGGCCTATGCGTCCAACGGGGCCAGCGTGATCAGCTGCCTCACCGAGGAGCGGCGCTTCCACGGCTCGCTGGCCGACTTCGACAAGGTCCGCGCGGCCGTCGACGTGCCGCTGCTGCGCAAGGACTTCACCGTCAACCCGTACCAGATCCACGAGGCCCGCGCCCATGGTGCGGACGTCGTCCTGCTGATTGTCGCGGCCCTAGACCAGGACCGGTTGACCGCCCTGCTGGACCGCACCGAGTCCCTCGGGATGACCGCCCTGGTGGAGGTCCACTCGGAGGAGGAGGCCGACCGGGCCGTCGCCGCCGGAGCGTCCGTCATCGGCGTCAACGCCCGCAACCTCAAGACCCTCGAGGTCGACCCCGGTGTGTTCTCCCGCATCGTGCCGCGGCTGCCGGACAGCGTGGTCAAGATTGCGGAGTCCGGGGTGCGCAATACCTCCGACCTGCAGGCCTACGCCAACGCCGGGGCGAACGCGATCCTGGTGGGCGAGGGGCTCGTCACCGCGGCGAACCCGGGGCAGGCCTGCCGTGCGCTGGTCGCCGCCGGGCAGCACCCCGCGTTCCGCCCGGAGCCGAAGTGACGTCCGCGGCGTAATGTACAGTTCCTGGGTGTGAGTACACCATCCGGGAACGACAGAAGTGACTTCAAGAACACGCTCGGCCTGCCGACGGCGGGGGAGGTCCTCGCCGTGCCGACCGCGCACGACGCGGACGACAACGGTCACTGGGGCAACTACGGGGGACGCTACATCCCCGAGGCCCTGATGGCCGTCATCGAGGAGATCCAGGACTCGTGGGCGAAGGCCCGGGCAGACCAGGACTTCCTCGACGAGCTCGACGAGCTGCACCGCAACTACACCGGCCGGCCATCGCCGCTCTACTTCGGCGCACGGTTCTCCGAGGCCGTCGGTGCCGACGTGTGGTTCAAGCGTGAGGACCTCAACCACACCGGTTCGCACAAGATCAACAACGTGCTCGGCCAGGTCCTGTTGGCCAAGCGCATGGGTAAGGCCAATGTCATCGCCGAGACCGGTGCCGGCCAGCATGGTGTCGCCACGGCCACGGCGTGTGCCCTGCTGGGTCTGGAGTGCCGGATCTACATGGGTGAGGTGGACGCGCGCCGCCAGGCCCTCAACATCGCCCGCATGCGACTGCTTGGCGCGGAGGTCATCGAGGTGACGGTGGGTTCGGCGACGTTGAAGGACGCCATCAACGAGGCCATGCGTTACTGGGTCGCGAACGCCGATGACACCTACTACTGCTTCGGCACCGCGGCCGGCCCGCACCCCTTCCCGGAGATGGTCCGGGACCTGCAGCGCATCATCGGTGTCGAGGCGCGCGCGCAGATCCTCGCCGCGTCCGGTCGTCTGCCGGACGCGGTCATGGCCTGCGTCGGTGGCGGCTCGAACGCCATCGGCCTGTTCCACCCCTTCATCGACGACGAGGGTGTGGCCCTCATCGGCGGCGAGGCCGGTGGCGACGGGGTGGAGACCGGACGCCACGCCGCGCCGATCACCGTGGGCTCCGAGGGTGTCTTCCAGGGGTCCTTCGCCGCGCTGATGCAGAACGAGGACGGCCAGATCACCGAGTCGCACTCGATCTCCGCCGGTCTGGACTATCCGGGCGTGGGCCCGGAGCACTCCTTCCTGGCCAAACAGGGTCGGGCGGAGTACCTTCCGGTCACCGACACCGAGGCGATGGAGGCCTTCCGACTGCTGACCCGCACCGAGGGCATCATCCCCGCCATCGAGTCCGCCCATGCCGTCGCGCTGGCGGTGAAGGTCGGTGCCGAGTACACCGCGGGGGAGAGGACGACATCGGACGGGGCACGGCCGGTGTTCATCGTCAACGTCTCCGGACGTGGCGACAAGGACGTCGACACCGCCGCCACGTGGTTCGGCATGCACCCGGAGCAGGGCGAGGCACACACGGACGAGGAGAACAACTGATGAGCACACTGTCCGAGGTCTTCACCTCCGCCCGGGCCGACGGCCACGCCGCCTTCGTCGGCTACCTTCCGGCCGGTTACCCTACGCTGGACGACTCCGTGGAACTGGCGACCACGCTGGCCCGCCACGCCGACCTCATCGAGGTGGGCGTGCCCTTCACCGACCCGATGATGGACGGCCCGACGATCCAGGAGGCCGCGACGACCGCCCTGGAGGCCGGTTTCCGCGTCCGCGACACCTTCACCGTGGTCCGCGCGATCACCGAGGCCGGCGGCAATGCGGTCATCATGAGTTACTGGAACCCGATCCTGCAGTACGGTCCGGAGAAGTTCGCCGAGGACCTGGCTGCGGCCGGTGGCCTCGGGTCGATCATCCCGGATCTGCTGCCGGAGGAGTCCGCCCGCTGGAACGACGCCTGCCGGGCCAACGGCCTGGACAACGTCTACCTCGTGGCACCGTCCACCACCGCCGAACGCCTCGACCTCACGGTCAACGCCGGTGGCGGGTTCATCTACGCCCAGTCGCACATGGGCGTCACCGGCGCGCAGGAGGACGTCTCCTCGGATGCCCGCGACCTCGTCGCGCGCACCCGCGCGGCCACGGACCTGCCGGTCGCCGTCGGGCTGGGTGTGAAGAATGGTGACCACGCCGCCGCGATCGCCGACTACGCCGACGGCGTCATCGTCGGTTCCGCGCTGATCTCCGCGGCGTCCTCCGGGGTGGACGCACTGGAGACCCTGGCCAAGGACCTGTACGAGGGGGTCCGTCGGTGAGTACGCAGATCCTCGCCGCGATTCCCTCGCCGCCGCAGGGTGTGTGGCACCTGGGCCCGGTGGCCTTGCGCGCCTATGCGCTGTGCATCCTTACTGGGATCGTCGTGGCGGTGTTCTGGACCGTGCGGCGCTATGTGGCGCGCGGCGGATACCCGGAGACCGTGATCGACTGCGCGATCGCCGCTGTGCCCGCCGGCATCATCGGTGGACGGATCTACCACGTGATCACCGATCACCATCTGTACTTCGGTGAGGGGCGCGACTGGGTTGATGCCTTCAAGATCACCAACGGCGGCCTGGGGATCTGGGGTGCCGTGGTCCTCGGCGGCCTGGCCGTGTGGGCGGTGCTGGCGTACAAGAAGGTGCCGCTGGCTCCCTTCGCCGACGCCGTGGCCCCGCCGATCCTGCTCGCCCAGGCCATTGGTCGCCTCGGTAACTGGTTCAACCAGGAACTCTACGGTGGCGAGTCTGATGCCCCCTGGGCACTCGAGATCTACCGGCGCGTCGACGCCGACGGCAACATCGACCAGATGGACGGGGTCTCCGACGGCACCGTGCTGGCGACCGTGCAGCCCACGTTCCTCTACGAGCTGTTGTGGGCGCTGCTTGTGGTGCTCGTGCTCGTGTGGGCCGACCGCCGGTTCCGCCTCGGCGGCGGGCGGGTGTTCATGCTCTACGTGGCGGGCTACACTTTCGGGCGTTTCTTCATCGAGTCGATCCGAACGGACGCGGCGACGACCGTCTTCGGCGACGTGCGCATCAATAGCGTGGTCTCCGCGGTGGTCTTCGTCGGCGCCGTGGTCCTGTTCGTGCTCACCCGATCGCGTACCCGGGAAGAGCCGGAGTACGTGGCAGGGCCGCCGCGTGAGGATCTTGAGGAGGACAGCGAAGGGGAACGTGAAGGGGACGCTGAATCCGATGCAGAAGCTTCTGAGGCATCCCGTGGTAGCGGTCGCGGGGGCACAGGGTTATCCTCGGACAGGTGAGTAGACGCACCAAGATTGTATGCACCCTGGGCCCGGCAGTGGCCTCCGCCGACAAGATCCGTGAGCTCGTTGGGGCGGGGATGAACGTCGCCCGCCTGAACTTCTCCCACGGTGAACACGCGGATCACCAGCAAAACTACGAGTGGGTCCGGCAGGCCGCCGAGGAGTCCGGCAGCTCCGTCGGTGTTCTCGCCGACCTGCAGGGCCCCAAGATTCGCCTCGGCCGGTTCGCCGAGGAGAAGACCTACTGGGAGACCGGTGAGGAAGTCCGGATCACCGTCGATGACGTGTCTGGCACCCACGACCGGGTCTCCACCACCTACAAGCAGCTCGCCCGTGATGCCCGCCCCGGCGACCGCCTCCTCGTTGACGACGGCAAGGTCGGCCTCGTCTGCAAGGCCATCGACGGTAACGACGTGGTCTGCGAGGTCGTCGAGGGCGGCCCCGTCTCCAACAACAAGGGCGTGTCCCTGCCCGGCATGAACATCTCCGTGCCGGCCCTGTCGGAGAAGGACATCGCCGACCTGCGTTTCGCCCTGACCATGGGCGCGGACGTCATCGCGCTGTCCTTCGTCCGCTCCCCGGCGGACGTCGAGCTGGTCCACGAGATCATGGACGAGGTCGGCCGTCGCGTGCCGGTCATCGCCAAGCTGGAGAAGCCCGAGGCGGTTGACGCACTCGAGCCGATCATCCTCGCCTTCGATGCCATCATGGTCGCCCGTGGCGACCTGGGTGTCGAGGTTCCGCTGGAGGAGGTGCCGCTGGTGCAGAAGCGCGCGGTGCAGATCGCCCGCGAGAACGCCAAGCCCGTGATCGTCGCCACCCAGATGCTGGACTCGATGATCGAGAACTCCCGCCCGACCCGCGCCGAGGCGTCCGACGTCGCCAACGCCGTACTCGACGGTGCGGACGCGGTCATGCTCTCCGGCGAGACCTCGGTGGGCAAGTACCCGGTGGACACGGTCAAGACGATGTCCCGCATCGTCACCGCCGCCGAGATCGACGGCGAGGTGCCGCCGCTGTCCCACGTGCCGCGCACCAAGCGTGGCGTGATCAGCTTCGCGGCGAAGGACATCGGCGAGCGGCTCAACGCCCGCGCGCTCGTGGCCTTCACCGCCTCCGGCGACACCGCCCGTCGTGTGGCCCGCCTGCGCTCTGACCTGCCGCTGCTGGTGTTCACCCCGTACCAGGAGGTGCGCAACCAGCTGGCCCTGACCTGGGGTGCGGAGTCGTACCTGACCAACGAGGTCTCCACCACCGACGAGATTATGAAGGAGGTGGACTCCATCCTGCTGGGCAAGGCGGGTTACACCCGGGAGGACGCCGTGGTCATCGTGGCCGGTTCGCCCCCCGGAACCGAGGGCAACACCAACATGATCCACGTCCACCTGCTCGGCGAGGACACCGCGTAGAAGGAGGCCCCACCAGGATGATCGACGCACGCGACACGGCACTGCTGTTGGAGGGCGGAGGCATGCGCGCCTCCTACAGCGCTGGCGCGGTGGACGTCCTCATGGACCACGACGTGCAGTTCGGCTGGGTCGGGGGCGTCTCCGCCGGCGCGACGCACCTGGTCAGCTACCTCAGCGGAGAGCAGGACCGCCTGCGCCGCAGCTTCGTGGACTTCGCCACCGAACCACAGTTCGGTGGCTGGACCTGGCTGCTGCGCGGCAAGGGTTTCTTCAACGCGGAGTTCATCTACGGTCAGGCCCACACCCTTGATCTTCCGCGGCCCTACGATGCCCGCCTCGCGCTGGAGGGGGACACGGAGTTCCGGATCTGCGCCACCCGCGCCGACAACGGTGACCCGGTCTACTGGGGACGCGAGGACATCAGCTCCGGCCAGGAACTGATGGACCGCGTCCGGGCGTCCTCCACGATCCCGTTCGCGATGCCGGTGCCGCGCATCGACGGGGTGCCCTACGTCGACGGCGCGCTCGGACCGTCCGGCGGGATTCCGTTGGACGCCGCGCTGGCGGATGGCTACGACCGTTTTTTCGCCGTACTCACCCACCCTCGTGGCTACGTAAAGCCGCCGATGGGACGCTCGAAGGTGTGGCGCACGCTGCTGCGCCGCTACCCGGCGGTCGCCGAGGCACTGCTCACCCGGCACATTCACTACAACGCCACGATGCAGCGGCTCTACGCCCTGGAGCGCGCCGGCCGGGCGTTCCTGTACTTCCCGGAGGACGCCGCACCGGTGAGTTCCACCGAGCGCAAGGTCGACGTTCTGCGCGACTCGCTGGCGCGAGGCACGGAGCAGGCGCTGCGCGACTGGGACGGCATGAACGAGTTCCTCGGCCGCGAGGCCGTCGGCTCCGCCTGAGCCTTACTGGCGCGTCAGTCGCGCCAGAGGTAGGCCAGTACGGCCGCCGTCGCCGCCCGCGTGGCGGTGTCCACGGTGCCCGGTGCGGGCAGGAACTGCGGCGAGTGGTTACCCGGGACGTCCTGCGCGACCCGGTCGGCGGCGACCGCAGCGTCCCACACGTCCTGTTCGGTGCAGCCGGTGAGCAGGAACTCGTAGGGCACGCCGAAGTGGCGGGGGATCTCGGAGAAGTCTTCGGACGCCGTCCAGCGGGCGGCGTCCTGCGAACGCTCACCGAAGACCTCATCGAGCACGGGACGCACCCGCTCGTGCACGCCGGCGTCGTTGTCGGTCAGCTCGCCGCGCGCGGAGTAGACGACGTCCGCCGGCTTCGGCGTGCCCGAGGCCGCGCACTCGGCCTGGATGACCCGCTCGATCGCGGCGTAGGTGCGGTCACGCACGCCAGTGTCGTAGAAGCGGCAGTTCAGCACCAGCGTGGCAGTGTCGGGGATGGTGTTGTTCGTGTGGCCGGCGGTGAGCGTGCCGACGGACACCACGGCGAAGTCGTCCGCGGCGACCTCGCGGCCCACGATGCCCTGCAGACGCACCACGATCATCGCGGCGAGGAACGTCGGGTCGATGGAGTTGTGCGGTGCCGACGCGTGCGAGGACACCCCGTGCAGCGTCACCGTGATGGTGTCGCAGGCGGCCATCACCGGGCCGGCCGAGGAGAACACCGTGCCCACCGGGCCGGGCATCACGTGCTGGCCGAGGCAGACGTCCGGGGCGGGGATACGCTCGGCCAGGCCGTCCTCGATCATCGACGTGGCACCGCGGGTGACCTCCTCGGCAGGCTGGAACAGGGCGATGAAGGTGCCCGACCAGGCATCCTGCCGGGCGTCCATGATCTCGCACAGGCCCATCAGGGCGGTGGTGTGCACGTCGTGGCCGCAGGCGTGCATCACGCCCGGGTTCTTGGAGGCGTAGGACGCCCCGGTGTCCTCGGTGACCGGCAGGGCGTCGAAGTCGGCGCGGTAGAGCACCGTCGGGCCGTCCCCGTTGCGCCACACGGCGGTGATGCCGTGGCCGCCGATACCGGTGGTCACCTCGGCGCCGAGGGCGCTGAGGCGCTCGAGGACGTGTGCGGCGGTCTGCTCCTCGTGCTCGCTGAGCTCCGGGTTCTCGTGCATCCACGTGTAGAAACCGTCGGCCCAGGAGAGGTCCACGCCGTGGTTGCCGATGAACTCCGCGATATCAGGTGTACTCATGGCCCCGAGTGTAGTGACGCTGGTGTCCTCTTCTTAGGGGCGGTCCCGGCTCGGGGTCTGTGGTGGCTCTCGTTCGATGTTGGGGCAGGTACTCCTTCTGAGTTATTCGAACATGTGGTTGACCATGTCCGTGGCATGTAGTACACTTCCGTCAAGGAAGCCAACCAAGGGGGACGCTGGCACCATGACTACCGACAACACCACACCCACCATGAGCATGGACGACATCCAACGCCACCTCAACCTCGGCGAAATGCTGCTCATCGCGAAACTCCGCGACATCGCCACCACCGAACGCTTCGCCACAGCGCTGGCACTACGCGGACGTTCCCGAACCGACGCCTCCCGCTTCGCACACGCAGGCGAACTCGCCGCACGTAACCTCGAACTCTTTTGTGCAGTGCTCACCACCGGAATCCTCGCCGCCGACCATCTCGCCCTGATCCGCCGGCTTATCCACGCCCAACTAGACACCGTGCCCCAGGCCCACCACGATGAGATCACCGCACACCTCGACGCCGCCGTGAACAAAGACGTCACCCCCTGGCTACGCGACACCACCGAACTGGTCACCCTGCGCGAACTCCGCGACCGCGTGCGCGCAGCAATCCTCGACGCCGCCCCGGAACTGGCCAACGACACCGCCCTGGCCCAGGAAGACACCGCCACACTCAAACGCCGCGGCAAGCAACTCGTCCTCACCGGCGGCGACGAAGTCACCCTCGCCGCCATCGACGATGAACTCGACAAGAAAGCCCGCGTTCTGCTCGCCGATGCCCGCCGCCGGCAGGAAGACATCCCCGAAGAAGAACGCACCGTGCTGCCGACCCGCTCACAACTCAAAGCACAGGTACTGCTCGAACAGCTCGGCGACAACCCAGCCTCGATGAAAATCCGCGTGAACCTGTACCGTGCGACCCTCGACGGCATTCACGGCACCGGAGCCGGCTACGTCACTGGCGTCGGCTGGATTGACCCTTCCACCGCCCAGCGCCTGGAAAACGAGTCCGGCTATGTACGCGTCCTGCACACCAACCCCGACAAGTACCCCGACACCGAGGCCTACACCTTCACCACCGCGCACAAGGACTACCTCGACGGACGTGATGCGACCTGTCGGTTCCCGAACTGTGATGTGCCGGCCACGCTGTGCGACAACGACCACATCATCAACTCCCCGCACACCGACCCCACCAGCGACGGGATCACCCATCCGAGCAACGGGCAGAAACTGTGCCGCCCGCACCACCGGCTGAAAACCGAGGGGGTGTGGACCTGCTCTACCACCGACGACGGGTTCACCATCGACTGGGAAGGTCCCAACAACAGGCGCTACACCACCCACGCCACCGGCCCGTTGGCCCAGGCCTACGACCCGGACGCGGTCTACCCCGCATATCCCGACGAACCCTCCGAACCGGTCGAAACTCCAGAACCTACCGAACCGGATGAGCCAGTCGAACCGGTTGAACCAACCGGACCAGACGGTCCCGACGACCTCGACCCCACCGAGGACCCACCGGCCTAGAAGCCACCCGCTGCCACACAGAAAGCCCCCGCACCCTCACAGGTGCAGGGGCCAGACGTGCGGGCCAGGGGCCAAGTCGGTGGGTTAGCCCTGCACCGCCGGGTTATAGCGCAGCGAGTTGCGCTGGAATTCGATCTCCCCACCCAGCCGGATCCCCGGGGCAAGGCGCCCCTCGTCACGGGCCGCGGTCAGTTTCTCGAGCACCTGCGACTTGAGGTCAGCGGGGCTCAGGGTGTTGATGAAGATCTTCGTGCCACCCTCGAACCCGGCCATCGTCGAATCCCGCCACTTGATCATGATCCGCCACGGCATCGGCACGTCCACGTCCAACGGCCGGTGCAGCCACTCCTCGTTCGAGGGCATGTGCGGCCCGGCCGCGACATGGCAGGCGTGGACGAGGTCGGCCACCGCATCGCGTTCCTCGACGCTGATCAGCCACGGCTCGGTCGTACCCGAACGGGAGAACACCTCCAGGGTCGGCCAACGGTGCCCGAACCCGGCGAAGGCGATGGCATGGTCGTTCTCCGCGACGATGAGGTTGTGGTGCCCGGCGTAGTCCACCGCCCACTCGTTGTACATGTTCGGGTTCGCCCGCACCTGGGCGATCTCCGTCTCGTTCTGCAGTCCGTGCTCGTCGATGGCTACCAGCTGTTTGTGCAGGTGCTCGATCGATGCGCCGGCGGGCTCTAGCCAGTTCTGGAATGCCGCGACGTAGCGCACGTACGGGTTGGCACGGTAGAGCCTATCCATCGCGTCCACGGTGAAGGCGATGTAGAGCCGGTGGTCCGACCAGCTCATCTCACCGGAGCTGAGCAGCTGGTCGCTGCGTGTGGCCCCAGGGACGTAGTGGTCGCGGGCGAGGATGATGTCGTGTCCGCCGCCGAACAAGGGCCCGCCGAGCTCGTTGATGCTCTGCACCGCCTGCTCTTCGGTGAACAGGGCGTCGATCTCGGACGCAGGACGCCCCGCCGCGGCCAGGCGGATGCGCAGCAGCTGCTCGACGTGGTCGCGTCCTTCCGGTTCGGCGAGGTATTCCGCCATGTGCCGGGCGGCCGTGGCGTCCATCCGGTGGCCGTAGTTCACCAGCCAGTAGTCGTAGGTGAGGATCTCGTAGAGGTTCGCCACCCGCCGGAACAGCGGGTCGGTCGACTCCAGTTGGGAGACCGTGAGGCCGCGCAGGATGCGGGGGTCACCGTTGTCGTCGATGACCATGCGGGCCTTCTCCGGGGTGGTGCGCAGCAGATTGGCGATGCCGAAGTCGGTCTGCGTGTCCCGGTTGCCGTCGTTGACCTCGACGATCTCCTCGGGACGTTCCCGGATGGGGCGGTGGCCGCGGCTGGGCACGGTCCATACCTCGGTCCCGGAGAACGGGTTGACCTGTTTGATGGTGCCGTCGGGCAACGTGGTCAACGGTGGTACCGGTGCGGGGGAGATGGGGGAGTGGCCGATCACAGTTACCCAACAGTAGTCGGTCGGACCCTGGCAGTGGGAGCGAGTCAGTGCTTTACTGGTGCCCATGCCTCAGATCGTGTTCAAGATCCTTTCCACCGCCGATCAGCGCGACAGCATTGTCGACGACATTCGGCACCTGGTCGACCTCAATTCGGAGTCGCTGACCGCTGACCTGAAGGTGGCCACCGGCACCGGGGGAGACGCCAGCCTCGAGGAGGTGTGGCAGGACTACGGTTTCGCCGACGCCGCCGACACCACCCCCGAGCCGGCGACGGTGACCCTGGACGTCACCCGCTGCGAGGGCAGCATCAGCGCGCTGACCGCGCGCCTGTCCGAGGTGCTGGTCAGCCGCGACAAGCAGCCCGCCGAGCAGCTCTTCCAGCAGGTGCTGGACGACCCGGGCACCCCCCGCGTGCCCTGGCACGTCGACATCCGTCCCTGATCCGTCCCTGATAAAGCGGTGGGGACGCGCAGCGGGGGTCAGTCCAGGATGCTGGACAGGAAGGAGCGGGTGCGCTCCTCCTGCGGGTCGGTGATGACCTGGCGCGCCACACCGTGCTCCACGATGCGTCCGCCGTCCATGAACGCCACGTGGTCGGCGACCTCGCGGGCGAAGCCCATCTCGTGCGTGACGACGAGCATCGTCATGCCGTCGTCGGCGAGACGACGCATCACGTTGAGGACTTCGCCAACGAGCTCGGGGTCCAGGGCGGACGTCGGCTCGTCAAAGAGCATCAGCTTCGGCTTCATCGCCAACGCGCGCGCGATGGCGACTCGCTGCTGCTGACCGCCGGAGAGCTGCACCGGCCACGCGTCGGCCTTGTCGGACAGCCCGACCATGTCGAGCAATTCGCGGGCGGTGGCCTCGGCCTCCGCCTTCGGGACGCCCTTCACCTTCATCGGTGCCTCGATGATGTTGGCGAGCACCGTGCGGTGGGTGAACAGGTTGAACTGCTGGAAGACCATGCCGATGTCGGCGCGCTGACGCGACGCCTCGCGCTCGGAGATCTGGTGCAGCCGGCCGTTGCGCTCCTGGTAGCCGATGAGGTCGCCGTTGACCTCGATGCGTCCGGCGTCGATGCTCTCCAGGTGGTTCACGCAGCGCAGCAGCGTGGACTTACCGGAGCCGGACGGACCGATCAGGCAGGTCACGCCGCCGGTGGGGACCTCAAGGTCGATGCCCTTGAGGACGTCGAGGCGGCCGTAGCGCTTCCAGACGTCCTTCACGGCGATCATCGGGGTGTCGGACGGGGTGCTCATCGGCCGTTCTCCTTGTTGTCTCGACTGTCGCGGTTGTTTCGTTCGCTGCTCGGATCCTCGACCGTGATATTCAGCGGCGGCAGGCCCTCCGCGTCGGTCAGTGCGGCGAGCTGGCGGCTCGTCAGTGCCCGCGAGGAGCCGCGGGAGTAGTAGCGCTCCAGGTAGTGCTGGCCGACCATGAGGATCGAGGTGATCACCAGGTACCAGGTGGCGGCGACGAGGAGCATCGGCACCGGCTCGAACATGGCGTAGGCGATGTCCATCGACCGGCCGTAGAGCTCACCGGCATAGGGCAGCGCGATGACCAGCGAGGTGGTCTTCAGCAGGCTGATCAGTTCATTGCCTGTCGGCGGGATGATGATGCGCATCGCCTGCGGCAGCACGGTTCGGCGCATGTTCTGCCACCAGGTCATGCCGAGGGCCTTGGAGGCCTCCGACTGGCCCTCGGGCACCGCCTGGATACCGGCACGCACGATCTCAGCCATGTAGGCCGATTCGTTGAGCCCCAGGCCGATCACGGCGAGCCAGAACATGTTGTTGAGCAGCGCGTCGAGCTCGATCTCGGTGAAGCCCACGTTGACCGACTGGTAGATCGCCGACAGCAAGCCCCAGAACACCAGCTGGACGTACACCGGGGTGCCGCGGAAGATCCACAGGTACAGCCAGGCAATGCCGCTGGTCACCGGGTTCGGGGACATGCGCAGGACGGCCAGGACCGCGCCGAGCACCACGCCGACGATCATTGCCAGCACCGTCAGCGCCATGGTGTGCACCGCGGCCTCGGCGATCCGGGTGTCGAAGAGGTAGGACGCGTAGGTGTCCCAGCCGTAGGCGTCGTTGTGCGCCGCGCTCCAGAGGAACACGGCGAGCAAGACGAGCAGGACGACGGACGCAACGATGCGTCCCGGGTGGCGCAGGGGGACGACGTCGTTGTCGGTCGGGCGGGTCCGTTCCTGGGCCCTGGGGTGGTCGCTCATCAGGAGGCTCCTTCATCGGCGGTGGCAGCGGCAGTGGCGGCGGCGGGCAGGTCGACGTCCTGCGTGTTGACGGTGACGGCGTCGATCGCGCCGTCGGTGAGTCCCCAGGGGCCGAGGATGTCGTCGTACTGTCCCGAGGTGATCAGGTACTCGAGGGCGGCCGCGAAGGCGGGCACAAGGTCCGACTCCTTGGCGAAGGCCCAGCCGAACGGGGTGGTGTCGAAGGCGTCTCCGGCGGGGATGAGCTTGCCCTCCGACAGACGAATCGCGTAGTCGGTGACCGCGGAATCCGAACTCAGCGCATCCGCCTTCTCCAGGGCCGTGGCATTTGCCGCGGCGTTGGCGGACTCGTACACCAGCTTGTTGATCGCCGGACGGCCGTCGGCGACACACTCATCGGACTTGACCTGTACGTCGTCGGTGTCGGAATACGTGCCCTTCTGCACGGCTACCGTGAGCCCGCAGGCGTCCGCCGGGTCCACGGTCTTGCCCGGCGTCGTGGCCCAGGTGATGCCCGAGGTGTAGAAGTCGACGAAATCGTAGGACTTCTGGCGGTCCTCGGTGTCGGAGAACCCGGAGGTGCCCACGTCCACCGTCCCGGTGGAGATCGACGGCAGGATCAGGTTGAAGTCCTGCTGCTGGAAGCTGACGTCGAGCCCAAGGACGGCACCGGCGGCGCGGACGAGGTCGACCTCGAAACCGATGATCTCGCCCGACGGGTCCTTGAATTGGTTCGGTGGGAAGGTCGGGTTGGTCGAGGCCGAGATGCGTCCGGAGTCGCGGTACTCCTGAGGGAGCAGCTCCTGGAGTTCGGCGACGGGTTCGGGCAGGGTGTCGACCCAGCCCTCCGGGTTGCCGGACTCTTCGTTGGTGACGCAGGCCACCAGTGACGTCGAGAGCATCAGGGCCCCCAAGACCGAGCCGACACTGCGGGCGATTAAGCCCGGTCGCGGAACGGGAAGGGGTGTCATGGGTGGAAGTATATCGGCGACGGATTCTGTTAGTCTCGGGGCCCATGAACTCCCTCGTCGAAGACTATCTGAACGACATCCTCGATCGGGTGCGCGACGAGGACGGCGGTGCCGTCGCGGACTACATCCCCGAGCTCGCCAAGTCCGATCCCACACCGCTGGCGCTCGCGATGTGCACGAACCAGGGGTGGATCTACAGCGTCGGCGACGATGAACGTGAGTTCACGATCCAGTCGATCTCCAAGCCCTTCGCCTATGCCGCGGCACTCCAGGACTGCGGGGTGCAGAAGGTGCTGGACACGGTGGGGATGGAGCCGTCCGGCGAAGCCTTCAACGAGCTTTCGTTGGACGGGAAGACGCACCGTCCGGTCAACCCGATGATTAACGCCGGTGCCATAGCCGTCAATCAGCTCATCAACGGCGAGGACTCCTCGGTCGAGGACCGCGTCGAGGTGATCGTCGACTACTTTTCCCGCCTCGCCGGACGGCAGCTCACCGTGGACGAGGAGGTGACCGCCTCGGAGACCGGGTCGGCCGACCGCAACCTGGCGCTGGCCCACATGTTGCGCAGTTACGACGTGATCAGCGACGCGGCGGAGGACGCCGTGGCGAGTTACACCCGGCAGTGCTCCATCCGGGTCACCGTGAAGGATCTTGCGGTCATGGGGGCAACTCTGGCGCTGGGCGGCGTGCAGCCGCTCACCGGGGAGCGGATCCTGGAGCCGCTGGTGTGCCGGCAGGTGCAGGCCGTCATGGCGTCCGCCGGCATGTACGACGGGGCGGGCAAGTGGATGGCAGGCGTGGGCATCCCGGCGAAGTCAGGCGTGGCCGGAGGACTGATGGGCACCCTGCCCGGTCAGCTGGGCATCGCGACATTCTCGCCGCGGCTCGACGAGTCCGGCAACAGTGTGCGCGGGGCGAAGATCTTCCGTGCCCTCTCGGAGGACATGGGCCTGCACCTGATGTCGGCGGTGACGCGCAAGGGCAGTTCGGTGCGCGGCGTGCGCACACGCGGACGCAGCACCATCTTCCGGCTGCAGGGTGGTCTGGACTTCTCCGGTGCCGAGGAGTTCCTCATGGAGACCGAGCACCAGGACATCTCCACCCCACGGGTCATCATCGATGCCCGTCGGGTGACCGAGAGCAACCCGGTGGGTCGCCGCATGGTGAAGGAGGGGCTGCGCCGCATCCGGGAGACCGGCAAGAAGGTCGCGGTCGTCGATCCGCACAACGTCCTCGGCAAGCGGCGGTTCGAGGACGGCACGACGGTGGCGACCACCGCGGCCGAGATCGTCGACCGCGGTGACGACTAGGGGAGCAGTTTTAGGGGAGCAGTGAGGAGAGGGACGCCCCGAGATCGCCGATCAGCCCGAACGGCGACGACAGGAGCGAGCCGACGATGAAGATGGCGTTGGAGGCATAAGCCCCGGACGTCTCGATTGCTTCGGCGATGGGAAGGTCCACGGTTGTTCGCTCCTTGGTAAGTGTGACGCCGGGACCATCCCGACAGTTTCACCGGCTAACCTACCTTACTGTCGCCTGCGGTACCATCCGGCGTATGACGGACTGGTTCACCGCGGATCCACATCTTGGCCACCCGATGCCCGCCCGGGTGCGAGGGTTCGAGGAGGTCGAGGAGCATGACGACGTGCTGCTGAGGAACCTTCGGGAGGTCCTCGTGTCGGGGGACAGGCTCTTCATTCTCGGCGATCTCTCCTCCGGGATCCCCGACCTGGAGGACCGCGCGCTCGACCTGCTCGCCGAGGTACGCGACATCACCGGTGCCAGACTGCACCTGCTCGCCGGCAACCACGACGCCGTGCACCCCATGCACGCCAAGGCGCTGGCCGGGCACCCCAGGTTCCTGCGGACCTTCGACACCATCGCCGCAGCGATGACGCTGAAGATCGAGGGCCAGCGGGCGGTGGTCAACCACTTCCCATACGACGGCGACCACACCGAGCCCGATCGCCACGTGCAGTGGCGGCCACGCGATTGCGGTGCGCCGGTCGTCCACGGCCATACCCACGCCACCTCGAAACTCAGCTGGTCGGCCGCAGGGACGCTGCAGATCTGTGTGAGTCTGGACGCCTGGGGCATGCGTCCGGCCACTAAGGACCAGCTGGCGGAGGTGGTGCGGGCTGGCCGCGCAGGCACGAAGTGGACAGCAGAAGACCCCGCCGGTCGATCTCGACCGGCGGGGTCATGATGGTGCCCTGGGTGGGACTCGAACCCACACGCCCGAAGACACTGCATTTTGAGTGCAGCGCGTCTGCCAATTCCGCCACCAGGGCCAACAAACGGAGATAATACGGGAGGGACGCCGCGCCCGACAACACCGGGGTGCCGACGGGCGCTGCCGACTCACCGTCCTGCGGGTTCACCGTCCAGGACGCACTGGATGAGGTTGCCGTAGTAGGTGACGAATGCTTCGACGTCGGCGTCGTGGAAGTACTCCTGGGTCACGAGCCGGCGCATCAACGCCAGGCCGATCACCATCGACATCGCCGCCTCGGCCCGCATCTCCGGGTCGGCACTGGAATCCGCGCCGGTCTCGGCGGCCACCCGCTCCAGGACGGGGGTGACGACCTGCTGGCGGTAGACCCGTCCGAGGGTGTCGACGATGTGCCGGTTGCCCCCGGCGTCGGCGAGTTTGCGCACCAGTGAGTTGGGGCTGTCGTCGGCGGAGGTCACCGCCAGCCGTGCCAGGTGGGTGCCCATCTCGGTGAAAGGGACGTTCTCCAGGCGCGCGGCAGCCTCGGTGAAGTCCAACTGCGCTTCGTAGAGGTTCTCCTTCGTCCCGTAGTACTTGATGATCAGCGGGGCACTGACACCAACCTCAGTGGCGATGTCCTTGAGCGACACCTCGCTGTAGGGGCGCTTGTTGAAGGCGTTCTTCGCACACTCCAGGATGTACACCCGGGTTTGCTCGGCACGCCGCCGGGCCGACGACTGCTGTTCGGCCGCCGGTTCTTCCGGGACGCTCTCTGTCTGGTCACTCATGGCGACTAGAATAGCCGGGGCACGACACCGACTGCGGCAGCAACCACGAGAAGTGTGTCCGGCGGCGTGAAAGAACACGTCACGGACATGCAGGAAGGTCATATGACAGACAACCCCGGGGACGAGCGCCCCACCCTCCTGTTGCTCGACGGACACTCCCTGGCCTTCCGGGCGTTCTACGCCCTGCCGGCCCAGAACTTCTCCACGACCGGGGGCCAGTACACCAACGCCGTCTACGGCTTCCTCGGCATGTTCCTCGGGCTGATGGAGGCCGAGCAGCCGACCCACGTCGCCGCGGCCTTCGACCTTTCCGGACCGACGTTCCGGGAGAAGGACCTCCCGGAGTACAAGGCGCAGCGTCCGCCGGCACCCGAGGAGTTCCATGGGCAGGTTGAGCTGATCCAGGAGGCGCTGCAGTCCCTCGGTGTGCGCACGCTGACCAAGGAGGCCTATGAGGCCGATGACATCATCGCTACGCTGTCCTGCCGTGGCACCGAGGCGGGCATGCGCACGGTGATCTGCACCGGCGACCGCGACAGCCTGCAGCTCGTCAACGACGACGTCACCGTCCTCTACACCCTGCGCGGGGTCTCCGAACTCGACCGGTTCACCCCTGCGCGCGTGGAGGAGAAATATGGCGTGACCCCCACCCAGTACCCGGACCTCGCCTCACTGCGCGGCGATACCTCCGACAACATGCCCGGCGTGCCGGGTGTGGGCCCGAAGACCGCGCAGAAGTGGATCACGAAATACGGCAGCCTGGACGCAGTCATCGACCACATCGACGACTTCGGCGGCAAGGTCGGTGACGCCCTGCGCGACAATATCGACAACGTCGTGCTGGCCCGCAAGGTCACCGAGATGGTCCGCGATCTCGACCTCGGGGACCTCAATGGGGACGGCGAGCTGCTCTCCGCGCTGCGTCCCGGGCACGTGGACGCCTCCGAGGCGATCGACCTCTTCGACACCCTCCAGTTCGGAAATAACCTGCGCAACCGCACCTTCCGCACCATGGGTATCGAGTTTGAGGACGGTGCGGCGTCCGAACTCGCCGTCGACGCCGTCGCCGACGGCAAGCTCACCAAGTGGCTCACCGACCGCGCCGGCTGGAAGGACGGCCGCAACCCCGGCGACGCGTCCACCAACCGTCCCCTCGTCGTCGAGGTGACCGGAACCGGGACGCCGTTCGGCGGCAACGCCGCGCGCGTCGTCCTACTTGATCCGGAAGCCGGCGAGGACGGCGTCCTGCACGCCGTGGACATCGACCTGACCGATCAGGATCCCAAGGACGAGGCGGCACTCGCCGCCTGGCTCGCGGACGTCTCCGCCGCCAAGTGGCTGCACGACTCCAAACGGGCCTGGCACATGCTCCACGGCTCCGGTCTGGAACTCGACGGTGTGGAGCACGACACCGCCCTCGCCGCCTACCTGCTGCGTCCGGACGTGCGTTCCACCGGGCTGGCGGACGTCCTGCAGCGCCACGTCGGTCACGAGCTCGCCGAGGACGCTGCCGGCGGCGTGCGCGCGCAGGCCGTGCTCGACCTGGTGACCTCGCTGACCCCGGAGCTCGCCGGGATCGGGGCGATGGAGCTCTACCTCGACCTCGAGGTGCCGCTGGCCACCGTCCTGGCGCGCATGGAGAGCCACGGCATCTCCGTGGACCGTGACTCGCTGCAGGAACTCTCCGACAACTACGGTGACCGCATCACCGAGGAGGTCACCGCCGCCCGCGAGATCGCCGGCGACCAGTCGCTCAACCTCTCCAGCCCCAAGCAGCTGCAGAAGGTGCTTTTCGAGGACTTCGGGCTGCCCACCACCAAGAAGACCAAGACCGGCTACTCCACCGCCGCCGGCGAGCTGGAGAAGCTCACCGCCCAGACCGGGCACCCCTTCCTGTCGCACCTGATGGCCCACCGCGAGTACCAGAAGATGAAGACCACCATCGACGGACTCATCGAGGCCACCGCCGACGACGGACGCATCCACACCACCTTCAACCAGCGCGGCGCCGCCACGGGCCGCCTGTCCTCGGCGGAACCGAACCTGCAGAACATCCCGGTGCGTACCGAGGCAGGACGCCACATCCGCGGCGCCTTCCGCGTCGGGGCGGGCTACACCACGCTGCTGACCGCCGACTACTCGCAGATCGAGATGCGCGTCATGGCGCACCTCTCCGAGGACCCCGGCCTGATCGAGGCCTACCGCAACGGCGAGGACCTGCACAACTACGTGGGCTCCAAGGTCTTCGACGTGCCCGTCGACGAGGTCACCCCGGAACTGCGCCGCAGGGTGAAGGCGATGAGCTACGGGCTGGTCTACGGGCTCAGCGCCTTCGGCCTGTCCCAGCAGCTCAATATCGCCGCCGGTGAGGCGAAGAAGATCATGGACACCTACTTCGAGCGCTTCGGCGGGGTGAAGGACTACCTCGACACCGTGGTGGAACGGGCTAAGGAGGTCGGCTACACCGAGACGCTCTACGGGCGGCGTCGCTACCTGCCGGAGCTCAACTCCAGCAACCGGGTGGCCCGCGACAATGCTGAACGCGCCGCGCTGAATGCGCCGATCCAGGGCACTGCCGCCGACATCATCAAGCGGGCGATGCTGCGCGTCGACCGGGAGATGACGAGGCGCGGTATGCGCTCACGGGTGCTGCTGCAGGTGCACGACGAGCTCGTCGTCGAGGTCGTCGACGGCGAGCTCGAGGAGATGACCGCGCTGCTGCAGGAGCAGATGGACGGCGCGGCCGAACTGCGCGTCCCGCTGGATGTCTCCACCGGCACCGGGGAGAACTGGGAGGCCGCCGGGCACTGATCCGGCGGATGGGCGGCTGGGTGTGGCTCAGGTGAAGACCGCCGCGACCAGCGCGGTACTCGCCAGAAGGTTCACGGTGCAGTGCAGCGCTAAGCCGCCCCACAAAGAACGGTGCCACCGGGTGAGCACCGCGCACCCGATCCCCATGAGGAAGGTCCACAGCATCACCGGGGCCACAACATGGAGAAGCCCGAAGACCACAGAACTCAGCACCACGGCACCCGCCGCCGCTACTCGGGGTCGGTGGCTCAAGGTGAAGAGTCGGTCCTCGATCCAGCTCATGGTGAACCGGCGGATCAATACCTCCTCGACCACCGGTCCGACGAGCAGGTAGCTGACGAGCACGACCACGGCTCCGCGGCTCGACCCTAGGGCGTCGTCTTCTGCCTCGGTGGTTGCCGTCGGCTGCAATCCGAGGATCTGGCCCAGGATCGCCGTCGCGGTCAACGCCAGGACCAGCACGACCGGAACCTGCCACAGTAAGTGGAGCCCCCGGCGGCCCAGGCGACGGAAGCCGAGGTCGTCTGCCGACCAGCCCCGCACCGACCAGGCCACGAGTAGCGCAGAGACGAGCACCAGCACGACGGGCAAGGTCCATAGGACTATGTCGGGAAGTGTGAGGTCAGGGGAGAAGACCCTGACCGCGACCAATACGAGCACCAGCAGGACGATCGGGGAGAGGAACGCACCCCACACCCGCAGAAGGTCACGGTGGCGGACAGGTCGCAGGAACGGCGTGAGGGAGGACGACGACATGTCCCACAGTCTGCGGGGCTCCGGCCGGGCGCGGTAGCGGCCGAAGGTCTGGCGAATCACATACCTTTGACCGACATCGGGGGACGCGACGAGCGGCTAGGGTGTCGGGAGTGAGAATCGTCCCTGCCCTCAGCACCCAGAGAGCCCGGAGTGCAGTTCTTCTGTGGCTGTGCTCCGCCCTCATCGGCACGGCGTTGATGCTGTTCACCGTCCCCACGCTCTTCGACTGGCAGGACCCCGCCGATCTCCCCGACAGTCGGAACCTGGCGCTGGCACGGTTCATCGCGGTGCAGTTGGCCACAGGCGTCGCGGCGCTGATCCTCCACGCGGTGTCACTGGCCCGCGGTCGGCGTCCTGCCCTCATGCTGACCGTTCTCATGGGTGCAGTCAGTGCGCTCGGGGCCGTGGCGGCCCTTGCGACGGTGGTGCGCGTCAGCCGGCACGCTTCGCGTCGGGACGCGGCATTCGCCGGGGTACTCCTGCTTGTGGGAGGCACGGTCAGCATGGCCCTGGATCCGGACGGCTCGACCCTCGGGATGCTCGCCGGTCTGCTATTCACTGCGGCGGTCAGCGTGGCCATCGGACTCGGGTGGGCATCGCGCGACCGTGACCGCCGCACGGTCGAGCGGCTGCGTGGGGAACGAGAACTGGCCCAGGCGCTCGAGGAGGAGCGGATCGCACTCGCCCGCGACATCCACGATTCGCTGTCCCACCGCCTGGGGCTGATCGCCATCCACAGCGGCGTCCTCGGCTACCGCCCGGACCTGACGGAACAGCAGCGGGACGAGGCCGTCTCCACGATCCGCACGCAGGCGCAGGCCGCGTCCTCCGACCTGCAGGGAATCATCACGGCGTTGAGGATGCTGGACACCTCCACCACGCTCGACGCCGCACGGCGCAGCCCGGACGATGTCATCGATGCCGCGCGCCGGCGTGGGCAGGATGTCGTCGTGACTACAGACGGCACCGACGCCACAGCCGGACTCGGTGTGGAGTTGCCGACGCCAGCTCGCCACGCACTCGGGGCGGTGCTCGGCGAGGCCCTCGACAACGCGCACCGGCACGCGCCGGGCGAAACGGTGTCGGTGGCGGTCTCGGGGGATGCACCGACTCGGCCGGGGATGCTTGCGGTGTCGGTGTCGAACCCGGTCCCCGAGCGCGTCGGGCGCATCGGGGACAGGCAGGACAGGCAGGACGCCGCGGGCGGCGGGTTCGGCCTCACCGGGGTGCGCGAGCGCTTGGCGTCGGTGGGTGGAAGGCTCCAAGTCGAGAACGCGGACGGTGTGTTCCGCCTGGCAATGTCCCTGCCGTGGCACAAGGAGAAGACCTCGTGATCAAGGTTCTTCTCATCGACGATGAGACGTTGGTACGCACGGGCCTGCGGCTCTTGCTGGACGGTGCCGGGGACACGTCCCGCGGAGGCGGGATCCGTGTCGTCGGCGAGGCAGGGGACGGGCGTGGTGCCCTGGCTGAGATTGCACGGCAGCGTCCGGACGTGGTGCTCATGGATATCCGGATGCCGGGGATGCATGGTCTCGAGGCACTCCGGGAACTGCAGGGCCAGGCGGATGCCCCGGCGGTGATGATGCTCACGGCGTTCGACACGCGCGAGGACATCGTCCAGGCGCTCGACGGTGGGGCGAGGGGGTTCCTCCGGAAGGTTGCCAGCCCAGAGGCTCTGGTCGCTGCGGTTGAGACCGTGGCGGCCGGCCAGACGGCGTTCAGCCCGGACGTCGTCGCGCACCTGCTGGAGCGCAGCCGTGGTGGAACAGAGAGCAGGCCGGGCGAGAGCCCCGTCCTCAGCGACCGGGAGAATATGGTGGCCGAACTGGTCTCACAGGGGATGACCAATGAACAGATCGGTCAGAGCCTGCACCTGGCACTGCCGACGGTGAAGTCCTATATGTCCCGCATTATGGAGAAGCTGGGGGCCACGAACCGCGTCCAGGTCGCGGTCGCCTACCTCGCCCGGTGAGTGCTTAGCCCTGGTGCGCGCGCATACGGCGGCGCTTGGCGACCTGCTCGGCGATGACCATCGCGCCGACGACCGCGGCACCGAGGATGAACAGCAGGACGGCGGTGCCGACCTGGTCGCCGGGGGCCTGCAGGTTGGAGTCGTCGTCCTGCCACGGCCACAGGGCGCGCAGTGAACCGAGCAGCATGCCCGTCATGGTGAACAGGGTCAGCGTGCGGTGTTTGGTCAGCAGGTGCTCCATGACGCGGACGAAGAGCACCAGGCCGGTCAGCGCGCCGAGGCCGAAGACCAGGATGTAGGTGATGTCCAGGTCGCTCACGGCGGTCAGCGTGGCGGAGTAGATGCCGATGGCGTAGAGGAAGAAGGAGCCGGAGACGCCGGGCAGGATCAGGGCGCACACGGCGATCGCGGCGGCGATGAAGACCAGGAACAGGTTCGGGTCGTTGTTCGTCGACGAGGAGAATCCGGTGGCGATGAAGGTGAACAGTCCACCGACGATGAACAGCGGCACGGCCACGGGGAGCCGCCGTTTCAGGTCGGCGGTGTCGATCAGCAGGATCGGCACGACCACGGACACGGCCACCATGCCCAGGAAGAGGCTCTTGGCGGAGATCGGGTGGTCCTCGACGAAGGTGCCGAGGATGCCGGCCAAGGCAAAGACCATGGCGACCATGCCGATGGCCATCGGCAGGAGCAAGGTCCAGTCCACGGACTTGATCTTCCGGACTCCTGCGGGACGGTCCGTGACAAGAAGCTTGAGCCCGTCGAGCATGCGGTTGGCGTTGTAGAGCACCCGCTCGTACACGCCGGTGACGAGCGCGACGGTGCCGCCGGAGATGCCCGGGACGAGTTCGGCCGAGCCGATGAGTCCTCCACGGAGTGCGTTGAGGACGACGGACCCCGGGGTGAAGGGGGTGTTCTCGAAAGCGGGGCGCCGCGAGGTTGCGTGCTCGGCAGGCTGCTCGGTGCCGGGTGAGGTTTCGTTCATGGGCGTCATCGTATCCGGATGATGTGTGGGGTGGTGAAAAGCCCGAAGCGGCCCGCGTGTCAGCCCACCATCGACCGTGGGGCGGAACGGCACCTAGGATGGGTGACCGTGATCACTCCAGCCGACTCGACCGACACACACCACGAACTCACGCTGGGCTACTGGCCCGGGGAGGGCATCGGCCCGGAGATCGTGGCCCCCACCGTCACCGCGACGACCACCGCGCTGCACCACCACGGCGGCATCTCCGTGCGCTGGGTTCCGCTGCTGCTTGGCCGGGAGGCCTTCGAGCAGACCGGTCGAATCCTTCCGGAGCAGACTTGGGAGACGGTGACCGGGCTGGACGGCTGGGTGCTCGGCCCGCACGACAATGCGTCCTACCCGCCGGAGGCGCGCGAGCAGCAGAACCCCTCCGCCGCGCTGCGGGTGCGCGCCCAGTTGTGGGCGAATGTGCGTCCTGTGCGCGGGCTGCCCGGGGCGGTAGTGCCGGACCTGGACGTGGTCGTCGTCCGGGAGAACACCGAGGGGCTCTACGCCGACCGCAATATGTACGCCGGCTCCGGCGACGTGATGGTCACCGAGGACGTCGCCCTGGCGATCGGCACCTTTACCCGCCACGGCGTGCGTCGGATCGTCCGGCACGCAGGACGCGTCGCTGCCGCACGCGGCGGCGTCCTCACGGTCGCGCACAAGGCGAACGTCCTGGCAAGGACGTCCGGGATGTACGTGGAGGAGGCCGAGAAAATGGCGGCCGAGACCGGGGTGGAGCTGAGCCCGGTGCATATCGACGCCCTGTGTGCCGACCTGGTGGTCAACCCTGGGCGGCACCGAACAATCGTGGCGGAGAATATGTTCGGCGATATCCTCTCCGACCTGACCGCAGCCCTGGGCGGCACGCTGGGGGCCGCCGGTAGCGTGAATGCCGGCGACGCGGCGGTGATGGCACAGGCCGCGCATGGTTCCGCGCCGGACATCGCCGGACTGGGCGTGGCGAATCCGGCCGGGCTAATGAATTCAGCGGCGCTGATGCTGCGGCATCTTGGCTGCGAGGATGCCGGTGATGCGCTCAGCGATGCCGTGCGGCACGCACTCGTGCACGCGCCCACCCCCGATGTGGCGGGGGATGCTGGAGTGGCCGTAGGTGCCTCAGGTAGTGCTGGTGCGGGCACTGAAGAGTTCGCGGAGACGGTGTTTGCACAGCTCGGAGGGGTCGTGTAGCCTGCATTCTGTTAACCGTCTGTTCGCAGACGCGCGACGGTGCCGGGAAGCTGAACGCTGGCGAAACGGTGCCCCCTGTCCATCACTAAGAACAATCCGTCTCGGAGCAACTTCACATATGCCCACCAACAACGTTCCTCAGGTAGCCGTCAACGACATCGGCTCCGCTGAGGATTTCCTCGCCGCCGTCGACGCCACCATCAAGTACTTCAACGACGGTGACATCGTCGAGGGTACCGTCGTCAAGGTCGACCACGACGAGGTCCTGCTTGACATCGGATACAAGACCGAGGGTGTCATCCCCTCCCGCGAGCTGTCCATCAAGCACGATGTCGATCCCGGCGAGGTCGTCGAGGTCGGCGACGAGGTCGACGCCCTGGTCCTCACCAAGGAGGACAAGGAAGGCCGCCTGATCCTGTCCAAGAAGCGCGCACAGTACGAGCGCGCCTGGGGCACCATCGAGGAGCTCAAGGAGAAGGACGAGCCGGTCACCGGTACCGTCATCGAGGTCGTCAAGGGCGGCCTCATCCTGGACATCGGCCTGCGTGGCTTCCTGCCCGCCTCCCTCGTCGAGATGCGTCGCGTCCGCGACCTCCAGCCGTACATCGGCCAGGAGATCGAGGCCAAGATCATCGAGCTGGACAAGCAGCGCAACAACGTTGTCCTGTCCCGTCGCGCATGGCTTGAGCAGACCCAGTCCGAGGTCCGCTCCGAGTTCCTGCACCAGCTGCAGAAGGGCCAGGTCCGCAAGGGCGTCGTGTCCTCCATCGTCAACTTCGGCGCCTTCGTCGATCTCGGCGGTGTCGACGGCCTGGTTCACGTCTCCGAGCTGTCCTGGAAGCACATCGACCACCCGTCCGAGGTTGTCACCGTCGGTGACGAGGTCACCGTCGAGGTGCTCGACGTCGACCTGGACCGCGAGCGCGTGTCCCTGTCGCTGAAGGCCACCCAGGAGGATCCGTGGCGCGTCTTCGCCCGGACCCACGCGATCGGTCAGATCGTCCCGGGCAAGGTCACCAAGCTGGTTCCGTTCGGCGCCTTCGTCCGCGTCGAGGAGGGCATCGAGGGCCTGGTCCACATCTCCGAGCTGGCCGAGCGCCACGTGGATGTCCCGGACCAGATCGTCACCGTCGGCCAGGAGCTCATGGTCAAGGTCATCGACATCGATCTCGAGCGTCGTCGTATCTCCCTGTCGCTGAAGCAGGCCGACGAGGACTTCGCCGAGGAGTTCGACCCGTCCAAGTACGGTATGGCCGACTCCTACGACGAGCAGGGCAACTACATCTTCCCGGAGGGCTTCGATTCGGAGACCAACGAGTGGATGGAAGGCTACGACGAGCAGCGTGAGGCATGGGAGGACCGGTACGCCGAGTCCGAGCGTCGCCACAAGACCCACGCCGCTCAGATCGAGCGCCACCGTGCCCAGGCTGCCGAGGCTGATGAGGCTGCCGACAACGGCTCCTACTCCAGCAACTCGGACAAGCCGGCCGCTGCCGCCACCGAGGAGACCACCTCGGACGCCGGTTCGCTGGCTTCCGATGAGCAGCTCGCCGCTCTGCGCGAGAAGCTCGCCGGCTCCGGTGAGTAGTACCGTCTCTTAGCAGACGAGTCAGACCCGGCCCACCCCGAATGCGGGGTGGGCCGGGTCTTTTCTGCTGCGAGGTCCTTATGTTTTGGAGAGCGAAGTTCTACGATGGGTGAGGTGCCGTCCTACCCTTGGGCGGCAGGAACATCCCTCCAGCTCACCCAAGGTGGACACCCGATGGCCTCAGCAGCGACAGACACGTCCCGGCACATTCTCGCGGAGGTGGGCGGAGCGGAAAACGTCTCGTCGCTCACCTACTGTGCCACTCGACTCCGATTCGACCTCGTCGACCGGTCGAAGGTCGACATCGACAGACTCGACAGCGACCCCGCCGTGCTCGGGGTGGTGGAACAGGGGAGTACCGGCCTGCAGGTCGTGATGGGCGGCGGCGTCGCCGACTACTACAACGCGATCGTCAGAGAACCCGGCATGGGTGATGCGGACGCCGAGAGCCGGGCCTCCTCGAAGAAGGAGTACGGGGGAGTCCGCGGCAAGTACGACTGGGTCAACTACTGCTTCGAGTTCCTCTCGGACACCTTCCGTCCCGTGCTGTGGGCGCTGCTCGGTGCCTCCCTGATCATCACCATGCTGGTGCTCGCCGACACCTTCGGGATGCAGGACTTCCGTGCTCCGATGGAGGAGCAACCCGACGGCTACGTGCTGTTGCATGCGATGTGGCGGTCGGTCTTCTACTTCCTGCCGATCATGATTGGTGCGACGGCCGCCCGGAAGCTCGGCGCCAACGAATGGGTCGGCGCGGCCATCCCGGCGGCCCTGCTCACTCCCGAGTTCCTCTCCCTCGGCGACGCGGGGGACACCGTCCAGGTCTTCGGCCTGCCGCTGGTGCTCAACGACTACTCCTCGCAGGTTTTCCCGCCGCTGATCGCGGCTATCGGGCTGTTCTGGGTGGAGAAGGGGCTCAAACGCATCATCCCGCAGTCGGTGCAGATGGTGTTCGTGCCCTTCTTCTCGCTGCTGATCATGATCCCTGCGACGGCATTCCTGCTCGGCCCGTTCGGCATCGGCATCGGCAACGGGATCTCCGAGTTCCTGCTGTGGCTCAACGGTGTCTCACCGTTCATCCTGGCCGTGATCATCCCCTTGCTGTACCCCTTCCTGGTCCCGTTGGGTCTGCACTGGCCGCTGAACGCGATCATGATCCAGAACATCGCTACCCTCGGCTACGACTTCATCCAGGGGCCGATGGGCGCCTGGAACTTCGCCTGTTTCGGCGTCGTCGCCGGTGTGCTCGTGATCTCGATCCGCGAGCGCAACAAGGGTATGCGTCAGGTGTCCTTCGGTGGTCTGATGGCCGGACTGTTCGGCGGTATTTCCGAGCCCTCGCTGTATGGCGTGCTGCTGCGGTTCCGCAAGACCTACATGCGACTGCTGCCGGGATGTCTGGTGGGTGGTGTGATCATGGGCTTCTTTGACGTGAAGGCAAGCGCTTTCGTCTTCACCTCGCTGCTGACCTTCCCCGCGATGGACCCGTGGGGCGGTTACCTGTTCGGTATCGCCGCCGCTTTCATTACCTCGCTGCTGTTGGTGCTGTTCTTCGACTACCGCGGCAAGGACGAGAAGGCGGAGGTGCGTGCGGCGCTGGCCGCGGAGCAGGACGCAGAACGGGACGCCGCGCAGGACGCCGCGCAGGACGCCGCGCAGGACGCAGACCAGGACGCAGCGTCCGGCGTGGTGGCACCTGCCGCGAAACCGGCGCTGGTCCCGGGGACGGTCACCGTGCTGACCACGCCGGTGGAGGGGAAGGTGATCCCGCTGAGTGAGGTGGACGACCCGGCCTTCTCCTCCGGGGCGCTCGGGCAGGGTGTGGCCGTGGAGCCCTCGGGCGACACGGTCGTGGCTCCGGCCGACGGGAAGGTTCTCACCGTGCAGAAGACCGGTCATGCCGTGGGACTGCGGCTGGACAGCGGTATCGAGCTGCTGATCCACATCGGCATCGACACGGTGAAGATGGGTGGTGATGGCTTCGAGGTGCTCGTCGAGAAGAGACAGCGCGTCGAGGCCGGTACCCCGCTGATCCGGTTTGATACCGAGAAGATCCGTGAGGCCGGCTACTCCACCGTGACCCCGGTGGTGGTGGTCAACAGCCGTGCATTCGGTTCGGTTGAGGGGATGCCCGCCCCGCTCGCGGCCTTTGGCGACGACATCGTCACCGTCACTGCTGCGGTGTCCAGCGGCGCAGCAGCTGCGCATTGAGGGCGACGACGACGGTGGAGGCGGACATCAGGATCGCGCCCACGCTCATCGGCAGCACGAAACCGACCGGCGCCAGCACGCCGGCGGCCAGGGGCACCGACACCAGGTTGTAGCCGGCGGCCCACCACAGGTTCTGCCGCATCTTCCGGTAGGCGGCCTGCGACAGTGAGATCACGGAGACCACCGAACGCGGGTCCGAGCTGGCGAGAATCACGCCGGCCGAGCCGATCGCGACGTCGGTGCCAGCGCCGATAGCGATGCCCACGTCGGACGCTGCGAGCGCCGGGGCGTCGTTGACGCCGTCGCCGACCATCGCGACCTTGTGGCCGTCCGCCTGAAGTTCGGCGACCTTCGCTGCCTTGTCCTCGGGACGCACGCCGGCGAAGACACGGTCGATGCCGAGTTCCGTGGCGACGGAGGTCGCCACCGCCTCGGCATCGCCGGTGATCATCACGACCTGTACCCCACGCTCGTGCAGGTCATCGACGGCGGTGCGGGACTCCGGGCGGATGCCGTCCGCCAGTCGCAGTGCACCGACGACACCGCCGTCCACGAGGACGTGGAGGATGATCGCGCCCTCGTCCCGCCACCCGGAGGTGCCAGGCAACGCCGAGGCCTCGCGCTGCTCGAGCAGGTGGGGACCACCGACCTCGACCACACGGCCGTCGACGACCGCGCGCACGCCGACTGCCGGGGAGGACGAGAAGTCCGAGGCCTTGGGAACCTCCAGTCCGCGATCTGCGGCGGCGGTGACGATTGCGTGTGCGAGGGGGTGCTCACTGTCGGTCTCCGCCGCGGCGGCGAGAGCGACGATGTGGTTGTTGTCGAGGTCATTGTCGTCGGGGACGAGCACCTCGGTGACCGTCGGCTCCCCGAGAGTGAGCGTGCCGGTTTTGTCGAACAGCACGGTGTCCACCAAGCGCATCGACTCCAGCGCGAGACGATCCTTGATCAGGATGCCGGAACGGGCGGCACGCTCGGTGGCGATGGACACCACCAGAGGAATCGCGAGGCCCAGCGCGTGGGGGCAGGCGATGACCAGCACGGTGATCGTGCGCACCACGGCGTCCTCGGGGCGTCCGGCCGCCGACCACACGACCGCGGTAATGATGGCGGCTCCCAGGGCGAACCAGAACAACCAACCGGCGGCGGTGTCCGCCAGGCGCTGGGCCCGCGACGAGGAACTTTGTGCCTCGGAGACCAGCGTGCGGATGCCGGCCAGCGTGGTGTCCTCGCCGACGGCGGTGATCTCTACCCGCAGGCCGGAGTCCGTGGCGACGGTGCCGGCGACCACGGTGTCCCCGACGCCGCGGCGCACTGTGGCGGACTCGCCGGTGACCATCGACTCGTCCATCGACGCCGAACCGTCCACCACCGTGCCGTCGGCCGGGACGGCGGCACCGGGCCGGACGATGACGACGTCGTGCAGGCCCAGTTCGTCGGGGGAGACGGTCGTGACCGAACCGTCCTGCGCGAGGCGCTCGGCCTCATCCGGCAGCAGTGCCGCCAGCGAGTCCAGCGCGGAGGACGTCTGCGCGAGCGAGCGCATCTCGATCCAGTGGCCGAGCAGCATGATCACGACCAGCAGCGCGAGTTCCCACCAGAAGTCCAGGTCATGGCTGAGCACATTGAGGCTCGCGCCCCACGATGAGACAAAGGCGACGGTGATGGCCAAGGCGATGAGGAGCATCATCCCTGGCTTGCGCGACCTGATCTCGTCGACGGCACCGCTGAGGAAGGGGAGCCCGCCCCAGAAGTACATCACCGTGCCCAGTACCGGGGAGATCCAGCCGACCACGGCGCTGTCGGGTAGGCCGTAGCCGACGAGGTCGGCGAACATGGTGTTGAACACCACGACAGGGATCGCCAGGACCAGCATGATCCAGAACAGGCGGCGGAACTTCGCCACGTGGCCAGCGTGGCCGGTGTGGCCGGAATGCCCACCGTGGTCGGCGTGGCCGCCCGTGTGTTCCATATGTTCCGAGTGATTCATGTGGTCCATATGATCCATATGTTCCATGTCGTTCATGGTGCTGCCCTCCTCGTGGTGTGACGCACGGATCAGTTCGCCGCGCGCATCTCACTCTCGGTGACCCACTTGTGGTTGGTCATCGTCATGCCGTCGGACTCGTAGTCGACCATGTACACCGTCTCGTCGGTGGAGCTGTCGATCGTGGCCGTGGCACCCTTCATACCCGTCATGTGGTCGGCTTCGAGGGTGACCGTCGCGCCGTCCTCCAGACGCTCGGAACCGGCGTCGGCGAGCTCCTCCTGGACGACCCACTTGTGGTCCTCGACCGGCTCTCCGCCGGTGGTGGGGGTGTAGGACACCGAGTAGGTGTAGGTGTCGAAGGCGCCGACGACGGTTGCCGTGGCACCCTCCATGCCCGCCATATGGTCGGTGGTCAGGACGACCTCGGTGCCCACCGGGAACTCCGGGTCGGACGCTTCGGCGATGCCCTCGGGGGCGGGGCCGCCGTCGGCCGGGTGGTCCATCTCCATGTCAGAGTCCATGTCCATGCCGTCGTGGTCGCCGTGGCCGGCGGCGGAGCTGGTGGTGCTGGTGTCAGTGGAGCTCTGCTGGCTGTCCTCGGCGGAGGGGGAGCAGGCGGTCAATGACATTGCGGTTCCAATCAGTGTTGCAGCGGTCAGGGCGGTCAGTCGTTTCGACATCGTCGTCTCACTTCCAGTCGGTGGATTACCTATACCCCCTAGGAGTATACCGTCGGGGCCAACGAGTGCCCCCGAGTGTGGGGGAACCGCACCGCAAAAACCCCGCACACCAGGGGTGTGCGGGGTTCGGGGACGGCCGTGACCGGCTACAGCGTCACAGCGTCACAGCGTCAGAGCGAGGAGACCTCGGCGATCGCGTGCAGGGTCTCCAACTTGGAGGCCTTGCGCAGCTGCAGCTTCCAGCCGTCCTCGGTCTGCTCGGTGAAGAACGCGACCGTGGTCGGCAGGACCACGGGCTTGGCGAACTCCACCGCGTAGCGTCCTGCGGACGGAAGGTGGCCCTCGAGTCCGGACAGGATCTTCGCCGCGGACCACATGCCGTGAGCGATCGTCGCCGGGAAGCCGAAGGCCTTGGCGCCGAGCGTGGACACGTGGATCGGGTTCTTGTCGCCCGAGGCGTCCGCGTACTGCTTGATGTCCGTCGGTCCGACCGGCCACGTGGCCATCGGCGTCGGGTCGGACGGGACCTCGGGACGCTCGAAGAGCGAGCCGGTGTCCTCGTCACGCGCGGCGACCGCGGCGTCCGCCGAGGACGACAACTTCGCGCCCTTGGCCAGGAACCCGGAGGTCTGACGCCACACAGGTGCGGAATCATCTTCACCCTCGACGAAGACCTCGGTGACCATATCGATCAGCAGGCCCTTGCGGTGCTTGCGCAGGTTCTCCGCGTGGGTGCGGATGTGCAGCACGTCGTCGACGGTCAGCGGGCGGGTCTGCTCGATGACGTTGGTCAGGTGCACACCACCCACCGCGTTGAAGGGGAAGTCGTCAGTGGACATCACCTTCATCACCAGTGCGAAAGAGATCACGTAGGGGTAGGTGTACGGAAGCTCGTTGCCGAGGCGCAGACCCACCGCCGCGTTGTAGTCGGCGAGGTGGGCGATGTCGATCGTCACGCCCTTGACCTCGAAACCGGTCGACGGGTCCTTCGTGGCTGACCGCTTGGCGCCGACGACGGGAACCATGTTCTTCGCGGCACCCTTGTACTCGGCCATCAGGTCGGGGATGGCGGGGAGTTCCTTGTAGGTGACAGTCACGTGGGGGTCCTTTCTAGGCGCCGAGCAGGTTCTGGCCGCAGACGCGCACGGTGTTGCCCGTGACAGCGTTCGAGGCGTTGCCGGCGAAGTAGGCGATGGTCTCCGCGACGTCCACGGTGTGGCCACCCTGGGCGAGGGAGTTGAGGCGGCGTCCGACCTCGCGGGTGCCGAAGGGCATCGCGTCGGTCATGGCGGTCTCGATGAAGCCCGGGGCGACGGCGTTGACCGTGATGCCCTTGTCGGCGAGCTCCTCAGAGAAGGAGTCGACCAGGCCGACGACGCCGGCCTTGGTGGTCGCGTAGTTCGTCTGACCACGGTTGCCGGAGATACCGGCCATCGAGGACACGCCGACCACACGGCCGCCGTCGGCGAAGCCACCGTTGGCCAGCAGGCCCTCGGTGATGCGCACGGGGGCGACGAGGTTGATGTTCTGCACCATGTTCCAGCGGCCCTCGTCCATGTTGGCGAGCAGCTTGTCGCGGGTCACGCCGGCGTTGTGGACGATGATGTCGACCTTGCCGCCGTGGCGCTCCTCGGCGTGGGTCTTGATCCGCTCGGCGGCGTCCGCGGCGGTGACGTCCAGGGGCAGGGAGGAGCCCTTGACCTCGTTGGCGGTCTCCGCCAGACCCTCGCCGGCGGCGGGGATGTCGACGCAGATAACCTTGGCGCCGTCACGGCCGAGCACCTTGGCGATGTCGGCGCCGATGCCGCGGGCGGCACCGGTGACGACGGCAATCTTGCCGGCCAGCGGGGCGTCCCAGGACTCCGGGGCGGTGGAGGCGTCCGCGGTGACGCGGATGACCTGGCCGTCGACGAAGGCGGACTTGCCGGACAGCAGGAAGCGCAGGGTGGACTCCAGACCGCTCAGGTCGGAGGTCGCCTCCGGTGCGGTGTAGACCAGCTGGGCGGTGGCGCCGCGGCGCAGTTCCTTGGCGACCGAGCGGGTGAAGCCCTCGAGGGAACGCTGCACGATGTGCTCGTCGCGGTCCTTCACCAGTTCGGGGGTGGTGCCGATGACCACGAGGCGGGCGCAGGGGAGCAGCTTGCGCATCTGCGGGTTGAAGAAGTCGAAGAGCTGGTGGAGCTCCTCCGGCTTGGTGATACCGGTCGCGTCGAAGACCAGGGCGGCGCGCTTGGCGTCCGTCCCGGCGTCCACGAACTGGTAGTCGTTGGCGAGCAGCGGCTTGATCCCCGCGGTGAGGCGGCCTTCGCCACCGAGGACGACGGGGCCGTCGAGGGCGGGCTCGCCCTTCTTGTAGCGGCGCAGCGGCTCACCCTGGGGGACGCCGAGCTTTCCAGCGAGCCCGGAATTGACGACCTGGTCGAGCAGGCCCTTATTGGAGGAAGACAACGTTCGTAACTCCTTGGTAGTGGATCTGTTATTCGAAAGCGTACCTACGGCCGCCCGAACAATGTATGTTCACATTTGTACCCTAGTATGTGACCCGGAACCATGTCCCGGAATTCCGTGACGCGGGTTACATGAAGATCTGGGGCCGACCCGGATCCCCCGGTAAGCTACCCGGGGACGTCTGGCACACACCACGACACGACGACACGACAACAACCGATGGAGAGACATCCAGATGACTACTTCGCCTCGTAAGGTCGCCATCCTCGGCGGCAACCGCACCCCGTTCGCGCGCTCCAACAAGGAGTTCGCCAATGCGTCGAACCAGGACATGCTGACCGCTGCCATCAACGGTCTCGTCGCACGCTACGGGCTGCAGGACGAGCAGCTGGGCATGGTTGTCGCCGGTGCCGTCCTCAAGCACGCACGCGATTTCAACCTGACCCGTGAGGTCGTCCTGGGGTCCGCCCTGGACGCCCAGACCCCCGCCTTCGACCTCCAGCAGGCCTGCGGCACGGGTCTCGCCGCCGCCGTCCAGGTCGCGGACGCCATCGCGTTGGGACGCATCGACGCCGGCATCGCCGGCGGCACCGACACCACGTCGGACGCACCGCTGGCCGTCAACGACGAGCTGCGCAAGACCCTGATCAAGGTCAACGCCGCCAAGACCACCGGCGAGCGCGTCAAGCTGCTCGGCTCGGTGCGTCCCTCCCAGTTCGCTCCGGACCAGCCGCAGAACGGCGAGCCGCGCACCGGCCTGTCCATGGGTGACCACGCGGCGATCACCGCCCGCGAGCTCAACGTCTCCCGCGAGGACCAGGACGAGCTGGCCGTCGAGTCCCACCAGAAGCTCGCCGCCGCCTACGACGCCGGCTTCTTCGACGACCTGGTGACCCCCTTCCTCGGCGTGCAGCGCGACACCAACCTGCGTGGCGACTCCTCCGTGGAGAAGCTCGCCAAGCTCAAGCCGGTCTTCGGCAAGAAGGACGCCGCCGCCCACGGCACCCAGGCGACCATGACCGCGGCGAACTCCACGCCGCTGACCGACGGCGCGTCCGCCGTCCTGCTGGCCTCCGAGGAGTGGGCCGAGGCCCACAACCTCCCGGTCAAGGCGTACCTGGTGGACTCCGAGACCGCCTCGGTGGACTTCCTGCACGGCCACGACGGCCTCACCCCGGACGGACTGCTGATGTCCCCGACCTACGCCGTCCCGCGCCTGCTGGAGCGTAACGGCCTGACCCTCCAGGACTTCGACTACTACGAGATCCACGAGGCCTTCGCTTCCCAGACCCTGGCGACCCTGCAGGCCTGGGAGTCCGAGGACTACTGCCGCGACCGTCTCGGCCTGGACGCCCCGCTGGGCTCCATCGACCGCGCGAAGCTGAACGTGAAGGGCTCCTCCCTGGCCGCGGGCCACCCGTTCGCAGCCACCGGTGGACGCATCATCGCCACCGCGGCGAAGACCCTCGAGGAGAACGGCGGCGGACGCACCCTGGTGTCCGTCTGCGCCGCCGGCGGACAGGGCATCACCGCGATCATCGAGCGGTAGATCAGCCCGGCCCCTCACCTCGGTAGAGGGTATCCAGAGAGCAACCCCGAAAGGTCGGTGCGACCGACCTTTCGGGGTTGCTCTCTGCGTGGGGGCGCCCAGCCCAGTTCAATCAGCCCAGCACGCGGTCCAGGTCGGTGCGCATCATGGCGGTGTTGTAGCCCGACCAGGTGGTCATCACGAAGTACAGCGTGGACGGATCCGCGGGGTCCTGCTTCGGCAGCATGAAGGAGCCGTAGGCGTCCGGCACCTGCAGGCGCGACACCACGGTCTTCTTCGACGACCACGGCCCGGTGGGGGACGTCGCCTCGCGCAGGACGATGCCCTCGGTCGACTCGTACATCGCCAGCCAGGTGCCGCGGTGCTCGTCGTACTGCACGGAGAGCTCGGAGACCCGCCCGTCCAGGACGGTGGCCGCGGCGTCGGGCTCATCGGACCAGTCGTCTCCGTCCCAGTACTGCGCCTTCGACCAGTTCGGGAAGTCGTCCTCGGTGATGCGCGCGAGTTTCGCCGAACCGTCCCGGCCGCTTGGGGTGCCGTAGGCGTAGACGTAGTCGGTGTTGTTCTCGCTGTGCTTCGTCAGGGCGGTCATCTGGAAGCCGTCGACGACCGGGCGGTCGTCGGTGATGTCGGTGATCCTGGGGTCCGACGCGGCCTTGGTCGAGGCCCGGGTGGAGTTCTCGACAGGCTTGAAGGTCTTGCCGTCGTCCTCGGAGACCACCGTCTGCGCGTAGTTCGTGGTCCACTGCCCGGCGTTGCCCCAGGAACGCACCGACATGAAGTCCACGTACTGCTTCCCATCGACCTCGATCCCGGAGGTCGGGATCTTGGTGTGCTCGGTGCCCGGCTCTTTCAACGACGAGGGGAGGAACTCCCCGGAGCGTTCACCGTTGGCGGTGCCGTCGAGGTAGAAGCCGTCGGACGGGTTGGTGTCCGTGGAGGAGAACAGCGCGTTGGAGTGCCAACCGCTCAGCCCCGACTCGCAGCCGAAACTGTCGCCGAAGGCGGCGAGGGTGCGGTCGTCCCCGGCGTCCCACATGAACCCGAGGTCCGTGGACGCCAGGCCCAGCGCATGCGTCTGGTCCGGGCTGTTCGGCCCGGTGACCATGTACATGCCCTCCGTCGGACCAGAGAGGTTCGGCAGGTCCCAGGGGGTGTCGTTCGCCCAGGATGTCAACGACCCGGACGTCGACGAACTGCCTGAGCTCCCTGAGCTACCGGTGGACCCGTGGCCCGAGCTGAGCAGGGCGGACGCCCGGTCAATGAGGTTGGGGGAGTAGGTGTCGCACGGTGCCGCGGCGGCCGTCGCGCTACCGAGGACCGCCGCAGTCGCCGCCGTCACGACGGCCGTGAGCGACAGCGACGAGACGCGCTGGAGGGAAGAAGAGAACATGGGGCTCCTGTGAAGAAACGTCACTACTGTGAAATGAGTGTCGGTTGATGACTATAGTTCACACTCATGACCCGTACATCGCTCCGGAAGAATCGACGCCGGCCCGCTCGTCTCGTCGCCACCGGTCTGGCTGCGCTCCTGCTAGCCGTGGGCGCGCCTTTGGCAACCGCCGCCACAGAGGACACCGCCGAGACCACGGAAGACACCGAGGCCACGGAAGGCACTGACGCTGCAGAGGACACTGACGCCGGGGACGCCGACACGTCCCCCGGCCTCCCGGACCCCCAGGGGGTGGACGGTTCGGTCGGCAGTCTCCTCAATCGCGACCTGGGCACCGGCGACCAGGCTTTCTGTGCTGATCTCGGCGCGAAGCTCGCGAAACTCGCCGACCAGTGGGCCACCGCGAACGCCGAGGGGGCGCTCGAGACCGCAGGTGAGTTGCGCTACCTGTTCGCCAACACCAACGCCGCGAACTACCAGTGCCTCACGGCCGCCGGTGCGGCACTGACCTCCTCGGGCAGTGGGTCGCTCACCGGGTCGCTCACCCTGCCGTTGCCGGGGTCCTGACCTTCGCCCACGTGTTCACTGCTACCGCCGGCCGACAGCGCTATCCTTGACTCATGCGCATTATCGGCCTGACAGGCGGCATCGGATCCGGCAAAACAACGGTGGCCGAACGGCTCCGGCAGAAGGGCGCGTTCGTCGTGGACGCGGACAAGGTCGCCCGCGAGATCGTGGAGCCCGGCCAGCCGGCGCTCGCAGAATTGGCGGACGCCTTCGATGGGGTGATCACCGAGGACGGCGGTCTCGACCGTGCCGAACTCGCCCGCCAGGCGTTCGCGACACGCGAGGCTACGGACAAGCTCAACGCCATCACCCACCCGCGAATCCGGGCACGCACCACGGAGCTCTTCGAGACCGCCGCCGCCGAGGGTCGCGAGGTCGTCGTCTACGACATGCCCCTGCTCATCGAGAACGGGGAGACAGAGACCGTGGACACCGTCCTCGTCGTGGACGCCCCGGACGAGACTCGGATCACCCGGCTCGTTGCCAGGGGACTGGACGAGGACGATGCGCGTCGTCGACTCGCCGCCCAGGTCGACCGCGACACCCGACTGGCTGTCGCCGACGTCGTCCTCGACAACGGTGGCGACGTGGAGTCGCTGATCGCCCAGGTCGACGCGTTCTGGGAGAAGGTGTAACCCCATGGCCTTCGCCGCAGAACATCCCGTCCTCTCCGAGTCGGAGTTCCGTCCCGTCGGCGACGTCGAGCGCAGCGATGCACGCTTCGAGGTCATCAGCGACTACAAGCCGGCCGGTGACCAGCCGGCGGCGATCAAGGAACTCGACGAGCGGCTCAACCGGGGCGAGCGGGACGTCGTCCTGATGGGTGCCACCGGTACCGGCAAGTCTGCTACCGCCGCCTGGCTCATCGAGCAGCAGCAGCGCCCGACTCTGGTCATGGCGCCGAATAAAACGCTGGCCGCGCAGCTTGCCAATGAGTTGCGCAGCCTGCTGCCGAATAACGCCGTCGAGTACTTCGTCAGTTACTACGACTACTACCAACCCGAGGCCTATATCGCGCAGTCGGACACTTACATCGAGAAGGACTCCTCGGTGAACGACGACGTGGAACGCCTGCGGCACTCCGCGACGTCCAACCTGCTGTCGCGCCGCGACGTGGTCGTGGTCTCCTCGGTGTCCTGCATCTACGGTCTCGGCACCCCGCAGTCCTACCTGGACCGCTCCGTGATGCTGAAGGCGGGGGAGGAGGTCGAACGCGACCGCTTCCTGCGTCTGCTCGTGGACATCCAGTACGACCGCAACGACGTCTCCTTCACCCGCGGGGCCTTCCGGGTGAAGGGCGACGTGGTCGACATCATCCCCGCCTACGAGGAGCTCGCGGTGCGCGTCGAGTTCTTCGGCGACGAGATCGACAGCCTGTTCTATATCCACCCGCTCACCGGCGACGTGATCCGCGAGGTCGAGGAGATCCGGATCTTCCCGGCGACCCACTACGTGGCCGGACCCGAGCGCATGGAGAAGGCGATGGAGGACATCCACGCCGAACTGGAGGAGCGCGTCGCCGACCTGGAGGGACGCGGAAAACTGCTCGAGGCCCAGCGGCTGCGCATGCGCACCGAGTACGACCTGGAGATGATCCAGCAGGTCGGCTACTGCTCCGGCATCGAGAACTACTCCCGGCACGTCGATCAGCGCGAGGCCGGCTCCGCCCCGGCCACGCTGATCGACTACTTCCCGGACGACTACCTCACCATCATCGACGAGTCCCACGTCACCGTCCCGCAGATCGGCGGCATGTTCGAGGGCGATATGTCGCGTAAGCGCAACCTCGTGGACTTCGGTTTCCGCCTGCCGAGCGCACTCGACAATCGGCCGCTGACCTGGGAGGAGTTCGACGACCGTAAAGGCCAGTGCATCTACATGTCGGCCACCCCCGGCAACTACGAGATTGCCGCGGCCGGCGGCGAGTTCGTCGAGCAGGTCATCCGTCCCACCGGCCTGGTGGACCCCAAGGTCGAGGTGCGCCCGACCGAGGGGCAGATCGACGACCTCATCGAGCAGATCCGCCAGCGCGTGGAAAAGCAGGAGCGGGTGCTGGTAACGACCCTGACCAAGCGCATGGCCGAGGACCTCACGGACTACCTGCTGGAACACGGAGTGCGGGTGCGGTACATGCACTCGGACATCGACACGCTCAAGCGGGTGGAGCTGCTACGCCAGCTGCGACTGGGCGAGTACGACGTCCTCGTCGGCATCAACCTGCTGCGCGAGGGACTGGACCTGCCGGAGGTGTCGCTGGTGGCGATTCTCGACGCGGACAAGGAGGGCTTCCTCCGCTCGGAGCGTTCCCTGGTGCAGACCATCGGACGTGCGGCACGAAACGTCTCCGGCGAGGTGATCATGTACGCCGACAAGATCACCGACTCCATGCAATACGCCATGGACGAGACCGAACGGCGTCGGGCCAAGCAGATCGCCTACAACGAGGAGCACGGCATTGACCCGCAGCCGCTGCGTAAGGCGATCGCCGACATCCTCGACCAGGTCTACGAGAACCGTGGCGACGAAGCCGGCGCTGGCAGTGGGGCGACCGGCTTCGGCGCCGACGTCAGCGTCGCCGGCGGTGACGCCGCGGTCGGCGCGGGGGACACCGCGAACATGGCGCGTCCTGAACTCGAGAAGCTCATTGCCGACCTCTCCTCGCAGATGCAGGACGCCGCCAGGGAGCTGAAGTTCGAGCTCGCCGGACGGCTGCGCGACGAGATCGCGGACCTCAAAAAGGAACTGCGCGGCATGATCGAAGCCGGCATCTGACTGAGGTAGGCTTCATGTGGAAACCATCACCGATCGCAAAGGGCTGGCAGTGAGCGATAGCACCAACTACGAGACCATCGTCGTCGGAACCGACGGATCGTCGTCCTCGGTCCTGGCCGTCAAACGCGCGGCGGCGCTGGCTGCGGCCTTCGACGCACGCCTGGTCATCGGATGCGCCTTCTACAAGAACGCCGAGTCCGCGGTGAAGGCGATCCGTATGGACTCGAAGACCGTCGTCGGCGGCGATCCCGCCCACAGCAACCTCGCCGCCGCCGTGGAGGCGGCCAAGGAGGTCGGCGCGACGAAGATCTCCACCGCCATCAAGGAGGGCGCCCCGGTGGACGCCCTGATGGGCATCGTCACCGACGAGTCCGCCGACCTGCTGATCGTGGGTAACCGGGGGATCAATTCACTGACCGGACGGCTGCTCGGCTCCGTGCCCGCCGACGTGGCACGTCAGTCCGACTGCGATGTGATGATCGTTCACACCGTGTAGGTCCCCACCCGGGGGAGGGGACCGGCCGGTAGGGGGTTCTACCAGGGCAAGGTCTGGTCGTGGACCAGCGTAAGCCCCTGGGTGGAGCGGGTGACCGCGACATAGACGTCGTTGAGTCCCTGGGGTGAGGCGTCAACAATCTCCCCAGGCTCCACGAGTACGACCTCGTCGAACTCCAGGCCCTTGGCACCGTTGACGTCGGAGACCACCACCGACTCCGCGGCATAGGCCTCCTCCAGATCGGCGATGCGCTGCGGTGCCGCGATGACACCCACCAGACCGTCGTCGGCGGCCTCGACGGCACGTTCCACGGCCGTCGCCACGTCCGACAGCGGGAACTCCCGGATCCCGGTACCGGTCTCCCGCAGGCATGCGGGGGTCGCCTGGCCAGGGGAGATCTCCGACTGGATCGCGGTGGCGATCTCCGCGATGTCCGCCGGCGTGCGGTAGTTCACGGTCAGCTCGTGCAGCCTCCACCGGTCCTTGACGAACGGGGAGAGGGCGTCCGCCCAGTCCTCCACGCCCGCCGGGCTGCCCGTCTGCGCCGGGTCGCCGACCAGGGTCATCCACCGGTTCGGGGAGCGCCTGAAGATCATCCGCCACGCCATGGCCGACAGCTCCTGCGCCTCATCGACGATCACGTGGCCGAAGGCCCACGTACGGTCGGCGGCGGCACGTTCGGCCGTGGACATCGAGGAACGCACGCGCTGACGCTCGGCCAGCTGCTCGGCGTCGATGACGTCGTAGGCCATGAGGATCTCGGCGTCCGTACCGTCGTCGAGGTCCTGGTAGGCCGAACCGCTGAGGATATCGAGCGCCTCCTGGGCCTCGTCGACCTGCGACTTCCAGCGGCGTCGCTCCTCTGCTTCAGCCTCCTCGGCCCCAGCGATGCCAAGGATTTCCGCCAACTCGTCGAGCAGCGGGGCATCCGCCTCCGTCCAGTCCTCGGGGGCGTCCTCGCGGACCAAGGCGTCCCGGGTGACGTTGTCGTAGTCGGACGCAGCGGAGTCCACGGCCTCCCGCGACCCGTAGAGACCGGCGAGGACCTCCTCGGCAGTGAGTACCGGCCACAACTCGTCGATGGCTTCGGCGACCGCGGGCTCGGCGGAGAGGTCCTCACGCAACTGGTCGCGGTCCGCGGCGGTAAGCAGATTCTCTCCACCCAACGGGTCCGCGCCGATGGAGTCGGCCATCGCGTCGCGGAGGAGGTCAAGCACCACATCACTAAACCGGTCGCGGGCGAGGTTATGCGGACGGTGCGTCCTGCGCGCCCGGGCGCGTGCCTGGCGGGCGATCTGCGGGGTCAGCGAGACCGTCACCCCGTCGATGAGGAAGTCGACCGGTTCTTCCGGCACCGTCTGGTGGTCCCGGACCGCAGCGGCAAGGATCTCGAGCATTTCCGGGGAGCCCTTGACCTCCTGGGTCGTCAGCGACTCCGCGCTCAGCGGGCGGGCGTCGATCCCGGGCAGCAGGCTGCCTGGCGTGGCCAGCACCACGCCGGTCTCACCCAGGCTGGGCAGCACCTGCGAGATGTAGTCCAGGAACCGACGGTTCGGGCCGATGATCAGCACGCCGGTGTTCGCCAGCTGCTCGCGCCACGTGTACAGCAGGTACGCCGTACGGTGCAGGGCAACCGCGGTCTTGCCCGTCCCCGGGCCGCCCTGCACCACCGTCACCCCGCGGTGCTCTTCGCGGATGATGCGGTCCTGCTCGGCGACGATGGTATCCACAATGTCGTGCATGTGGCGGTCACGCGCGCGGTTGACCGCGTGGAGCAGCGCGCCCTCCTGGGCGACGGAGCCGTCGCGCTCGCCGTCGGAGCGTCCTTCCTGCCCTTCGCCGCCGGAGAGCCGCTCGTCGGCGACATCGGTCACCGTGCGCCCTCGGGTACGGATGTGCCGGCGGGTGTGCACACCCTCCGGGTGCAGCGTGGTCGCCAGGTAGAAGGGGCGGGCCAGCGGGGCGCGCCAGTCCATCAGGAGAGTGCGCATCTCGTCGTCGGCGGTATGCAGGCCGATGCGTCCGATGTAGCGACGGTCGAGCGGTGCCTCGCCGTCGATGTCAGTGACGGGGTTCTCCGGTTCATCGTCCTCGACATCGATACGGCCGAAGAACAGGCCGATCTCCGCGGCGGAGAACTCGTCCAGACGCCCGGCGACCTCGTAAGTCTCGTGGTCGCGCTCCAGCAAAGTCTGCGGCTGGTCGATGTCGGCGCGGCGGCGTTGCGCCCGGCGCATACGGTCGGTGAGACGCTCTCGCGCCTCGTCGACGACCGTCAGCAACTCGTCGAGGTGTTCCTGCTCGGCGGAGATGTCCGGGTGGTCGGAAGCGGTGGTGCTCATGGTCTCCTGAATCTCTTGAACGGGTCCCGTCGGCGTGGCGACAGGAACGACCATCCTACGCCGTGGGCGGCCAGCATCGGCATGCCCCACCTGTTCAGCAGGGACACGAGGGCGAAACATCAATATGCTGTCCTGGTATCAGAGAGATTCATGACATTTCACCGAGAAGGACACCACCGTGACCACAGAGAGAACATCTGAAAGCCCACCTGCGACCACCCCGGATCACGGGCGGCATGAAGGAAAGGGCGCCGGCGAGGAGTCGCTGGCACCGCAGCAGACCCGCATCATGGGCAGGACGTCCTACCTCTTCGCCTGGATGGGCGGCTGCGTGTCGATCGGCACCTTCACCATGGGGTCCTCGCTGGTGGGCACACTGAACCTGGTCCAGGCCATCGTGGCCATGGTCATCGGATGCGTGGTCATCACCGTGGGTCTGACGATCAACGGCGCTGCCGGGCACAGGTGGGGGATCCCCTTCATGGTCCAGGTCCGCAGCTCCTTCGGGTTCGTCGGCACGAAGATCCCAGGTCTGGTCCGTGCCCTGCCCGCGCTGGTCTGGTACGGGTTCCAGAGCTGGGTCGGGGCGATGGCAATCAACTCGATCTCCGACACCCTCTTCGGGTTCAGCAATATCGTCCTGTTCTTCATCCTGTTCCAGGCCCTGCAGATCGCCCTGTCGGTCGCGGGGTTCCAGGGCATCAAGTGGCTGGAGAACATCGGTGCGGTGTTCATCCTCTGCGCGCTGGTCTACATGTTCTTCAGCGTGATTGACCGCTACGGCGCCGAACTCGGCGAGAGCCTGGACGCCGAGGGGTCCTGGGGCCTGCCGTTCTGGGGAGCCACGATGCTCTTCCTCGGAATCTACGCCACGATGATGTTGAACGTCAGCGACTACTCGCGCGAACACTCCACCTCCAGCGGCCCGGCGACGATGTTCTCGCTGTACACCGCGGCGATCCTGCCGGTGACCCTGTTCATGGGGCTCATCGGGCTGATGGTCTCTGAGGCCACCGGGGTCGTCGACCCGATCGACGTGTTCTCCAATGCGGTCGACAACACCCCGCTGCTCGTCATCACGCTCCTGTTCATCGCCTTCGCTCAGGTCACCACCAATGTGCTGAACAACGTGGTTCCGCCCACGTACGTGCTCATGGACATGTTCGGCATGAAGTTCCGCACGGCGGCGGTCCTGGTGGGCGTCCTTGCCCCGGCGACCTTCCCCTGGCTGCTGGTCCGCGACGAGAACGCCGACGGCCTGCAGACCTTCGTGCAGATCTACTCGGCCTTCCTCGGCCCGATCTTCGCGATCATGGTCGTGGACTACTACCTGATCCGTCGCCGCCGACTCGATATCGACGAACTCTACGATTCGCGTGGGCCTTTCCGCGGGGTGAACTGGGCCGCGGTCGTGGCCGTGGTCGTCGGCGTGCTCTCCACCCTGCCGTTCTCCGACGTGGGGTGGTACGTGAGCCTCGTGCCGGCGGCACTGGTTTACTGGGTGCTCATGAGAACCCTGCCGTCCTCCCGTCGTTTCCTGGCGGGCACGAAGGCCGCGGCGGTCGGCGCATCCAACATGCAGGACCCCACCACACAGAAGGAGCGAGCATGAGAATCCTCGTCGTCAACGTCAACACCACCGCCACGATGACCGCCTCGATCGGCGCCCAGGCCGAGGCCGCGGCGTCCGCCGGCACCGAAATCGTGGCGCTGACCCCGCGCTTCGGCGCGGAATCCGTCGAAGGCAACATGGAGAGCCACCTGGCCGCCGTCGGCGTGATGGACGCGGTCTCCCGGTACGACGGGCCGTTCGACGCGGTCATCCAGGCCGGTTTCGGCGAGCACGGCAGGGAGGCGCTCCAGGAGATGCTGGACGTCCCGGTGGTCGACATCACCGAGGCCGCCGGCCACGTCGCGAGCCTGGTGGGGCGCACCTACAGCGTGGTCACCACGCTCGACCGGACCGTCCCGCTCATCGAGGACCGGCTGACCCTGGCTGGGCTCGACCGCACCTGTGCCTCTGTGCGGGCCTCGGGTTTGTCCGTCCTTCAGCTGGAGGAGTCCGCTGAGGCAGCGGTCAAGGCTATCGCCGAGGAGGCCCGGATCGCTGTTGAGCAGGACCGCGCCGAGGTGATCGTCCTGGGCTGCGGGGGAATGGCAGGACTGGACGACGCCGTGCGCGCAGCGACAGGAACTCCCGTGGTGGACGGTGTCGCGGCTGCCGTCCAGTTGGCGGAGTCCCTGGTGAACCTCGGGCTCACCACCTCCAAGGTCCGGACGTACGCCGCGCCGCGGCCGAAGCGCATGACCGGGTGGCCCCTGCAGGGCTAGCGGGTCACCAGCCGCGCTCGCGCCATTCGTCGAGGTGGGGACGCTCCGCGCCGATGGTCGTCGCATCGCCGTGACCAGGGTGGACTACCGTGTCGTCCGGCAGGGTGAAGCAGCGGCGCGTCACGTCGTCGAGCAGGGAGGTGAAATCCTGCGGCGACTCGGTTTTGCCGACGCCGCCGGGGAAGAGGCTGTCGCCGGAGAAGAGCTGCGTCGGGCCGTCCTGCCCTGCACCCTGCCCGGGAAGGATAACGCCGAGGCCTCCGGGGGTGTGCCCGCGGAGCAGGACGAGGCGCATGCCGAGCGCGTCGAGGGCGGGGGAGGAGGTCGTGAAGGCCTCCGCTGCGTCGTCGTCGGGGTCGGCACCCCAGGTCACGTCGACGGCGGCGGGCAACGCCGGAGCGTCCTGCACTGAGGCGTGATGCCGCGCCCCGGTGGCGGCGAGGACCTCCTCGAGCGCCTGGACGTGGTCGAAGTGCTGGTGCGTGGTGAGTACGTCGGTGATGCGGACGCCGGCTTCCTCGGCGAGGGCGAGGAGATGGGGTGCGTCGGCGGCGGCGTCGATCAGCAGGGCGTCCTTCCCGGAGCTGACCAGGTAGCAGTTGTTGCCCATGGGGCCTACTGTCGTCGTGGTGATCTGTGCGGAAGTCATGGCACCACCATAACCCGTATTTCGTTCGATTATCCGTTCGACTGTGTCCGGGCCGTCACGTACCATGGCGGAGACGAGCACAACGTGCAACCACAACTTGCAACATTCCATGAAGGAGACCCGGGGTGGCTGAGATCCTCACCGTGCGCGGAGCGCGCGAACACAATCTGCAGGGCGTGGACATCGACCTGCCGCGTGAGCGGATGATCGTCTTCACCGGACTCTCCGGTTCGGGCAAGTCGTCCCTGGCCTTCGACACGATTTTCGCCGAGGGGCAGCGGCGCTACGTCGAGTCGTTGTCGTCCTATGCCCGGCAGTTCCTCGGGCAGATGGACAAGCCGGACGTCGACCTCATCGAGGGACTGTCGCCGGCGGTGTCGATCGACCAGAAATCGACGAACCGCAACCCCCGGTCGACCGTCGGCACGATCACGGAGATCCACGACTACCTGCGACTGCTGTACGCGCGCACCGGCGTGGCGCACTGCCCGGAGTGCGGTGAGCGCATCGAGGCGCAGACGCCGCAGCAGATCGTCGACCAGATCCTGGAGATGGAGCAGGGGCTGAAGTTCCAGGTTCTCGCTCCGGTGGTGCGGACCCGAAAAGGCGAGTTCGTGGACCTCTTCGAGGATCTCGCCTCGGACGGCTACTCCCGCGTGCTGGTGGACGGGGAGACTTACCGTCTGTCCGACCCGCCCACCCTGGAGAAGCAGGTCAAGCACAATATCGATGTGATCGTGGACCGTCTGCAGGTCAAGGAGACGCAGAAGCAGCGTCTCACCGACTCGGTGGAGACCGCGCTGCGACTGGCGGACGGCCGGGTGGTCATCGACTTCGTGGGTCTCGAGGACTCCGATGACAACCGCTACCGGCGGTTCTCTGAGCACATGGCCTGCCCGAATGGTCACCCCCTGGCGATCGACGAGCTCGAGCCGCGCAGCTTCTCCTTCAACAGCCCCTACGGTGCCTGCCCGGTGTGTGACGGGCTCGGTACGCGCCTGGAGGTCGACGAGTCGCTGATCATCCCGGATCCGGACGCGCCGCTGATCACGGCGATCGCCCCGTGGGCGTCGAGCCCGAACCATAAGTACTTCGACAAACTGCTCGCGGCGCTGGCAGAGAACATCGGAATCAGTTCGCAGACCCGGTGGTCGGAACTGACGAAGAAGGAGCGCAAGGCGGTCCTCCACGGTCATCCCGAGGAAATCACGGTGCGCTACCGCAACCGTTACGGTCGCTCGCGCCAGTACTCCGCGCCTTTCGAGGGCGTGATGCCCTACCTGCACCGCAAGATCGACCAGGCCGAGAGCGAGCACCAGAAGGACCGTTTCCTGGGCTACATGCGCGAGGTCCCGTGCGTGGCCTGTGAAGGTACCCGTCTGCGCCCGGAGATCCGGATGGTCACCATCAGCTCCGAGCTCGGTGAGATGTCCATCGCCGATGTCTCCGAGCTGAGCATCGAGGCCGCCAGTGACTTCCTCGACCGGCTGAGCCTGTCTAAGCGCGACGAGATGATCGCCGGGCGCGTGCTCAAGGAGATTCAGGCGCGGCTGACGTTCTTGCTCGACGTGGGCCTGAACTACCTGAACCTCTCGCGTGCCGCGGCCACCCTTTCCGGTGGTGAGGCGCAGCGTATCCGCCTGGCCACACAGATCGGGTCCGGGCTGGCCGGTGTGCTCTACGTGCTCGACGAGCCGTCGATCGGGCTGCATCAGCGCGACAACAAGAGGCTGATCAGCACCCTCAAGCACCTCCGGGACATCGGTAACACGCTGATCGTCGTGGAGCACGACGAGGAGACGATCCGCACGGCCGACTGGCTCGTGGACATCGGCCCGCGCGCCGGCGAGTACGGCGGCCGGATCGTCTACGAGGGCGAGCCGGACGGCATCATCGATGCCGAGGAGTCGCTGACCGGTCAGTACCTGTCCGGGCGCAAGGTGCTCGCCGTGCCGGACAAGCGTCGTCCGGTTGACAAGTCCCGCAAGATCACCGTGCACGGGGCGACGGAGAACAACCTCCAGGACGTCACCGTTGACTTCCCCCTGGGGATCCTGACCTGCATCACCGGTGTGTCCGGCTCAGGCAAGTCCAGCCTGGTCAACGGTATTCTTGCGCAGGTGCTGGCCAATGAGCTCAATGGTGCCCGTCAGGTGCCCGGCCACCACCGCAAGGTCACCGGTCTCGACCAGCTCGACAAGCTCGTGCGTGTGGACCAGAGCCCGATCGGGCGGACGCCCCGGTCGAACCCCGCGACCTACACCGGTGTCTTCGACAAGATCCGCAACCTCTTCGCCGAGACCACTGAGGCGAAGGTCCGTGGCTACAAGGCTGGCAGGTTCAGCTTCAACGTCAAGGGCGGGCGCTGTGAGGCCTGCCGCGGTGACGGCACCCTGAAGATCGAGATGAACTTCCTGCCGGACGTCTACGTGCCTTGCGAGGTGTGTGAGGGTGCCCGGTACAACCGGGAGACCCTGGAGGTCCACTACAAGGGCAAGACCATCTCTGAGGTCCTCGACATGCCCATCAGTGAGGCCGCCGAGTTCTTCGCCCCGATCACCTCTATCGCCCGCTACCTCGTGACTCTCGTCGACGTGGGCCTGGGCTACCTACGGCTCGGGCAGGCGGCGACCACGCTGTCTGGTGGTGAGGCGCAGCGCGTGAAGCTGGCCAGTGAGCTGCAGAAGCGTTCCAACGGCCGGACCATCTACATCCTCGACGAGCCGACCACCGGTCTGCACTTCGAGGACATCCGCAAGCTCATGCTCGTCATCCAGGGGCTCGTGGACAAGGGCAACACCGTGCTGGTCATCGAGCACAACCTTGACGTGATCAAGGCGGCGGACTGGTTGATTGACATGGGCCCGGAGGGCGGTTCCGGTGGCGGCACCGTGGTCGCCGAGGGAACCCCCGAGCAGGTCGCCGCCGTGGAGGCGTCCCACACCGGGCACTTCCTCAAGGAGATGGTCTGACGGGTCAGACCCCGGCGGGGGTGTCGGCCGTGTTGGTACGGTGGCGCTCCCGCAGCACCGCGGTCACCAGCAGGATCGCACCGCAGATGATGAAGGCCGCGACCTGGATCAGCCCGGCCAGGGCGGACAGGTCGTAGAAGACCAGTTTCGCCGTGGCGAGCAAGGCCAGGGCCAGGCCGACCGCCCCGTTGTCCCGGGCGAGCATCATCACGCCCAGGCTCATCCAGGTCACGGACATCACGAGGTGGCCAGCCATGAACGCCAGATCCCCGGTGCTGAAGGTCATGAAGATCAGCGGGATTGCCGAGCTCACGACGATGAGCAGGGCGGCGGCGAGACCGACGATGATCTCCTTCGTCGCTCCCAACGCCTCGGCCGACCGCAGCATCAGCGCCCCGGGCACCGCCAGCAGGACAAGCACCGGCCATATCAGGATCGGTGAGGCGGGTGTGTCGAACCACGCGGGTGCGACCCGCGGGAGGCAGTAGGCGAGGGCCAGGAGGAATACGATCCACACCAGAGGCACCGGCAGCCTGTCGGCCAGGACGATCAACGTCGTGGCGATTGCCAGCAGGACGATCATCCACACCATCGACTCGACCGAGTAGATGTCCATCTGGCGGGCGGCGACCACGATGACGATGCCAGCGACGCCGCAGCACAGTGCACACCGCAATCCGCCGGCCACGGTCGGCGGATTCTGGTCGCCGTCGACCGGACGCAGTGCTGTCCCGGTGACCGCAGTGCCGACAACCGCGAAGGCGGTGGCGGCACCGGCGATCACGAGGCAGGCCACGACTCCACCGGTCACGCCGAGGTCGCTGTCGTCGTCACCGGAGGACGACACCAGGAGCATCACGGGCAGCAATGAGACGGGGATCCACCGGGAGAACACCGACAGTGCCGTCGGTTGCAGCGGCGGCGACAGGGACAGCCACGCCATCACCAGGACCCCAACGAGGCCACTGACGGCTAGTGCCGTGTGCTGGCCACCGATGTTGAGGATGAGGAGTCCCAGGACGTAGACAGCGGCCGATGTCCCGGACGCCGCGGACCACGGGCGGTGCCACGTGGTGGTTGACCCGATAAGCCCCAGGACGACCAGCGCGAGGGCGTCGAAGCGTGTTGTCCCGGTGACATCGAGCAGGTAGAGGATCGCCGGGGTAAGGAAGATGGTGCCCGCGGCCACCAGAATGACTGCCAGCGCTTGGCGGCCCCACGCCCAGGCGGCGAACAGACCCGCCGCAGCGATCAGGGCAACGAGAACTATCCCGAGCGAGGGTTCCAGCCATTCCAGGCCGAATACGATGACCCACAGGTCCGTAAATAGGCCCAGTACGCCCACGCTGAGCAGCGCAGGCGCGGAAGGTCCCTTTGGGCTGCGTCGGTGCACGACAAAGGCGGACGCGATTAGTGCCACACAGATCACCGCCGCGCCGGACACTGCGGTGCCAGGGCCGAGCCAACCGCGGCTGAATGCCTGGACCGCGAGGAAGGCTAGCCCGATTACGGTAATGACTGCGCCGAGGACGGACACCCCGATGGTGATCTTGTCCTTGTCGGCCATGAACGATGACACGGATCCGGGGCTCGCGGCCGGCGCGAATGGGCGGTGCTGTGCGGCGATGCCGGGGTAGGGCTGCGGCGCGGGGTGCCGGGCGGGCTGATGCTGAGGATGCTGCGGATGCTGTGGAGCACCGGGATGCTGCTGCTGGGTGCCGGGCTGCTGCGGCTGGTGCGTGGTGGGCGGGCCCGCTGGCCACGCCTCGGGGCGTGCGCCGGGATGCACTTCGGCGCGCGCCTCGGGGTGTGGTTGATGCTGTGGCGGGGGACTTGTGCCAGCAAGTGTGCCCACGTGTTGGGCGTTCGGTTGTTGTTCTAGGTGCTCGAGTCTGTCGAGGACTTCGGAGGCGATGCGTACGGTGTCTCGATGTGCGATCTCAGACCTACGCATGGACTCGCGTAGATCCGCCCCCAACCTCCCCAGGTCAGCTCGTGAACCATCCGGTGTGGAAGTTCCAGTCATGGGGTTTAAACTAGCAGTGTTCGCCGCCGAGCAGGAGAACTTGTTTCCCGTCATGGGTACTGCTATGGTCGTGTGCACTACCGCCTGTCAATGATGGCAGGCTGCAAGTGGAGTCTCTCCCACCTGAGACCGCCTTCGTGCAGGGCTCGGGTCAATGAACGGTCGTCGCGTCCGCCACCGAGTGTGCGGATCGACGGCCGTCCGAGGTGCGGTGCCTGTGCACTCACCGGGGGGATGATGCTCGCAGTACGCGGTACACGTTTCTACCACTGCTACTGAGGAGTTCTCATCAGCGCACAAGCTCGCATAAACGACCGGATTCGAGTTCCCGAGGTCCGACTCGTCGGTCCGGGGGGCGAACAGGTCGGTATCGTCCGAATCGACGATGCACGCAAGCTGGCCTATGACGCCGACCTCGACCTCGTCGAGGTGGCACCGAACGCAAAGCCGCCCGTGTGCAAGATCATGGACTTCGGCAAGTTCAAGTACGAACAGGACCAGAAGGCTCGCGAGGCTCGCAAGAACCAGCAGCAGACCGTGGTCAAGGAGCAGAAGTTCCGCCCCAAGATCAGCGACAACGACTACGAGACGAAGAAGTCCAACGTGGTCCGTTTCCTGGAGAAGGGGTCGAAGGTCAAGGTCACGATCATGTTCCGCGGTCGTGAGCAGTCCCGCCCCGAGCTGGGCTTCCGGCTGCTCGAGCGACTTGCCGAGGACGTGCGTGAGTACGGCGTTGTTGAGACCCGGGCCAAGCAGGACGGTCGCAATATGACGATGGTGCTGTCCCCCGTCCGCAAGGGCAAGAAGTAGCACCTCCGACGTCGGTCGGCACCCATTCACGAAGAAGTTAAGGATCCACGATGAAGCAGAAGACCCACAAGGGCACCGCCAAGCGCATCAAGGTCACCGGTTCCGGCAAGCTGCGCCGCGAGCAGGCCAACCGCCGTCACCTCCTGGAGGGCAAGCCCTCCAAGCGCACCCGTCGCCTCAAGGGCACCGAGGACGTCGCTCCCGCCGACGTCAAGCGCATCAAGCGCCTGCTGGGCAAGGCTTAAGCCTTCCGCCCGTCTCGACTCGAATCCCGTAATTCCCGGGAACCGCTGGAATAACCTCCGGTGCCCGAACATCAAGAAGCCAGAAGATAAGGACGTCCCACCATGGCACGTGTCAAGCGCTCAGTGAACGCGAAGAAGAAGCGTCGCGAGATCCTCAACGAGGCCTCCGGCTACCGCGGCCAGCGCTCCCGCCTGTACCGCAAGGCCAAGGAGCAGGTCCTCCACTCGAAGACCTACGCCTTCCGCGACCGTCGCGCACGCAAGGGTGAGTTCCGCAAGCTGTGGATCCAGCGCATCAACGCCGCTGCCCGTGCGAACGACATCACCTACAACCGTCTGATCCAGGGCCTGCGTCTCGCCGGCATCGAAGTCGACCGTAAGAACCTCGCCGAGATCGCCGTCTCCGACGCCGCTGCGTTCACCGCTCTGGTCGACGCTGCCAAGGCCGCCCTCCCCGAGGACGTCAACGCCCCCGCGTCCAACTAAGGACTCGCGGCGGCAACGCCGAACGTTTCACCGCGCCCGCCGGTATCGTGCATTTCACGACGCCGGTCGGCGCGGTTTCGTGTATTCACAGCAGGTTGGGGGAGCGGGGCGTTTCATGTCCGGGGTCGGCGCTAGAATCTGAAGCCATGACTTCACTGCCCTCCGCGCCTTCGCCCGCACGCCCCCTCGCCTCCGACTGGCGGACCTGGATGGGCGATGAGCCGTTCACCGAACGCACCCCGCGCATCGTCAACGCGGCGAAACTGCACCGCGCCCAGGCGCGCCGCAAGGCAGGACGCTTCGTCGCCGAAGGTGCCAACGCGGTGACCTCCGCTCTCGCCCATGGCGACGTGGTCGAGGTGTACCTCACCGAGCAGGGCCTGGAGGCCGTCGGCAGCGAGCTTGACCGGCTCACTGCCGAGCGTGAGATCAACCGTGAGACGGACGGGGATGCGGACGGCCCCGTCGGCGAGGCCCGCGGCGTGCGCGTCCACTTGATCACCGACCGTGCGGCACGGGCCCTGTCGGAGTCGGTCACACCCACCGGCATCTTCGCACTGTGCACCACCTGCGTCACCGACCTCGATGGGCTCGCTGAGCGTGCACTCCACGGCAGCATGCTCGCCGTTCCGGTCGAGACGGCCGAGCCAGGCAATGCTGGTGCACTCATCCGCGTCGCCGACGCCACCGGTGCAGCCGGCGTCGTCTTTGCCGGCTCCAGCGTCGACCCGCAGGGCGGCAAGGCTGTCCGCGCGTCGGCCGGTTCGCTCTTCCACCTCCCAGTGGTCCGGCACACGGGTGTCGCCGAGGTCATCGACCAGCTCCACGAGTGGGGTTATACGGTGCTGGCGACCTCGGGTGAAGGCGATATCTCCCTCGACGACGCCGCTACCGCGCAGGACGCACCGGCGTTGCTCGCCGGCAAGGTTGCCTGGCTGTTCGGCAACGAGGCCCACGGCCTCGGCGACTGGCAGGACCTGGCCGACGTGCGGGTCTCCATTCCCATGGCGGGCATGGCGGAGAGCTTCAACCTCGTCACTGCCGCGGCAATTTGTCTGTACGAGACCGCCCGCGTCGCCCGCCAGAGCTGACGGCCGCGGTGTTCACGTCCCCGACACCCCGCTGTGGTGGGGGTCATTGGTATTATCTTGAGTCGACTCCAAAAGGGATCGACCGGGACAAGATTGAGTGCGAGGTGCGCTAGGTGGCTGACGACATCGACATGAGTGAAGCCGGGTTGGACGCTGCGGCTGAGGCCGCGGAGAAGGCGTTCTCCGCGGCGGGGAACCTCGACGAGCTGGCTACGTTGCGGCGTGACCACCTCGGCGACGACGCCCCCGTGCCCGCGGCCCGGCGCAACCTCGGCTCACTGCCGAAGGACCAGCGCAAGGACGCCGGCCGGCTGGTCAACCAGGCGCGCGGCCGTATCGAGAAAGCCTTCGCTGCGGCGAAGACCGTGCTCGAGGAGAGGCGCAACGCGGAGGTTCTCGCCGCCGAGCGTATCGACGTCACCGAGCCGACGATCCGTGGCCAGCGCGGTGCACAGCACCCGATCACCATCCTTTCCGAGCAGATCGCCGACATCTTCGTGGGCATGGGCTGGGAGATCGCCGAGGGCCCGGAGATCGAGGCGGAGTACTTCAACTTCGACGCCCTGAACTTCCTGCCGGACCACCCGGCCCGCACGCTGCAGGACACCTTCCACGTCGGGCCCGAGGGCTCCGGCCAGGTGCTGCGTACCCACACCTCCCCGGTGCAGGTCCGCACGCTGCTGGAACGCGACGTCCCCGTCTACATCGCCTGCCCCGGACGGGTGTTCCGCACCGACGAGCTCGACGCCACCCACACCCCGGTCTTCCACCAGGTGGAGGGACTGGCCGTGGACAAGGGCCTGACGATGGCGCACCTCAAGGGCACCCTCGACCACCTGGCACGCACCCTCTTCGGTGAGGATGCCACCACCCGGATCCGCCCGAACTACTTCCCCTTCACCGAACCCTCCGCCGAGGTCGACGTGTGGTTCCCCAACAAGAAGGGCGGCCCGGGCTGGATCGAGTGGGGCGGCTGCGGCATGGTCAACCCCAACGTCTTGATCGCCATGGGCGTGGACCCGGAGGTCTACTCCGGTTTCGCCTTCGGCATGGGCATCGAGCGCACCCTGCAGTTCCGCAACGGCCTGCCGGATATGCGCGACATGGTGGAGGGCGACGTCCGCTTCACCGAACCCTTCGGCATCCGTGGCTGACCCGGGCTAACCCGCCTGAACGCCTAGCCGCCCCCGCACCAACCCGTACCACCTAGAGGAACCGAGCACCCGTCAATGCTGATCTCACAGTCCTGGCTCACCCGCCTTCTTCAGACCTCCACCGCGCCGTTCTCCGTGCCTTCCGAGGAGCTGGACGCCGGCTTCGTGCGCGTCGGCTTCGAGACCGAGGGCTACGAGCGCATCGCCGAGACCACCGGGCCGCTCGTCTTTGGCCGTGTCGCCTCCATCGAGGAGCTCGAGGGATTCAAGAAGCCGATCCGCTACGTGGACGTCGATGTGGCCGATGCCAACGGTTCCGGCGAGCTGCAGCACATCATCTGCGGTGCACGGAACTTCCGCGAGGGTGACATCGTCATCGTCTCCCTGCCCGGTGCTGTGCTGCCCGGCGGGTTCGAGATCAGCGCCCGTGAGACCTACGGCCGCACGTCCGAGGGCATGATGTGCTCCGCCGCCGAGCTGGGGCTGGCCAAGGTCCAGACCGCCGGCATCATCGCCATCCGTGGCGACGAGGCGCAGGACGCCCGGATCGCCGTGGGTGCGGATGCCCGCGAGTTCCTCGGCCTCGACGACACCGTCTTCGACGTCAACATCACCCCGGACCGCGGCTACGCGCTGTCCGCCCGCGGCCTGGCCCGTGAACTCGCCAGTTCCTTCTCCCTGACCTTCCGTGACCCGGCGAAGGATCCGGCGGCCGCCGCGCTGCCGACCGACCTGCTCGCCGGTCTGCCGCAGGGCACCGGGCGTGGCGATCTGCCGGAGATCACCGTCGACGAGGCCACGAAGTGTGCCCGCTTCGGTATTCGCAAGGTCACCGGCATTGACCCGGACGCCGAGTCCCCCTACTGGCTGCAACGCGAATTGCTGCTGTGCGGTCAGCGTCCGGTCAACGCCGCGACGGACGTCACGAACTACGTCATGTTCCTGCTCGGCCAGCCGATGCACGCCTTCGATGCCGACCGCATCACCGGTGACCTGCACGTCCACCTCGCCCCCGAGGGCAAGACGATCACCACGCTGGACGGTGTTGAGCGCACCCTGTCCGGTGAGGACGTTGTGATCTCCGACGCCACCGGCATCCAGTCGATGGCCGGTGTGATGGGAGGCTCGACCTCCGAGATCTCCTCCTCGACCACCAGCGTGTACTTCGAGGCCGCCTTCTTCGACCAGATCACCGTGGCCCGCACCTCGCGTCGCCACCGGCTGTCCTCGGAGTCGTCGCGCCGCTTCGAGCGTGGCACCGATCCGGCGGTCATCGAGGCAGCCCTCGACTTCGCCGTCGCCCTGCTGACACGTATCGCCGGTGGCGAGGTCGTCGCCGGTGTCAGCCTGGTCGGTGAGGTCCCCGCCATGCCGGTGATCGACATGCACACCTCGCGTCCGGGCAAGACCGCCGGCATGATCTACCCGACCGGCACCACCGTCTCCCGGCTCACCGAAGTCGGATGCACGGTCCGTGAGACCGGGGAGCGCGACGCCAACGGAGCCAAGGCCATCGAGGTCACCCCGCCCACGTGGCGTCCCGACCTCACCATGCCCGCCGAGCTCGTCGAGGAGGTGCTGCGGCTTGAGGGGCTCGACAAGATCCCGTCGATCGTGCCCACCGCCCCGGCCGGACGTGGCCTCTCGCCGCGCCAGCGGATGCGCCGTTCGGTCGGTCACGCCCTGGCGTGGAACGGCTACGTGGAGATCCTGCCCAGCCCCTTCATCGCCAACGACGTCTTCGACGTCTGGGGTCTGGACGCCGACGACCCGCGCCGCTCGGCCGTCCGCGTGCTGAACCCGCTGGAGAGCGACGTGGCGACCATCGGCACGAGCCTGCTGCCGTCGATGATCGACTCATTGCGCCGCAATATCACCCGCGGTCAGCACGACGTGGCCCTTTACGGTGTCGAGCAGGTGACCCTGCCCACCGAGGTCTCGGGCACCTCGCCGATGCCGTCGGTGGCGCAGCGCCCCTCCGAGGACGAGGCGGCGACGCTGCTGGCCTCGTTGCCGTACCAGCCGCTCAACGTCGCGGTTATCGCCGCCGGCGACCGCGTCCTGCAGGGCACCTGGGGTGCCGCCGAGCCTTTCGAGGCGTCCGACGTGCTGGAGGCGGCGACGGTCATCGCCCGCGCCGCCGGCGTCGAGGTCACCCTGCGCAATGCGGAGTACCTGCCGTGGCACCCGGGACGTTGCGCCGAGATCGTCGTGGCTGGCGCAGACGCGGCGGCGGGGGAGACCGTGGTCGGTCACGCCGGTGAGCTGCACCCGCAGGTCTGCGAGCGGGCCGGCCTGCCGAAGCGCACCGTGGCTCTGGAGATGAACCTCGACGCTCTGCCGCTGGCGGAGTCCTTCCCTCGCCCGGTGCTCTCACCCTTCCCCGCGGTGAACCAGGACGTCGCCGTCGTTGTCGACGAGACGACCCCGGTCGCTGACGTGGAGGCCGCGCTGGTCTCCGGTGCCGGAGAACTGCTGGAGCACATCCGGTTGTTCGACGTCTACCACTCCGACGCCCTGGGCGAGGGCAAGCGGTCGCTGACCTTCACCCTGCGCTTCCGCGCCGCCGACCGCACCCTGACCGAGGACGAGGCGTCCGAGGCACGTGGGGCGGCCGTGGACGCCGCGGCGACGGCCGTCGGCGCGACGCTGCGCGGCTGAGCGCGCAGGCAGGGGAGCGTCCTGCATAAAAACCGGATTCGTGCATAACTTGCAATTGCTGTCGCGCAGGTGCATACTTGCACGATGATATCCATCGCAGTCGCAGGCGCCAGCGGGTACGCCGGTGGCGAGGCTCTCCGCCTCCTCCTTAACCACCCCGGCCACGGCCGGGACTTCCGTATTGGCGCACTCACCGGTGCGTCCAACGCTGGCCAGCGCTTCGGGGATCTCGTCCCCGGGCTGCCGCAGCTCGCCGACCGTACCGTCGAGGAGACCACCACCGAGGTCCTGGCCGGCCACGATGTCGCCATCCTCGCCCTGCCGCACGGGGTGTCGTCGTCCCTTGATCTGGGCGACACGGTGGTGCTGGACTGCGGCGCCGACCGGCGTCTGACCGACAAGGCCGACTGGGACGCCTACTACGGCGGCGACTACCCCGGCAGCTGGCCTTACGGCATCCCCGAACTGCCCGGCAACCGCGACACGATCGCCGCGGCGTCCGGCGTCGCCGTGCCCGGCTGCTTCCCGACCGGAGCCACCCTGGCCCTGCTGCCCGCCATGGCCGCTGGTCTGATGAGCCCCGAGGTGTCCGTCGTCTCCGTCACCGGCGTCACCGGTGCCGGCAAGAAGCCCGCCGTCGCCCTGCTGGGCGGGGAGACGATGGGCAATGTGCGGGCCTACAAGGTCGGCACCCACCGACACACCCCGGAGATCGCGCAGAACATCCGTCGCGTCCTGCCTGGCGGAGAGACCAGCGAGTCCGGTAGCGCGAAGGTGACCTTCACCCCGGTGCTGGCACCGCTGGGACGCGGCATCCTGACCACCGTCACCGCCGCCGCCAAGGGCAGCGCCGCCGAGCTGCGCGCCGCCTACGAGGACTACTGCGCCGACGAACCCTTCCTCCACCTGCTGCCCGAGGGCGAACAGCCCGAGGTCAAGAGTGTGGTCGGAACCAACATGGCGCACATCCAGGTCACCGTGACCGACGGGGTAGTGGTCGCCACCAGCGCGATCGACAACCTGACCAAGGGCACCGCCGGCGCCGCCGTGCAGTGCCTCAACCTGATCCAGGGCTGGGACGAGACCGCCGGCCTGCCGATGGCCGGACTGTAGGAGAACAACGGACATGAGCGACACCTTCGACCCGAACGACTCCGCGACGTTCCCGGACCACATCACCGAGCCCCGGGACACCGAGCCGGTGAACGCCGTGGAGCAGACCACCGAGGCCCTCGGCGTCACCGCCGCCGCCGGCTTCCGCGCGGCCTCGACCACCGCGGGCATCAAGCCGTCCGGCAACCCGGACATGGCGCTCGTCGTCAACGACGGCCCCGAGTACACCGCCGCGGCGGTCTTCACCCGCAACCGGGTCGTCGCCTCGCCGGTGAAGCTCACCCGCGCGAACAACGACGGCACCTTCCACGCGGTGATCCTCAATGCCGGCAATGCCAACGCCTGCAACGGCACCCAGGGCGACGTGGACGCCGCGGCGACCGCCGACGCCGTCGCGGAGCACCTCGGCGTGGCGTCCTCCGAGATCGCCGTGTGCTCCACCGGCCTGATCGGCGATACCCTGCCGATGGACAAGATCCTGGCCGGTGTGGAGACCCTGACCGGCCAGGTGGGGGAGGACGAGGCGCGGTCCCCGGAGGCAGGTACCGCCGCCGCCGAGGCAATCATGACCACCGACCTGGTCAGCAAGCAGGCTGTCTACCACGGCGACGGCTGGTCCCTCGGCGGCATGGGCAAGGGTGTGGGCATGATGGCCCCGTCCCTGGCCACGATGCTGATCGTGCTGACCACCGACGCGCACGTCGAGGACCCGGCACCCGCGCTCAAGGCGTCCAGCGAGGTCACCTTCGACTGCGTCGACATCGACGGGTCCACCTCCACCAACGACACGGTGATCCTCATGGCCAACGGCGCGTCCGGAGTGACCCCCGACGACGCGGAGTTCCGCGCCGCCGTGCACGCCGTGTGCCTCGACCTGGCGCGCCAGCTTCAGGCCGACGCCGAGGGCGTGACCAAGCGCGTGGCGATCACCGTCACCGGCACCGACTCCGACGCCGAGGCGAAGACCGCCGCGCGCGTCCTCGGGCGCGACAGCCTCTTCAAATGCGCCATGTTCGGCTCCGACCCGAACTGGGGACGCACCCTCGCCGCCGTGGGCATGGCCCCGGTGGCCATGGACCCCGACCGCATTTCGGTGAGCTTCAACGGCCACCCCGTCTGTGTGGACTCCACCGGTGCCCCCGGGGCCCGGGACGTGGACCTCTCCGGCGAGGACATCGACGTCCTCGTCGACCTGGGGACCGGGGGAGAAGGCAAGGCCACGGTCTGGACCACGGACCTCTCACACGACTACGTCCACATCAACTCCGCCTACAGCTCCTAGACGACGAGGGAAACACCATGACCGAACCTGACCCCGAGAAGGTCGTCTACCGCGGCGCCACCGACCTCGACCCGGCGACCCGGGCGAACGTGCTCGCCGAGGCACTGCCCTGGCTGCTGCACTACCGCGACAAGATCGTGGTGGTGAAGTACGGCGGCAACGCCATGATCGACGAGGAACTCAAACAGGCCTTCGCCGCCGACATGGCCTTCCTGCGCTCGGTTGGCACCCACCCGATCGTGGTCCACGGCGGCGGACCCCAGATCACCGAGATGCTGGAGAAGGTCGACCTGCCCGGCGAGTTCGTCGGCGGGTTCCGGGTGACGACCCCGGAGACCATGGAGTACGTGCGCATGGTGCTCTTCGGCAAGGTCGGCCGCGAACTGGTGAACCTCATCAACCAGCACGGCCCCTTCGCCGTGGGCACCTCCGGGGAGGACGCCGGCCTGTTCACCGCCGTCAAGCGCACCGCTACGGTGGACGGGGTCGAGGTCGACCTGGGCCGGGTCGGCGACATCTCCCACGTCAACGCCGAGGTGCTGATGGACCTCATCGACGCCGGACGCATCCCCGTCGTCGCGCCCTTCGCCCCCGACGAGGACGGGCTGGTCCACAACATCAACGCCGACACCGCGGCCGGCGCGCTGGCCGCCGCCGTCGGCGCGGAACGCCTCGTGGTGCTCACCAACGTGGAGGGCCTGTACACCGACTGGCCGGACAAGAGTTCCCTGGTGTCCAGGATCGCCCCGGACCAGCTGGAGAAGATCCTGCCGGACCTGGACTCCGGCATGATCCCGAAGATGGAGGCCTGCCTGTCCGCCGTGCGCACCGGGGTTTCCGCCGCACACGTGATCGACGGACGTGAACGCCACTCCGTGATCCTCGAGCTCATGACCGAGGGCGGTATCGGCACGATGATCGCCCGTGACGACTGGGAGTCGCCCCATGCCTGATAGTGACGCGAACAACTGGAAGTCCGCCTGGGAGTCCGCGGTGATGCCCACCTACGGCACCCCGGAGATTGAACTGGTCTCCGGCTCCGGCGCGCGGGTCACCGACGCCGACGGTCGGGAGTACATCGACCTGCTCGCCGGCATCGCGGTCAACGCCCTGGGCCACGCCCACCCGGCGATCGTGCAGGCCGTGAGCGAGCAGATCGCCACGCTGGGGCATACCTCGAACATCCACGCCCACCCGCAGGCCATCGCGCTGGCCACCGCCCTGCAGGGCCTCATCGCCCCGGACGCTCAGGTGTTCTTCTCCAACTCCGGTGCCGAGGCCAACGAGGCGGCCTTCAAGATCGCCCGGCTCACCGGACGTGGCCGCGTGCTCGCCGCCGAACACGGCTTCCACGGCCGTACCATGGGTGCACTCGCACTCACCGGCCAGCCGGACAAGCGGGCGCCCTTCGAACCGCTGCCCGGCGGCGTGGAGTTCTACCCCTACGGGGACATCGACGCGCTGCGTGCCCTCGTCGAGCAGGACGGCCTGGTGTCGGATACGGCGGCGATCTTCCTGGAGTCGATTCAGGGGGAGACCGGCGTGATGCCCGCACCCGAGGGTTTCCTGCGCGACGTCCGCGCCCTGTGCGACGAGTACGGGATCCTCATGGTCGTCGACGAGGTCCAGGCCGGGATGGGACGCACTGGACAGTGGTTCGGCTACCAGGTCGAGGACGTCCTGCCGGACGTCGTCACCCTGGCCAAGGGGCTCGGCGGCGGCCTGCCCATCGGCGCCTGCGTCGCCGCGACCCCGGCCGCCCAGCTGCTGGCCAAGGGCCAGCACGGTTCGACCTTCGGCGGTAATCCGGTGGCCTGCGCCGCCGGCAACGCCGTGGTCGACACGATCCGTTCCGAGAACCTTCTCGAGCACGTCGTCGAGATGGAGAAGCTGGTTCGCGCCGAACTGGAGCCCTTGGACACCGTCTCGCACATCCGCGGCCGCGGCCTGATGCTCGGCGTGGTGCTCACCGAGGCCCACCCCGGGCTCGTCGGGGAGGCACTGGCCGCCGGCCTGCTGGTCAACCAGCCGGCACCGGACGTCCTGCGTCTTGTCCCCCCGCTGACCATCACGGAGACCGACCTTCGTGAATCCCTCACCACCATCAAGGAGCTGTTGTCATGACCCGTCACTTCCTCGCCGACGACGCGGTGACCGTCGCCGAACAGGCCGAGATCCTCGACCTGGGTATGGAGATGGTCAAGGACCCCTACCGCACGAGCCTGCGCAACAAGTCCGTGGCCGTGCTGTTCGACAAGACCTCCACCCGCACCCGTTTCTCCTTCGACGTGGGCATCAACCAGCTCGGCGGCCACCCCGTCGTGGTGGACTCCGGAAAGTCCCAGATGGGAAAGAAGGAGTCCTACCAGGACACCGGCGCGGTGCTCTCCCGCTTCGTGGACGCCGTGGTGTGGCGCACCGGCGCGCACCAGAACCTGCACGACATGGCGGAGACCGCCACCGTACCGATCGTCAACGCCCTGTGCGACGACTTCCACCCCTGCCAGATCCTCGCCGACCTGCTGACCATCCGTCAACACAAGGGGGACCTCAAGGGTCTCAAGGCCGTCTACCTCGGCGACGGGGCCAACAACATGGCCAACTCCTACATGCTCGGCTTCGCCACCGCTGGAGTAGACATCACCATCGCCGCACCGCAGGGCTTCCAACCCGAGCAGCGTTTCGTCGACCGCGCGCAGGTCCGTGCCGACGAGACCGGTGCCACTCTGACCATTACCGACCGTCCGGACGTGACCGGGGCCGACGTGGTCATCACGGACACCTGGGTGTCGATGGGCATGGACGCCGACCGCGACACCGAGGCGCTCGCACCCTTCCAGGTCACCGCCGAGATGATGGCGACCGCCGACAAGGACGCGGTGTTCATGCACTGCCTGCCCGCCTACCGCGGCTACGAGGTGGCCGCCGAGGTGATCGACGGTCCGCAGTCGATCGTCTTCGACGAGGCGGAGAACCGGCTCCACGCACAGAAGGCACTGCTGGAATGGCTGCTGCGCTAAATAACCTGAACCGACCGAACACCGCGGCACCGCTCACGCGATCCGCCCGGCAGGGACTGATCTCGCGCCTGGTCGAAGGCCGTCGGGTGACGAGTCAACGCCAGCTCCAGGACCTGCTCGCCGACGAAGGTGTCGACATCACCCAGACCACGCTCTCGCGTGACCTGGTGGACCTCGGGGCGCGCAAGGTGCGCTCCGAGGGGCAGTCGGTCTACAGCCTCGGCGCGCCGGACGGGGAGCTCCCCGCCGACGGCCCGGCTCGGCTGCGCCGTATCCTCGTGGAACTCCTGGTGGGCACTGACCACTCCGGCAACACCGCGGTGCTGCGCACGCCGCCGGGTGCGGCTCAGTACCTCGCCAGCGTGATCGACCGCTCGGAGCTACCCGAAGTGGTGGCCACCATCGCCGGTGACGACACCGTCTTCGTGCTGGCGAGAGACCCCGTCGACGGGCGTGCCCTGGCAGAGCACCTCCACGAGATCTCGGTGTCGCCGGCTCCGGCGGTTCTGTCCCCACCGGCCGTGGACGACCACGCACCAGATAGACTTAACCCAACGCAACCCTCATCCGAAAGGACCGACGAACAACATGACTGATCGCGTCGTACTCGCTTACTCCGGTGGCCTCGACACCACTGTCGCTATCCCCTACCTCAAGCAGATGACCGGCGGCGACGTCGTCGCCGTCTCCATCGACCTCGGCCAGGGCGGCGAGGACATGGAGTCCGTCCGCCAGCGCGCCATCGGCGCCGGTGCTGTCGAGTCCATCGTCGTCGATGCCCGTGATGAGTTCGCCGAGGAGTACTGCCTCCCGACCATCAAGGCGAACGCGATGTACATGAAGCAGTACCCGATGGTCTCGGCGATTTCCCGCCCACTGATCGTCAAGCACCTCGTCGAGGCCGCACAGGAGCACGGTGGCACCCACGTGGCCCACGGTTGCACCGGCAAGGGCAACGACCAGGTCCGCTTCGAGGTCGGTTTCATGGACACCGACCCGTCCCTGAAGATCATCGCCCCGGCCCGCGACTTCGCCTGGACCCGCGACAAGGCGATCGCCTTCGCCGAAGAGAACAACGTCCCGATCGAGCAGTCGGCGTCCTCGCCGTTCTCCATCGACCAGAACGTGTGGGGCCGCGCCGTGGAGACCGGGTTCCTGGAGGACCTGTGGAACCCGCCGACGAAGGACCTCTACGCCTACACCGAGGAGCCGTCCCTGGGACAGGCCCCCGACGAGGTCATCATCTCCTTCAAGTCCGGCAAGCCCGTGGCCATCGATGGCCGTGAGGTCACCGTGCTGCAGGCGATCGAGGAGCTCAACCGTCGCGCCGGTGCGCAGGGCGTGGGTCGTCTCGACATGGTCGAGGACCGCCTGATCGGCATCAAGTCCCGCGAGGTCTACGAGGCCCCGGGCGCCCTGACGCTGATCCGTGCCCACGAGGCGCTGGAGGACGTGACCATCGAGCGCGAGCTGGCCCGCTACAAGCGCGGCATCGACGCCGAGTGGTCCAACCAGGTCTACGACGGACTCTGGTTCTCCCCGCTGAAGCGTTCCCTGGACGCCTTCGTCGAGTCCACCCAGGAGCACGTGACCGGCGACATCCGCCTGGTCCTGCACAACGGTTCGATCGTGGTCAACGGGCGTCGCTCCGACTCCTCGCTCTACGACTTCAACCTGGCGACCTACGACACCGGTGACACCTTCGACCAGACCATGTCGAAGGGCTTCGTGGAGCTCCACGGCCTGTCCTCCAAGATCGCCAACAAGCGCGACCGCGGCGGGAAGTAAGGACACATGACCGACAAGCCGACCGAGAAGCCGATCGAGAAGCACGGCACCAACGAGGGCGCACTGTGGGGCGGCCGGTTCGCCGGCGGGCCCACCGAGGCGATGGCCGCGTTGAGCAAGTCGACGCACTTCGACTGGGTGCTGGCCCCTTACGACGTGCTGGCCTCCACGGCGCACGCCAAGGTGCTGCACCGGGCCGGGCTGCTCTCCGACGAGGACCTGGCGACGATGCTCGACGGGCTCACCCGCCTGGGTGAGGACGTCGCGTCCGGCGCTTTCGGCCCGGACGCCGGCGACGAGGACGTCCACGGTGCGATGGAGCGCGGGCTGATCGACCGGGTCGGCCCGGAGGTCGGCGGTCGGTTGCGTGCGGGTCGTTCCCGTAACGACCAGGTCGCCACGTTGTTCCGCATGTGGGTGCGCGACGCGGTGCGTGAGACCACCGACGGGGTGCTCGACGTTGTCGATGCCCTGGTCGCGCAGTCTCAGGCGAACCCGGACGTGGTGATGCCGGGTAAGACGCACTTCCAGGCGGCACAGCCGGTACTGCTGGGTCACCAGCTGCTGGCGCACGCACAGCCGTTGCTGCGCGATGTCGCTCGGTTCCGTGACCTGGACAAGCGTCTGGCCGTGTCCCCGTACGGCTCCGGCGCGCTGGCGGGTTCCTCGCTGGCGTTGGACCCGGAGGCCATCGCCGCGGACCTCGGTTTCGACTCCGCCGGTGACAACTCGATCGATGCGACGAGTTCGCGCGACTTCGCCTCGGAGACCTCCTTCGTGCTGGCGCAGGTCGCCGTGGACCTGTCGCGTCTGGCCGAGGAGATCATCGCCTGGTCGACCCCCGAGTTCGGCTACGTGACCCTCGCGGACGAGTGGTCGACCGGTTCGTCGATCATGCCGCAGAAGAAGAACCCGGACGTCGCCGAGCTGATGCGTGGCAAGACCGGTCGGCTCATCGGCAACCACACCGGCCTGCTGGCCACGCTCAAGGCACTGCCGTTGGCCTACAACCGTGACCTGCAGGAGGACAAGGAGCCCATCGTCGACTCGGTGGCGCAGCTGCGGCTGCTGCTCCCAGCGATGGCCGGGCTGGTCGGCACGCTGACCTTCCACCCGCAGCGTCTGCGCGAGCTCGCTCCCGCCGGGTTCACCCTGGCCACCGATCTCGCCGAGTGGATGGTCCGGCAGGGCGTGCCCTTCCGCGACGCCCACGAGGCGTCCGGTCAGTGCGTGCGTATCGCCGAGAGCAGGGGAGTGGACCTGGTCGACCTCACCGACGACGAGCTGTCCGGCGTGCACCCGGGGCTCACCCCGGAGGTCCGCGAGGTTCTCACCGTCGACGGTGCGGTGGCATCGCGCTCGACCCGCGGCGGCACCGCCGGCGTGCGGGTCGCAGAGCAGCTCGGACGCGTCGAGGACGCCGTCGCCGACGCGCGAGTGTGGACGGGGACGCCGCTGCGCTGACAGCGTCCGGTGTCATGAACACCATGTACGCCGTCAACTACACCGCCGCCCAGCCAGTCCAGCCGGGCGGCGCTTTTGGCGTGCCCGGAACACGGCCCGGACGCAGGTTCACGCCAGGACCCGTCCGGACAGCTTTTCCGCGGAGTGTGCATTTCCTTGCTTACCTACAGGCGCAACAACGGTCGTCATGAGAACGGCCAGAACTACCTCGTTAACGACGCGACGATCAGGAAGGTCGTCGAGATCGACCCGGACAACGTCCGGTGGCTGGAACAGAGACTGGACCCGGCCGTCCATACCGTCGGCAACCTGCCTTTCCACCTGACCACGGCGATGCCGCGGTGCGTCCTGCATGCCCCGGGATCAGGCAGATCATGGTCCATGCGTCACGGCGACGCCGCACTGCCTAAGGAGTTGGATGCCGGGCAGTGGGTGAGCCTGTTCACCACCCTGTGCGGACGGGTGCCGCGAATGCGGATAGACTGAGCGCATGATCGATTCCCGACTTCTCGAGATCCTCGTGTGCCCCCAGGACAAGCAGGCCCTGGAGGTCCACGGTGACTATCTGGTCAACCCACGGCTGAGCGTGGCCTATCCGGTGCAGGACGGCATCCCCGTCCTGCTTGCCGACGAAGCCGTCAGCTGGCCGCTGACCGGTAACTAACTCCATCACGGGAAGTACAGAAGGAACCACAGGAATGACCGACAACACCAACATCCTCGACGAGCTGCAGTGGCGGGGCCTCGTCGCGCAGTCCACCGACCTCGACGCCCTCCACGAGGAGCTCTCCACCCCGACCACCGCTTACGTCGGCTTCGACCCGACGGGCCCGTCGCTGCACGCCGGGCACCTGGTGCCGTTGCTGATGCTGGCGCGTCTACAGCGTGCGGGGCACACTCCGATCGTCATGGCCGGCGGTGCCACCGGCATGATCGGCGACCCGCGCGACGTGGGGGAGCGCACGATGCTCTCGGTCGACGAGGTCGCGGCGAACGTCGAGCGGATCAAGAAGCAGCTCGCACGGTTCGTCTCCTTCGAAGGGGACAACGCTGCGATCCCGGCGAACAACATCGAGTGGACCGAGAAGATGACGGCCATCGACTTCCTGCGTGACCTGGGGAAGAACTTCGGCCTGAACACGATGCTCGCCAGGGACACGGTGAAGCGTCGCCTCGAGTCGGACGGGATGAGCTACACCGAGTTCTCCTACATGCTGCTGCAGGCCAACGACTTTGTGGAGCTGCGTCGCGCGCACGACTGCCGGCTGCAGATCGGCGGATCCGACCAGTGGGGCAACATCGTCTCGGGTGTCGACCTGAACCGTCGGCTGGACGGGGAGACCGTCCACGGCCTCACCGTCCCACTGGTCACGGACTCGGAGGGACGCAAGTTCGGCAAGTCCACCGGTGGCGGCAAGCTCTGGCTCGACCCGGAGATCACCAGCCCGTACAGCTGGTACCAGTACTTCCTGAACGCGGCGGACGCCGACGTCATCCGTTACCTGCGGTGGTTCACCTTCCTCGACCAGGTCGAGCTGGACCGGTTGGCGCAGGAAGTGGCGGAGCGTCCGTTCAAGCGTGAGGCCCAGCGGGTGCTCGCCCGTGAGATGACGTCCCTGGTCCACGGTGACGAGGCGGTGGCGAAGGTCGAGAAGGCTGCGGAGGCACTCTTCGGTAAGGCCGAGCTCGCCGAGCTCGACGAGCAGACTCTGGGAGGTGCGCTGTCGGAGACCGAGGTCGCCGAGGTCGCACCGGGGACCGTGGTCGTGGACCTGCTGGTCGCCACCGGACTGGAGAAGTCGAAGGGTGCCGCTCGCCGGACGATCGGTGAAGGTGGTGCCTACGTAAACAACGTGCGCGTCTCCGACCCGGAGTGGGCGCCGGGCGCGGACGATCTTCTGGCCGGTGACTGGCTGGTGCTCCGCAAGGGAAAGAAGCGCTTCGCCGGCGTGCATGTCGGCTAGAACGTCCCTTCCGCGGAAGAGGATTGGCCCCGCAACTCGCTGACCAGCGAAGTTGTGGGGCCATTGGCATATGTGTAGATTGATGCGAGTCAGCGAGACACCGGGACACAGTCCGGGTGGTGCTGGCACGAGGTGCACACTTCATCGGCTGTTAACCGCCGGGTTGCGTAGTCGCAACGTGATGGTGTACCTTGAATCTCAGCCGCAACGGCATCCCCTTGATTCTTCTTGGTGGGTTA